>CAITIQ010000347.1 GCA_903892415.1 uncultured delta proteobacterium | reverse complement strand
TCTCGGCCATATCACACAGCGATTCCGCCGAAGGCGGATGCAGCAAACAGAACCGGAGTGGACAGAGTCCACGAAGTGGACGGAGTCCACGGAGGTCTACGGAGTGCCGAAGGCACGAAGTGAATGACTCGGGCCTTCTTCGATAAAAACGGCCGAAGGCCCCTCGGATCTTCAGTTCAGCCAACCGCTAACGCGGTGGGCAAGTTGACTGAGGTCCACGGCGTCGAGTTTGACGCGTGCGAGGACGCTCGGTGCCGATCAGCCGAGCGCTTGCCGGGCTGCCCCAAGCGCTTGCTCGACAGCGCCGGGCGCAAGGCCAAAGCCGGTCGCCAGTTTGTCCATCGTTGCCCGCTCCACGTCGCTCACGCCGCCCGAGATTTGCGCGATGAACGCAGCTACTCGAAGCACTTCCTCCTGTTGCTCGGCGCGGGTGACGGTGCTGGTGACCGCGGCGACGCGCTTCTCGAGACCGTCTTCTTGCAGTAACTCACCCAGATCCGAAAGCAACGCGGCGAGCTGTTCGGACGTGACGTGCTGATTGGTTGCTGCGAGAACGACCTCCTCGAACGCAGCCCGCTCATCGGCGTCGAAGTCTCCGTCGGCGTTCGCCACCAGGAAGGAGCCTTCAACCAGCGCCTCGAACAGCGCGGCGGCGGCCGGATCGAAGCCCGTAGGTGGGGTCTTCTCTGATTCAGGCCGCACCGCATAGAGCTCGGCGGCCCGCGCCAGAATCGAGTCCTTGTCGCGACCGCGCTGGGAGGCATCCACAACGACTGTCGACGGCGGCATGGACGCCCGGGCGATGCGGAGTGCTGCAGCAACCTTTTCGATGAGACTCTGATCAACAGCCATGTTTTAGTTTGCCGTTCCTTCGGAGTGCGCCCTGGGAGAGCAGGTGGGCGTTGGCCCGAGTCGATAGCCTGGATTTGGTCGTGAAAAGGGGTGCCCCGTCAAGCGTTCTTTCTCCGGGGCGGCTGGCGCCCGACACTGCCTCACTCAGGAGCGCGTTGTGTGCGGGCGCCGTATCATCGCTGAGAAATCTTGGTGTCGTTGATCTACTCTGCGGAGTTCATGCCCGGACGGGACCCCCCTCACGTACAAAGCCCTGGCTTTGGTCTTCACTTCGATGTGCTCTCCCAGATCGCCGTCGGCTCGACCGCGCGGGTTGATCTCTGTCGCAGTACGGGGCCGCGGGATCAGGGTCAGCTGATCGCGGTCAAACGTCTGCTGCCCGAGCTGCTGCATGATGACACGCTGGCCAAGCGCGTCCTCGACGAAGTGTGGATGACCGCAGCGTTGCGCCACCCCAACGTCGTCGGCGTGGTTGGCTGGGGGCATGATCGCGAGGGACCATACCTGGCGGTTGATTTGGTGCAGGGCGTCTCGCTCGCCCGCTTGTCGAAGAGCGTGTTCGAGACCGGCGAGCAGTTCCCCGAGCGGCTCGTAGTGTACATCGGTTTGTGTGTGGCGCGCGGGCTCTCAGCCGCGCACGAGTTGCGTTCCGAGCGCGGTGAACACTTGCAGCTCGTGCATCGCGATCTGACCGCGGGCAATGTGCTCTTGGGCTTCGCAGGCGAGGTGCGCATCGCGGACTTCGGCTTGGCCAAAGCCAAGGACCGTCTGACCGTCACCACCAGCGAGCTGCCCAAGCGCGGCATTGGTCACGTTGCTCCGGAGGAGTTGGAGCAGCGCGCTGTTGATCACCGCTCCGACTTCTTTGGACTGGGCGTGCTGTTGTATGAGGCGCTCACCGGCAAAGCCCCCTTTCGCGGCAAAGACGACGTGGACGTGCTGCAGGCGGTGCTCCGAAAGACGCCTGCGGATCCTGCGGTGGTGCGCCCGAAGGCGGACCGCTCCCTTTCGCAGCTCATCCTCGCGTGTCTGGAGAAACAGCCCGAGGCTCGCCCACCTTCTGCGCGGGCGATCGCCGCCTCGCTCGAGGAGTGGCTCTACAACCGCGGCTATCTTCAGGACTCGCCCGAGGCGCTCGGGCGCTTCGTGCGCCGCAACTCGATGCGTCAGATGCGTTGGTTCGAGCGGGCAATCGCTGGGGAGCCGGAGCCCGTACCCGGGCATGTACCGTCGCCGGCTGGGCAATACCCGGGGGAGCTTCGGCCGGCTCGCGGGCCGCTTGCGAGTATGACCTCGTCAAGCAATGAACCTACGGTCGTCGATGGACGCAAAGCGCCGCCGCCGCCACGCCGCACGCGCGCTGCCACCGACGGCTCGCAGCGGGCGCGCCGTCGGGACTCGTCTCCAGGGATGGATCTTTCGACCTCGGATGGCGAGGTGATCACGCGACAGGCTTTCGGCGTGGGTGTTCCCTCGATGGTCGAGGAAGAGGGCGAGGACGACCCGACGTTGGCGTTGAAGCTCGATCCAGAGATGGCGAAGCAAATGCGCGAGCACTTCGAAGCTACGCGGGGTCGAAACGCTTCAGCGGCGCAGCCGGAGACTGCGCTGGTGAACGGCGCTGACTCGACGCCGCCCGCTCCTCCTGTTGCGCCGGCCGCAGCGAGTGGACCGCCCCCGCTTCCTCTCGCGATTCCGCACGGGCTCCCATTCCCGCGACCCATCCCGCGTGAACCGCTGGCCACGGTGCGCATAGAAGACGTCGAAACGGCTGATTCGGCGACCGAGAATCTGCAGGTCGTGCAGGCGATGCAAGTTGCGGCACGCGCCGAGGCGGCTGCGCGAGCGGAGGCTGCTGCTGGCGCGGCTGCCGCGAATGCTCCCAGCACCAACCCCGAGCGCGCCCAACGCAGCAAGAAGTCGCTGCCGAACATCCTGGAGCACATCGAGAACGAGCTAGCGCTCCTTCGCGCGCTCGCTCGTGAGCGTCACGAGGCTGCTCGCGTGGCCCGCGCAGAAGCCCACGCTGCCGCGGTGCGCGCGGATGAGGCCGAGGCCGACGCTCGCGCCGTCGAACGTGCGATGGCCGGAGCGCGCCAAGCAATGGATCTCGCCAGCCGGGGGGACCCGCTGGGCGCCACCAAGAAGCTCGAAGAGGCCTTCAGCGACGTCGCTCGACCGCGGGCGCCGAAGCCTCCAACACCTTAACGAGAGGGCTGGCTTTGAAGAACTCGTTGCGCCGCTTCGAGCCGCGCTTCGAGTTCCTTGCGTCTGCGGTCGTCTTGTAACTTGAGCGGCAACGCGCGAAAGGCTTGCAGCTCCTCTTGCAAACTTGCGAGAGCCTCGGCGTGACGACCAAGTTTGCCGAGCGCCTTCGATTGCAGGGCCAGGTAGCGCAGCTTGCGAGGGCCGTAGGAAAGCTCGAGCGTTCGCGCGAGCGGTGTAAGCGCCGATTCATAGCGGCCTAGTTCGATCAAGGTGAAGGCTAAGCGAGCCGGCGGTTCGTAGTTGTCGGGGAACTCTTTGCAGCGCGCTTCGAGCATGGTCACCGCTTCTTCGCCTCGGCCGATCGCGAGGTAGGTGAGCATCCGTTGATAATCGTGCACTTGCGCCTGCGCAGGCGTGTCGGCGGCTAACGCCGTGCTCTCGAGGAGCTGCAGGCGCTTTTCCTGGAGCGCACGGGCCTCGGCCTTTCGGCCTTGTTGGTCGAGCCATTCGGCCCAAGCGCCCATTGCGTCGGAGCGGTCATCGACGCTGGCGCCTCCTTCGGGCTGCTCTATCAGGCGTGGTAGCCGCTCGCTCACGAAGCGCTGGCCAGCCTCCTTGTGCGCCGTGTCGGCTTCGTTCGAGCAGCGGAGGATTTGCAAGAGCACGTCCACGCTCGCGCTGGAGCCACGAACGCTGTCGCTCAGTGCCACGCCTTCATCGACGCAGCGATCATGCTGCTTTTGTGCGACCAGCATCTGCAAGAGGCCCGCGACGGCTTCTTTGGTGACGCCGGCGGGGAGCAGGGCTGCGGCGCGCCGGTAGAGCGCCTCTGCGTTCGTATGGTTGCCTAACTGCGCTTCTCGGTGCGCCTGCGCGAGTTCGCTGTGTCCGGGCTCCGGGGTGGCCTTGCTGCGCACGGCCCGCTCGAGAAAATTGGCCGTTTCCGCGAGCGACATCGAACCGCCGTAGGAGGCTACGATCTCGCGCGTGACCGGGTCGAACACCAGGAAGGTCGGCCAAACGCGCAAGGGGTAGCGCTCAACGAACGAGAGCGCCTCCGGCTTGTCGGTGTCGAGCTCGAGAAACTCGAACTGGCTCGCGAACCGACCGAGTTCGCGACGGTTCCACACCGTTTCACGCATCGAGAGGCAGGTGTGACACCAGGGCGCCCACGCGTCGACAAACAACAACTTGCCGCTGTTTCGAGCGGCGATCAGGGCCTGGTCGAAGTCGCCCTGCTGGAAGTTGAGCGGCTGGCTGTCCGCCGGCACGTTCGTTGGCGTGGCACCGTTCGTGGCGAGCGAGGGGGCGGACCGGACCGCGCCACAAGCGACCAGTGTTACCGCCCCGAATCCCAGCCATGCTCCGCTCCAACTTGAACGCACGGGGCGAGCATGGAGCGAAGCGGTCGGGCGGGCAAAGCGATTGTCGAGGCGCTCCTGTCGAACTTGCGTTGACGGCGCCAAGGTCACAAGGCAAGAAGCCGCCCGAGGCCCTGTGAAAACTCATCGCTTGCTGGGTTGCTTGCTGCTCGCCACCACCGTCTGCTTTTCCTCGGTTGGCTACGCGGGAGATCCGGCCAAGTTGAAGGCGGCCTCGGATTCCTTCGCGGCTGGCGCGCGCGCCTTCGAGGACAAGCGGTTCGAGGAAGCTGCTGCGCACTTTGAGGCCGCGGACGCCGCCGCCCCGAGTCCGCAGGCGTTGCGGCTGGCCATTCGTTCGCGCTTGAACGCCGGCCAAGAAGCCCGCGCAGCAACGCTCTCCGCCTTGGCGCTCGAGCTGCACCCCACCGACGAGGAGCTGTCCAAGCTCGCGACCACCACCGTCGAATCGGCTGGGACCAAGTTGCACAAGGTCGCCGTCAGCTGCGCTTCGCCCTGCTTGCTCGCAGCGGGCGCCAAGATCGTGCACGGTGAGCCGCGCACCCGATGGACGCTGTTCCTCGAGCCGGGCTCGGTGGTTCTCGGCGCAAGCTTCGTCGGTCGTATCGCCGCCGAGGATCAGACCATCAAAGCCGTCGCGGGCAAGTCGTCGAACGTGCGCTTTGAGCCGAAGAAAGACGGCCCGGCGAGCGGCGGTGGCGCGGCTGCCGGCGGTGCGGGCGGTGGCGACGGCGGTGGCGCGGCGAAGGGGGGCTCCGACGCTAGTGGGGCAGGGGAAGGTGGAAGCGCCGGTGAACCTGCTGGGGGGTCAGGCAGCGGTGAGGAGCCGACGCCTGCCGAGACGAGTTCGGGCGGAATTCACCCGGCGTTTTTCATCGTCGGCAGCGTGCTCACGGCGGGCCTGGGCGGGACGGCCATCTGGTCCGGCATCGACACCGTCAACAACCCTGGCGAAGAAGCCGTAAAGGCGGCTTGTGCTGGCAAAGGCGAAGACTGCCCGCTGTATCAAGAAGCCCAAGACAAGGAACTTCGCACCAACATCCTGATCGGCGCCACCGCCGGGGTGGCCGCCGTGAGCGTGGTGCTGGCGATCGTGACCGATTGGGGTGGGGGCGAGAAGCCCGTGGAGCCGGCTGCAGAAAACGTCACGTTCGACTGGCCGCGATTGTGGCTTAATGGTGGGGGTGCTAACTCTGCACCCACCGTCCTGGTCGAAGTAGGGGGCCATTTTCTGTGATCTTCGGTCGAACTCCTGTGCGCAAACCAATCGCTGATGGGCCCGCGGCCGGTCACCATGAGGCTTGCGTGGAGACCTCGTGGCCAAGGTAAAGCTCCTCGACCCTTCGGATCCTCGCCGCAAGCTCGATCGCTACGAGTTGATTGGTGAGATCGCCACCGGCGGTATGGCCACCGTGTTTCTGGCCCGTCGAGGCGGTGCCGGTGGGTTCCAGCGCTTCGTCGCCATCAAGAGGCTGCACCCGCATCTGCAAGGGGAGCCCGAATTCGTCGAGATGTTTCTCGACGAGGCGCGGCTCGCAGCGCTTATTCACCACCCCAACGTGGTTCCCATCCTGGAGGTCGGTGAGTCGGAGGCTGGCTATTACCTGGTGATGGAGTACGTCGAGGGTGACACGCTCTCCAAGATCGTCGCTCGGGCGATGTCGCTCGGGCAAATGCCGCCTCGCCAGGTGATCCTCCGCATGATGTTGGACGCGCTCGCTGGGCTGCACGCAGCTCATGAGCTCCGGGATGAGCGCGGTCAGTTGCTTGGCCTGGTTCACCGCGATTGTTCGCCGCAAAACGTCTTGATCGGCGTGGACGGCACAGCGCGCATCACCGACTTCGGAGTAGCGCGTGCCTCGAGCCGGCTCACCTCCACCGCGCACGGCAAGCTCAAAGGCAAGCTCGCGTACATGGCGCCCGAGCAAACCCGTGGGGACGAGCTAGACCGGCGCACGGATCTTTTCGCGATGGGCATCATCTTGTGGGAGGTCTTGTGCGGCAAACGCCTGTTCAAGGCCGACAACGAGGCTGCCACGTTGCAGCGGATTTTGGTCGAGGCCATTCGCCCGCCGAGCCAGGTCAACGCGGACATTCCCGCCTCGTTCGACGCCGTTGTGTTGCGCGCTCTCGATCGTCAGCCGGAGAAACGCTACCAAACCGCCGCGGATTTCGCCGATGCGCTCGAGGCCGCGGGCCGCGAGGCAGCCAAGCTCTCGGTCTCGGATGTGGGCGTCGCCTCGCCGCGTGAGGTCGCAAGCTACGTGCAACAGATCCTCGGCCAGGAGATCGGCGCGCAACGCGAGAGCGTTCGAGCATGGCTTGCGCAAAGTGATTCCGGGCAAGAGGTGATCATCACCGGCGCGCCGCGAACCCCGGTTCCCCAGCGAGACGGCTCGGCTCCAGTCGCGGTGCCGCGCGCCGATTCGGTGCCCAACCTTCGCTATGAGGTCGCGGCAGACGTGACCATGCGCTTCGCGCTCGAGAGCAAGAAGGAAGCGGCGTTGCCACCTCCGGCCCCGCCACCGCCTTCCTCCGCGAGCAAGCCGGCTCCATTGCCCCCGCCGCCCGAGTCGCAACGCGCCGTGCCCCCTCCGCCGCGTCCACCGCCGCCACCCAAACCCAGCCAGCCCACCCTGCTCGGTCAGGGGCCGCCGCTCCGTGACGGCCAAGTCATGAGCGCGCCGGTTCCTGCGGCAGGCCGGCCAGCCGAGAAAGATCCGCCGGCCACACAAAAGGGCCTCGGCGTAGAGTCGGAGGGCTTCGGTGGCGGTGAGCTCGAGGATGATCTCGGGGAAGATGCCGTAACGGTTGCAAGGCGCACTGACGCGCCGCTTTCGCTCAATCAACCGCAGGTGAAGACGCAGCGTGGGCTCTTTGCCACGCCAGAGAAGGCCCCGGTTGTCACCAGCGCAGTTCAGTCGACGAACCTTGCCAGCCTCACGCACACCCCGCGCATGCCGATCTCGCCTGAGCAGGCCGGTGTGCCGGAAGCCAAGGTCCAGATCGCCAAAGCGGCGCTGGGTGCCGGCGTTGGTTCATCGCCTCCTGGCGCCCTCAAACCCGGCGCCATCCAAGAGGCAGTACCGATCATCGACGGGCTCCCAGCTCCGCGTACGCCGAGCGCGCATCCACGCACGCTGGTTTCGGCGAGCGGCAATGAGGTCTCCGCGGGTGGCTTCACCCCCGGCTCGATGACGCTCCCCACTCCTTCGAGCGGTCTCGTACCGAACGGCTATTCGGCCTCTGACGTTTCGGATCCAACGCTGGTTCACTCGCTGCCGAAGCGGCCGATTGGGCGCTATGTCGTGGTGCTCGCTGCGTTCTTGTTCGTGTTCGCGGGAGGCCTACTGTTTCTGAAGTACCGTGACTCGAACGCGAAGTCGCTGGCACAAACGGCCGAGCCCGAGGCGCCCAAGCCGCGGCCGACTTCAACTGCGCAGCCGGTGCCAACCGTTCCCGCGCTGACCACCTCTGCTTCGTCCACTTCCAGCACTGCGCCCAGCTCGCAGGAGACCGCCGAGCCAGTCAAGACGGCCGAGCCCGAGAGCACCGGCAAGCCCGGCAAGGGGCCGCGCACGTCCAAGACCGCGAAGCCGGTGGAGACGTCTACTGCCACTACGAGCAAACCTGCAGCGACCGCCACTGCAAAGCCGTCGGGTGAAAACCTGACGAATCCCTATCGCTGAAGCGTGCCTCGGGCGAACGGCTCCTTGCAGTGAGCGCCTGTGCCCTGTAAAGCCAGCTCCATGAGCTCGGAAACGCGGGAACGAATTGCAGACCTCAAGAGGCGCCACACGGCGCTAAGGGGGTATCTTTGACGTCCCGAGGCTTACTCGGCAGCTTGAAGATCTGAACCAAGCCACGTTGCGTCCAGGCTTCTGGAACGACAACGAATCCGCACAAAAGACGCTGCGTAAGCGAGCGCAAGCGGAAGCCAAGCTGGAGCTGGCCGAGAAGCTCGGACGTGAGCTCGTGGATCTCGAGGAGTACTTCGAGCTGGGCGTGTCCGAGGCGGATGAGTCGGTGCAAGCGGACGCTGCGCGCCAAGCTGATGCGATCGATGAGCGGCTGCGCAAGGCTGAGCTCGAGCGCATGCTCGGCGGGCCAGCTGACCGTGCCAACGCCATCTTGACCATCCACCCGGGTGCTGGCGGTACCGACGCAAAAGATTGGGCGTCGATGTTGATGCGCATGTACATGCGCTTCGCCGAGAAGACGGGCCTCAAGGCCGAGGTGCTCGACTACCAAGAGGGCGATGAGGCCGGGATCGACGCCGTGTCGATCGCCTTCGAAGGCGAGTACGCCTACGGCAAGCTGCGCGCCGAGGTCGGAGTTCACCGGCTCGTACGCATGAGCCCGTTCAACGCCGATCACACGCGGCAGACGGCGTTTGCTGCGGTGGACGTCACTCCCGATGTCGACGACGACATCGACATCACCGTGCCCGACAAAGAGATCGAGATCACCACCATGCGCGCTGGCGGCAAAGGCGGTCAGAACGTCAACAAGGTGGAAACGGCCGTTCGCTTGCGCCATCACCCCACCGGCATCATGATCGTCTGCCGCGCCGAGCGCAGCCAACACCAAAACCGAGCGATGGCCATGCGTATGTTGAAGGCCAAGCTGTACGAGCTGGAGCTGCAAAAGCGGGCCGATGAAGTGGCGAACTACAACGCACAAAAATCTGCGATCAACTTCGGCAGCCAAATTCGCAACTACGTCTTGGCGCCCTACAAGCTGGTGAAAGACGTGCGCACTGGGGCTGAAATGGGCAACGTCGAGGCAGTGCTCGACGGCGACCTCGACACCTTCATTCAGAGCTACTTGATGGCTGCGGCGGGCGGCACCCTGAAGAAGGGTGGCACCGTGGAGGACGACGCGTGAGCAACGACAAGACTGCAAGCTCCGAATCCGCATTGATCGCGGCCCGCAAGGCCAAAGCCGAGCGAGTGAAGGCACGCGGGGAGAACCCGTTCGCCAATGACGTTACCGGCGGAAGCCTCCCGCTCTCGAGCTTGGCCAGCGTGCGTGAGCACCACCAAGGCGAGCTCTTGGAAGGTGGCAAGTACGACAAGACGCAGGTGGTGGCGAAGGCCGCGTCCTTCCGCGTCGCGGGACGCATTCTGTTCCTGCGGTCCTTCGGAGCGGGGGCCTTCGTTCGCTTGCGCGATCGTACGGGCGAGCTGCAGCTCTATTGTCAGGAGAGCACGCTAGGCGCAGAGTTCGGCCGTCTCGACGACCTGGACCTCGGGGATTTCGTCGAGGCCGAGGGGCTGACCACTGCCACTGACAAGGGCGAGCTTTCGCTCGACCCAACGCGGCTGCGTCTGCTGACCAAGTCGCACCGTCCACTACCGACGAAGACCAGCTTCAAAGACGTCGAGCAGCGTTATCGCATGCGCTACGTGGACCTGGTCGCCAACAAGGAGGTCACCAGCACCTTCCGCGCGCGCGCGTACATCGTGGCGGCCTTGCGTGAGTTCCTCGACACGCGTGGCTTCCTCGAGGTGGAAACGCCGACCATGGGCACGATCGTCGGCGGTGCGCTGGCCAAGCCCTTCCAAACGCATCACAACGCTCTCGACATGAAGCTGTTCATGCGCATTGCGCCCGAACTCTACCTCAAGCGCTTGGTCGTTGGCGGCTTCGAGCGCGTCTATGAAGTGGCTCGTTGTTATCGCAACGAGGGCGTCTCCACGCGGCACAACCCCGAGTTCACCATGCTCGAGTACTACCAGGCGTACGCTACCTACGAGACGCTGATGGACCAAACCGAGGAGCTCTTGCGCTTCGTCGACGCGCGGCTCGCTGAACGTCTTCCGGCGGCGCATGCCGAGTGGGCTGCCACCCGCAGCTTCACCTTCGCCTCCTTCGCCCGCGTGACGATGAAGGATCTCGTGGCCAGCGCGCTCGAGCGCTCCGGCCTTCCCACGGATCTCCCGTCGCTCATCACAGCGGAGGGCGCGCCGATCAAAGAGTGGGCAAAAACGGCGAAGGAACGCGGTCGCGAGCTCGATTGGAGCAACTTCAAGAAGGGCATGCTCAAGTGCGACAGCGACGGTGAGCGGCTCTTCGCTGCGTATGAGTACGTGGCCGAGCCGTTCTTGGTGAAGGACTACCGCAGCGCGGACAGCAAGCACTCGATCCCGGTGTTCGTGGTGGACTACCCGTTCGAGGTGTCGCCGTTAGCGCGCAAAAAGGACGCAGACGGATCGCTCGTCGATCGCTTCGAGCTGTTCGTCGATGGGCGTGAGATCTGCAACGCCTTCAGTGAACTCAACGATCCCGAAGACCAGGCCGAGCGCTTCCGCGCCCAGGTGGACAAGAAGGCCAAAGGCGCCGATGAAACGATGGACTACGACGAGGACTACATCCGCGCGCTCGAGCACGGCATGCCTCCGGCCGCCGGCTTCGGCATGGGCGTGGACCGCCTGGCGATGCTGCTCACGGGCAGCGCTTCGATCCGCGACGTCATTCTGTTTCCGCTGATGCGCCCCGAAGGGACCGGATGAACACCTCCGACCCGACGCTGCTCATTGTTTGGGCTGTTGTTGGAATTCTCTCGCTGTTTCTCGTGTGGCGCGGGTTTGTTCGCGTGACCGTTCAGGACCTGGATCTCGGTCCGGTCAAGCGTGTCAGCCGTGGTCGCGCCGGCTTCGGAGTGCTCGGCGCGCTTTTCGGTGTCGGCTTCGCCGGCCTCTACACCTTGGCCCAGCGCCTCGAGTACGCGGCTCGTCTGCGCGCTGCCGAGATGTTCGGTGAGGTGGACCCGATGGCCATCCCTGCGCAGAGCTTGCCCTTCAGTTTGAAGGACGAGATCGTGCGTTACTCGTCGCTTGGCGTGGGCGTGCTCTTTCTTTGTTTGGTGCTGGCCGCAGCCATGCCGCTCGGGCTCGATCTGCTCGAGCGCTTGGACTTCGGCACCTTCGTTTCTGCTCGTCACGTGCGAGCCACGAAGAGCGGCTTCCTCACCGTGATCAGCGTGCTTTCGATCCTGGGCGTCGGCGTCTCCTCCTGCGCGCTTTGTTCGGTTACCAGCATCATGGGTGGCTTCGGTCATGACCTGAAGACCAAGATCCTCGGTAACAACGCTCACATCGTGGTGGATACGAAGCAGCCCGGCGGCTTCGGTGAATGGGACACAGCGCTCGCTGGCGTGCGCGGCGCGCTCGGAGACAAGGGCTCGGCAACGCCGGTCGTGGCGGGCGACGCGATGAGCTCGAGCGCCACCAATACGGCTGGCGTGCTCGTCAAAGGGATCGACCCCGAGACCATCGGCGACGTGATCGATCTCAAGAAGAACCTCGAGCTCGGCCGCTTCCACTACCTGACCGACACCGAAGCTTTGGCGAACATTCCGGTGGGCGAGGTAATCTGCAAGCTGCCCGACGGCTCACCGCGGCGTAAGAACCCCGACATCTCCTTCGATGATTTCGAGGATATGGCGGTGGACCCAGCGCTGCGTCAGTTCCGCAAACCGAAGATTCCGCTGCGACCGGGCGTCATTCTCGGGCGGGAGCTGGCCAAGAGTCTGCACGTCTGCGTCGGGGATGAGGTCACGCTGCTTTCGCCGATGGGTGAGCTCGGTCCGATGGGCGTGATGCCGCGCACTCGCAAGTTCCGCGTGGCCGGCATCTTCTACAGCGCCATGTACGAGTACGACGCGTCGCATGCATACGTCACGCTCGAAGAGGCCCAGCGCTTCTTCAGCCTTGATTCGAAGATTTCGCAGATCGACGTGCGGGTGAATGATCCGGAGAACGTCGAGAAGTTTACTCCTGCGCTGACGGCGGTCTTGCCGGGGCTCTTTGATCCGGCCAAGCGTCCGGACGGCGCGCCACCGGCTCCGGAGCTGCGCACGCGGGATTGGAAGGAGATGAACAAGAACCTGTTCAGCGCGCTCAAGCTCGAGCGCATCGCTACCTTCCTCATCCTCTCGATCGCCATCGCCGTCGCGAGCTTTTGCATCATCTGCACGCTCTTGCTGATGGTGACCGAGAAGACGCGACAGATCGCCATCCTCAAGGCGCTCGGCGCTTCCAATTGGTCAATCGCCCGCATCTTCGTGCTCGAGGGCGTGATCATCGGGGCGATCGGCACGAGCTTCGGCGTGGGCATCGCGCTAGCTGCTTGCACCGGCCTCAAGTGGTTCGGCACGCGACTTCCACCCGAGGTCTATTACATCGACAGGCTGCCGGTGAACGTCGACCTCGGAGACTACGGAATCGTCGCTATCAGCGCGCTCGTCATCTGCACGCTTTCCACCATCTACCCATCCATTGCAGCCGCGTCGGTCGCCCCGGTCGACGGCCTGCGTCACGAGTAGCCCATGCCTGAGCCCATCGTCCAAGTCGAGGCCCTCACCAAGACCTTCGTCCACATGGGGCGACCGCTGGAGGTGCTGCGTGGGATCGATCTACGGATCGATCAGGGAGAGGTGCTGGCGATCGTCGGTACCTCGGGCGCAGGGAAGAGCACGCTGCTTCATTGCATCGGTACGTTGGACACGCCGACCCAAGGCAAGATCCGCATCGGCAAGGAGGAGATCACCGGCCTCTCGAGCAAGCGGTTGGCGGCGATCCGCAATCGGTCGATCGGCTTCGTGTTTCAGTTCCATCACCTGCTCCCGGAGTTCACCGCGATCGAGAACGTGATGATGCCGGGCTTGATCCAAGGCCGCAGCCAATCGGAGATGCGTGGTCACGCCGAGGGCCTCCTGGCCGAAGTAGGGCTGGCCAAGCGTGGTACTCACCGCCCCGGCGAGCTATCGGGTGGTGAGCAGCAGCGCGTGGCGTTGGCGCGCGCCTTGGTGCTCTCTCCCAAGTTGATCCTCGCCGATGAACCAACCGGCAACCTCGATTCGAAGACCGGCGCGGATATCCAAGCGTTGTTCTTCGATATGAACCGCAAGCACGGGACCACCATCATCGTGGTCACGCATGATCGCTCTTTCGCCGAGTCGATGCCGCGGGTGGTTTCGATGAAGGACGGCCTGGTCGAACGAGACACGCGCAATACAGCCATTCCCTCGTACGCGTCGCTTAAGGAGCAAGGCGCCAAGCTGGAAGAGAAGGCCGCAGAGGCTGCGCCAGAGCCGGCGGCGGCTTCGGACGCGTAGTCAGTGCCAGCGCAGTTCGCGCGCTGTGACCTCTCCAACGAACAGCTCTTGCAATGTCTTGGGCGGCACGCTGGCGATGGGCGTGGTTGCGCGGTGGCGGGCCATCACCTCCGCCAGACGTTGCGGAAATAGCGGCCTCTGCTCAGGCTCGGGCAGACCCTCCGGAACGAGCGGCTGGCCGCTCGCAAGGTCGTAGCGGTCGCTCGCGCCCAGCGTGTGAAACAGCTCGTGCGTACTGACGAAGAGCGCCAGATCGACCATGGTCGAATCGAGCTCGACGCGAACCACTCCGATGCGGCCGCCCAGCTGGCTTGCTCCCTCAATCACCTTGCGCTCGCTGTTGGTCGGCCTCGTTGCGAGCACGTAGATGCGCGAATCGAAGGCGCTTCCGTCCACGCCCGCCGCCTTGTCGATGCGTGAGGTGAAGCGCGAGAGCTCCCAGGAGTAGCGCGCCGCGGCGATCAGCCCGTCGTCTGCGGGTGGCTCGGGAATCGAGCCGGTGTCGCTCACCGGCCCAAACACCGTGAAGGCAAACGGTGCAGGCCCTCCTTCGCGGTAACGACGTTTTTGCGACGTGAGCTTGTCAGCCAACACCGAAGCTCGCTCTCTTGCCCGTGGACCGATCTCCTCCTCGAGCGGCTCACGCGCGACGAGCACGATGGCGACGCGGACGCTGCGCGTCCAATCGGTGCGTGCTTCACGGCTCGCGACGTCGCGAAGCGCATACACGACGACTCCAAACAGGATGGTCAGTAGCACTGCGACGCGAATCAGGAAGAAGCCGCGAGAGCGCCGCCGCTTCGCGCTACAACCGCTGCAAAGCGCGAGCTTGCGTGAGCGATGACACACGGCGCATAGCGGGGCCTGACACTGCGAACAAACCCCGTTTGCGCTGAAGTGGGGGTGGTCCTCACAGCGGCTCGCTCCCGCGGTAGCCGTCGCGCGCACGAACACCACGCCCAGTGTACGCAGCGAGAGCTCGAGCTCTTCGATCTTGCGCTGCTCCAGCAGCGGGAGGGTGACGGGTAGGGTCGCGAGGAGCGCGGTCGTGTCCGCGAGCGGTAGCCCCAGCGCCAGCGCAATCGTTCGCAGGGCGGCTGCTCGTGCGCGCGGCTCTTCGGGGAGCGCCCGTAGCTCGAGTTGCATTGCCGGCGTCGTCATCAAGCGACTTTAGCGCGCCCGCCTTCGTGGGGGCCTGGTAACCTCCGGTTCAAACGTGCGCTTCCCCGGCCGACGCAAACACAAGCACTACTTTCCCGTCAACGCTCGCGACCCGCTGTTTCAGCACGCTGGGCTCTCCCTGCCGAAGGCCAAGACCCACGTCGTGGGCATCGACCAAACCTTGGTGGACATCGATGCTCGCATCCCCGAAGAACTCCTGACGCGCTACCAACTGCCTAAAGGCGGCTCCACCATCATCGCGAGCGATGTCGCTGCAAGGCTGTACGAGGAGTTGCTCGCCGAGAAGCTGATCTCCTACGAGTTTGCTGGCGGTACCGTGGGCAACACGCTCCACAACTGCTCGCTGCTCGCGGATGAAGCGAGCATCTTGCTCGGGGTGATGAGTGAGAATATCCGGCTCGGTACGAGCGGCTATCGTTACCTCTCCAACACCTCCAGTCGCGTCAATCTCGATCATCTGCAGCCTGTGGATGGACCCATCGGTCGTTGCTTCGCCTTGGTCACGCCGGACGGTGAGCGCACCTTTGCGATCAGCGCCGGGATGATGAACCAGCTGCGACCCGAGAGCATTCCCGAGGCTGTCTTCGACAACGCTTCGGCGCTGGTGGTGTCAGCCTATTTGATGCGTTGTCAGCCCGGCGAGCCGATGCCCGAGGCCACCATACGGGCGATCGAGCTTGCGCGCGCGCGCTCGGTTCCGGTGGTGCTTACGCTGGGGACTCGCTTCGTGATCGCCGAGCGGCCAGAGTTTTGGCGCAATTTCATCCAGGCCAACGTCGACATCTTGGCCATGAACGAAGAGGAGGGGGAGGCGCTGACGGGCGCCGCGGATCCGCTGATCGCTTGTGATCGCGCGCTCGAACTCACCAGCTTGGTGCTTTGCACGGCAGGCCCAGTCGGTCTCTACTTGGCCGGCTACAGCGATGATGCCGTCAAGCGGGAGACCCGTTATCCGCTGCTGCCCGGCGCCATCCCTGAGTTCAACCGCTATGAGTTTAGCCGGCCGATGTTGCGCGCCAAATGCGAGAAGCCGGTTCGTGTGTTCGCGCACATCGCGCCCTATCACGGCGGTCCCACGCGTATCACCAGTACCAACGGCGCAGGCGATGCAGCGCTCGCAGCGCTGCTCCACGACATGGCGGCCAACCGCTACCACAAGAGCAGCGTTCCAAACTCTGCCAAACACGTCCGTGACTTCTTGACCTACTCGTCGATGAGCCAGGTCTGCCGCTACGCCAACCGCGTAAGTTACGAGGTACTCGTGCAATCGTCGCCCCGCCTCACGCGCGGTCTTCCCGAGCGTGAGGAAGGCCTCGAGGACGAGAAGTACTGGGCGCTCTGACACGGACATGTTTCGGCGCTCCCTGCTCATTCTGGGCTCACAGCTTTTGCTCGCGTGTTCGGACGCCTCACGCGAACGCCACGGTTCGCAGGCTGCAACGCCGCCGTCCGCGCGCCCTGGGCGCTGGCTGGAGCTCGCCTTTCCTGCGAATGAGGCCTACCCGCATGCCGAGCTCGCGCTCGTTGCCAAAGAGCCGGGCGCACCGATCCTGATCGCGTTGCACGGGCGAGGTGAATCCGGACGCGGTCTTTCAAAAGGAGCGGGCGGGTGGCGTGATGACTACTGGCTGGACCGCGCAGACGAGCGTTTGCGTTCACCGCCACTCACCGCCAAAGACTTCGAGGGCTTTGTAAGCCCAGCGCGGCTCAGCGCCCTCAACGACTCGTTGGCTGCTGAGCCTTATCGCGGGCTCACCGTGGTTTGTCCGTACGCGCCGCATGACCAAGGGGACGGCGTGACGGGCGAACGCACGTTTGCCGACTTCCTCGTCAAGGTGATGCTCCCGCGCGTTCGCGTCGAAGTAGGAGCGAGTGACGAGGTGAAGTGCGCGATCGATGGCGTCAGTATGGGAGGTCGTTTGGCGCTTTACGCTGGGCTGACCCGACCAACGGCCTTCCACGGTCTTGGTGCCTTGCAGCCTGCAATCAACGCCTCGCGTGACGACTTCGCGCGGCTGGTTCAACTCGCAGCCTCGCGCGCTTCAGGACCTGGCACACCACCACTGCGGCTCGTCTCCAGCGAGCAAGACCCTTTTCTCGAAGCGGTACGTGCGTTCGCCGCGGCCTTGGCCGCGAGCAACGTCGCTCACCGCGTGCTCATTACGCCAGGACCTCACGACTACAGCTGGAACCGCGGTCCCGGCTCGATCGAAATGCTGCTCTGGCACGAGCGCTCGTTGCGCGGGCTGAATCCTGTGTAGCTGGGAAAGAGCAGTAAGCCCTCAGCGTGCTTCCATCTGCTTCAGCAGCATCATTCGCAGAAGTAGCAGTGGTTCAAGCACTTCTCGCGGGGCGTTGAAGCTCGGGCTGAGTTCCTTGACCACATTGGGGCTCGCTACCGAGACGATGACGACGCGGCCCCTTGCGTTGACCTCGTCGAGGTCACACTCTCCGGCCCCGACGAGGATGACGCCTGGTCGCCGACGGGGCCAGAGCCACGTGCGGACCAGCTCCAGTGGGGGTCTTGGATCCTGGGTGCGGCGAAGAAGCTCGATGAATGGTAGGTTCGACACCAGGCTGGCCAACGGTACTTCGCGCGAGCGATGGGCCTCCTCGCGGTTGAGCGCAACGCTTCGCAGCGCTGCTCCGCTCCAGTCGAAGAGCGAACGGAAGGCCTCGCTCAGCCGAGCCGGCTCGACCGATTGGCGGTCTTGGAGCGCCAGAATAGCCAGGGCTGCGACCTGGTCAGGCACAGGCGTCGGCGACTTTCGAGTTTTGCGTGTGGGTGGCATCAACTTGGCCACCAACTTCGGCGGGATGCGGGTTCGAGCTTGCTCTGCATCACCAAGCGCGGCTTCCACGATTGCGTCGCTCAAAGTCAGCCCACGAAACCAAGGGAAGTCGGCGAACGACGAGGCATCCAAGGCCGCTGTGTGCCCGGCAAGCCATTCAAGCCAGCTTCGTTGGGGACCGCGTTTTTCATCTGCGAGAGCTTCGTCAATCGCGTCTTTCGCCTCGTCCGGTGGACGTAGCGTTGCCAACGTCAACGCCGCCAACAGCCGACCGAGGTGGGATACGTCATCCTCGAGTTCGAGCCGGTTGCTGAGCCTCCTGAGACGCGTTCCGTGCGAAGGTCCGATCAAGTCGGCCAGTGCAGCTAGTCGCGCCCAGGGCTGCGCGGCACGCAGTGTAGTGTTGGCGATCCGCTCGCCTGGTTCCCCCGCGAGGCCACCGAGCGGTGCGTCGAGGTGGTCTCGCGTTTCGAGCGGCTGGCGGTAGAACGCGAGTACTTCTTTGAGCGCAGCGAGTAAGGCACGCTGGTCTGTGACAGCGTTGGGAAGGGGCTTCCGAAGTGCGTCCCGAACTTGCTCGAACGCAGACTTGGAGCGGACACGATCGACGAACGCTGCCACACTAGCGCTGGCCGACTCAGCCGACACCCAACTCGATCGCGCGTGGTCCGCCTGGCCGGTAAGAGCGCGCAGAAGCGTGTCCCGATCATCGGCCGAAGCGCTCGAGAAGTAGATCCCGCCGTCCAGGCCTACTCGAACATAGGCTTCAGCCGTCGGTGCGATGAACAAGCGGACAAGGTTCGCCGTCACGAGTTCGAACTCGCCAACCTTTCCGCCTACCTCGAAGCTGCCTTTGGAGGCGCCAACGGGCTGCAGTTCTAGTGCGATGCGCGGCGTTAGCGATATCTCCAGTCGACCCTTGGCATCCCAGCGTGATTGACAAGAAATCAGGCCGCCGGGGGGCGCAACGGTGACGAGGTACGGAAAAGAATTGGAGACTTCCATCATTGGCCAACCTCAGAGTTCGAGTGCCTTCGGTTGGAAGCCGAGAGCCTTTGCACTTATCACCGCGGCTCCAAGACCGCCGGGACCGGTATGTAAGTAAATACTGGGTGAGATGGTCCTAATCGACAATGAAAGCACGTTGAAACGAGTCCGAAGCTCGGTCGCCAGAAGCTTCGCTTCGGTCGGGGCTCCACCGTGAAAGACTGCCACATAGACGGCTTCGCGCGTGGCGAACTTCACGGCGAGTTGCTCGGCAACCACGGTGGATTGTGCCCGCTTGCTGCTCTCTTTGCCGAGTACGCTGACCTCTCCGTCCACAAACCCCAATACGGGGCGCACCCCGAGTACGTTGGCGAAGAAGGCCCGCAGCGTACTTGCGCGACCTCCTTTTACTAAGTAATCAAGCGATTGAAGTGTAAAAATGAGCTGGACGTTGGCTCGAAAGTTGTCGATCAAAGCGGCTACTGCTTCGAGTGAAAATCCGTCAGCAGCCGCAGCCGCCGCCAGCGCCGTTGCGAGGCCAGCTCCGACGTCGGTTACACCCGAATCACAGACACGAATACGTAGGTCTTCAAAGCCGCGTGCATCACATAGCGATTTAGCGCCGATCACTGCCGCGTCATGCGACGCGATCAGTTTGCGTGAGGTCATCACGGCCAAGAGCTCGCGATCCTTGCTCGCAACTTTCCTCGCGAGCGTGGCGAACTCTGCTGCGCTGGTCCCGATGATGTGCGGATGCGACTTTGCGTGGGTCACCCAGTGGTCGATGGTTTCGAGCGCAATGCCTTGTCGAGTGTCGTGTTCGACTCCGTCTACGACGATCTGCTGGGGAAGCAGCTCAATGCGCCACCGCTCCAGCGCCTCGTTCGAGAGGTTCGACCCAGGGTTGGTGATGATGCGCACCGCGGCAGGCTAGCAGCTCGCTGCCACTGGACCCCGACTGACTCCAGCGTGCACCACGGTGTTTCCACTTTTTCAGCCACTCGCTTACCCTGCGACAATGGCGGGTGAATTGCTGGTTGAGGTGATCCGAGAGCTCGCCAGCGCGCGTGATCGCCGGGAGGTCGCCGCAATCGTGGTAGCCGCCGTCCACCGCGGGCTAAAGCCCGAGACCACGGCTGTGCTGGAGACGGGGCCAGCGGGGCGTTGCCTGAGCGAACAGGGGGCGGCGCTCTCGGTCGAGAGGCAGATGGCTGTCCAATCGTGGCTGCACGAATTGCAAGACCACCACGTCATCGAACGAGCGGACCTCGGCTCGATCCATCCCTCGTTCGCGGCGGTCCCGTCAGTCGCCACGCTAGCGATCGCTCCCATTCGGCGGGCAACCCAACTCGGCGCTTTGGTAGTGATGTTCGGCGACGCTCGCAGCTTGACGACCGAGGAGCGTTCACTGCTTGAGGGGCTTGCTGCGGCCGCGGCGCTCGCTTTCGACGATTTTGCCGCCGTTGCTGCGCTATCCGCGTCGGAGGAGCGCTACCGGAGTTTGGTCGAGAACCTCGAGGACCTCGTGTTCTCGCTCGACCAGGCTGGCGACTTTACCTACGTCAGTCCGTCGATTCAGAAGTATGGGTTCACTCCTGAGGAGTTTTGTGGAGCGTCCTTTACTCGCTTCATCGTCCCGGAAGACTTGCCCGCGCTGCTCGCGAGTTTGGTGGCGACGCTTGGAGGGGAGCTGAAGCCGACCTTTTTTCGCGCCGTCAGTAAGAGCGGCGCCATCCACCATGTACGCACGCTCAGCCGACCGATCTTCGAGCAAGGGCAACCCGTTGGTGTCACCGGCGTGATGGTGGACATCACCGAATTGCGACGAGCGGAAGAAAAGCTGCGCATGTCGCAGAAGATGGACGCCATCGGCCAGCTCGCCGGCGGCGTAGCCCACGACTTCAACAATTTGCTCGCCGTAATTCTGAGCTACTCCACCTTCGCTTTCGAGTCGCTGGGCGAAGGGGACCCGCGGCGCGAGGACTTGCGCGAGGTCATCGGCTCTGCACGGCGTGGAGCCTCCTTGACCAAGCAGCTGTTGACGTTTGGCCGACGTGAGCCGCAGAAGGTGGAGCTGCTCGATCTCAATAAGGTCGCGCTCGATCTGCAGAAGATGCTAGCGCGCTTGATCGGCGAGAACGTGCAGCTCGAGTTGAACCTTGCTCCCCAGCTGGGACTCATCAAGGGCGACCGAGGGCAGCTCGAGCAGGTGGTCTTGAATCTCGTGCTCAACGCTCGGGACGCCATGCCGTCCGGTGGAAAGGTCGTGATTGCGACCCAGGAACTTCAGGATGACCGCGCGTGGGTATTTTTGCGGGTCTCGGACGAGGGTTGCGGCATGGACGAGACAACGCAGCGACGCATCTTCGAGCCGTTCTTCACCACCAAGGGCAACAAGGACGGCACCGGCCTTGGGCTTTCGACCGTGTATGGCATCGTGCAACAGAGTGAGGGAGTGATCAGCGTCGAGAGTGCGCCTGATCGCGGGACAACGTTCACCGTTCAGTTTCCACGATCCACCGAGCAGACTGCGCCCGAAGCCCTGCCGCGCAACAAGGAGCTGCCCAAGCTTGCGACGGAACGGGTGCTGCTGGTTGAAAGTGAAGAGCCGGTGCGGAAGCTCACCGCGCGCATCCTCAAAGCCGCTGGCTACGAGCTGTTGATCGCCGCAAGCGCAGGCGAAGCGCTGCTCCTCGTCGAGTCGTCGAAGCAACCGATCGAGCTGCTCGTTACCGACGTGCACATGCCCTTGCTCGACGGTCCGCAGCTCGCCCAGCGTATCCGCGCGCTCAGTTCGACTCTGCCCAAGGTGCTTTTCGTCTCCGGCTATGTTGCGACCGAAGGCGTACAGACGACCCCCCAAAGCGACTTTCTGGCCAAGCCATTCTTAGCCGAGGATCTATTGCGGGCCGTTCGCGAGCTGCTCGAGGGGTGAGCCGTGGTAGTGAGGCTCGGTTCCCTCAGGTGGGATGCCCCGCCTTTTCAACGTAATCTTTGTGTCTGGGCAATCCGTGACGTTTAGGGTTTTGAGCACGATGACTTGGTTGCGAGGTCTTCTTTTGGGGCTCTGTCTCGGTTGCGAGGGAGCCGATGAAGACGCGCTGCTATTGGGCAAGACCTGCGACGATCAGGGGCTTTGTGCCAGCGGCTACGAGTGTCGTCAGGGACGCTGTGAACGCCCAGGCGGTGCCAGCAGTGGCGGCGCGGCCGGGATGAACCCCGGTGGTGGCGGAATCGGCGGCGTTGGTGGGGCAGAAGGCGGTTTCGGCGGAGTCGGCGGCGCGGCCGGTTCTGGTGGGGTTGGCGGTTGCGACTCGGTAACCGACTGCCCACCGCCATCGAGCGGTTCGGCCTGTGAGGTAGCGCAATGCCTCTCGAATCAGTGTTCGCTGGCTGATGCGCCCGTAGGGAGCCCAGCCGCGAGCAGCGCTCAAGTCGCTGGGGACTGCCAGGTTGCTATTTGCCAAGCGGGAGGCAACCTCAGCTCGGCGACGCAGAACGCCGACCTTCCTGATGATGGAGATGTCTGCACGCTCGACCTTTGTGTCGCGGGGTCGCCTTCACATCCCGACGCTCCCGCAGGAACCCCTTGTCCAGCGGGCACCTGCAACGCGGGGCAATGCCTCGCTTGTGGCACCTCGCCGCCGCCAACTGGTGGTGCCTGCCCAGCGGCGTGCACCGGCGGGTGCCAGAACGGTACCTGCAACATTGACTGCACGTCCAACTCCTCTTGCGACAACACCACCCTCAGCTGCCCCGAGGGCTTCGCCTGCAACGTGCTTTGCGATCACCCCTCGGCTTGTGTCGGCTCCACCGTGCTTTGTCCGAGCGAGCAAGCGTGTACCGCCCAATGTCTCAAAGGCTGCAGCGGGCTCGATCTGGTCTGTGGCGCTGTTGGTGCCTGCGAGATTGAGTGTGGAAACGGGTCTGCATGCAACAACGTCAGCGTCAGCTGCGGCGGCAACGCCTGCACGGCCAGTTGCAGTGGCAACACCAAACCAACGCTTACCGGGCCGAATAGCTGCGATCTAAGCGCTTGCCCGTAGCGAGCTCGCTAAAACGCACCGCTAAGCGAAATCCCGCAGCCATCTCCGAGACAACGCCCTTGGAGCTGAGCTGCTTGATCGTCTACGTCGAACGCGAACAGGTCGACCAGCAGTCCAGCCGACCCAAGCAGCGTAAGCCCAGCGGCGAACCCAACAGCGACACGTGCGCCGGTGCGGAAGTCGTTCCGGCGTTGAAGATGCTCCTCCGCATCCAGTTGAATCGGCGCCAGCTGCGCGTCCTCTTCGGCCCCCGCGCGCGCAAACTCCAGCCCAACCGCTGCGCCCGCTGCACCGAGCCCTAGCCCAAGCACCGTCAACGAGGTCGGCAAAAGCCAAGCCGGCCGGGGCTCCGAAGGCGTCGTGAGCGGCGGCTTCTCTTGGGGAGCAGGCGTCGAAACGGGCGTCTCTCGCAGGGGAAGGGGAGGCGTTTGCTCGGCTGCCGCCACCTTGAGCCCGATCTCGACGAGTTGCGACTTAACAGCCGGGAGCTGCACCTTCGTCGACTGGTCCTGATAGCCACGTAAACGTAACTCGATCACGTGAAGCCCTGGTGGCAGATCCCCTGTCCAAGGCGTTACTCCAACCGCATTGCCGTCAACCAGTACCGTCGCTCCGCGTGGCGTCGTTCGCACGGTGAGTTGCTGTACCCCTTTGGCCGCTAGCTTCTTCTCGAACGACGCGACTCGCGCTTCGGTTGCAGCACGGTCGTCGGCGGACGGCGCGCGATAGAGGTATTCACGCGCCCACGAGAGCGCCGCTGAATCGTCCCCCATCGCCTCATAGGCCAGTGAGGCATTGAACGCGAAGGCTGGGTTCTCGATGATGGCGTCGGCGCGCAAGAAAAGCTCGATCGCGTCTTTGTAGCGCTTCTCGGCAAACGCCTTCTCACCGAGATCGAACTTCTGGAGCGCGAGCGTCTTCTTCTCAGCCTCTGTGATCGTTACAGGGGCGTCGGCGCTGGCGCTGCTCGCAACGTCTAACGCGAGCGCCGAACAGGCAAAGCTCGTTGCAAGCAGAAGACTGCGGAGGGCGTGGGAGCGACTCATCAGAAGGTTGGTCTCTTGAGCGTAGGAGCGGCACTTTGGGTCGGCTTTGGAAGGGCCGTTGGTACGGGGGCCTTCTGTGTGAGCACCCGCTGCGAAGGTACCGCGCTTTTGGTTGCGGGAGCGGTTGTACTCGAGGCTGCAGTTCCCAAAAGCTCCGGCGTCACCGTTGGGGCGGCAAGCCGCGCATCGTGTGAGCCAACAGCCGAAGGCGGGCTGCTTTGTGTTGTGGTTGCGCTCGGAGGAACGGGCTCAGCGCGGGTAAAGTAGACTCCAACGCCAATCCCAACTGCCCCAACTCCGAGCAAAGCCAACGCCAACGGGAGCGAGAGACCGGAGCGACCGGGTTGCGCAGGCACGGTTGAGATTCGCGCCTCTGCTTCGACCTGCAGCACGGCAGTCTGCGAGGTTGATATCGGACCTGTCATCGCAAGCGCGCTCTCCGGGTGACTCCCGCGTCTTCGCAACCAGATCGAGTCCAAGGAGCCCGAGCAAATGTCCTCGCTGACGCCGTTCGCTACGAGCCACTCGGCCAAGGCAGCTCCCATCGCGCGGATGCTCTCCCAGCGTTGCTCGGGCTCCTTTGCCAAGCCCTTCGCGAGGACGCTCCACAAGCCAGCGTCCACCGTGCCGTTATCGAGCAATGAGTTCGGTTCCTTCTGGATGATGGCTCGGAGCAGCGCCAGTTGATTCGGCTCGCGAAACGGCAATTCACCAGCGAGCAGCTCATAGAGCACCACCGAAAACGACCAGATGTCGGAACGCGCGTCGACATCCGCACCCGCCGCCTGCTCTGGAGATAGATAACCAGGGCTGCCCATCACCACTCCCTGTCCGGTAATGCGATCCGAGGCGGCCATCTCGATCTTGGCGATACCGAAGTCGATCAATTTGGGCTGCAGCGCATCGTGCTCGAGCTTCGCCAGGAAGATATTGTCGGGCTTCAGATCCCGGTGCACGATTCCCTTCTCGTGGGCCGCCGCGAGCGCATGCGCGATGGGCAGCAACGTGCGTACGGCGTCGATTGGAGTGGCCTTCCCTTCTCGCTCGATACGTGCCCCGAGGTCTTCGCCGTTCAAGGCCTCCATGACCAGAAAAGGATGCCCAAGCTCGGTGCTGCCGAAGTCGGTAACTCGTACGATCGCTGGGTGATCGATGCGAGCCGCCGCTCGAGCCTCCTGCAACACGCGCTCGGTCGCACCGTCCTGGCGTCCGCCCGGCTTGACTACTTTGATGGCGACTGGGATGTCGAGCGCTGTGTTGTGCGCAAGCCAGACCGAACCCATGCCGCCACTGCCCAAGCTGCGCTTGAGTTGATACTTCCCACCGAGCACTTTCCCGGCGTCCAACCCCTCGATTGGCTGCCCAAACAGCCTCGATTCGCGTGCACTCGGCTCGATTGCCAGATCCCCCGACGACACGGTCCGCTGCCGCCGACTCGACGGCCCGTCCTCTTCCGGAGGCGGCTGGGTGGGGAGATCTGAGCGCAACACCAACAAACTAGTTCCGCCCACCCTCCCGACGCAACCGCTTGCTCAGGCTCATCGCGAGGTCCCAGCGCCACTCTGCGTCGGACGCGCCTGTGGGGCTTGCCCCGGTTTGGGCCGTCGCGCGCCGATTGGGCATTCACAAAACGGCAATGAAGCAACCACAAATGGTCGTTGGACCAATCGCGAGGAGCTGACGAAGGTGGCGGTCTCGATCGGCCTCGGCGGTCGGTTCTCCCCAGGGTCTTGCTATGTGCTTCTCCGACCGTTCTGTGGATCCCAGTTGCGATGACGCGATGTCCGCCTACGCCGACGGCGATGATCGTCGGTTCGCCGAGGTTCACGCTGAGCTTTTGCCGATGCTTCGAGCGTTTCTGCTCCGCCGCGTGAGGAACAAGAGCTTGGTGGATGACCTGGTGCAGGAGACCTTGCTGCGAGTCGTTCGGTCGAGAGCGAGCTTTCGGCGCGGCGCGTTGCTGCGGCCGTGGGCCTTGACCATTGCCCGGCGCGTGTTCCTCGACGAAATGCGGCGCGACGCCGTAGCCCGCTCCGTTTCGGTCAGCGATAGCCAGCGTGAAGCTGCGATGGAGCTGGCCCCGAGTCCCGCTCCCAACGCGCTAGAAGGGATGGCGGCTAATGAGCTATGGGCCTGCATTCAAGACGCGATGCAGAAAATGACGCCGATCGTTCGGGAGAGCTTTGAGTATGTGAGGCTTCACGGCTACTCGATGGAGCGTGCCGCGAGCGAGATCGGCACGACCCAGGGGGCCGTCAAGCTGCGTGCACACCGCGCTTACACCGGAGTGCGAAGAAATCTCCAGCAGCACGGGCTCGCGTAGCTGGCAGAGCTGCGACGTCACCCAGCTTGCGGAAAGAGCACCCGTATGAGCGGGTCGAGTTGGTCCTTCAGCAAGCTAGCTTCGATTGCTTCTCTGTAGCAGCTGGGACTTCGACCAAGCACGTCACCGCAGGCCGTCAGCGCGAGCATTCGGTCTTGCGCGCTCACACTCGCCTTGCGCGCTATCGTGCGCGCTCGTTGCACCGCCTTCATCGCAAGCTTCGGCTTCTGCGCGCGACTCGCCGCGATCGCCAACATGGTTTCGCTGCGCACCCGTGCCGAGGACGAGTCTGATTGGGCGGCGAACGCTCGCGCCTTGCGCGCGGCTTCTAAGCTATCCAAGACGATTCCTCGCGACAGAGCATCGGACGCGTAGGCAAGCTCGATCGATGCCAGAAGCTTGCTGTCGTTCGACTCCTTGGCGAGGTGACGCGCTTGATTGAGCTGCGCCGTCGCGCTCGTCGCGCGCCCGGTCGCCAAGAGAAGGTTTACGTGGAGCAAGAGAACATGCGCCTGCCCCCAGCCGTCTCCCAACTCCACCTTCTCGCGCAACGCCCGGTCGAGCAGGTGTTCAGCTTGTTCAAACTCACTCAGTCGAGCACGCGCTTCTGCCAAATTATAAGTAGCTATCGAGTGCTCCCACGCATCCCCTAACGTTTGGCATAGCTTCTGCCCGCGTTCGAACTCGAAGGCTGCGCGCGCCGATAGTCCTGTAGCCATCAGCAAGTTCCCCATGGATCGGCAAAGGTAGGCCCTCGCTCGTTGCTGCTCCTCGACAGGAGCCCTGAGCGAAGCTAGCTCGCTGGCGCGCTCGGCCCAACTTTGGGCTGCTGGGAGTCGGCCTTGGGAGGAGCGGGCCATGGAGATACTGGCGGCGAGCTGTGACGCCAACATGGGCGAAGTGTTCTCTCGCCCCAATGCTAGCAGCGCGACTTCCACGACTTCACGGTAGCGACCCCGCACGAGCATCAGCCGCGCAACGCGCTCTGCGTATCGTGCGAAGTCGTCATTGGAATTGTTCTCGCCACGCTCTTGATAGGCATGGCGGTACGCGAGTTCACCCGCTGCTAATTGGCCACTCTCACAAAGCTTGTCGCCTGCCGAAGCCACTCGCCGACGACGGGTCGTCCCGCTTTGGCCGATGCTCGTTGCGAAGCCGCTAGTTCGTGCTGCACTCTCTCGAGCAGCGGTTCGACGCGCGCCGCGCTGGCGCGCTCTGGACACCAAACGGCAAAGAGCGGAAGCGCTCGAATGGTGGCGAACTCGACCTCGCGCAGGACGCCCTTTCTCTCGAACGGTTGCGCTTCGCATTGAGGTAGCACCGCCATGAGATCTTGGCTCAGCACCAAGGTCAGGGCTAGCTCGTCTCGAGCGATGAAACCGTGGACGTTGGTTGCTCGTGCAAGCGGCTCCTTGCCTGCCGAACCGAGCTTGCGTAACGCCCGAGGCGCAACGAACGCGCTGGCCAAAACTTGTTCGGTGCTGGGCGAACTTTCGCCCTGCAGCAGCGGATGCGAGCTGGGCGCGTACACCTTGCGTCGCAGCGAACCGATGTACGTGCTCACACAGCCTTGCGCGGCCACCCTTTGGGTCGTGAAGTGAACCTCCAAGCTACCATCGAGAAGCCGGGCCACGGCCTGGGTCGTCGTGCTTTTGCGGAGCTTGATGTTCCAGCGCTCGAAGCCGATGAGCGGCTGAATATCCGCCGCCACTGCGGCATACGGCGCGCCAACCGCTGCGCTGATGCGTAGAGTGTGCCCGGCCCCCGTCTGCAGGCTGCCCAACCCTCGTCGAATCAGTTCAATGGCGCGATACACACTGCCCGCGAGCCGACGCCCATCCGCATTCAGCTGCAGCGTGCCGCCTTCGCGGATGAATAACGGCTTTGCCAAGGCTTGCTCGAGCGCGCGGACGGAGCGCGAGAGCGCCGAGGGCACCACCCCCAAAGTCTGGGCGGCGGTCGGTAAATGCTCGGCCGCCGCCACGGCATTGAACGCCAAAAGCCAACTCCACGTGGAGTTGACCATCGAGGAAGCGGCGAAGGGATGACCGGCTACGGGCGTTTTCTTCATGGTCGAACGTCGCTACGCGGCCCGACCGCTCGAGGCAGGTCTATCCGGCGCTACGCGGTCCCCAGTCCAGCGCACTCCACCAAGGTTACTGCAAACGAAGGTGTTGCAGCATGGTGTGCATCCACACATCACAAGCTGCCGCGTGGGCGAGCCGGCACGAAGCAAGGTAACTGACGCGCACTTGCTCAATCACACAATGGAACTCGTGAACGAAGAGTGGTCCGCGCTCCTTATCAACGAAGGTAACCCTCGCCTCCACTCCGACGATCTCCGGGAACTCGCGCTCGACGAGCGAGGCCAACTCGAAGCCGCGCAAGGATCGCCTACGTTCAGCGATGTTTGCCTCCACCGCCGAGCTCAAGGTTGCGTTCGGTGTCAGCCGCGCGCGTTCAATCACCAATTGCAGTTCAGTCCCTTCAACGGTGACGACCTCGAGACACTGCCGGGTCTGGTCCAACAGCGTATGCACGTTGGGCAGCTGCAGCACCGCTTCATTGCAGTAATAGGGAATCATCCTGGACCTTGGTTGGAAGAGGGAGCGCTCGAGCCGAGCTTCACAATGGCGCCGTCGAAACCCGCGGCGAACGCGGAGGAGGACGTAGCCATGAGCAGTTGGTTGTCGGTGCCGAGCGCCGACAAGCCGGTGAGCGCACGCGCGGGCTCGAGCCCGTGTAGCTCAGGCCGATCGATCAGGATGATTGACCCTGATAGGCCTACCAGCGTCGCGGTTGCAGCGAACATCACCGCATCGGCCTCGCTGGCCGAGAGCTCGCCAAGGTTTCGCACCGGCCGACCGCGCGAGGTCAGCTGCTGAAGGTTGTGATCGTAACAGCAGCTCCCGGAGAGTCGCTCCATGATGCCGCTGAAGCGCGCGGCTTTGCTGGGCTCATCGGCAAGCTCGGCCAGTAACGAAGTCACCCACGAACACTTTCGCGGGCCGGGGAAGGTGCGCAGGAACAGCTGATCTTCCTCATCGAGCGAGGTCCCTCCGCCGCCGACGTCGAGCCGACGTTGCTCTGAGAAGTACTCGAACTTAGGGGTCTCATCGTCGTGGGCGTAGCGCTCCATGAGGTAGCGCATGCGCGCGTCCACCTCGTCCTCCTCGTCGTCGCGAAAGATGACTTCGGTCGGGACGATCGGGCTCGCAGCGCCGATGGTGGCCTGCTCATCGCTCGTTAGCTGCCATGAGAGAATCACCTTGCAGCTTTGATTCTCCGGCCGAATGAAGGACTCCTCCTCGATCGATCGCTCACCGATCGCGAGCAGCGAGCGCGCCGCAATGATCAGCTCGAGAAAGCGGGTCTTGCCGCTCCCGGGGCCACCCACGATGAGGACGCGGTCGTGCGCTAGCTCGGGGCCCTTCGCGAAGCTGTAGGTGCCGTTGGCGACGCCCAGGACGTCGATCGTCGTTACGCTGAAGAGCTTCACGAGGGACTCCAGGAGGGGCGCGTCGAGGGCCTTGCGAGGTCTTCGCCACGACCGAGCGAGATATGTTGCGAGCGTTGAACGGAGGCGGCCAGCGCCTCGTCATTGGTTGCAACGAACCACTGATTGTTCTCGCCCAAGCGAGCAAGCGACTGCACCCACGCCACGAGCCTATCGGCGGGCACGTAGAGTTCGGGTCGGTCGAGAAAGACGATCGAATGATTCAAGCCGATCATAGCGGCGGTGGCGGCGATGAGCACGGCATCTGCTTCGGAGCTCGAAAGCTCTGCGAAGCGGAGCACATTGCCGCTTTGGTTGATGAAGCAGGCCGTCGCGAATCCGGTCCGTGATGCCGGCTTGTAGCGGAGCGTGGGCGATAGCAGTTCTAGCCCCTGGGCGAAGCTGCGGCTGCGTGCCGGGTCCTGTCGTAGCTCGGCGAGAAAGCGCGGCACGCAGCTGTACTTCTGCGGGTCTTTGGAACAGCGGACTAGCGCCTGCTCAACCGCACTGGTCCCGTCCTCGCGGGCTCCCCAGGCGCGTTGTCGGCCTTCGGCGAAGTATTCGCGTTTGCCATGCGCTGGGTCGTGATCGTACCGGGCCAGCCGACGGCTGACAGCTCGGTCTACCTCCACGCCCAGGCGCTTCTGGCCGAACTGAACCACGGCTCGCGCGGTCTTGCCAACGCCTGGACCCGCGCCCTCCTGCTCGAGCCCCTCGTCCATCCAAAGTTCGAGCTCGACGCGTGCCTCGCGGGTTGCATCTTGTAGCCAATCCGAGGACTGCACGATGCCTTGGTAGCCGCCAGCGGCCTCAAAAGCGGCAAGCATCAGCTCGCATAGCCGCGTCTTGCCCGACGCCGGAGGCCCCGAAATCACGATCAGATCGTGGGGCCGACCCGTGGTCGCTGACATGAAGTCGCATTCGATATCCGGGAGTGAGGCCACACCTCGCGAGACCAGACGGGATACTTTCATAGGAGATCAGTGTTCATCGATCAGGATCTTGTTCGCCTTGAGCACAATCGTGTCCTTATCCATGTAGATGAAGGACTTCCCGACCGAAAGGCTGGTGTTCTCGTCGCCAATGATCGAATGCGTCTTGGCCTGCGAAAGCATGTTACCGAGCGTTTTGAGTAGACGCTCTTTCCCGACGACCGAGACGAGGTTCTCCACCACCTGCATCAGCTTGTCTTTGCCTACCCACTCTCGTTGGTTTTCGCCAATGCGCTCCTCGTCGTCATTGCCGATCTCCATGCGGCGGTCGTTCCCGACCGATAGCTCCTTGTCGTTGTTGACGCGCGTCTTCATGTCCTTTTCGGCGCGGCTCTCTACCAGCTCGCTGCCGGCGGTATCGACGAAGCGCAGCAGGTTGTAGCCGCCTGTGTCGGGGACGCTCTTGCTACGGAAGCCGCTCTCATTCTTGGCTGCAGGTAGAGCGAAAGGAGGCCTGCGCAAGTTGGTGAAGATGCGCCCAACGATCACCGGCTCCTCGGGGTTACCACCAAGGAAGGTCACTAGAACCTCTTGCCCGATGCGCGGCAGGTTCACCATGCCGAAGCCTTCTCCAGCCCACGGTTGGTTCACGGGGACCCAGCAGGAAGACATCTCGTCCATCTTGCCGTAGCGGTCCCAGTGAAACTGAACGCGCACACGACCGAACTCGTCGCAGTGAATCGTCTCCCCGGCAGGACCCACGACGGTCGCACATTCAATGCCGGAGATGTTCGGTCGCGGTGTGACACGCTCCGGTTTGAAGGAGGCCTCACCGCTCACGGCCTTGACCGAGATCTGGATGCCCGACCCCGAGGTCCCTGAGAACTCCACGTGGGTGAGCAGCAGCTTCTTGAACTTGTCGGCAATCGGGTGGTTCGCCAGCGAAAGGACGCTACCTGAACGCAGCTCGAGGCAGTTCGACTGGAAGGAGAAGCGTTGTGAGCGGGCGACGCGCACCGCTGCATCGCGTTCAGCGATCAGCCGGGCCTCGTCAACGTCGGTGCGCACGCGGCCGCGGTCATCGGCGGTGGGCGTGTCTTTCGGACCGTTGTTGCCGAACCTGAAGGCGCCCGGCGTGTAATTGAAGGACTCCAGGCGCGACTCGAGCGGGTGCTCGCTCGAGTTGGCCTGGGCCAACAGCGGTTGGTTGGGAAGTCGCGGATCGTGATCGGCGAAGGTGCTGCGCCCTTGTCGCACGGAGCGCTCGGCGCGCAGACCAGTTGCGTAAAGATGCGGCCCAGCCGTTACCTCCCCGACGTGATCGAGCGGAGTTGCCCGCGGAGATGCCTTCTCCGGGGCGTCACGCAGCACGACCACCGTGCTGCCATCGCGCTGTTCCAGCACGAAGCTGATGCCCGAATCCTCGAGCAGTCGGCAGATGAAGGCGAAGTCGGTCTCTTGGTATTGGACGCGGTACTTCTTCGTCTTGTAGCTGCTCTCGCAAAGCGACTCATGCGGCAGCCCCCACTCTTTCAGTAGCGCTGTCACCACCTCGAGGTCGCTCTGTTGCTGAAAGACGCGGCAGTTGGTGCGCTGGGTGAGCAGCCACAAGGCGGGAACCAGTCGGATGCGATAAGTGGATAGCCCTTTATCCTCCGAGGCAACCTGCTCGACGTGGGATACGACGCCGTTCCAGGCAGGTGATGGTGTGTCCGGCAGAGCGAGCGGGTTGAGGCCAATGCGAAACGTCGCTTGCGCACCGACGGTGGCTTCGAAGTCAACCGCTGGGTTCGAGCAGCGCACCAAGAGGTCCACCGAGAACAGGGTGTTGACGCCCTCGTTCACCTTGAACTCGCGAACATCGAAGCTGTCGGTCGAGTCGACCTGAAGCTCCAGGTTTTGCGGAATCTGCGGCAGGTTCTCGGTGTTCATGGGATCGACGGATTGCATACTGTGTGCCTCTCAGATCGGAAGAAGGGGCTGTCGTGAGGGGCTCGTAGCCCTGGCTCCCAGATTCAGAATTCGTACAAGAGCGCGCCCAAGGTGAACGACAAGTTCAAGGACTGTGCAACGCGCATTACGGAAGGTTGTTGACCCACTGATCCAGGTGCGGACCAGGGTCCATGATGTCACTGCGGCGAAGGTATGGACCTTTGTTGCTTCGTAGCGCCGTGTGCAGGTTGCCCTTCGAATACATCTCCAGGTGCAGCATGTGGCCGCGCGGGCCCGAGGCTTTGAAGCCGTTCATCAACCCAACCTTGCAGATCGGCTGCCCCTTCTTCACCGTGGTTCCACGCCTGGCGCTGTTGGTGCTGCCCTTAAGAATCTCGCCATACCGAACGAGGTAAGGCCCGTGCTGGTAGGTCACATAGTAGGTACCCAAGTAAAACAGCGTCTCCTCGTGCACCAGCACCCCGTCGGAGACAGCGTAAATCTGCTCGTACGCTGGCTTGATCAGATCGCAGCCGCCGTGCTTTCTCCGGCCCTTGTTACGGGACGCGCCGAAGCCGCGGCTGCCTTTCCAATCGGAGCTTGGTGGGGTTTTGAACGGGAAGCAGAAATCTGCCACAGGGGCCTTCTTTCTCGGATCGTCACTCAGCCGGGCGGTGGATTCTTTACCCAGACGTCGAGGTGGGGACCTGGATCGATGACGTCGCTACGACGTTGATAGGGACCGCGTTCGCTCCTGAGCGTCGTATGCAGGTTGCCCTTGGAGTACATCTCGATGTGCAACATGGTGCCGCGCTTTCGGCCCTTGTTATCAATCAGCTGACCGACCTTGGCGAGCGGCTCGCCCTTCTTGATCGTCTGGCCTTTCTTTTTGCGCGTGCTGCTACCGCGCATGATCTCTCCGTAGCGCACGAGGTACGGACCGTGTTGGTAGGTCACGTAGTAGGTCTTCATGTAGAAGAACGTCTCCTCGTGCACCAAGACGCCATCGGCAACGGCATAGATTTGCGTTCCGACCGGCTTGATGATGTCGCAGCCACCGTGTTTGCGGCGGCCCTTGTCGCGTCGTGCGCCGAAGTTGCGCGCACCGGTGTGCCAACTGACGCTGGGCGGCGTCTTGAACGGGAAGTAGTAGTCTGAAGTTGACAAGAGGCGCTCCTTTCTTGGTCAGAAATAGTTCAGCAAACAGCGTGCCGGAAAGCCGTTCTCTCTCTCAAGTCCCTGAGCGAGCCGGCCGACCGGTCAACGCCGACACAGCATCGAGGTTCTCTTCACGGTGGTGGCGAGGATCCTCGTGATCCAGCTTCACCAGGCCAGAGGTGATCACGATCTTTTCCTTATCCATGAAGATCGATGAGACACCCACGGTGAGGTGAATCGAATCCTCGGCGACGATCGAGTGGGTCTTGGCGTGCGAGAGCATGCCTCCAACCGTCTTCAGCGTGCGGTCCTTGCCAACGACCGAGATGAAGTTGCCAGTGATGCGCGTGGTCTTGTCCTTGCCCACCCGCTCGCGCTGCGTTTGTCCGACGCGTTCCTCGTCGTTGTGCTCGATCGTCATGCGGCGGTCGTGGCCAACGGAAAGCTCCTTGTCGTGGTTGACTCGCGTCTTCATGTCTTTCTCAGCGCGCCCCTCCACCAACTCGCTGCCCGCCGTGTCTACATAGCGGAGCAGGTTGTACCCTCCGGTCTCAGGGACGCTCTTGCTACGAAAGCCGCTTTCGTTCTTGGCGGCGGGCAGGGCGAAGGGAGGCCTGCGCAGGTTGGTGAAAATGCGACCCACGATCACCGGCTCCTCGGGGTTGCCGCCGAGAAAGCTCACCAGCACCTCCTGCCCGATGCGCGGCAGGTTAACCATGCCGAAACCTTCTCCCGACCATGGCTGGTTAACGGGGATCCAGCAGGAGGAAAGTTCGTCCATCTTGCCGTAGCGGTCCCAGTGAAACTGGACGCGTACGCGACCGAACTCATCGCAGTGGATCGTCTCGCTCGAGGGGCCAACGATCGTGGCGCATTCAACGCCGGAAATCCGCGGACGAGGCGTCACGCACTCAGGCCTGTGCGAGAGCTCGGCGCTGACGGCCTTTGCTTGGATGTGCACCTCGGACTCGAACGTGCCGGAGAACTCGACCTCCGTCAGGAGCAGCTTCTTGAACTTCTCCGCGACGGGGTGGTTCGTGAGTGAAAGCACCGTCCCCGAGCGCAATTCGACACAATTAGACTGAAAAGAGAAACGCTGCGAACGGGCGACCCTCACCGCTGCATCACGCTGCGCTATCAGTCGAGCTTCCTCGAGGTCGGTGCGCACGCGTCCGCGATCATCGGCGCTCGGCGTATCCTTGGTACCGGAGTTGCCGAATTTGAAGGCGCCCGGCGTATAAACAAAGGACTCGAGCTGCGATTCGAGCGGGTGTTCACTCGCATTGGCTTGCGCCAAGAGTGGTTGGTTGGGAAGCCGGGGATCATGATCGGCGAAGGTGGTCCGACCTTGGCGAATTGCGCGCTCGGCGCGTAGTCCGGTTGCGTAGAGTTGCGGCCCAGCGCTCGGCTCTCCCACGTGGTCGAGCGGAGCCTCGCGCGGCGTGGCCGCCTCGGGTGCATCCCTCAACACGACGACCGTCCCGCTCTCTCGTTGTTCCAGCACGTAGCTAATGCCGGCGTCCTCGAGCAGTCGGCTCACGAAGGCGAAGTCGGTCTCTTGGTATTGGACGCGATACTTCTTCGGCTTGTAGCTCTGTTCGCATCGGGACTCATGCGAGAGCCCCCATTCCTTGAGGATCATCAGCACGACCTCGAGGTCGGTCAGCTGTTGAAACACGCGGCAGTTGGTGCGCTGGGTCAACAGCCACAACGCAGGTGCAAGGCGCACGCGATAGGTCGAGAGCCCCGTGGTCTCCGACGCAACCTGCTCGACGTTGCGAATGAGCCCACTCCAACGGGGCGACGCTGTGTTGGGATGAGCGAGGGGATTGAGTCCGATACGGAAGCTGGCTTGCGCGCCGATCGTCGTCTCCAGATCGACAGCTGGGTTCGAGCAGCGCACCAATAGGTCCACCGTGAACAGGGTGTTGACCCCCTCGTTCACCGTGTACTCCCGCACATCGAAGGTGTCGGGCGAGTCGACCTGAAGCTCCAGGTTCTGCGGACTGTTCGGCAGGCTCACGGTGGTCATAGGCCACGCCATGCTAACGGCATGCCACGAGCG
>CAITIQ010000346.1 GCA_903892415.1 uncultured delta proteobacterium | reverse complement strand
GCGCGAGCCCAAGGGCGGCAAGAAGACTATCCCCCTCGTCAAAGGACCCATTAGGGCTGTGGAAATCGACGACTCCGAGCCAGACGTTGTGATTCAGGGGGTCGTCCGCGAGGACAGCGGTGAACGGACGATCACGCTGTTCATCGTCAACCGGCAGATGGTCGACAAGGACACTACGAGGAAGGACCGATTCTGGATCTTCCAGGTCGAGCTTGCGGTCCGCGACCCGCGGGGCACGGCGATCTTTCGTCGGCGTGCACGGCGATTGGCCGCAAGCGACCCGAATGACGACCTCCGCTGGGAAGACCGCGAGCTTGAGATGCTCTACCGGCACGATCAGGAGTTCGCCGTCGGGCACGGCATTGCCACCGACTGGAAGGAAGACCCAACAAACCCGTGGCAGGCGATCGAGATCCGGACAGCGGCGATCCCCTCCTACGAGGTCCGTCAGCAAACACCGCCAACGCCGACCGAAGCGGGGTACGAAGGCCTCGCGGGGGTCGAGTTACGGATGGACACGCTCTCGACGCTGTCCTCAGGCGAACTCGCGGCCAAGCTACTGCCCCTGGCTGATGCGTACGACGCGTGGATTGCTCGGCAAGAGACGAAGGCAAGGCGGGCAGAGGAAGGCCTCACCGGCTATGAGGACGTGGTCGCTCGGGCGCTGGGTTCCTGCCGCGAGACCTGCCGACGCATCCGAGAGGGCATCGCGCTACTTCAGTCGAGTCCGCAGGCTGAGGATGCGTTCCGTTTCGCCAACCGGGCGATGTGGCAGCAGCGAATCCACTCCATCTATTCGCTCGGCCGCCGACGCAAAGGTGAGGCGGCGCCGAAGCTCGAAGAGATCGACCAGGACCCCAAGAACAAGAGTTGGCGACCGTTCCAGCTCGCGTTCATCCTTCTGAACCTGCCCAGCATCACCGACATCCATCATCCGGATCGCAGCCATGCCACGCAGGCTGTTGCCGACCTCCTCTGGTTTCCGACGGGCGGTGGTAAGACCGAGGCCTACCTGGGTCTCGCGGCGTACACGATGGGGCTGCGCCGACTGAAGGGCATCGTTGAGGGGCGGCCAGGGCACGCGGGCCTATCGGTCCTCATGCGGTACACGCTGCGTCTGCTAACGCTGCAGCAGTTCCAGCGTGCGACGGCGCTGCTGTGCGCTATGGAGACGATCCGACGTGAGGCCCTCGGGAAGGGCGACTTCCGGTGGGGATCGGCCGACCAACCCTTCCTGCTCGGACTCTGGGTGGGAGCTAAGTCCACGCCGAACTGGACCGACGACAGCAAGAGCGTCGTCGACGCCCTTCGCCAGGGCCAGCAGCACACGGTGGCGAACAAGGGATCGCCCAAGCAGCTCACCAACTGCCCGTGGTGTGGCACGAAGATCATGCCGCGCAACCTCGACGTGGAGACCGTCGGTAGTGGACGCGGACGCACCTTCATGTTCTGCGACTCCACCTCGTGCGAGTTCAGCAAGCGGCACGCCCCCGAGGGGTTGCCGGTGCTCGTGGTGGACGAGGAAATCTACCGGCGTCTGCCGTCGATGCTGATCGCGACCGTTGACAAGTTTGCGCAGATGCCTTGGAACGGCCTGACGGAAATGCTCTTTGGCCGCGTCGAGAAGTTCTGCCCTCGGCACGGCTTTAGGTCGCCTGATACCGAGGACAAGGACACGCACCGGGCGAGGAACTCGCTGCCTTCCACCCAGTCGATCTCGCACCCCAACCTCAGGCCCCCGGACCTGATCATCCAGGACGAGTTACACCTCATCAGCGGACCACTCGGCAGCATGGTCGGTCTATATGAGACCGCGATCGACGAGTTGTGCTCGTGGGAAGTTGGGGGGAAGCGGGTGCGCCCCAAAGTGATCGCGTCGACCGCTACCGTTCGCAACGCCAAGTCGCAGATCCACGAGTTGTTTTGCCGTCGCCTCAACGTCTTTCCGCCTCCAGGGATCGATGCCAGCGAGAACTTCTTCTCCAAGCGTCGCGAGACCGCGGATGTTCCCGGTCGTCAGTACATCGGTATCTGTGCCCCGGGACGCAGTCTGAAGGCCGCGCTCATCCGGGTGTTCGTAGCGTACTTGGCTGCTGGAGCGAAGCTGTATGAAGATCACGACGCCGCGGCAGATCCTTGGCTAACGACCGTCGGCTACTTTAACTCGCTCAGGGAACTGGGTGGCATGCGGCGGATGGTCGGTGAGGACGTGCGGAACCGCCTGCGCCATATGGACAAGCGCGGATTGGCCACCCGCATCATCTACAAGATCGAGGAGTTGACCTCCCGCAAGCAGTCCACCGACATCCCGATCATCCTCGACCGTCTGGAGGAGCAGTTTTCCAAGGAGAAGGATGAGCTCCGGCAGAAGCACGCCAAGGAGGATCTCGATCCGATCCCCCGGCCAATCGACGTGATGCTCGCCACGAGCATGCTCTCGGTCGGCGTGGACATCGACCGGCTGGGTTTGATGATCGTGGGCGGGCAGCCCAAGGCCACGTCTGAATACATCCAGGCCACCAGCCGCGTTGGCCGTAAGCACCCGGGGCTCGTCTGTACCGTCTACAACTGGGCCAGGCCCCGCGACCTCTCGCATTATGAGCGATTCCGCCACTACCACGCGACTTTTTACCAGCACGTCGAGGCGCTTTCGGTGACACCGTTTGCGCCAAGAGCGCTCGACCGCGGGCTCTCGGCTCTACTCGTGAGCTTGGTGCGCCTGGGCAGCCAGCGGTTCAACCCGAATGAGTCGGCGCGGGGCGTGGATGGTCACGCGGGATTCGCGGATGTCGCGATCGAAGCGATCCGCCGAAGGGTCGCGAACATCGCCGATCCCGCATTGGCACAGACGGTCGTCGCCCAACTCAAGAACCGCGCCGATGAGTGGGCCAGTCGCGCGCAGCGGACCGCCACGCTGGTCTATAAGCGTTCCGGTCGCGATGATGTTGCCGTCCCGCTCCTGCAGAGGCCCGAGGAGCGAGACTGGCAGGTCTTCACGTGTCTGAACTCGCTCCGCGATGTTGAGCCCAGTTGTGATTTGGTGCTCATCGAGGACGCAACCAGGCCCAGAACCTAAAGGAGCAAACCATGCGTCAACCCGTTGGAGAGCTCCGTCGAAGCCAGGCCGTGCACACGTTCGGCATTGGCAGCTCCGTAGACCTTCCGTACCTCGCGGCGATCGTCCATGGACTCGAAGATTGGATACAGCCCGAGTGGGACCCGATGAGTCCATTGAATGCCATTCAGGAGGATCGGCTGCTTGCACTCGTCCGGTCCTTCGTCGGCCCGCAGGTGAAGCAGCTCACGAGCCCTCCGGCTGGTGGAGAGGACGCCCGCGACCGCGATGCCCCGGTGGGAATTCCCGTGACGACGTTCCCTCGGTGGGCGAGGTGCCCGCGGTGCGAACTTCTGGCACCGCTCGATTACGGAGTCTTCACGCTGAAAACCCATCCTCGTCGCCCCGACGAGACGCAATACGTGCACGACAACTGCTCAAAAGCCTCCGGTCAATCGCCGACGGTCAACGCAGTCCGCTTCGTTTACGCGTGCCGGAATGGTCACATCTCGGACTTCCCATGGCAGCGGTACATACAGGGTGCCAAGAAGGGATGCCAGGGACGCGAAGCAAAATGCGGACCGTACAGGCTTCAGGAACGCGGCGTGTCCAGTGAGGTCGCAGACCTGTGGCTCCGCTGTGACAAGTGCCAGGCGTCACGCCCGCTGACGCAAGCCTTCGGGGACGAGGGTCCCGTGAATCTCGGCGACTGCCCGGGCCATCACCCCCACCTCGGAAAGGGTCACGCGGAGGAGTGCAAAGACGGCGAGCCGCGTGCCATGTTGCTCGGGGCATCGAACCAGTGGTTCGCACTGATCGTCTCGGCGCTATCCATCCCGCCATCACAGGGCGGTCGCCTTGCAGGTTTGGTCGAAAAGCACTGGCCCGTCCTGCAGAACATGCGGTCGGAGGACGATCTTGAGCCCTTGCGGCTCGCGGGGCTCCTCCATCCGTTCGCGACATTCTCCAACGCTCAGATGTGGGCGGAAATGGAAGCGAAGAGGGGCGCGAGCACTGCAGAGGCTCCCCAGCGCACCGCGGATTTGAAGGTCGAGGAATGGGCAGTCCTCGAGGATCCGGATCGCGCGCCCAGGACCGACGACTTCCAACTCGCGCGGCGGCCGATCCCGCCCGGCTATGAGCCGTGGCTCGCTGATGTCGTGGCCGTCGAGCGCCTCCGCGTCGTCAAGGCTCTCACGGGCTTCACGAGGGTCGATTCGCCCGGCGACTACTCGGATCTGGCGGAGATTCCCGACGTGCAGCGGGTGAAACTCGGTCGCGTGGCACCGGCATGGCTGCCGGCGTTTGAGGTCCGTGGCGAGGGCATCTTCATTCGGCTCCGGGAGGATGCAATCGAGGCTTGGCGCAAGGACGACACGGTCAAGGCCAGGGAGGCGGAACTGCATCGAACACACATCGCGTTTCGGAAAGGACGCAACATCGAACCGCACGATGACGGCTTCGACGTCCTGCGTTTCGCGTTGCTGCACACGATCTCGCATGCACTCTTGAGGCAGTTATCCATCGAGTGCGGCTACTCGGCCGCGAGCATCCAAGAGCGGATCTACGCGGCATCCGCGGATGATGCGGGCGGTGCGATGTCGGGGATTTTGCTGATGACCGCGGCCGCGGACAGCGAGGGCACGCTCGGAGGCCTCGTCAACCTCGCACGCCCAGAGCACCTCGGACGCCACATCCGCCAGGGCCTTGAACGGGCCGGGTTGTGCGCCTCAGATCCACTTTGCTCCGAGCACCGGCCCGACACGGAGGGACGGAGCCTCCACGGTGCCGCGTGCCACGCGTGCACGTTCGTCTCCGAGACCTCGTGCGAACGCGGCAACAAGTACCTCGATCGTTCCCTGCTGGTGGGGACCATCGGCGGGAACGTCGCGGGCTTCTTCGATTCCAAGTGGGTGGCCCGGTGACCCCCGAGCTCATACAGGCCATCGAGTCCATGGCCGCCATGCCCTGCGATGTTGCGGACGGTTTGGCGGGGAGCCTTCGGGCTCAGGCTCCACACGGAGATCCCGTGGCGCTTGAGACCGTGATCGCCAGCGTACCAGCGCGATGGCGTGACCCCGTGCGTGGACTTCTCTTGGCCGCGAAATCGTGCCTTCCCCCGGTGTCGCTGGACTCGGTGGCCTTAGCCGTCCAAGCCTCGTGCGCGACCTTTTCCTCGGCGGCCAGCCGGCAGGAGGTCGAGCTGGTCTGGTCCGGGCCGATGGTCGTGCAGTCGACGTTCCGCCGGACCGATCGGGCGTGGGTCGACGTGATCGATGCTGCGCAGGCCACGCTCTGGCTGGCATCGTTCTCGGTCGGAGCGGTCGAGCGGGTCGAGGAGTCGCTCCTATCGGCCCTAGACCGGGGTGTAGACGTTCGTATGCTCTTTGAGCACAGCGCCGATTCAGGCGGCGCCCTGAGGTATGACGGCTTCTCTGTGTTCAATCGCCGAGTCATGGATCGTGCCCGCCTTTACTCTTGGGTTCCGAGCAAGCGAGAACTGGCCCCCAACGGGAACATCGCGTTGATGCACGCCAAGGCTGTAGTGGCAGATACGCACGCCATGTTCGTCACGAGTGCCAATCTCTCTGGAGCGGCGCTGGAACGCAACCTTGAAGTTGGCGTGATCGTTCGGGGTGGCCCGCAGCCGCGATGGCTCCATGAGCGGTTCGAATCACTGTTGACAGGCGGGCTGATCGAACGGCGTTCACTTGCGTAGGCGTTCAGCGGTCTGGCTACTCGCGGCGTGTATCGCCCTCTTGGAGTAGATGCGATCTCATGATGTGCTGGCGGCTTCTTGATGGGCCAGAAACCTTGCCAATGACGGAACGAAGCGAGGATCTGTCCGCAGTCCGCTCGCCTTGATCCGCCTGTAAAACCCAGCCGTTGCTCGCAGTGAGAGTGGCGGTCGAGCCAAGAGCTGTTTGCCCGTATCCCCGTATCGCGCAGCGAGTCCCTTCCAGGGCTTGCGGACCGGCCAAGTGGAAATGAGCACCTCGAACCGCTTTCCGTCTTTCCCGAATGCAGCCGGAGGCCAGGCGTCCTTGAATCTCAGCGGCTCTATCGAGCCAGCAATGTGGTTGGGCGGGTCCAGCAGTTGGCGGCCTACCCACTCAGCGATTGGCACAGGAACTGCGTTGCCGACAAGCCGCCATCTCGCTCGTTCCGACACGCCGCTGACACGTTCCGCGGGCTTCGTCCAGCCTCTAGGGAAGCCCTGGAAGGATTCAACATCCTCGATCGTCGGGGTCACCACCGCGTCGTAAGCTGGCAACCAGATTGCTGGAGGCGAAGGGATGCCAATGGTGGAGCCAGCCTTGAGCGTGGGCACACAGTCAATGGCCCAACCGAGTCCGGTGTTTCCTTCGGTCCAGTAGAAACCTCGAGGGCGATCATCCTTGTCGCAGGCAGGCGGCAGCGCATCGACGCTGCTTCCAAAGAGAACGGCGGCTGGATCGTGTCTCCTGGACGCCAGTAGTATGACTCGCTCTCTCCGCTGCGGCAAACCGAAGCACCTGGCGTCGATGACACGATATGCCCACATAAATCCCAGTGATTCAAGCGACTCGGTGACGTGCCTCATCGCCTTGCCCCGATCGAGTCGTAGCATGAATGGCACATTTTCGATCAGCAACCACTCTGGCGAAGCACTGTTCCGAGCTAGAAGTTCGAAGACGCATTTCACAAGTCCGGATTGCTTGCCGAAGATCCCACTGGTCCGGCCACACTGACTCAGATCCTGACACGGAAACCCCGCCGTAACGAGCCCAACATCTGGAAGCGTGAATGCCGCTGATTCGGCGAGATGTCGAATGTCTGTTCGGATCACGGTACTCGGAAATTGAGCGGCAAGTACCCGACGCGCCTCGGGAATGAACTCGCAGAAGAACTTCGCTTTGAAGCCCGCCCGGGAAAGGCCCAGCTCAATACCACCGACGCCTGAAAACAGAGATGCGACTGTGAGCTGCTCAAGCTTGGGGGCCGTACAGCTCCCGAGACGAACAAGCTTGTTCTTGGTCACGGCCTTGTTGGCCGACGCTTCGGCCAGGACCCGGTTTTTTCCGTGCACGCTCGGCATCAACAACTCCAGCCACCAAACTCCGGGGGCTCCGGCCGACAACCGGCCAGGGCTCCATGAACGATACGAGGGGGAAATTGAAATCTCGAGTGGTGCTACCGACTTTTTTCGAGAGCATTGGCGAAGGCCTGCAGACACT
>CAITIQ010000345.1 GCA_903892415.1 uncultured delta proteobacterium | reverse complement strand
GTGACCAAGCTCGTTCATCCAAACGTCGAGCAGGTCGAGCTCCCCGCCCATCGCTGGGGCATCGAGGATTACGCCGGTCTCTTGGCCGGGATAGAGCAGCATCAAGCGATTGGCCCAGATGGTCCCATACGAGCCGCCGTAAACGAGAATGTCGTCCTCAGGGCGTTTGGTGGCCTCGATGAACTCGCCCACGTCGCGAGCTGCGTTGGTAATGGTGAAGCCGCTGAGCCCATCGCCCCAGGTCGCGATCAGCTCGTCGACGCAGCCGGGTAATTCTGCCTGCGAGAGGTTGAAACCACCTTCACTCTCATCGCTCTCGTAGGTCGGGCAGCCGAGCCTGCTGGAGCGCCCGGTCCCGCGGTGATCCGGTAGGTAGAGGTCGATGGTCTGCGCCTTCGCGAAGTTGTCGTAGTCAGCGCCCGAGTAGCCCGGCCCACCGTTGAGGAACCAGAGTTGGCCGCGGCTCGGCTGCATCACCGCCGGCAAGCGTTTGACGAAGAAGTCGATCTTCGGGCCGTCCGGATCGGACCAGTCGAGCGGGACTTTGATGGTTGCACACTCCGCGCCGCCTCCGAAGCTCTCGTCGCTCGAGACCGGGCACGGCGACCAGTTGACAGCGCCCGCGCCGCCCTCCCCGCCGCTACCACCCGCGCCGAGACCGCCACTTCCGCCTGTGTCGTTACCGCCCGCTGGCTCCCCGCCCGACCCACCGCCGCCCGAGATCGCGCCGCCGGTAACGCCGGTATCGTCGCCGCAAGCCGTTACTACCAAAAGGGCGCTCGCCCATCCCATCAAGCTCGAAAAGCTCCGCATCGTCGTATCTCCTCGATAGGGGGCTCCCGCTCGCTGGCCGTTGTGAACGAGTGCTGGCCAGCTTTGAGGCGTTCTGAGGTGGCCCTCGGCTAGGCTGCGCGAGTGGGTAGCGAGGCGGCGGTGGACCGAGCAGAGGTCGAGGCGCAGGTGCTAGCCAGTCTGGGTGCCGGCGATTTCAGCGGCGCAGCAGGCCAGATCGTGCGCGGCTTTGGGGCCGAACTTTACGGCTGGCTCTCGGCAGTGCTCGGGCCAAGCGATGCGGCCGACGTGTTTGGCGCCTTCGAGGAGGAGCTCTTGCGCTCGCTGCCCAGCTTTCGCGCGGAGACCTCGGCGCGCAGTTGGAGCTACTTGATCGCGAAGAGCTGCGCACGAAAGCACGCTCGCAGCGAACTGCGCCGCAGACTGCGCATGACCCCGCTCGACAACCACTCGTCGGTGCTCGAGCGAGCAACGCCAAGCGCCTCTTCCAACCAAGCCAGCACCCTCGACCGACTGCGACAATTCCGTGCAGCCTTGCCGCAAGACGACCAGGATCTGTTGATTCTGCGCGTCGACCGCGGCTTCTCCTTTAACGAGATCGCCAGCATCCTGCTCGGTGAGCAGGCAACCGCGCCACAACTCGAGCGCGAGAGCGCGCGTCTTCGTAAGCGGCTCGAGGCGATCCGCAAGGCCGCACGGGTCGAGCTTGGGGCCTAGCCTTGCGTGACGGTGCTGAGGCGAGACTTGCGGCTACTCGGCTAGGTGCGGCGCTATCCTCGGACGTCGGCGTCATCGCTATCGTTCGCTTTCGCGCGACCACCCTGCAGTCGCTTGGTCGCGCAGGAGTCGAGGCAGTGACGGACGCGCTCTTGCACGGCGACCACCCGACGGTCGATTCAGAGCGCGACCAAAGACCGCCAGGCCTCGCGTTGTTGGCCGTCAACCATGCGGGAGCTCCGCTCGAACAGATGCAGATTCACCCTGCCGCACCAGAGCTTGAAGGGTTCCTTGCGGAGGTGGCGCTCAACGCAGCCCAGCGGGTCGGCTGCCAAGTCGAACTCCGAGCGGGGCAACGCCTACTCGAACGGCTAACGTCCACGCGTACGCCGATCGACGCAGATGCCGCCGACCTCGAGCAGCCGTTCGCTGGACTCGACGTGAAACTCGCGCGCGAGGGAGAAACCCTTCGGTTGTGCCGTGAGACGCCCGCGGGCCGTCACCCTGCGTTGATTCTCGTCGTACTCCTGCTCGCAGCGGCGTTCTGGTGGTTGGTGCTCGCGGGCTTGCTGCTTCGGAGCGGCCGTGAGCTCGTCTTCGACGTGGCGCGCCGGACTTTTCGACGGCGGCCGTTTCGCTGGCAAGCCACGCTCAGTTCGCGGGAGCTTGTGTTGACCGATGACGAAGCAAAGCCGCTCGTCGTCCCGCTCGAGCGGGTTCGGGCCGTGAGCCTCGCGCCACCCGCATGGACTCCCCACGAGATCTGCCAACCGGCGCTGCGGTTACTCGTCGACGGGAGCTTCATTGAGCTTCCAGTGCCTGTGGAGCTTCGCTCGGCCTTGGCCGAGGTGGTTCGACGCAAACTCATTGGCGGGTCCTGCTAAACAAGTTCGCTAGATACGAGTCAAGTGCTTCACGGAAGCCAGATTAGCGCCTCCCTCGTTCGCTTGGCCAATCTCCACGAACGACCACGGCTCGCCCAAGCCGAGCGAAGCAGCTACGCTCAGGTTATGCGCCGTTGGCTCGCCACTATCGGGATGTCGCTCTTCGCTTTGCTAGCAGGGGCTGAAGCGCGAGACGCTCACGCTTGCGGTAACGCGGTGGAGGGCGTCAATCCCTTCGCCATGGCGGTGGGCAACATTGAACGGCAGGTCGACACCGGGCAGCTCCCGGAGGCGGCCTTGGCGATGCGCTCGGCGCAGCCCGTTTCACCGAAGGTTGAGAGCTACCTCGATCAGCGTTTGGTGCTGCTCTCGGCATTGACCGTCAGTCGTTCACGCGGGGAGCTCTCGCTGCTTCACTCCAAGCTCAGCCCCGAAGCCGATTCGCCCGTGGCGCGGATGAACGAGGCGTTAGCGGTGCTCGAGAAACGCGCAAAGCGAATCAACGCCGAGTTCGAAGACAAGGGCTGGCTGGCCGAGGCGCTCGCTCCCATCCCAGGTCGCGGCTTCGAGGCCAAGGACAAGCTGGTCGAAATGGAAGCCAACGGCGTCATGCGCTCCGCTTGGGGTTTTGCGGCCCTTTCGCGCTTGCGCCGCGCGCCGGATACAAAAGCCCCGCCAGCCGTGGTTGGTCCGCTGCTCGCGCTCGAGGCCGCGCGTGCACAGCTCAGTGACTCCCGCTGCGCCCGTATGTCGCTCGCGGCCAAACGCGTTTGCGGCGTCGAACGCGACCAACGGCCTTCCTCCCCGGTCGCGCTCTCCGCGAGCGGGGGCAACTAAGCGTGTGACCCGCCGCGCCGACGCTCGGTCGCCGACCGCCAGCCAGCGCCGACCATCAGCGCGCGAGAGCCTCCAAACACTTTTGAAACGGCGCACACTCGGTCTCGTTCAAACAACGTTGCGCCGCCTCCAACGTCACTCGGCTGGCTGCGTCTACCGGTGAAGCGTTGCACTGCTTGACGCAGCTCGCTTCGGTCTCCGGCGCTAACTTCTGCGCGCTCGCCAGGGCCGCGGCCTCCACGCGATCGCCCTTCACCGCCAGCGCCTGGGCCGACTCTAGCCCGCAGCGCGTCGAACGCTCGCAAACAGCGCTGCAGTAGCCTTTGAGATCGAAGGGCGTGGCAGACGCGCCAAGCGACGCTGAAGGCTGCGACGCGGCTCCGGGGCTGGCCGCCGAGCTCTTGGTGGATGAGCCAGCCTCGCTCGCGCCGTCCTTCGAGCCGCAGGCGCAAAGCAGCAGCAGCGCCGCAACGCGCGTCAACACGCCGTCCCGTTGGGGGTCAGCTTGCGGTGCCGACGGCGGCGCTGAGCAGCGAGCGCCACGAAGCCCAACAACAGGCTGAGCGGCGAGCCTCCTGCCTTGCGATCGAGAGCGCAATCACAGCCGTCGTCGCTCTCTTCGCTATCACTTTCGCCGCTCTCACCGCCTGCGCCCTCACCGCCCCCGCCCGCGCCGCCGTCCCCTGTGCTGCAGTCGGGGTCGCTTTCACAGGCCGCGTTGCAATCACCATCCGAGATACACACAGGACAGTCCGCATCAGGTACGGGGCAGTCCTCGGCGCAGGTCCCTTCCGCGGCGCAAAGCGGATCACAATCGGGATCGCTGGCGACGTCCACACAAGCGCTGGTGCAGAAACCGTCGGCTGCGCACGGGCAGTCCGGGTCTGGGCTCGCGCAACCGCTGGCGCATCCATCGCCCGCATTGCAACTCACGCCCGCGTCGATGAACGGCTGCACGAAGCTTGCTACGTGGCTCTGCACGACCTCGTCGAGCATGACGGTCTGGCAATCGCTGCGCGTGTGGATGCCGACGAACTTCTCCACGCCACCGTCATTCCAGAGCGCCGTCCCGCCGGAGTCCCCGTTGCAGGTGCCGGAAGGCGCAACGTCCATCGTAAACACGCTACCGAAGCGATCGGCGATGGTGGCTTGGGCCACACGCTTGACGCCGCCTCCACCACCGTTGGCCTGCGTGATACCGAAGCCGACGAGCGTTAGCACCGTGCCATTGGCAGGCAAATCCGCCATCGGTACGGGCGCGACCGGCGCCGCCTCCTGCAAACGCAGAACCGCAATGTCGTTCTCTGGAGCCTGCAAAGATGAATCCCAATTGGGGTGACCGAGCCCGTCCTCGAGCGGGATGAACACACCGCCGGCGCTGACGTCCGAGCCGAAGAAGACCTCAACGAACGGCCAAGGTGGACTGCCGATGTCCGGCGAGATGCAGTGAGCTGCAGTGACCACCACGGTCGGCGTCACCAAGGTTCCGGTACAAAAGGCCTGCCCATCCACGGTCAACGCCACCGAGCCCGGGTGCCCTGTATCAAACTGACCGTTGACGATCGGCTGGTGATCGAGTTCCACCGCCTCATCGAGCGCGCCGCTCGACTCCACTTCACAAGCTGCGAGCGAGAGCAGAGCAATGGCGCAGACCAGCGAAGGCTTCATGGCGAGCAGCATGCAGCCAAAGCAGCAGGGCGTTCAAGCGCTCCCTTCACCGGCGCGGAGCAAGCGTTGCGACGCCCGCAATCGGCTGCGCTAGGCTAGCGCAAGGTGGCCTCAAAAAAGATCTCGCTCAACGGACGCTTGCTGCGTCGCAACTTCGTGCCACCTGGCGTAGCGAGCGTTGCCCTAGTCGTGCTGGTGGTCCTAGCGCTCCACCCCGCAACGGACCTGCTCTTCAGCCTCTTGGCCGTGCCCGCTGGCCTATTGCTGCTGGCCTTCGCAGTGGCCACCGCGGCCAACAACAGCTGGCCGTTGGGCCGGCCTTGCAACGTCAGCGCGTCGAAAGGCGAGCTGCGGCTCAGCGGCCTAGCGCCCATCTCATGCGACTCGATCTACGGCATCACGACAACAACTGTTCAGCGCGGAGAGACGCGACTCAACCACGTCACAATCGTGCTCGAACGGGACAACCTCTGGCTAGAGCTCCAAGACGATGACGTTGAACCGTTGCTCAAGGCCCTCGAGCTGCGGCCGGAGCACCGACGGGCCAGCTACCCGATCGGCTCGAGCGTGCAAACGCGCATCGTGTTGACCGGCGTTCTGGGAATGCCGGTCCTGCTCTATACGCGACTTGCCCCGCTCCTTTACGCCCTGATCGTGTTGGTCGTCGCCTGGCTTGCGCGCAACCTGCGCGGCCGCGTGGAGGTGGGAATCGATGGCGTTACCGTGCGGTGGCTTCGACGCCGCTTCGTCCCGTTCAGCGACGTTGCGAGCATCGAATGCCCTGGCGGGTGGCATGGTCCAACGGCTCAGCTTCACCTCCGCTCGGGTTCAACGTTGCGGCTGCGCACCCCCGCGCCGATCACCAACGCCAACGAACAACGAGTGCTCGGCTACCGCATGTGCGAGCACCTGACGTTGGCCTTCGAGAGCTACGGTGGAAAGACCGAGGATCCAGCTCTTTTCGCCGCGCTGATGCGCGGCGAAAAGAGCGGTCGCGAGTGGCTGGAGACCGCGCGCACCACCGCCTTGGGCGCTGGCTATCGCGCTGCCGCGGTCGGGCTCGACCGCATGGAGCAGGTGCTGGTTGCGCCGGAGAGCCCCGCCGAGAGCCGCATCGCCGCGGCAGCGGTTATGCTGCGCATCAGCGACGAAGGCCGAGCGCGCGTTCAGGTCGCTGCCACCTCCTGTGCGTCGCCGCTCGTGAGACAAACCCTGGAAACGCTTCTCGCGACCGAGGATGAGGCTCAGCTCGTCAACGCGCTCGAGTCTTTCGAGGCGCCTCCCACCGGCTAACTAAGCAAGGCTGCAACAGTCCGCGCGAGGTTGAAGCCGCGCGCCCATTCGCTGCTACGCTTAGCTCCGTGGAGGTCCCCGGGTTCCCGCGTCTATCGAAATATCTGGGCGTGCTCCCGAGCGGGTTCTCCTCCTACCCGGAGTGCCGCTCCAAGGGCGTGCTGCTTACGAGCGCGCTGGCCGAGGTTCCACGGCACGAGAGCTGGCACGGCTTGCCCTAGATCGTCCGAGAGGCGATCGAGCACCAGCCCCTGGCAACCGAGTGGGTCTCCGCAGTGCTTTGCAACGCGGTGCAGTTCGCCGTGGCGGATACGTACTACCCGAGCGACGAACAACTACTGGCTTGGAATCGCAAGCGCACCCAGCGTGTGGCGAGTTCCACGACTTATCGAGCCCTCGTTCACCTCACCGGAGTGAAGCTGCTCCTTCGCGCTGCCGTCCGCATCCACGCGATGTTTCAGCAGGGGACCGAGCTACGCGTCGAATGGCTCAGCGAAACCCAGGCCCACCTCTTCCTGGAGCATCCCCCCTACTTGCAACTCGGCGCGTCGCACCTGGCCAATGAGGCCGTCTTCGGCGCGATGTTGGAAAAGGCAGGGGGTCACGCGGTGAAGGTGGTGATGATCGAGTCGAGTCCGAGGCGGGCCGTGTACCGCGCGAGCTGGAGCGATCTGTAGCAGGACGTTGCACCTCGATGCCACGCCGCTCGCTCAGCAAGGCCCGCGCGTGGTAGCGTCGCGCGTGCTCGAGGCCTCGAAACTTAGGAAGCAATACGGGGACTTCGTCGCGCTGCAGGGGCTGGATCTGCGCGTGGAGCCAGGCGAGGTGTACTGCCTTCTCGGCGCCAACGGCGCGGGCAAGACCACCACCATTCAGCTCTTTCTCGGCTTCATCGAACCGAGCTCCGGCAGCGCGCGCATTGCCGGTCTGGACGTGCAAAAGGAGCCGCTCGAGACCAAACGCAAGACGGCCTACATTCCCGAGAATGTCATGCTGTATCCCAACCTCACGGGGCTGGAGAACCTCGGCTTCTTCGCGGCGCTCGCCGGTCGCGGTGAGGTGGATGAAAGAGCCTTACGTGAAACACTCGAGCGCGTGGGGCTGGCCAAAGAGGCCGCGGATCGGCGCGTGGGCACCTACTCCAAAGGCATGCGCCAGAAGGTTGGCATCGCCCTCGCGCTGGTAAAACAAGCCCGTGCTCTGCTGCTCGACGAACCGACGAGCGGTCTGGACCCAAAGGCCTCCAACGAATTCTCCGAGTTGCTCTTGCGGGTCAAAGATGAAGGCGTTGCCGTGTTGATGGCCACGCATGACCTCTTCCGCTCCAAGGCCGTGGGCGATCGTGTTGGCATCATGAAGCAGGGTGCGCTCGTGCAACAGCTGGCGATGAAGGAAGTAACCGAGCTCGATCTCGAGCGCATCTACCTCGAGCACATGAGTGCATGAGCAACTCGCGGTCCGGCAACATGCTACGTCAGCTGGTACGCAAAGAGCTGCGTGAGGTCCTGCGCGACGGCCGCCTTTGGGTCGCTGCGGGCGCCATCGCTGGGCTCTTGTGCGTGGCGCTGATCTTTGGTCTGCGGCAGCAAACGAGCGTCGCGCGTGAACACGCTGTTGCCCAAGCTAGCGCCGAGCAGCAGTTCTTGACGCAAGACGAGAAGAACCCGCACGAGGCGGCTCACTACGGCACCTACGTCTTCAAGCCGGTGGGACTACTCAGCTTCATCGATCCGGGCGTCGAGCCCCTCGTTGGAAGTTCGATTCGGCTGGTGGCGCACGCTCGCAACGCGCCTGAGGGTGCACGCGCAGCCGAGTCCTCGTCGCTAAGCCGTTTGGGCCCCTTGAGCGTGGCTGCGGTGCTGCAGCTGCTGCTACCGCTGCTACTCCTTGTGCTCGGCTTCTCGACCTGGACGGCGGAGCGCGAGCGCGGCACCTTGCGTTTGTTGCTCTCGCTCGGCACCAAGCCGGGCACGCTGTTCGTCGGCAAGCTGCTCGGGCTGTTCGTCAGCGTGGCGTGCTTGCTGCTCCCAGCGCTGCTCGGCGGCGGCCTCGTGCTGAGCGCTCTATCCGAGGGCCCTACCGCGCTCGATCGGCTGGCCGTACTGGGCGGGCTCTACGCGTTGGGGCTCGCCAGCTTTCTGTTTCTCGCGCTGGGGATCTCGGCGGTCGCCAAGTCCTCGCGCAGTGCGCTGGTAACCGCACTGGCGCTGTGGGTGGGGATGGCGCTGGTGCTGCCGCGAGTTGCGCAGTCTGTGGCGGAGCTCACGGCACCGGTACTCGATCGTGAGGCCTTCGATCGCGAGGTGGCCAGCACGATGGCCGCTGGGCTGCCGGGCCAAGGTGGTCGCGAGGCTCGCGTTACCGCGATCACCGAGGCACTGCTCGAGCGCGAGGGCTTCGCAGGCGCCGAAACGCTGATGGATCCCTCGCTGCTCGCTGGGCTCGAGCTACAGGCCGAGGCGCAATACGAGAACGAGGTACTGGATCAGCTGCACGCCAAGCGGGCGCAACAGCTGGAGCGCCGCGAGCAGACGCTGCGCTGGTTCTCGCTGGCTGCACCGCCGCTCGCGCTGCAGTCGAGTTCAGCGGCGTTGGCCGGCACCGACCACGCGCATCATCGTCACTTCGCCGACGCGGCGGAGCAACATCGCAGAGCGCTGATCGAGATGCTGAATCGGGCCTTCGCCGAGAGCGGTGGCGCCGACGGTTGGAGCTACCGCGCAGGCAGCGAGACGTGGGCCAAAGCGCCGGCCTTCGTCTATCAACCGCCAACGCTGAGCTGGTCGCTTGCCTCGCAACGCGTGCAGCTGCTCAGCCTCGGGCTTTGGTTCGTCGGCTCCCTCGCGTTTGCGGCCTGGGCCTCGGCGCGCGTGAGGGCCGTCTAATGCTCTGGCTAGCGGCCCGGCTCGAGTGGAAGAACCTCCAGCGCGATCGCGTGTTTTGGCTGGCGATTGCGCTCTTCTCCGGCCTCGTCGCGTTGGCGGCGCTTTCCAGTCGGCAGCAGCTCGCACAGCAGGCCGAACAACAAGCGAGCAGCCTGCGCGCCGAGCGCGTTCGACTCGAAGAGCTTCGTTTAGAACTACCGTCCGACACCTTGCGCGTCGGACAAGAGCTACTGCCCCGCGTAGCGACCATTCCGAACGCCGCGCTAGCGCCGGTTTCACTCGGGCAGCGCCAACTCCAGCCGCAGACCGTCAAGCTCACCATCCAACCGCTGAATCACGAGGGTGCACAGCTCGACGTCAACGCTGCCGCTACCGGCCCATTCGACCTCGCGTTTCTGCTCGTTTTTTTACTGCCGCTATTGGTGATTGGAGCGTCCTTCGATCTGCTCGCGCGCGAGCGAGAGCAGGGCACGTTGGCGCTGGTGTTATCCCAGCCGATCGCTCTGACCACCTTCTTATTGGGTAAAGCGCTAACACGGATGGCGGTCCTGCTCAGCCTTACGTTGCTGGTCACGCTGCTCGGGGCGCTGGTCGCGGGCGCCCAACTGCAAAGCACCGCAGCGCTAGGCGCTCTCGCGCTCTATGCGTTGCTTTGTGCTGGCTACACGCTCTTCTGGTTTGCCCTCGCCTTGCTCGTCAATGCCTTCGGTCGCACTTCGGCGGGCAACGCGCTCAGCCTAATGGTGCTTTGGCTCGGCCTCGTGGTGATCGTCCCGGGCCTGGCCAGCGTCGCGGTCGAGGACGCCGCCGCCGGCCCGTCGCGCAGCGAGTTGGTCACCGCCGCGCGCGACGCGGCGCGTGAGAGCCAGCAACGTTTGAAGCAGGCCGAGGGCAATCACGGTAAGAGTTCGCTCTCGCCGCTCGACATCGTCGCCACTCAACGTGAATACGAGAGCGAGATCGCCCCCAGCTTGCGAGCCTTCAACGAGCGACGCGGTAGCGAGCAGCAACGCATCGATGCGCTGCGCTTCAGCTCCCCCGCCCTGCTGATGAACGAGGCCCTAACCGATCTCTCCGGCCACGGCAGCGCGCGGCAACGTCACTTCGAGCGCGAGCAAGGCCGCTTTCACCAGCAGCTGCGCAGCTTCTTCGAGCAGCGGCTCCAAGCCGATGCGCCGCTCGCGGCTGCCGACTACGACGCGATGCCGGAGTATCGCTGGGTAGAGCCCAGCTCCCAGCCAATGGTGATACGCGTCCTCTGGGCCATTCTCGCGCTCACCGCCTCAGCCACGCTCTTGTTCGCCTGGGCGGTGCGACGATTACGCAAGCCCGTCTTGCTTGGTTGACGGACCCGAACGGCGGGCCCGCATGGTTAGCGACCTGCGCCAAAACGCTCACGCACGAAGCCCAGCGTCTCCCGCAGTTGGGCCTCGCTCAACATCGGCGACATCGCCGGCATAGTGCCGATCGAGCCGGAGCGCCCCTGCATCAGGCTGCGCATCAGCTCGTCGTCGGACTTGTCGAGGACGCCGGGTGACGCGGTAAAGTCTGCTGCCGCGCGCGCTTGCAGGCCACGCCCGTCCGCTTGATGGCAGGCCTGGCAATGCTGCTCGTACAGTCGTTGCCCAGCGGTGGCGGTGGCGGCAGAAGCCTCGGTCGAAGCAGGGGCCTTGGGCAGCCCAATGCCTCGTGCCATCAGCGCCGCACAGAAAATCGCGCCGAGGAGGCACGGCAGCTGCCAGGCCGCGAGGGTAAACATGCGCTCGATCTGCCCTGGTTTCGGCTCGACCGGGAGCTTGCGGCTCACCCGAATATGCCAAGGGAGCACCACGTACTGCGGATAGAGTTCGAGCAGGAAGGCGACCGCCAGCAGCCCCATCTTGGTCCAGAACACGTGGTTCGCTGTGTAGAAGGCGAGAGGCTTCTCGAGCTCGCCGAACAAGCGATAGAGCCCCGCGCCGTATAGCGCTATCGCGGCCATCCCGTTGCCATTGTCGGCGAAGCGAATGGCGTCCACGTCGCGGCGCCGCAGCGCCACGAGCCGCAGCGCCGAAAAGGAGACCGCCCCGGCGATACCAACGACATGCACGGCCGAGATCAGCGCGGAGAAGAGCGGCGTTGCCATGGCGGATAACGCTACCAGGAGCTGCAAAAAAACGTGCGCAAACAGCTTCCGCCGTTAGGCTTGGGTAGCCATGCGAGCCCTCCCGCCCGAAGTCAGTGAAGAGCCCGCCGCGAGGCTCGGTCGAGCGTTGCTCTACGGCACCGTGTGGTCGGTCTTTACCGTGATATCCACTTATACCGTTATCGCTGACAGTGGACGGTCTTATCACGAACTCGAGCTCGTGGCCGTCGTCGCTGGGTTTCTGCTACTTACAGCGCTATCTCGCGCCCTACTTGGGCCTCATGCGGCTAGGGCCGCGGCCATCGCATTTGCGCCGATGGTGCTGATCTCGTTTGGCGGCTCGCGCTCGGCGCAGAACAGCATTGTTTTTGGTTTTGGTGATTGGTGCGGCACCGGTCGGCTAAACGACGCCATCGTCTCCGCCTCGATGGCGCTACCGATGGGCCTATGCGCCATGGGTCTTTGGTACTTCCTTCGCTTGCTCGGCCGGCGAAGCAACAGGGCGCGGCTGCCTACCCGACCGTACGTCCTCATGCTACTCGCTGCAGCACTCGGGCTTGGCGCTGTACTCGCAGTCGTTCGCTCGACCACGCGTGCAACGATCGAAGAGCTGCGCGCTACCAACAAGCTGGTCGAGTCGATCCCTATGGAAGAGCAGCGCTCAAGGCTGATCACCACAGAAGACGGCCACGTCCTGGAGGTTTTGTGTACAACCGAGCGACCTACCGTCGGGCGCGACCGGCCCAACGCGGGGTCCGAGCTCAGGTGCGACGAATCGTTGGAGCTGTCGACAGTGGAGTCCGAGTGGGGCGCCGAGCTCCGATGGGTTCCAGTCCGGGCGTATGACGAAGTAACGGTCCAGCGTTCGCAGGACGGGCGGGTCTTGACCTTTGGTTTGCTTGGTGGCGAAGCAGGCTCGCGACCGCCCTTAGCGTTGCTGCTCGACGACGTCGCCGTTCCCTACGTTCGCGTGGGCCAACTGGCTCCCGCGCTTGGACCTCGCTTACCCATTGCAGGGCTCGGCGCCCTCGCCACGCTGCCGCTCCTCGCGCTGATCGGCTGGGTCGCGCGCTCGCGGCGTCGCATCGCCACGGTCATCGGCGGGCGTGAAGGCGAGCTCGACAGCGAAGGTCGTGTGCGCCTCGGTAGCGATTACCTACCGCTCGCGGCAGGCCTGCAGGGGATGACGCCGGGGCCCGTCGTGGTCCTACGTTGCGTAGAGAGTGAGCACTACCGCGCCACTCAATCGGTGAGCGAACTTTTGACCGGTACGCAGAACGAGCTCGTAAAGCGCGAGTTCGAGATCCGCAAAGAGTGGACGCCGGTGGCCGTGGTTGCAGCCGCAATTCTCGCGGCGCCGCTCGTTGCTGCGGCGACGCTGGGATTGCTGTAGCCGGGCGCGCTACACGCGGCGGCACGACTGTTAGCAATTCTTTGAGCAACTCTTAGCCTTGACCGACTTGCGCCCGGGCACAGAACCCTTCACACAGTCGAGGCGACTCTATGGTCAACTCCTGCAGAACGTACGCGCTCACGATGCTGCTTGGGTTCCCCCTTTCCCTAGGTTGCGTGAGCGAAAGTGAAGTAGAGGCGGAGGCTGACACGTCGCTGCAGGCACCCTATCTCGATACGGTCGCGGCGTTGCACGGAGCGCTCCACTTGTTTTGGACGAACGAAACGCTCAATTGCGATGCCATTGAGGTCGAGCGTTCGACGCCCAAGCAGGCCTACGTGGTCATCGCCTCTGTGAAGTCCGACGTGGAAGACCTCTCCGATGACGATGCCACCGACCCGTCCGTTCGCTACAGCTATCGGCTTCGCTGTCGCAAGGGCGACCTTTACTCGCCCTACTCCAACGAAGACGCCCGTTCTCCCAAAGCTTCCTAAACCCAAGGCCTCGACATGAACCAACGCCCGCTCGTCGGTATCGCGCTCTTGATTGCCGCTTGCGACTCGGAATCCACGTCGACTGAAACAGCAGAGTCTTGCGAATCAGACGCTGATTGCAGCTCCTCCCAACCGTACTGCGAGCCCGAGAGCAACGCTTGCATCGCCGCTCCGCCAGGCTCGGAGCTCGGCTTTGGGGACGGCAGTGCCCAGTCGGTCACCTTCACCGTGATCCTCGAGGACAAGGTCCTCAAACGCCCGGTCGATCTCGGCTTCGACCCGAGCCACCCCAACCGCTTGTGGGTCATCAATCGGCAAGACGACAGCGTGGTGGTGATCACCAACCCCGGCACACCGGCGATGATGTTCGACCGCATCAAGGACCCGGCCGCGGCACACTTCATGGCCTCTCCGCCCGCCTTCGAGTTTGGAGCGGTGGACGAGACCTACGGCCAGACCTTCGGCATTTGCGGCGACGGTAACAACGGCGGGGACAACTTCATGGGCCCGGCGCTGTTCTCCTCGGAGCTCGACGTGTTTGCGACGCAGAACGAGGTAACGGGGCTTGGCTCGCATCTCGACATGCTGCACTCGACCACCTTCTGCAAAGGCATCGCGCACATCGACACGAACCGTTACTTCGCGTTCAACGGCAAGAAGGGGTCGATTGACCTTTACGACTTTGCCGACGATCACGGACCTGGCTTCGACGATCATTCGGACGGGCACATCTTTCGCTACGTCGAGGGCTGGGTGAAGGGTGTGGACGGGGTCTCCAGCCACCTCGACTACGACCCGGCGACGAAGCTCCTTTACATCGCCGACACGGGCAATCAACGAGTGCTCACGCTCGACACGACCACGGGGACGCAAGGCGCTAGCTTCGGCGGCCTCGAAGAGGTCGAGACGCGGATCGAGATGGTCGACGCCGAGCTCGGTGAATTGGTCGGACCGGAGAAGGTGCAAAGTCCGAGCGGCGTGGAGGTGCGCGGTGAGGTGATCTTCGTTTCGGATCGCGCCACGAGTAAGTTCCACGCCTTCGATCGGGCGGGTGAGGAGCTTCGCAGCCTCGCTAGCAACCTCGACATTGGCTCGATTGGCGGCTTCACCTTCGGTCCGGACAACAGGCTCTACTTCGTCGATATCCTTGGTGGCCGGGTGCTACGCGTCGACCCGGTACCCTGAGCAGAATCGTCCAGTGAATGCGGCTGAAAGCGCTGGGTCGATCGGATACCCTCGCGCCCATGTCCCTCTCGCGCGGCTCGGTCGAGCGTCGAATCGCAGAAGCCGTCTTGCTCGTGTTGGCCAGCTGTCAGAAGTCCGCACCCACACAACCGAGTGAGGCACTGGTAACTCCGTCGGCCACGCCGAGTGCCAACGCGCAAGCGACGTCCTCTGCGCTGACCGTCGCGAGCACGCCAGCTCCGGATCCCACGGTTGACCGCATCCCTCCGCTCAAACCACCTGCGAACGGAACGAGCTCAGGGACCAGCTCTTCGCCCGATTCGAACTTCCTTTGCAAGGAGCACAAAGCGAACGTCAAGGTCGACCTGGCGAAGGCAACGGTCATCAAATCTTCGGGGAATGCAGCAACGCGGAGCTTCGACGAGGCGTACTGGGAACCCAGCACGGAGCAGGTCCTTTGTGTGATCACGAGGTCCCAAGAGGCGACCACGCTCGAGATCACGCGCACCCCCGTTTGCTGCCCCACGCCGGGGCCCCAAGCACCTTGTCCACCGTCGAGCAAGGTGAAGGTCCCGGCCAAGCGCCTCGTGGTTGAGCGCGCGGCGCTGCGCCGTGATGGCACGGTCATCGGCAGCACGCTGGAGGCCTTCACCGTCGAAAAGAACCCCGAGCCGCAGTACGCCTGCGGCAGGCAGCCGGAGGGTTTGCAACTCACCCGCGCCAGCGCGCATACCTCACATGAAGGAGCGGTGCTCGCGCAGATGGCTGAGCTCGAGGCCGCGAGTGTTCCGGCCTTTCAACGGCTCGCTCGCGAGCTCGAGGCGCACGGCGCGCCGAGCGAGCTCGCGGGGCGCGCGACCCGGGCAGCAGGCGATGAAGTTCGGCACACGCGCATCCTCCGTCGACTCGCACAGGCCCACGGTGCCCGCATGGGCAAGCCGACCCACGCGAAGCTCGTGGTGCGGGACCTGCTGCCGATCGCGATCGAGAACGCCGTCGAAGGCTGCGTTCGCGAGGCTTACGGCGCGTTGATGGCGAGCTTTCAGGCTGAACGCGCTGCACCGCATTTACGAGCCGATTTTCGCGAGATCGCGCGAGACGAGCGCGAGCACGCAGCGCTGGCCGAGGACGTCGACCAATGGCTGGCCGAGCAGTTGGACGGAGCGGCCAGCGCGCAGGTCGCTGCGGCTCGCAGCCGTGCACAGCAAGAGCTACGGGCTTCGCTCGAACAGGCGACCGAATGCCCGAGCCTCGGACTACCCGACCGAGAGGCCGCGCTGGCGCTCTTCGACTATTACTTTGCAGAAGCCGCGAGAGCTTAGGGTCGAAGGCTTTCCGGAAAATCGTCGGCAGGCCTGTAACATTGCAAGCACGCCCGGGTCTCACTGCTAACCGCCATGGCCATTACCTGTGAACAAGTCGCACGACGGCTGACCGAGCTGGAGGAAGGCGGTGGCTCCGCTGCGGCCCGTTTGAGCCTGCGCGCTCACCTCGCCCTGTGCCGACGCTGCCAACGCTACGTCGCGCAGATGAAGCAGGTACGAGAGACTCTATCGGCGCTGCGTGAAGAGGCGGTCGCGCCGGCCTCGCTCGAGAACGCGCTCGAGACGTTCCGCAGGAGCCGGTAGCGCAGTGCACGCTGACGACGTCGGCTTGGTGGAGGCGCTGCGTTCCGGCGACGAGGCCGCCTTCTCGCGCTTGGTGACCCGGCTCCATCCACGTTTGGTGGCTACCGCTCGGCGCATCCTCGGCTCCGCCGAAGAGGCGGAAGACGCTGCGCAGGAGACCTGGCGGCGGGTGGTGCGCGGACTCGATGGCTTCGAGGGCCGCAGCCGCTTCGATAGCTGGGTATTTCAGATCCTGGTGAACCGCGCACGAACCGCGCGCGGAGCCGCGGCCTTGCGCCGCGAGGAGCTGCTCGAGGCCGACGCCGATCGCGATCCGCTCGATGGGCAGTTCGATCGCTGGATGCAATGGACCGCGCTGCCGGGGAGCTGGGGCAACCCCGAAGAAGCGGCGCTCGCAGCCGAGGTACAACGGATCATCTGTCGATCGCTGGATACGCTGCCCGAGCAGCAGCGCCTGGTGCTCCAGCTGCGCGATATCGACGGGCTCGACGCCGTCGAGACCTGCGCGGCGCTGGGCATCACCGAGGCCAACCAGCGTGTGCTCCTGCACCGCGGCCGCCTTCGGCTGCGTGAGGCGGTGGAGCGCGGCCTCGAGGTCACGCACGGCTGACTCGTGCCAAGTTGCGGTTCAACGAATCGTTGTAACGAACGCACCCTTGCCGGGTCCAAAGGGCATGAACACCGAAACCACGAGCATCTCCGCTGGCGTCGTCGTTGGCGAGCGCGCCATCCCCTTCACGCTCCCGGACCAGGACGGCAAGCCGTTCCGCCTCACCGAAGCCCTCGCGCGCGGCCCGGTGGTGGTCTTCTTCTACCCCAAGGACGGCACGCCAGCTTGCACCGCCGAGGCCTGCTCCTTTCGCGACGCCAGCGCCGACTTCGCAGCGGCGGGCGCCACGGTGGTGGGCATCTCCTCCGACAACGCTGCGGCCCACGCGAAGTTCGCTGCCGAGCACAAGCTGAGCTACCCCATCCTCGTCGACGAGGGCGGCCGCGTACGTGCACAGTGGAAGGTGCCACGCGCGCTCTTCGGCATGGTTGACGGTCGCGTCACCTACGTGATTGACCGCCAAGGCGTCGTGCGCCACCGCCACGAGGGACTGCTCGGCGCCAAGAAACACGTGGAAGAGGCGCTCGCGGTCGTACGCTCGATCGCCACCAAACTGGCTACGGCTTGATCTCGAGCAGCTCCACGTCGAACACGAGCATCCCGGCGGGCTTGCCGGGTTTGCCCTGATAAGCGAGCTCCTCCGGGATCCACAGCCGTCGCTCTTCTCCGACGGCCATCAGCTGCAACCCCTCGGTCCAGCCGGGAATTACGCGTTTGAGTGGAAAGGTGGCCGGCTGACCGCGCGCGATCGAACTATCGAAGGAGCGGCCGTCGGTGGTCCAGCCGGTGTAGTGCACGGTGACCACGCTGTCCGGCCCGGGCTTCGCGCCGCTGCCCGTTTTGAGCACGCGCGAGGCCAGGCCACTGGCCGTCTTCTCGGCGTCCGCCGGGGGCGCTGCCACGTCTTCCGGCGCCTTCGGCGCGGCCGCTGGCGCCGCTCCGCCCACTATGCGCGTCGCGCCCATCTCCTTCATCACCTGGTCGTACGAGCCCACGCGACCATCCCGATGATGGCAATGATTGCGATGGCAGTTGGTCCAGCCAGGCGGTGGGTTCTGCGGATCAAATACCGTCTCGCCGTTCGCCGCCGGAGCCGCCGTCGATCGCGCCGAGGCCGAGACCGCCGCGCTCTCGCGCGAAGGAGCCACCTCGGTGGAGCAACCGTGCGCCAACAACAAAAACCCGAACAGAGGCTGCAGCCGCATGCTCACCTCATAGAATGAAGCCGCGCCGCGCCGAAGGACTTTCGCCCGTCACTTCTACAATCGCGTCTGGCGCATTGAGCAGCTAAGCCGCGAAGCGCGACTCATCGCCCAAACCTCCGCCGGAGGTCCGCGACCGCGTCATTGATGTTGTCCAACGTTACGCGCGAGACCTTCTTTTTTCGCAGGGCCTGGAGCACCTCGATAGCCTCTGGCCCTGCGCACCTACCGAGCGCTACCACCCAATCCTGCGGACGCTTGGACTTCTTGAAGCGAGCGAGCATGGCTGCGCTAAGCCGGGGAACAACCTCCATGGGCGGCTCCCCTGCGACATTCATCGCCATGACCAAGGCGGCTAGGCGTTTGCCACCACGTTGCTCAAGAGCCGCCGCGATGGGATGCCACTTCTCCGCCGCAGCGAGGTAACACATCGCCGTCGCGACAACCAAGCGGAGCTCTGAGCCGGCCGTTCCCCAAACCGCTTCAAGCGCTCGGTAGACCTCATTGGAGGTTCGGTACGACATGCGGTGAGCCACGTTACCTAGATATTGAACTAGCGCCTCAACCACCGGAGATTCGCCCTCCTGCATCGCCGCAGATAGCTCATTATCGATGAGCAGACGACAAACCGGAAAGACAAGCCGCGGATCTCCGACCTCCATCTCGAGTGGCATCGAGAGGCTGCGACGAGCGAGCTTTTCTAGCTCCTGCGCCGCCGCCGTTCGAGCGCCTTCGTCGCTGCTCCGCAGACTGGGCAGCGTTGTACGAAGGTGTCGCTCCAAGTCTGGGGTTGGCGGAAACAGCTCCTCCAAGGCCGCCTTCAGCTCAGCCGCACCCTCCTCAAGACAAGCCGCGCGCCACATCTCCCAGGCGTTGTGCCGCTCACGAAACGCTTGATACCGAGCCTCCGCACCGACTTTGGGCCCGGCCTCGAGCTCCCGCGCAAACGCGAGTCTGGCGTGAACCTGCCCCAGGATATCCTGCGTATTGACGCTCAGACCAACCACCTTCCCGGCGTGAGGCTACCCCGCCGAGCCCGCGAGCAAAACCGAAGCCTACTTTCTCACGGCACGGTAGCGAGTATCGCGCTCGCGCATCGTCGGTAAACGCGAGCGGCGCGACCTCTCCCGCGAATCCTTTCAGCGGCCCCAAACTTAGTTCGCATTGGGTCGTTGGCTCGAAGGGATGGGAGCTCGAAGTGGACGTTTTGTTGAATTTGACGGTCGATCGGCAGGGCATGGGCCTCCAAACTCAACAAAACGTCCAATTCGCGGGTCGATCCCTCGCGGGTCGATCCCGCCCTTCGGCTCGAGTTGGCCCCAGGCTTTACGCTCATATTCCGTCGCGATTGATCCATCTTCGGCGAGCAGGCGCTCCGGCGT
>CAITIQ010000344.1 GCA_903892415.1 uncultured delta proteobacterium | reverse complement strand
GAGCGTACGAGCCAGCTCGGTCTTGCCCACGCCAGTAGGGCCGAGGAACAGGAACGTGCCAGTGGGGCGGTTGGGATCAGAGAGTCCGGCCCGAGACCGCCGAATCGCGTTGGCGACCGCGTGAACCGCTTCGTCCTGCCCGATCACTCGCTCGCGTAACCGGTCTTCCATGTGAAGGAGCTTGTCCTTTTCGCCCTCGAGCATCTTGCTCACCGGAATGCCGGTCCACCGCGAGATCACCATCGCGATGTCCTCGTCGGTTACCTCCTCCTTGAGGTAGGCCTGCGTCTTCTGAACGCCGGCTAGCTTGGCGCGCAGTGCTTCACGCTGCTTCTCCACCTCAGGGATTCTTCCGTACTCGATCTCGGCGGCTCTCCCGAGATCTCCCTTGCGCTTGGCGGTCTCGCTCTCGAGCCGCAGTTCCTCGATCTTGGGCGTAAGCGAGCGCAGCTCGGCGAGAATCTCCTTCTCAGCCATCCACTGGGCGCGCATGGCGGACCGTTGCGCTTGTTTCTCAGCGATCTCGCGAATCGTATCTTCGATCCGGAGCTTGGAGGCCTTGTCTGTCTCTCGCTTAAGCGCCTGTTCCTCCATCTGCAGCTTCAGCAGCTCGCGTTGCACCTGGTCGATCGCCGTCGGCAGGCTGTCGATCTCCATGCGGATCCGCGAGGCCGCTTCATCGACGAGATCGATCGCCTTGTCGGGCAAGAAGCGCTCGGTCACGTAGCGATTGGAGAGATTCGCAGCGGCGATCAGCGCTGCGTCTTGGATGCGGATGCCGTGGTGGGTCTCGTAGCGCTCCTTCAGCCCGCGCAAGATCGCGATGGTGTCCTCCACCGTCGGCTGGCCCACGAGGACCTGCTGAAAGCGTCGTTCCAGCGCGGCGTCCTTCTCGATGTGCTTGCGGTACTCATCCAAGGTGGTGGCCCCGATACAGCGCAGCTCCCCGCGCGCTAGCGCCGGTTTGAGCATGTTGGCCGCATCCATCGCGCCTTCTGCCGCGCCCGCACCAACGAGCGTATGCAGCTCATCAATGAATAGGATGATGCGTCCGTTGGCCGCCTCAATCTCCTTGAGTACGGCCTTCAGCCGATCCTCGAACTCGCCGCGAAACTTCGACCCTGCCACCATCGAGGCCAGATCCAATGAGCAGACGTCCTTGTCTTTCAGACCCTCGGGAACGTCTCCCGTGATGATGCGCTGAGCGATGCCCTCGACGATCGCCGTCTTGCCTACGCCGGGCTCGCCGATCAAAACGGGGTTGTTCTTCGTGCGCCGAGAGAGCACCTGGATGACCCGACGGATCTCCTCATCACGACCAATCACTGGGTCCAGCTTGCCCCGCCGCGCGAGCGAGGTGAGGTTCTTCGTGTACTTCTCCAGCGCCTGGAATTTCCCTTCCGGATCGCGGTCGGTCACGCGCTGGCTGCCGCGCACTTGTGAGAGCGCCGAAAGCAACTTGTCGTAGGTGAGACCGGCTTTCTCGAGCAGGCCCATCAGATCGCGATCATGCTTTGCTGCGGCAAGCAGCAGATGTTCGGCCGAGGTGTACTCGTCGGAGAGGGCCTTGGCCTCGTCCTCGGCTTTTTGCAAAAGGGTATGGGCTCGCCGTGAGAGGTTTGGCTCGGCGCCACCGCTCACGCGTGGATAGGAGTTGAGCTTGGCCTCGAGTGCGGTGCGGAGCGCGTTGGGATCCGCGCCGGCCTTCGTCACGACAGGGGAAGTGACACCTTCTTCTTGGAGCAGCAGCGCCCGTACGATGTGCTCCGGATAGAGTTCAGGGTGACCGTTGCGGCTGGCGTAGTCGAGCGCTGACCGCACGGATTCTTGCGCCTTCGTCGTCATTCTGTCGAATCTCATGGCCGCCCGAAGCTAAGACCGTGCCATCGAAGAGCAAGTGGCTCGCAGCACGTTTATGGCAACTCGACCCAAAGCAACTCAGGCGCAAACGTTGCGCGAGTACGGCTATGGTGAAGGGATGCGTAACGTCACCATCGTCCTGGCCTTGTTTTGGGTTGGCTGCGGTCCATCGGCTACTTCACTTTGCGAAGACACCTGTGACTGCACCGGCTGCTCAGACAGTGAGCTCACCAACTGCATCGATGCTCTCGAGGACGCGGAGAAGGCAGCCGAGGATGAAGGTTGCTCGGATCAATACAGCGCGCTGCAGAGCTGCGTCGCTGACGAATTCGAATGCATCGATGGTGCGGTCGACGCGGATGGTTGCGCGCAAGAGACCGAGAACCTGATCAAGTGCGCGCTCTAGGGAGTGAAGTATTGGTCGAGTTCGAGGCCCTTGATGAAGGCCTGCAATCTGAGTTTGGCGTTAGGATCAGGCACGCCCTTCGTGTCTTTGATGCAGGTCAGCCACAGCAGCTCAGTTGGTGAACAGATGATGGCGGTGGGGTTGTCGATGGTCTCGAGCATCGAGCGGGCCATCACCGAACATGCGACCGAGCGACTGACGGAGATGGTCTGAGCCGCACAGAACTGTAGGCCGTTGTCACTGAATGACGTCACACTGTCCCCTTTAACCACAACATTTTGAAAGCCAGCACGCCGTAGTCCATCGACGTCGAGCGTTGGACGCAGGCTCAGCTCTGCGTAGCGATCGGGTGAAAGCGTCGAGTCGACGGATGCCTTCTTCGGCTCGGCTTTCGCCTCAGCCTTCGCCTCAGCCCGCTTGCGCTTCCTTCGCGCCTGAGCACGGCTATCCGCTTCATTGGCGCTTTCATCCTCAGCCGCGTCTGGTTTGGAGGAGGCTCGCTCACGCGAGCCCAACAGCACCAGCGCAAGCATTGCTCCAACGAAGCACGCTCCCAGCGCGACAAGTGGCCAGCGCAGTCGAGTCCCTAGCGTTGAAGCGTTGGTGGCGGCGCTGCTCGGAAGCGCTCGCAGCATCTCGCCCGCGTTCTGAAAGCGCTCGCTGCTCGCTACGCGCAGGGCGCGCTCCACCACCGCACGGACCTCCGGGGGAAGCTGCGGGAGGCTGACCGGCTCTCGCGTTGCTCGCTCGATGAAGACGCTGATGGCTCCTTGCCCGAGGAAGACCGACTCACCCGACAACATCTCAGCGAGCACCAAGCCCGCAGAAAAGACGTCGCTGTGAGCGCCGATGGGAGCACCGGTAATCTGCTCGGGCGCCATGTAGCGCGGTGAGCCGATCATCATGTCTTCGGCAGTCAGGTTTGGCCCGCCACGCTGGCTCGTTGGGAGCCTGCCCATGCGCACGGCCTCGAGCGCGTTGAACTCGCTCGTCGCGTTCGCCGAATGCGGATCTTTGGCGATGCCAAAGTCGATCACCTTCACCAATGGAAGGTCATTCTGCCCAACGAGGAAGATGTTTGCCGGCTTCACATCGCGATGAATGATCCCGCGCGTATGGGCCTCCGCCAAGCTGCCAAGCAGCCCGCGCATGACGTGCAATGCCAGCGTAAGTGGCAGTGGCCCGCGAGTAAGTCGTGCCTCGAGCGTTTCCCCACGCAAGAGCTCGAGCACGAGAAACGGCGCTCCTGAATCGGTCTCACCGATGTCCAAGATGCGCGTGGTATTGGGGTGGGAGAGCTGACTCATCAGCCGCGCTTCACGAGCGAAGCGAGCTTTCGCCTCGCGCGAAGTCAACGTCATCAATTTGAGCGCCACCCATTGCTGGGTTTGCTGATCAAAAGCGCGTCGAACGACGCCGAAGCCTCCGCGTCCGAGTGGTTCGGCCAGAGCGTAGCGGCCAGCGACGAGTTCGCTCGGGACAGTCATTGCGTGCAAACCAAAAGAGCGCTCACCTTGTCACGGATGAAACCGCTCCTCTACGTCGGCAATCAGAATTATTCGTCCTGGTCCTTACGACCTTGGCTGGTCCTACGCTGGTCGGGGTTGGAGTTCGAAACGCGGGTGATCCCGATGGGCGGAGACGGCTATGGCAGCCGCAGTATGCCGGCCATTCTCTCGGTTTCCCCCAGCGGTACCGTGCCCGCGCTTCATCTCGGCTCGGAGGTGATCAGTGATTCGCTGGCCATCAGCGAGTGGGCTGCCGAACAATCTCCCACGCTTTGGCCCACAGATCCGACCGCTCGGATGCATGCGCGAGCAGCGGCCTGTGAGATGCATTCAGGCTTTGCCGCGCTGCGCTCGAAGCTGCCGTGCAACATTCGGCGTCGCACCGAGCCACGCCAGCTCGACGCCGCGACGCAACATGACGTCGAGCGCGTCTTCAAGCTCTGGTCGAGTCTGCGTACGCGTTTTGGCGGCTCAGGGCCCTTCCTGTTTGGAGCTACCAAGACCATCGCGGACGCGTTCTTCACGCCGGTGGCGACGCGATTTCGTACCTACGGCGTGCCGGTACCCGACGAGCTCGCTCCCTACGTTCACGCGTTGCTCAACGAGCCTTCTTTCTTGGAGTGGGAGCAGGCTGGCGTTGCTGAAAGCTGGACGATGCCGATTTGGGATTCGGTGTGACGCCGTGTGAAATTTGTCCGCCGCCTCGCGGCTGACACACCATGCACTGGTGAAGCTTCGACACTCGTTCGTCCTCTCGGCCGCACTGCGACTCTCCTCTGGATGCACGCCTGTGGCAGAAGGCAAAGAACTCGACCAGCCGGTCGAAGCAGATGAAGGTGCGGTCGCCCAGGAGGAGGCTCGAGCCGAGCTACCGCCAGCCGCTTCAGCTGCCCCCGCCGTGACCACGATCACCATCAGCGCGATCGGGGACAATACGCTCGGCGGGCCCGTCGGGTCGGAGCGCGCCAAGGGCAGCTTCCAGCACCTTCACAGCTCGTCGGGGGCCGACTTCGCTCGGCCGTTCTCAGCCGTACTGAAGGTGCTCGAGGCCGACGATCTCACGATCGGTAACCTCGAGGGCCCGCTCACCGATCAGGGTTGTCGCACCGACCACACCTTTGCCTTTCGCGGTGAGCCAGCGTTCGCCGAGATGCTCAAGCGCGGCAGCGTCGAGGTCGTGAGCCTGGCCAATAATCACGCCGAAGACTGCGGCAGCAAAGGCGTCGCAGACACGCGCACCGCGCTTAAAGCGCACGGCGTCGGTCACTTCGGACTGGGCGTTGCTGACGTCCGCACCGTGCGCGGGATCGAGGTGGTCAACCTCGGTTTCACCGGCGGCAACTTGGCCGTCAAACGTGAGGTCGTCGAGGCGATCAAGGCTCATCGCAAGCCGGATAACTTGGTGATCGTCTCCTTCCACTGGGGCATCGAGGGAACGACCTCCTTCAGCTCCTCGCAGCAGACGCTCGGTCGTGCGGCGATCGATGCGGGCGCCGACCTGGTGCTCGGCCATCACCCGCATGTGCTGCAAGGGATCGAGAACTACAAGGGCAAGCGCATCGTCTACAGCCTCGGGAACTTCGTCTTCGGCGGTCACGGTCAGCCGTCCGACCTCGATACGATGATCTTCCGCGCTCGCTTCTCCTTCAGCAAAGGTGCGCTCTCCGCGACCGGCTATGAGATCGTCCCGGCGCATATGTCTGGAGACAAGAAGCAGAACGACTTCCGACCTGTGTTGGTCTCGGGTAGCGAAGCCGAAGCCATCCGCGCCAAAGTGGTTCAGGCTTCTCCGCTCGGGGAAGCCGCAGCCATCTTTTGAGCGAGCAGACGGAAGCTCGCGCCTTGCGCTTCGAGTCGGCGTTGGGTGGTCTCGATCGCAAGCTCGGCAACGTCTCCGCCAATGAAGCAGCGCCCCAGTCGAGCCGCCACCACCAAGGTGGTTCCGCTACCGCACATGAAATCCCCAACGGTGCCGTGTTCCGTCGTGGTTGCAAGGATCAGCCGTTCGAGTAGGGCCTCAGGCTTCTGGGTCGGATAGCCGGTGCCCTCTTTGTTGAGCGGCGTGTTAGCACGCATGGCTGAGATGTCGCTCCAGACGGTGCCGAGCTTGCGGCCAACGTCTGCATAGTATTTGTAGCTTTTCCCCGCGACGATGCGCTCCCGAAAGCGTCTGCCATCGGCGTCGACGTTGGTGAAATGCATGTCGAGGCTGGTGCGAGCGAAGGGCTCGCGCAGTTGTGGAAGCTCCGAGTTCCAGCGAACCAGTTTGCGATCCGAGGGGCTGCGCGCGAACAGCAAGATGGTCTGATGGGTCATCGACAAGCCGCGTCCTCGCGCACCGTTGCCGGGTACCCAGATGATCTCTCCAATGAAGGCGCCACGACCAAACACAGCGTCCAGCGCGACCTTGGCTTCGTGCACCGCGCGATGATCGAGATGGACTGCAAAGGTGGCGCCCTTGGCAAGCCGCTCGCGGAGCGCCGCCGCCGCGCGGGCGATCATCGCAACCAGGGCGTCGATGGGCTGGCTGTCGTCATAGGCGACCGGCCCGCTGCCTTCCTGTTTGCGACCTCGTCGCTCCCCCATCCCAGTGCGCGCGGTCATCTCGGTACCAACGCCGTACGGTGGATCCACGTACACAAAATCGAGTTCGCGTCCGCTGGGAAGCAGACCGGGCGCGTCCCAAGCCGCCGCGTGGAGCAGAAGGTTGTCCGCTTTCACGTGCGCCCTCCGCGAGCATCCCCGCCGAATTGATAGGCCAGCAGCCGACGGTCCATCTCGATCAGCGCTCCCTCCGAGGCGGGCTCGGTCCAAGCGATATGACCCTGATTTCGACGCAAGAGTCCGCGTTTGACGAAGGAGGTGAAGGCGGCTTGAAGACCAGGAGCGCTCACCGCCTCACGCTTGTCGATCTCGGCACGCAGGAACATCTCGCGACCAATGCCCAGCGCTCGGCTCACGAGCGCGCGCTCCTCGATCGGGCTCGACGCAGAAAGCTGCAGGGCTGCCTGAAGCGCAATGCGCGCGCTCTCGATCGTCGCGATCAGATGGGCCCGATGGGAGATCAGCCAGACCATGGCGTCGGCGTCACCATTGCCCGGCCCTACGCGCAAGCCGGCCTCGTGCTCTTGCAGTTCACCGAAGAGCAGCATGTCCTCGAGCGCGGCGCCAAGGCGCTCCTTCGTCGGCTCGAGTCGATGCATCGGCAGATCGAGCCCGAGCAACGCATCGAGCTGTTCAGCTTCTTCAAGCAGCGCGCTGCGCGCGACGGATCGCGACTCTTTGGCGTGAAATGCAGCCGAGAGCACCGCACGATCCCAGAGGAAGTGGAGAATGGCGTTCTTCGCTAACTCCAAGCGCGACCGACTCTCGTCACTCACCGTGTACACCGGATCACGAAGCACGCCGCCGCTCGAGCTGAGGGTGCGGGTCAGGGTTTGATCGTGGCGATGCTCCCGTACCAGCTTGCCCCGTACGAAGATGCCCAAGGTCTCGCTCACAGCGGCCGGGTTGAGCTGACCGCTCTCGAGCAGCAGGCCTTCAGCAGGCGTCGCACCACTTCGAATCAGGACCTTCAGCAATCGGTTCGTCCGCATCAGCAGACCAGCGAGGTTCACGCCCCGCAGCTGCATATCGAGCAGCTCGGTGGCCAGCAGCGTTCCAGCGGTCAGCTTGGCGTGCTGCTGAATGGAGGCTTCAACCTTGTGCGCCAGGGCGGTCACCACCGAGCGCCGCTTGGCTGGCGTCAGCTCCTGGCTTCGCACGAGACCGAGCGACTGCAAGTGCGCCTCGAGGTCGATCGGCGGTCCAAAGCTCACGGTAACAGCGCCGTAGGAGTAGCTCAGCGCATCGGCGACAGCGAGCAGCGAGCGAGCGCTCTCACGTTCCTTGGGGGCACCGGCCTTCTCGAGCGCTAACTCGAAGTCCTCCATCGTGCGGTCGTAGCCGATGTGCACAGGAACGAAGGCGATGGGGTGCAGCGTCTCTTGCAACGCTGCGTCGACGACGATGTTGAGCAGACCGAGCTTGGAGGAGAGCAGCTTGCCGGTGCGCGAGCGTCCTCCTTCGAGAAAGAACTCGAGTGACCAGCCGTCCTTGATCAGCCGCCGAATGTACGCGTCTACCGTGGCCGCATACAGCCGGTCCCCTTTGAAATCGCGGCGAATGAAGAACGCTCCGCCTCGTCGCAACATCGGCCCAACCGGGAAGAAGGAGAGGTTGTCGCCAGCGGCGATCATCGGCAGTTCCAGCAGGTTTTTGCGCAAGACGTAGGACAGGATCAGATAGTCGACGTGGCTCTTGTGCGAGGGCAGCAGCACCACGGTGCCGAGCCGCGCGCGATCGCGGACACGATTCAGCTCGAGCTCGGACACGTCCACGCGACTCCAAACGCGTTGCACGATGCGATCGAGCAAGGGCTCCACCGCCGTGACGAGATCGGTATTCGGAGTCGCCACGAGCTCTTTCAGAATCCCGGCCGCTTTGCCCAAGAGCGCGCGCTTGTTCTCCACGTCCCCCTTGGCGAGATCGTCGATCAAGCCGCTCAACTTTGGTGATCGCAGTACCTCCGCCGTGAGCCTCTCGATCGGCTTGCGCGCCGGACCAACCGCAGCTCGTCGCTCGCGCTCGATCTTGCGCAGCACCGAGTAACTGAGCCGGCGGAAGAGCGTGTAGTCGGAGGTCTGCGGCGCCTGGGATGCGAGGAACTGTCGCAAGCTGAGCGGCGCACAAACGCGTGCGGCGCCGTGGCCCAGGTTGGTCAAGAGCTGCAGCAGGCTGCGCGCGTCTCCCGGCATGTCGGTCGAACCGAACAAAACGTCCGCTGGTGAAAGGAACAGCTTCTCGGGTCGCATCGACCACAAGAGCGTGAGTGGAACCAGCGTCACATCCCGACCGGAGCGGCGGTGAAAGTCGAAGATGACCGACAGCGGATCATCGCCATCGCTCGCCCCTCGCGGCGTTGGCTCGAACAGCGAGGGGGGACGACGCATGAAGATGATCGCGTTGGCGTCGGCTTCCAGCGTGCTGACGAGGCTTGGGTAGGACGCTGTTCGATAGGCAGCCGCGATCGTGTTGCGCACGAACGGCGAGACATCGTGAACGTAGCCGAGCGAGTGCAGTCCCCAGGCGGAGTTGAGGTGCGTTACCGCGAGAGCATCGACGATCGAGACGGAACGCAGCACGTACACGATGGGACCCGCCGCCTGTGCCTGCGCAAGTGGTTCAGGGCCCCTTGCGTTCAACGAAGCGAACAGCCGTTCTGTGAGAGGTCGGAGTAACTTGGCGAGCATCGGGATCCGCGCGCAGCCTAGCTCATTTGCGTCTCTTGCTTGCGTGACGGCTCAACCGGTCGTAAGGCAAAGCGTGTCCGAGAAAGGTGAAGCGCCTCGCGAGCTCGAGCGTGGAGGTCGGTCTCTTTGGCCCATCCTTGGGGTGCTGGCGGCCGTGCTCGGTGGCGCCGCCCTGCTGCGGGCTTGTCTCGCCGAGGAGCCAACAACCGGTCAATCGGGGCTCGCGAGCGCTTCGGCCGCTACCGAGCTACCACCGCGTTGCTCCCAACCGAGTGAACCGTTCGTGGTCGGTGAAGCCGGTAAAGAGCTGGCTGAAGACGCCGACCCAATGTTGACGCCGTTTGCTGTCGTGGTGGGACGGGCCATTCACGTCGACTCGGGTTTTGTCGTGCCCACCTTGAGTGAGGGAGATGGCGGTAGCGTGGCAAACCTCGTCCGGATCGACGAAAAAACCGGCGCTGGTAGTTTGATCAAGCTCGCCCGTATGCGCGGAGATCTGGACCCGCCGGCGCTCGCTGCGACTGGGAACGGAGATGAGGTGCTGGTCGCGTGGCTCGAGCCCAACGCAAGCTCGCGATCGGTGCGTCTGGCGAAGATCAACGGAACGCAGGTCACCAAAGGTGCTGAGCTCCCCGAAGGTCGGGATGATTCGCTGGCGCTGGACATCGCTGCCGGGCGTGGGCGTGGCGTCGTTGTTTGGGACATGACCGAAGGGGACAAGTCCTCGGTGATCCTCGCCAGCTTCGAGTCCACGGATCTTTCGTCGGTGCCCTTCTCACGCCGTATGACGCCCAAAGACGTCGACGCTGATTCCCCGCGCATCGTAGCGACGGAGGACGGCTTCTTCTTGGTGTACCTGGTTCATGGCGGCGAACTTCAGCGTGAGAGCTTTGCTAGCAAGCCACCGCCTCCTGAACCCACGCCAACGCCGAAGAAGCGTAGCAAGTCGAAGGGCGCCAAGAACACGAAGCCCAAGGAGGACGTGCCCGCCTCCGACGAGGTCGATGAGAGCCAGGGAGGCGAGTCGATTGGGCGAGCTTGGGTCTATGCGATGCCGCTCGACGGCACCGGCGCGCAGCGCAGTGAAGCGCTGAGAATTTCGCCAGAAGAGAGCACTGTCGCTGGCTTTGATGCAGCCCTGGGTGAGGACGGGGCCTTGGTCGTGGCCTATCGCGATGACGATGCTCCAACCGGCGGAGCGGCGGGTGGGCCGCTTCAAGTCGTGCGTGTTACTGCTGGTGGCTCGATCGAGAAATACGCAACGCCCGAGGATGAAGCCGTGGAGGGCATTCCGAGTCTCCTTCCGGGTTGGCTGAGTCTATCGACGCTGCGAGGCCCAGACGTGTTGGCGCGGGTCGGTAGCAACGGTCTACCGAAAGAAACCCCACAGATCGAGCCGAGTTTGGGTACCGGCGAGCCGATCGCCGCAGGCGGGAATCTGCTGCTTTTGGCCGAACCAAAAGGGCGTGCCATGCGCTTTTTCAGCATGCGCTGTCTCGATGAAAATCCCGTCGCTGCTGTCACCTCAGCGGCGGCCAGCAGCTCGGCTAAAGCACCATCTCTCGACGATTAGGTCGCCTTGAAACAGGCCACGCGCTGACTGCTCTCCGCGGAGATGGAGCGCAGCGTTGGCGCCTCACCATCGCAGACTCCAGGTTCTGCCATCGGACAGCGCAGGCGAAAGGCACAGCCCGAGCTTGCCACTGCTAGGGCTTGTAGCTTCGTGCTCGAGAGCTTCGGTGGTTCGGCACCAAGTTTGGGAGAGGCTAGAAAGAGCTCCTGGGTGTACGGATGTCGCGGATTTTCCGCAATTTCTGCGGTGCGTCCCATCTCGACGATTCTCCCGGCAAACATCACGAGCAAGGTGCGCGACACTTGCTCGGCCACGGCGAGATCATGGGTGATTAGTAGGTAGCTAACGTTGGTCGACTCCTGCCGATCCAGCAGCAGGTTCAGAATCTGCGCCTGCACCGACGCGTCCAAAGCGCTGACGATCTCGTCACACACGACGAACTCGGGCTTGAGGATCATCGCGCGAGCGAGCGCGATGCGTTGACGCTGGCCGCCGCTAAATTGGTCGGGGTATTTGTCCAGAGCGTCAGCGGAGAGGCCGACCGCCGAGAGCTCTGCAACAAGCAGGTCTTCCAGGGCGCTACCGCTCGCGAGCCCGAACGCGACAGCTCCCTCCGACACGATCGATCGAACGGTCAGCCGTGGGTTGAGCGACGTCTCGGGATCTTGAAATACGATCTGCAGCCGCCTTCGGTAGGGTCGAAACTCAGCATCGTTCATCGAAGTGACGTCGCGGCCCGAGACGAAAATGCGACCGTACGTCGGCTCGATCAAGCGGACGAGCAGGCGCCCAAGCGTGCTCTTACCGCAGCCCGACTCACCGACGAGCGCCACCGTCCTGCCCGCGGGGATGTCGAAGGAGACGCCCCACACCGCGTGATGGATCTCCTGGCGAGCCAGCAGGCCGACCCTCTTCGAGTAGGTCTTGGATAGACCGTCGACTCGCAGTAGCGGCTTGGGGCGCTCTTTCGTGGGTTTGCGTTCGGCGGTCACGCGGAAGCTTCCTTGGGTTGTGCCTCGTCAGCGTCTGCTTCTTGGTTCAGCGCGCTCGCTGCGTGGCAACGTACAGCCCCGGCTGTGTCCGACGCTAGCGGTGGATGGTCCAGACAGCGTTCGAAGCGCTCGCCGCAGCGAGGTGCAAAGCGGCAGCCGCCCGGCAGCCGCTCGAAGCGCGGCGGGCTCCCAGGTAGGACGGCTAAACGACGCGAGAGCGTCGGGTCGCCTCGAAGGCGCGCTGGGTCGGGACGGCTCGCGAGCAGGGCGCGTGTATAGGGGTGTCGTGCGTTGCGAAGCCCCTCGCGCGAAGCCTCTTCCACGACCTCTCCTGCGTAGAGCACGTACGTTCGGTCCGCCATCGAAGCCACCCGCACCAGATCATGGGAGACGAGCAGCAGCGACAGACCTCGACGTTGCTGCTCTGCGGCGAGCAGCGAAAGCAGCGCGTGTTCGGTCGATCGATCCATCGCGGCCGTGGGCTCATCGGCGATCAACAAGTCAGGCTCGGTGGCCAGTGCAGCAGCCAAAAGCGCCCGCTGCAGCATGCCGCCTGAAACCTCGTGTGGGTAAGCCGCAAAGATCCGCGACGGCTGCGGCAAGCCAACCTTCTCGAGCCAGCTGAGGGCGCGCTCCTTGGCTTCGCGGCGATCACAAAGCTTGTGCAGCAGCAAACTCTCCTGAACCTGCGCGCCAAGGGTTAGCACCGGATTCCAAGCGGACTTTGGCTCCTGCGGAACGAGCGCGAGGTGTCGGCCACGCAGCTTGCAGAGCTCACTCTCTCGCAGCTGATCGAGGCGCTGGCCGCGAAAGTCGATAGAGCCGGCATCCTGCGAGAGACCAGCCGGCAACAATTGCAAAAGGGCGCTCATGAGCACGCTCTTGCCAGAGCCCGACTCGCCGACGATCGCCACGGCTTCTCCGCGGCCAATCGCGAGTGAAACGGCCTGCACGATCGGCATTGAACCAGCCGGGGTTTGAGCCGACACCGATAGACCCGTGACAGAAAGCAGCGCTGACATGCTCGCCGGCTACTTGAAGAAGACCTCGAGGCGAGGGCCGCGAGGAGCACCGGCTGCGAGCTCCACGCGCACACCGATCGGATCGCTGCCAGTGCCCACGACGGCGAGCCCAAACTGACGGTTGCGAACCGACCGCATGGCTTCGGTAACGTCGAAGCGCAGCGGCGCTCGACTGGCTCGGCTCAGACGCAGGCTCGTGGTCGGCAGGCCAATCGATGGCTGCCGCCCCCAGGAGGTCGAGGTCGGACTCCAGGCGGAAAGAATCGGCGCAGCGTCGAGCACCACCTCGGAGCTTGGCCCCACGGCAGACGGCTCGCCGTGCAGCACGAGGAACGCGCGCTGGATCTCGATATCAGCGCCAAAGCCCGCTTCAAACTGCAAGAGGACCCTGGTTTCTCCGCGGCGCGCGGTACCCAGTGCGACCACTGCATCGGAGTCCGAGCCGCCGCTTTGATCGACCACGGCCAGCGCGGTGGGGCTGAGCACGATGCGCTTCGACTCGAGCGGGACAGCTTCAGCCGAGGCTTCTATGCAGCGCCCAACGACGCAGCCGAGCCCGTCGCTGCACGGCCGATCCTTGTCGCAGACCGGCTGCCCAGCGCAGCCAACGATGTTTAGCGCCCATAGCCAACCAGCAACTCGTGCGGTGTTTGGTGTGAGGACCGAGGGCATCGCAGACACCATATCAGGGCGCAGCGGGGAGCAGTTGTGGCAGCCACTTGTCGAACGTCTGCTTGACGGTCGCGTCGTGCGAGCGCGGAAGGTTGGGCAGTTGGTCAAGCTCGCGCAGGGTGCCTTGCGCCGCGGGGTTCTTCTTCGTGGCGCCGCTGAACACCTTCTTGAAGTGGTCGAACTCCCGCGTCCACGACGCCGTCTGCCAAGTGACGACGACGTGGGTCGTCGGTGAGGCAGCTCCAAGCGCGGATGCAAGTGAGCCCGGCATGCACGTATCGATCGAGACCACCGCGTGAATGGGCCGGGAGGAGCTGAGAGCTGAGACGATCCCGCCCTTTTCGCTGCAACCAGCGCCCGAGTGACCGAGCACGACGATGCGCTTCGGGTCGATGGGTATGCGCGGGTCGAGCGCTGCGATCGTTTGGTCGACGAACGCATCGAAGTCGAAGGTCGGAAAGCTGGAGCCGGAGGACACAGCGGCCTTCTGAACCGACCCAGGGCCGGCAAGAATCGCTGGCGCCACAGCACCGCGATCCAGCAGGTCCGAGAGGATCTCGCGGACGTCCCCTTCATTGCCACCACCCATCCAACGATGGGGAATCAGGTCCTTGTTGAGCCCGTGGAAGAAGACGATCAACGGTAAAGGCCCATCGGCTTCGTACACCTTGCGATGCAGAAAAATGCGGCCCGAATAGGCTCTGCTGCGATCGCGTCGGTCGCTACCGTCGTAGTCGAAGTCGATGGTGGTTCCACGTTTCCCGTCCGAAGGCGGGGTGAAGGTGGGGCGTGGATTGCGCTCGGAGGTGGCTTTGGGCTCGGCTGTCGGTACAGCCGACGAGCTCGCGGAGGTCAAAGCAGAAGCAGGCGGTAAACTTGCGCCAACCGACGGAACGCTGGCCTCGAGCGGACTCTTCGCGGCTGTTTGGGCCGTTCCTTGGGCGTGCTCGGCTGTGCAATTCGCGAGGAGTAGAAGGAGAAACGCTGGTCGAACGTGGGTCATGGCTCTCGACAAACTTCTCGCGACGCAAAACCCGCGCTAAGGTCGTCCCCATCGCGGCGGTAGTTCCGTGGGAGGACCGATGACTAGCATACTCGTGGCGTTTACACCCTCCGGCGACTCGCTGATGGCGCGCTACGTCGAGCCGATTCTCTTCACGCTGCTCTTTGCATTCGTGGGGTTGGTCGTCTTCGCGATCGCCTTCGCCATCATGGCGAAGGTTGCGCCATTCTCCTTGCGCAAGGAGATTGAGCATGATCAGAACACGTCCCTGGGGATCGTGATCGGGTCGATCATCATCGGTCTGTCGCTGATCATCTCGTCCGCCATCAAGGGCTGACCGCGCGTGGGCCATGCGGCCGCGCGGCCCACTCTCGCCCTGACGGCTGGTCCCTGGATGTGGGGGCCAAAGCTCGATGTCATGGCGTTCGCGGGGGCCGCGGCGGTTGCTTTGGTGCTCGTGGGTTTGGCCCCACGCCTTGCACCCGATGACGAAGGCGGGGCGTGGGCCTTCTTGGTGTTGGTCATCGCGGTCGACGTTGCCCACGTCTACTCGACGCTCTTCCGAACCTACTTCGATCGAAGAGAGCTGAAGCGAAGACCGCTGCTCTACACCGCTGTGCCGCTTGCGGCGCTGCTTTTGCTCGGCGGCGTGAGCCTACTGGCTCCCGAGCGACTTTGGACGCTGCTCGCCTACCTGGCGCTCACTCACTTCGTGCGCCAACAGGTCGGTTGGGTCGCTATTTACCGAGCGCGCGCGGTTAGCGCTGGCCTTCCTTATCGAGCGAGCGAGCGCATCCTCGACGACCTAACTGTGTATGCCGCCACGCTCTACCCGGTACTCCATTGGCACGCGCATTTGCCCCGCCGGTTCGAGTGGTTCGTCCCTGGAGATTTCCTACCCGTTGCCGACGGACTTTGGTTGCGAGCGGCCTTCGTCGGCTACCTCGCGTTGTTTGTTCTCTACAGCTTCAACGCGCTCAGGCGAGCGCTTCTCTATCGCTCGATCGAGCTCGGTAAACACTTGGTTGTGATCTCGACCGCCCTCACTTGGTACGTGGGCATCGTGGCCACCAACGGGGACTTCTCCTTTACCGCAGCGAACGTAGTGACCCATGGCGCGCCTTACTTCGTTCTCCTGTTCATGTACGCCAAGCGAAGAGCGCTCGTGTCCGCAGGTCTCGTGCGCTCGATCATCAACAAAGGTGTGTTGGGCTTCCTGGGCGTGCTGGTGGCGTTAGCCTTCTTTGAAGAGCTGCTTTGGGATCGCTTGGTGTGGCACACGCACGAAGCTCTGTTTGGATTTCTCCCGCCGTTCGAGCTGTCGGAACTCGGGCTCAAGCTCGTGACGCCGCTCCTGATGGTTCCTCAAGCCACGCACTACGTTCTGGATGCGGTGTTGTGGCGACGTGGCGAAACGTCTGCGGCGCAGGCTCACGCCATGGGGTTCGACCAAACCTCGGCGTAGGTAGTTCCGCCCTCACGTTGGGTCGGGGTCCGCGTCAAACTCGGTGCGCAGCGGCGGTCTTCGTTGCAGTCGTTCAGCCGCAGCGGCCCGTACGGTCACCGAGAGATTGGTCGCCGCGACCACCGATTCGAGGTCGGGCCGGAGCAGGAGTGCGATCAGCGGAACCGAGATGGCCGTTGGGGTGAAAGGGTTTTGCACCAAGGCGAGCCGCACACGTGGCCTGTGGCCCCAACGAGGACTTCGCGCGATTTCACCTTGGACGTCGGGGTAGGTGGGGCGTCGTGCAGCGAGCCGAATGATGTCGTCTTCAATTACGCGAGGGTTGCAGAGCACGTTGCGAATGACCTGCGGGTGCGGATCCCGAAGCAACCTGTCGATCATGAAGCGATCTCTGCCGCGCGCGAGGCTCTTGCGTTCTCCGAGCGTTAGCGCCCTCCCTTCTGGCAAGTTGGCCAGGGGGCGCTCGTCGGGGTCCTTTCCCGAGTCGATGACCGATCGTTTTCTTCGCCGAAGCAGCCGGCCAACTGCCAGGAGGTGACGTTCCTCGGCGGCCTGGCGCACCAACGTCCAGTAGTCAGCGTTGGCTTCATCGGTGACGTAGGGCACCCAAGAAGCAAGCACGTCCAACGCATGCGGGTCCGCCTGCTCGGCGCGCAAACAGATGAGCTCGAGCGCTGCGGCGATCTCGGAGATGGTGGAACTGCTTACGTAGCGTGAAATCACCTTCGACCGGACCTCTCGGTCGCTCACCGAGCCGGCGATTGCCAGCCACGCGGCAGCGAGCTTGGCGCCCTCGCTGACTCGAGGTTGCGGCCTTTCGCTCGCATCAGGTTCGTTCGGCTGTTTATTGTCCCCCATCGACCAATCTCGCCACAATCCCGAGCCGATCACGGAACCGGGACGTAAGCCAATGCGGATCAATTGTCGCCTGAACTCGCGTTGCGGTCGATGGGCAGTTCAAAGAGACTTCACCAGGATCTTCCCGTGGTAGATTTGACGGCGGTGCCGAACGGCACTCGAGCATGGCAGAGCAGGGATCCGAAAAGCTGAGCCCGTCCAAAAAGGCGGCCCGACGTGTCGGCACCGACCTTACGGAAAAGTGGCGTATCGACCGCGTCCTCGGGGTTGGCGGGATGGGTGCAGTTTTCGCTGCAACCCATAAGAACAACGGCACTCGCGCGGCGCTCAAGGTGCTCCATTCAGAGTTCGCTGCGGCGATCGATGTGCGAGAGCGCTTCTTGCGCGAGGGTAAAATAGCCAACCGCGTCGACCACCCAGCGCGGGTCGCCGTGGTGGATGACGGCATTTCGTCGCTCGGAGAGCCTTTCCTCGTGATGGAGCTGCTCGAGGGAATGACCCTGGGTGAACTGCTCAAGCGCAGCGGCGGTCGCATGCCGCTGGAGAAGTTGCTCGGCGTGTTTGATCCGGTGCTCGACCTGCTGGGCCGCTGTCACGAGTTGGGCATCATTCACCGCGACATCAAGCCGGCGAATATCTTTCTGACCAAGCAATCCTCCGTCCGCGTGCTGGACTTCGGCGTCGCGCGGATGCGGGAGGCCGAAAGCGCAGCAGAGGCCACTCGTGCCGGTATCGCCCTTGGCACCGCGTCGTTCATCGCGCCCGAGCAAGCGCTGGGGATGTACAAGATGGACGGTCGCGCCGATCTGTTCAGCGTCGGGGCCTGTCTTTACACCGGAGTAACTGGCGAGCGACTCAACGCGGGGAAGTCGGAGGCCGAGGAGTTCATTCTCGCGGCAACGCAAGCGGCCACCTCGGTCGCGCGCAAAGCTCCGGACCTCCCGCTGGAAGTGGTGGCGTTCGTGGACCGCGCGCTGGCCTTCGATCGCAATCATCGCTTTCAGTCGGCGGGGGACATGCGTTCGGCGCTGCTGCGGCTCGCGTCAGGGCTGCGCTCGGGCCAAATCAAGGCGGCTCGCAAAGGGGCGACCGGCGTTGTCGTTCGCAGCAATGACGCTATCGATGAAGGGCCGGAGCTCAGTGAGTTTCAGACCAATGAACAGCGCGATCGGCTGATCTCAATCTTCAAGCAGCTTTCGACGGCCCTCGCCAGCGTTCGTCAATACGGCTTGGCCCACCCGCAAACGGTGAAAGCCTTGGGTATCACCTTCGCCGAGATCGGCTCGGCGCTGGCCAACAGTCCGCATTCGGTGCGCTGGGACGTTGATAGCGGCGGCTTCGTCTTCGAGAAGGAGCCCATTTGGAAGCCCGATCGGGTGCCGTTCGACCGCATTCCTCACCAGCTGTTTGCTGACGGTATCCGCAAGGTGCAGTTCAAGCCCGGCATGACCGAGGAGGAGCTGCGAGACTTCATCGCCATTCTCTTGCGCGACGTGTCGACCATGTTCGAGGTCGACGACGACTCGGTCACCGCGCTCTGGGATCGTCGTTTTGAACACGTGGCGTACCTCGCCGTGGACTCTTTCAGTGAAGGAGAGTCGCTCGAACCGGACCACGTCGCTAATTGGCACGAGCTAGCTGACAAAGCCCTCGAACTGTCGAACCTCGACAAGGATTTTGACGACGCTGGTCTCGAGGAACAGGCGCTCGAACAGAATCTGATGGCGCGTCTTCAAGAGGCGGGTGATTCGGCGCTTTCACTCGCGCTCGACCCGGTAACGCGCGCGACGATGGGCGCACAACTCGCTCAGCCACCGGAGCGTTGGCTCAACTCTTTCGTCGATGCCTTCGTGCCTGCGTACGAAGATGCGAGGGGGCGTGGAGATATTGACGTCGTTGCGCGAGCCATGCGCAGTTGGGTGGAGGATCAGCTAGCGCTCTCGGCGGCCGACAAGGTCTTCGAGTTTCACGAGAAGCTGACAGCTGCCCTGCGCGAGCAATGCAACAAACGCGAAGCTGAAGAACTCGAGGTCGAGACCGCGACGATTCTCTTTCCGATCGAGGTACTGCGGTCGCTCATGATGGCCATGGCCAGCGAACGAAAGGGCGCCTGGGTGGGTGAAGGAAACGCTCCACCCAAGGAGCTGGTCAGCTCGCTCGCTCGTGCCCTCTCTTTGGTCGGGTCTGGCGCGGTGTTTGGTCTCGCCTGTGAGTGCTTGGACTCCGCTACGTACGAACCGATTCGGGTTGTAATGAAGGACTACATTGCAACCTGGGCGGTGGGGGAGGAACCGCAGATGGTTGCTCTTGTGCAGCGCGCAGGGCCGGATCTGGTTGGCTTTCTCCTCGATTTGATGGCGGACCAAAAACTGGCCAGTCTGGCTTCAGCAATGGACGCTGCGTTGGGCAACCCGAACATCGAGGTCAAACTAGCGGCGTTGGCGCGTATGGGCGAGACGGTTGGAGAGCGCGCCCGAGATGAAATCAATCATCTGCTCGAGGCTCCTGAGAAAGAAGTTCGCGCGAGAACGCTGCAGTCGGTGGAGCGGCTTGGGGTTCAGGCCGCAGGGCCGGCGTTGGTGCGGAAGATTCAGTCGGACGGGTTCCACGACCTCGCGGTCGAAGAACGTCGGCAGCTGCTCGCAACAGTCTGCAATTTGCGTCCGGCCCGCGGTGAAGCCGTGGCGATTGAGTTGCTCTCCAAGCGCCGGCTGCTGGCGAATGAAGCTGTCGAGACCTCACGGACTCTGGCAGCAGAAGCGTTAGCGGCCTTTGATTCTGAGGAGACGCGCAACGCGCTTCAAGTCGTTGCTAAGCAGCGTTGGGGCTCCTCTAGTAACGTGCGTGACGCTGCGGCGAAAGCGCTCGCCACGATTGAATCACGTAAAGCACGCAAGCCCTCGGTCGCGGTGGCGGGGAAGACATGAACGCGCCGCGGGTCGAGGTTAGCCAAGAAGAAGATCGGCGCCAGCTCGCCGGCAAGGTTGTGAACGCGCTGTATCGCGTGATCAAAGCTTGTCAGCTTCATTCTGAACAAAACCAAGCCGTCATCCAAGTCATCGAGCAAGCTGTCGTCTCGGTGCAGTGCTACTGCGAGGCTGCCGGGGTCAAAGCAGCCGCCATCCTCTTCACTCCGCATGCGGTGTTTATCAACCGCCAAATGATGCGTGCCTCCAAGGAGACCTACCAGCTCGCTCTCGAGCTCGGCACGCTGCTGGCTGCTTGCGACGCCACCGAGGTGACGGTCACTAGCGAGATCACGGCGACCGAGGTAGCAGAGTTCGGACGAGCCGCTGCCAACGCTTCACGAGACGGCAAGCCCTCGGTCCGGTTGACGAATGGGGGCTGGGATGGCCTGCGTTTGCGGAAGATCGTCGGGCTCGGCACCGCCGGCGTCCTGTCCCCGCAAGTCAAAGCTGCGCGCACCTACGCGGCCGGCCTGATGATCCTCAAGGCCTTTTACTCGGACCTGCGCGAGGGCAACTACGAGCCGCGTCAGGGCGTCAAGCGCATCGCCCAGAAGCTCGTGTCCCAATCAGATCTGGAGGCTCGGCTGCTGCTTTCGATCGCGGCCGTGCCTAGCGTCGACGCCGATCGCACGCAGACCTTGCTCTCCTCGGCGGTGGTCGCACTAGCGATGGCGAGCCAGCTATCGACCGATCGAGCGCTGCTATCGGCCATCGTCAGTGCCGCCCTGCTTTACGATATCGGGCGCCCACGCTTGGTTGGGATTGGAGCCAGCACACCGCGACAACTCAATGCCGACGAAGAGTCGCTGCAGATGACGAGCGTCTTGGTGGCCGCAACAGCCTTGGGCAAGCTGCATCCACCCAACCTCACGCGCGCAGTGTTGCTGCAGGAGGTCCACGCGCTGAAGAACGGCGTCACCCCTTACCGAGGTAAGCGAACTCCGACGTTGGCTTCGCGCATCCTGGTGGTAGCTCGCTCCTTCGTCGAGTTGAGGACGCCGTCCGCCACAAGTTCGGCGTTGGGGTTGGACGACGCAATTCAGGTGCTCGACGGCCAGGCGGCCGATAACACTGGTCGAGCACTGGTGAAGTTGCTCCTCGGAGCGCTAGGTATCTTCCCCGCCGGCACCATGGTCGAGCTTTCGACTGGCGAGATGGGCGTGGTGCTCGCGACGCCGAATCTCCCTGTCGACTTCTCGCGTCCGCCGGTGCGAATTCTCTACGACGAAAACGCTCAGTTGTTGCCCGAGCCAGCGGACGTGGATCTTTCGGTAGCCGTAACGAAGGACGGCAGGGTTCGCACGATTCGCAAAGCGATCGACTCAACCGATCAGCAGATGCGGCAGATGCGCGCTTACGTAATGCAGGTCGCATCGCGGCGCTCGCGTCAGGCTTCGGATGAAGCGCCCGTAAGCAACAGTCGCGAAATTCCGAGTGACGTCTCCTCGAGCTTTGGGTCCTCCGCTTTGTCGCGCCCAAGTTTGCCGGGCGAGATATCGAGCCCATCGGCCGGGCAGGCAATCAGTGCCGTGAAGCAGCCCGTTGAAGCACCCAAGATCAAGCATCCAACGCGACGCTGGGATCCACGTTCGGAGGAGGCTGGTGCAGGCGCACCAGCTCAGGGCAAGCAAGCTTTGTCGCAACGCGCGGAGCCCCCCGCGGAGACTCGCTCGGTGAGCTGGGGCGAGATTGGCAAGGAGCTCGAGAACGCTCGAAAGGCCCCAGGGGATTCGGCAACGGACTCGATTCTTGCGGCGTATCTTTCGGATGACGCCAATCGTTCGAGTCAGGGCGCCGAACCGCTTTCGAGTCCAAGCTGGGGATTGCGTTGGACCTCCTCCGGCAAGTCGTCGTCGTTCGACGCGGAAGGCCCTCCTTCCAACGCAGGTTCGCCAACAAACGCTCCTGTTGGCCAACCGGTTTTCCCCGAAAGCAAAGGTGGTGACGACGACTGGGATGAAGTGTTTCCTGCGCAGCCCGCTGCGCGATCAGGCCGTCCTACCCCCGCTCCGCAAGCCAATCCTCCGGCCGAGGCCAGTCACACCGCAGCTGAGCCACCGCCGAGTCCGCTCGTCAAGACTCCTCTGGCTTTGCGAATGCCTCCCGGTGCGAGACCACCGCTCAAAGCAACCGTTCGCGCGATGCCAGCGGTTTCGGCGCTCCGTGATGCTCCAACTCCGCCTATAGCGTCCTCCCGCGCGCCGGCCTCACTCGGGCCGACGAGCCCAGTGGAGGGCGCCACCGCAGCCACCGCAACACCGTCGCCGTCGCCCGGAGCGGCGGCAACTCCGTCGCCGTCGGCCGCAGCTTCTACCGCTTCAGGCGCTGCCGCACCCAACCTTTCGCTCGCGCCGCGCTCCGTGCGCGCCAAGACCACCTCGAGTTGGGCATCCCCTCGCAAGTCGCGTCAGCCTGATTCCGCACCCACAGCCGAGCAGCCAGCGGCGCCTTCAGAGGAGCCCGTCGTTGAGGTTCCTGTTTCTTCGGGAGACCCTGCTCGCGATCGTCGAGCCAAAGCTGGAACTGCCTCGTGGGCGAATCCTCGGCGGGATCAGAAGAAGTGAAGCTCCACGCGAAATGGTTGGGTGGCGCAGCGGCGTTCCTTACGGGTGGCCTGCTTGCGAGCTGTGCTGTCGAACTCGGCAATGAGCCATTTTCCTGCGTCGAAAATGAGCTGTGCCCAAGCGGCTACGCCTGCGTTTCCGGGTTGTGTGTCGTCGAGGGGGAGGTGCCGGCTGACGTGCGCGCAATGCGCGTGACCTGGATCAACTCGGCCGAGATGTACTGGTTTGCGAGCGCGAAGACCAACGGTGCAACCTTGGTGGTGAACGACGGTTTCACGCCTTCGCTACGCGGCCTTTATGAAATTGAAGTCGACTCGTCGGGCGTGGTCTCCAAGCCCAAGGCGATCTTGGACTTCGCCGAGGACTACCCAACATCCTCGGCGGTCGTCGCGCTGAATGAATCCAGCTACGGCGTGCTCTCGCTGCGCTTTCCAGCCGTTGATGAGTCCGCTGAGACGCTCCGCTTTACGCAGGTCGCGCGTGAAGGAAGCGACGTCAGTACGGAGATCTTGTTGGAAGAGACGGTGCCATTCGTTGGTGGCACAGAGCCGCCCTACGTCAGCGCGCTCGCTCGCAAGGGTGGCGCCGATCTCTGCTTCAGCGATGCTTCCGATGGCGGACGTCTGAGCCTGATTCACCTCGAAGGTAGCTCGGTGATACGGCGCTTGGTGTTGCCTTTGCCTAGCAGCGTTCTACCGCTGTCTGGTGATTGCTTCCTCTGGGAAGGCGAGGATGAATTGTTCGTCCGGGTCGGGCTGGACGTGCCGCTGCTTTATCGCATCGCCGACTCAGCGATGGCGGCAGAGGACGTGGACCCGCCGCTCACCGTGGATGGCCTCGTGGTTCATGCTGATCCGGAGCGGCTGCTCTCCGTCGTTGTCAACGAGGGCGGCGAAGCAGAGATCGTGCAATTTGATTGGAGTGGAACCAATTTGGGCGCCCACGGTATCGGCTGGACGCAAGAAACGCTGGAGCCGCATACGGCGGTGCCGTCGGTGGGGGCGTTGCTGCTCGGGCCGCGCTCGTCGACCGATGATTTCGATAGCTTGGACGTTCTCGATCTCACGGATCCAAGCAGCCCGAGCAAGCTCGCTTCGGTCGATCGAAGGGGTGTAGACAACCTCTATTCGGGGCGCAGTTTCCGCTCCAACGGCCGCGTCTACATTGCCTGGACCGCCCTGCGCGAGGACCTGATGGACCTGTGGATCGCCTCGACGGAGAGCCAGTGATGTCACGCTGGTTGTTGCTGTTCGCCGCTGGCTGCACGGTCGACCTGGGAGAGCTCCCGTCAAAGTGTTCGGACGGCGAATGTCCCGATGGCTACGACTGTATTCACGGTGTATGCGCCCCGCCCGGCAGTGAAGTGCCGATCACCGTTGCGCAGCTCGGGAATCAACGTGGCGGTGACATCAAGCTGGTTGTCGTTGGTGAAGACGTCCTGATCGGTTGGGAGTCGTACCCGTATGCACCACGCGGCCAAGCCGTGCTCGGTAAGCGCTTGAGTAGAGACGGTACGCTCTCGGAGGAACTCGTGCTCGAGAGTACCTGGCAAGGGGATCCCGGCGCAGTCGAGCCCTTCTTCGACCTCTACAGCGTCGACAGCGAGACCGTGCTCGTGGCCATGTCGGCCAGTAGCGTGGACGATGATCCGCGACCGCGCGTGCGGGTCTTCCGAGCCTCCCTCGGGGGTGAGGTGGAACCGGTGTGGGACCGCGAGATCCGCATGGGTACCATCGGCTATGGCAACGTCTCCCAAGCGCGCTTCGTGAGCACGGCCGACGGCGGTCTTGAGCTTGGCTACTTCGAGGCGAAGGTCCTCGAGGGTGAAACGACGGGGCGACTCGCCGTCTTCGAGCTCGACGCCAACGGGGCCTTGACCTCGGCCCTGGATGATTGCTCGCTCGCTGACGATACGTGCTGCCCAGCGCACATTTGTCTGGTGAGTGATCGCACCGGATCGTTGGCAGCTGGGGTCGCGTCGGTAAAAGCGACGACCGCCGGGGCTGATTGGTTCATCGATGAAACCCGCCCTTCCTGGATGCGTCTTGGTGGGCCTACCACCGAAGTGGCGCTCCCGGCTCTTTCTGTGCCGGTCTTGACCGATGACAATGGCTTGCTTTTCGTTGAGCCGTCACCGCGGCAAGGTGACAAGTTGCCTGACGATCCTGTCGCAGGGCCGGCGAAGCTCTATCGTCGCGATTTTACTTCAAGCGCAAAGCCCGAACTCGTCGGTGAACTTCCTACCACCCGTGATAACCCAGGGCTGGCCTGGGTGAACCTTGACCCGGGACAGGCGGTGTTGGTGACGCCAGGGGCTGAGCTTGCGAGCCCTGTACTCAAAGTATTGTCAGTGGACACAAGCACAGCCGAAACCAGCGTTATCGCTGAAATCCAGCGTAGATCCTCGATGGATATCGGTAGCGTCCGGGCGGTAGCGGTCAGCAATACGCTGTTTGTGGTCTGGCTCGACGTGGCGGACGACCGAGCCGTCATCCGCGCATCGACAGTCCCTCTTTGACGCAAATCTAAGCCGCGGCCGCGGGTTGGCGTTACACTCGAGTCGTCCACGCTCTTTGGCGTGCTTTGGCTTCGTCGGTCTTCATGTCGCAGGCGTCACCCGAAATCTTCGCCGGAAAGTTCCAGCTCGTGCGGCTCCTCGGTCGAGGCGCGATGGGCGAGGTTTGGCTTGCGAATGAGGTAGGGCCGCGCAACTTCCAACGCCAAGTCGCGGTGAAGCGTCTGCTGATCACCGAGGGCTTCAGCGAGTACGCGCGTGAATCGTTCGTCGCAGAAGCGCAGGTCATCGCTCGCCTCGATCATCCGAACATCGTCCGTTTGATCGAGCTGGGGGAGTCCGATGATCGAGGCCTCTACCTGGTGCTGGATTACATCGACGGTGCAGCGCTCGACCGCGTGATTCGCCGCGGCCCGCTGTCCGAAAAGGCAGTCGCGCTGATTGGGCGCGAAGTCGCGAAAGCCTTGGACGCGGTTCACACCATGCGCGACGCGAACGGTCAGAACCTCGGCGTCGTTCACCGCGACATCAGCCCCGCCAACATCCTGGTCGGGCGCGACGGTCGCGTGCGCCTAAGCGACTTCGGCGTCGCGCGCATTCACGGTTTGGGAGGTGAGAAGACCGAGACGGGCGTGTTCAAAGGCAAGCTGCCTTACATGCCGCCGGAGCAGGCCACCGGAACACCCTTTGATGGGCGCGCCGATATTTTCTCGCTCGGCATCACGCTGTTCGAGGGGCTGATCGGTACGCGACTCCGCAAAGCCGAGACGCAAGGCCAGTTGATCGCGATGATCGCCACCGAACGCCCGCCTCGCGTAGGCGAAGTCGCTCCTCACATCCGCGCGGACCTAGCGGCTGTGATCGATCAAGCCACCGAATTCAATTCGGAGCATCGCATGCCCTCAGCCGGACACCTCGCCGGTCAGCTTCACAACGTGCTCTACCAGCTCGGAGCGAACGCGGAGGAGCAAGCCATCGCCGAGCTGATGGAAAGAGTGCAGGCGGTCAGCAGCGCTTCAACGGCTGCCAATCGCCAACCGTGGAGCCTCGCGCTCTCGGGTGAAAACCAGGCCTACGCCAACTCGGCACGACCATCGACGAGCGGCTCCTACCCCAACTCATCGATGTCTGGATCGCACCCGAACTCGTCGATGAGTGGCTCCTATCCATCAGCAGGTCTGGTTCAGCAACCTCAGCCGCCGAGTGGTTCCTTTCGGCGGGAGCCGACCTCGGTACCACCGCCGGACGCGCCCAATGCAGCTAGCGTGACGCGGATCGCAAGCATTCGTGATGCGAGCCCATCGGTCACGCCGTCGCGCAACTCACGCACTGTCTTCTTCGCGATCTGTGCGGCCTTGGTCCTGGGCTCCTTGTTCGGGGCAGCGTGGATTCTGTTGCTTCAACCGGGTAAGTCAAAGCCCTCGACCGAGGCGGCTGCGCCAAACACGGGGAGCGCAGACACAATGCCAAGCGGTGCGAAGACCGAGCCTGTTGCGAGCAGCAAACCGGTGGAGACGGCCGTCGCTATCGGGACTAACAGCGCCACTCTGCCGACGTCGAAGACGGGTCGCGTTCCGGTCACGCCCAAAAGTGCCGCTGTTAAAACCGCGGAAGAAGTCGATTCATCAGGCACTGGTACGCTGCAGGTCGCCGTCAATCCGTGGGGCACCGTTTCGGTGGATGGGCGCTCGTACGGAACGACGCCGCTCGGTGCCATCTCGCTGCCCGCCGGAACGCACACGGTCGTGGTGACGAACCCCGAGCTCGGCGCGAGTCGTTCGGCCAGCGTGAAGATCGTCTCCGGTAAGTCGAGCGCCATCCGCTTTGACCTAAAGAAGAGCGAATGAAGCAACGGCGATCGTCTTGGTTTACCGCACTGGTTGGGCTTTGCCTCGTCTTTCCACTGACCGGTGCACGCGTTGCCAGCGCTCAAGACATGTCCGCCGTGGTCGCGCGTGCTCGCGAGCAGATGGACGCAGGCAACTACACCGACGGCATGCGCACGCTCTCGAGCTTGCGAGGCAAGACGCTGCCGACGCAACTCGCGATCGAAGTGGCGCTGCTCGAGACGACTGGCTCGCTCGTGAGTCAGAGCGCCGAGGCCGCGCGTGAAGCCTGCGGTCGCGCGGTGGTTGCCGCCGCCTATGACCCCGACGTGGCTCGCGAGCTCTCGCCGAAGGTGCGCGAGGTTTGCAAAGCAGCAGCCAAGAAGGTCCGCGCAGATCGCCTGACCGAAGCGGGCGTCAAGCCGAGCCCGCTGGAAGTCGAGAAGCCGAGCGTCGCGTACCAGGCCGTTCGCTTCTCGGCCAAGCTCGCCAAGTCCGCGCCGTGGTTGCGCATGATCGTTCGCGTCGAGAGCAGCGCGCTTGAAGGCTCCTTCGACGTGCCGCTGGTACCGTCGGAAGAAGGCCTTCTGTTGGGCACGTTGGACTCCGCTTGGATTCGGCCCAAGTCGAAGTTGACGTTGCGACTGGTCGCGCAAGATCGCTTTGGAGACCTCGGGGACGCCATTCATTCGGAGACCGTCAGCGTTCCCGAGAATGAGGCCGCCATCTCGTTGGGCGCCATCCCCGAAGGTGGGCGCGTTCGTTTGGACGGTGACGACATCAAGCCGGATGGCGCCGGGCTCATTCCGGCAACCGCCGGCTCTCATGAAGTACGGCTCACCTTACCGAGCGGAGCCTACGCGGAGACCAGTGTTGAGCTCGCGAGAGGCGGTCTAGCGCAGGTGACGTTAGCGCCATCGGAACAGGAGCCGTCGCGCGTATGGCCGTGGGTCACGACCGGTACTGCGTTGGCCTTGGGCGTCGCCGGTGGAGTGCTCCTGATCAACTCCGAGCTGCGCAAGAATGATCTCGAGGACGCTGCGGCCGAGCGCGAGCCCGGTACCGACCTGCCCGTGTCCGACTTCGCAGACATCGAGAGCATCGACTCTGAACGCACCACCTTTCTTTACGCGGGCATCGGCATCCTCGCCGGAGCGGGAGCCGTTGGCATCCTCGCTACCGTGTTGTGGTTGGTGCCAGGCGGTGGTGAGCAAGCTCAGACCGCAATCATGCCCGTCGTCGGTCCTGGCTTCGTTGGCGTTACAGGCCGCTTCTGAGCGGCTCCGCTCACGTCCACTCTTCGCTGGGCTTCTCAGCGCCGGTCAAGACTGATGAGACCCATTCGGGGAAGCGCTTGGGAGCGAGATCGGAGCCAACGCAAGCCAGCAGCGTGAAGCCTTCACACAAGAGCTCCTCGCCGCGCTGCACGCGATAGTCGAAGCGCACCGTCACGCGCGAGATGGCGCCCAAGCTCGTTACCACCTCGAGCCGATCATCGAACTTCGCGGCTCTGCGGTAGCGAGCGTTGGCTTCGACCACCGGCAGATGAATGCCGGCGGTCACCCAGCTGTCGTAGCGGACTCCGCGCTTGTGAAGGTAGTCAACGCGTCCGGCCTCGAAGTAGGTGAGGTAGGCAGCGTGGTGAACGATGCCCATCAAGTCGGTCTCGAAGAAGCGGACGCGGAACGCATGACTGCTCTGGGGGGGACGTTCTGCAAGCACGGTGCTTTCGTGTAGCAGCGAACGCGCCCCTTTGGTAACCCCCGAGTCATGGGACAGCGAATCGTCACGATGATCTCCGAAGAGGAGATCAAGAAGCGCGTGGCCGAGCTCGGTGCGGAGATCGCTCGAGACTACGGCAACAAGAATCTCGTGCTGGTGTGCGTCTTGAAGGGAAGCTTCGTCTTCACGGCGGATTTAGCGCGTTCCATCGATGCCAACATGCGCATCGAGTTCCTGGGCGTGCGCAGTTACGGTGAAGGCACGGCCTCGAGCGGCGTGGTTCAGATCACGCAAGACCTCTCCCGGCCGATCGAGGGCGAGGACGTGCTGATCGTCGAGGACATCGTTGATACGGGCCTGACAATCGCACACTTGCTCGACCTCTTCCGCACGCGCAGGCCCAACAGCATCAAGGTCTGTGCGCTGCTTCACAAGCCGGCGCGCACGCGCATCCAAGTGCCGATCGACTATTTGGGCTTCACGATCGAGGACAAGTTCGTCGTCGGTTATGGGCTCGACTGGTCCGAGAAGTACCGCAATCTCCCGGCCATCAGCGTCGTAGAAAGCGGCGAGTAAGCCATGAGTAAGCGCCTGCTCTTTCTCGAGAAAATGCTCGCCGATGGCAAAGCCGACAGCTTTGGACACTACTGCCTCGCCCTCGAATACAAGGGCCTTTCACGCGTGGACGACGCGGTGGCAACGTTCCAAGCGCTGCGTGCCAAAGATGCGGCCTACGTACCGATGTACCTGATGTGCGGCACCATGCTTATCGATGCCCAACGGCCCGATGAAGCGCGCGAGTGGCTGTTAGCAGGTAAAGAAGCCGCTGGCCGTGCCGGAGATTCGAAGGCCCTCGGTGAAATCGGAGATGCGCTGGCCCGGCTCGCCTAGCGCTTGCTTCTAACCGCCGCGCCGTAGGCGCTCGGCGATCGTCCGTTCATAGCCGCGATCGGTCGGCTCGTAGAAGACCTCCTGTGCGAGTTCTTCGGGGAGGTACGTCGCGCCGGCCGCTACTCCTCCTGGTTCATCGTGCGGGTAGCGGTAGCCGGCGCCATAGCCCTCAGCTTTCATCAGCTTGGTGGGCGCATTTCGCAGATGATGCGGAACCGGCAAAGCTCCGTGGGTTCGCACGGCCGTTTGCGCCAAGTGCCAAGCCACGTTGCACGCGTTCGACTTGGGCGCAGTAGCGAGATAGAGCGCCGCCTGCGACATCGAGTAGAGCCCTTCGGGCATGCCCAACCGTCGGAACGCGACGTCCGCCGCGATCGCGATCTCGAGCGCCCGTGGGTCGGCGTTGCCGATGTCCTCCGAGGCGAAGATGATCATGCGGCGCAGGATGAACAGCGGATCATCGCCGGCCTCGACCATGCGCATCATCCAATAGATCGAAGCGTTGGCATCGCTGCCTCGCATCGACTTGATGAAGGCCGAGATCACGTTGAAATGCTCTTCGCCCGACTTGTCGTAGAGCAACGTTTTGTGTTCCGCCTGGGCGGCCAACTGCTCCACGCTGATCGTTCGCGTGCCCTCCGCGCGGGCGATATCAGCGCAGAGCTCGAGCGACGTCAGGGCCCGCCGCGCGTCGCCCTGCGCGAGCTTGGCGATCGCCAAGAGCACCTCGTGATCGGCCTCAAACTCCGCAGCAAGCCCCTGAGCCGAAGTGAGGGCGCGTTGCAGCAGCTCGACCAAGTTGTCGTCGGTCAGGCCGCTCAAGCGGAACACCTTGCAGCGTGAGAGCAGCGGCGCGTTCACCGAGAACGACGGGTTCTCGGTGGTGGCGCCAACGAGCGTGAAGGTGCCGTCCTCGACGTGAGGCAGCAACGCGTCTTGTTGCGACTTGTTGAAGCGATGGATCTCGTCGAGAAAGAGGATTGTGCGTTTGCCTTCGTAGCGACGGGCCTCGCCAGCAGCGCGCGTGGCCTCTCGAACGTCAGCAACGCCGGCGAGCACCGCGTTGAGCGCGACGAAGCGAGCCTTCGTCGTCTCGGCGATGATCTTCGCCAGCGTCGTCTTGCCCGAGCCAGGCGGTCCCCACAGGATCATCGAGCGCACGCGATCGGCCGCTATGCTCTTGGCGAAGGCCGCGTCACGGTCGAACAGCTTCGCCTGACCGACCAAATCTTCGAGCGTGCGCGGACGCATGCGCTCGGCCAACGGTACGTTGCTCGAACTGCCCGTTCCCCCGCGCGAAGCAGCTTCAAATAGCGTCGGCGCAGGCTCGGGAGCGGGTCGCCGTTTGCTCATCGCACCCGCGACCCAAAGATCGAAGAGCCAACACGTACGATGCTCGCTCCTTCCTCGACAGCCACCTCGAAGTCGCTCGACATCCCCATCGAAAGCTCGAGGTGCGAGGCTCCCTCGTTCGCTCGTGCGAGCTCTCGCAGCTGCTGAAAGTAGGGCCGCGTCAGCTCCGGATCTTCGGAGGCCGGTGGTACTGCCATAAGGCCGCGTAGCTCAAGCAGTGGCAGCGCTCGAATGGCCTCAATCAGCTCAGGTAGCGCAGCGATTGCAGCTCCAGCCTTTTGCTCTTCACCAGCCAGGTTCACCTCGATCAGCACCGGAACTCGCTTGCTTGCGCGCTTGTTGATCTCCTGCGCGAGCTCGATTCGGTCCACCGCTTGGACGAGGGAAGCGATCGGCAGGACGTCCTTCACCTTGTTGCGCTGCAAGTGACCGATGAAGTGCCAGCGTAGGTCCGGGAGGTCGGACAGCTCTTTCGCTTTGGCGACAAGCTCCTGCACGTAGTTCTCGCCAAAGTCCCGCTGGCCAGCCGCGTACGCTTCACGAACAGCCGAGGCTGGTTGAGTTTTTGAAACCGCAATCAACGTTACGGGTGACGCGAGCGCAGCTCGCTTCGACGCAGCTTGAACGCGAGAGCGGATGTCATTCAGGCGATCGGCAACGGTCACTCGCATCTCTTACAAGGGCGTCGTCGGACCTGCCAGCCCCATGAGAACAAGTGCCCAGCTGGCGGCTCCCGTCGAATTTGTGCCAATCAGTGCCGGCCGACGAGCTCTCGTTGAACTGCTTTTCCCTAAATTGAGCGCAGATCGAAGAAAGACGCTGTGGCATGGCTCATGCTGCGCGTACCATGGATTACCTTGTCTATGCTTAGCTCCTCCCTATCACCACGACTCAAGTGGCTGGCCGTTTGGGGTTGCCTGCTGAGTGCATGCATCTTTGATCCGCAGCCAGATCCGCCGGGAGCTGAGAACGCAGGGGATGGGGCGGGCCAAACCAGCGGCTCGGGTGCTGGCGACTCTCCTGGTGGTTACGGCGTTGGCGGAGGCGCCGATGCGGGCGGTGGAGGCGGCGGTGGCCTGAGTGCAGGCGGCAGCGGCGGTGCAGGCGGCAGCGGCGGTGCAGGCGGCAGCGGCGGTGCAGGCGGCAGCGGCGGTGCGGGCGGTAGCGGCGGTGCAGGCGGCAGCGGCGGTGCGGGCGGCAGCGGCGGTGCAGGGGGATCACAATGAAGGCTCTGCTTCTCACAGGCATCTTGCTGATCGCTGGCTGTGTGTTCGATCCGCAGCCAGATCCGCCGAACGACTTCGACACCGGGGCCGGTGGAGGAAGCGAAGCCGGCGGTGCCAATGGCACTGGGATTGGCGGCTCAGGAGGCCGAGATGCTTTGGGCGGGGCCGGCGGCGGAAACGAGGCGGGCGCCGGCGGTAACGGCGGCAGCGCAGGCGGAGCTGGCGGTGACGGTGGTGCGGGCGGAGCTGGCGGTGACGGCGGTGCAGGTGGAGCTGGTGGAGCTGGTGGAGCTGGTGGAGCTGGTGGAGCTGGTGGAGCGGGCGGTGCAGGTGGTGCGGGCGGTGCGGGCGGTGCAGCTGGAGACCCCAACTGACCTTTCAAAGCTGGCGCTCCTTCAGCGAACCGAGTAAACCAGCCCAGCACCCATGCTTCACTCGATTCTCAACGTCGTGCACGTGATCGTTTGCTTCTTCCTGATCCTCGTCGTGCTCCTTCAGCAAGGCAAAGGCGGCGGGGGCCTCGCGGGGTTGGGCGGAGCAACGGCCGGGCAGGTGTTTGGCGGTCGCGGCGCAGGTAACTTCATGACGCGGCTCACGGCCGCTAGCGCCATCATCTTCATGCTGACCAGCGTGGCCTTGGCGTACATCTCCTCCGGCGGTGACCGCGCACTGCGCGAGTTCGAGGAGACTCCGACCGAGCCCGCTCCCTGACGCAAAGCAGCCCGTTGAAGGGCCGGTTCGTCGGGTTGTTGTGTACCTCCTGGGCTGTTTTACCGCTCAGTGCGTTCAAGTTGCTGGCTGGTCTTCTGACCCTCGCGTTGGGTTTTGAAGGCATCAGCGACGACGACTTTTCGCGCACCGTGATTGCGCAATACTTCGCTCTCGCACCACGGTTCAGCCCGAGCGAAGTCGCGGTGGACGACCCAAGCCAGACCAGTTGGTTACCGCTGCCTTTTTGGCTTACCGGCCTAGCGATGCGGGCGTTTGGCGGCAGCCTCGCGGTCGCGCAAGGTGTGGGCGTTGTGTTGGGCGCGGTCGCGAGCCTGCTCGTCTACTTCTCAGCGCGCAGAGTCCACGATGGCGATGGCACCAAGGCGTTGCTCGCTGCTGCGCTTGCGAGCGTCCTTCCTTGGAGTCTTCGGCTGGGTGCTTCGGCGGTCCCCGATCTCTTCGTCGCGGGTCTGCTGGTTGCGGCTGTCGCCTACGCCAGCGGTGCAAAGCCTTTGTACCTACTTTCGTCGGCATTCATGCTTTGTGCGTGTCTGTCACGCTATGACGCTTGGGTGCTCGCACTTCCGCTGGGGCTCGTGATCGCCGCCTCGCTCTTGCGTAAGTCAGCGCGGTCGCAGCAGCTCCGCGCGATCACCGCTCTCGCCCTACTCGCTCTCGGGCCCGCAGCGTGGTTGGTCTGGAACCACCAAACCTACGCAGACCCGCTGCACTTTCTGCACGTGGTCACCGACTACAAGAACACGCTCGAGGGGGCGAACCAGGCGCTGCGCGCGCTCGAGTACATCCGCGCTTTGGGCCGGGCAGAGCCCGAGCTCTTGATCGGCAGTGCGCTTCTGTTGGTGGTTGCTCGTCGGCAACTGCGGGGCCAGCTCTTTCAGCAGCATCGTCTTGCGCTCGCGTGCTTCGGGGCGTTCATCGTGCTCCTGACCCTGCTCGGTCTGCGCGGAGGTGGTCCCACTCATCACTCCGAGCGCGCAATCTATGCCGCGCATCTGTATCTGACGCTGATCGACGCCGGGCTCGCTGTCGACCTTTGGCGCACAGGGATCATTCGGCCAACCCGACCAGCGTTGGGTTACGCCGTGGGCTGTCTCGCGATCAGCGCGCTCTTGCGAGTGGCCGTTTTGCGGCGGGAAGCGTTTGCCGCGCGGGAACGTGAAGTCGTGATCGGTCGCGCCATCGGGCGCACAATCAGCGAGAAAGACCGCGTGATCGTGAGCGCCACCGACTTCGGTCATTTCGCTGTGCAAGCGGCTGCCGCACGGCCGGGCCAGGTTTTCCCCGATCGCCCGGTGGGCCCGCTCTTGAACGCATCAACCAGCGCCAGCGATTTTTTTTGCGCAGCCCAACGCGTCGGCGCAACTCATCTCGTGGGACCGTTCACCAGCGATCCGCCGTTTCCCGCAACGACCTTACTGTGCCATCGCGAGCTTTGCCTTTACCGAAGAGACCCATGATGAATGACGTGACCCTTCATCCCAGCGCGATCGTCGAAGACGGCGCATCGATTGGCAAAGGCACCAAGCTTTGGCACCACTGCCACGTGATGAAAGGCGCAACGATCGGCGAAGACTGTTCATTCGGGAAAGACTGCTTCGTCGCCGACGGAGCAGTCATTGGCAACGGCGTGCGGGTGCAAAACGGCGTCTCGCTGTACAAGGGTCTGCGGGTCGAAGACGGGGTCTTCATTGGGCCGCATGCTGTGTTCACCAACGTTGAGCGGCCCCGCGCATTTCGTTCTGGCGAGCGCGCGGAGACGGTGATCGGTGCGGGCGCAACCATCGGCGCGGCCGCCGTGATCGTGTGCGGCAAGCGAATCGGACGCTATGCCTTTGTCGGCGCTGGAGCTGTGGTAACGCATGACGTGCCGGAGCACGCGCTCGTCGTCGGTAACCCCGCCAAGCGCATTGGCTGGGTCTCCAAGGCGGGTGAACGTCTCTCCGGGAGCGGCCTCGTTCGCTGTCCGGTGGGTGGTGAAAGTTACGAAGTCAGCGAGACCAGCTGCGTCCTCGTTGAGTCCGGCTCTCTGCCGGAGCGAGTTCGCATCAGCGAAGTTCAGGCTGAAGTCGCGTTTTTTCGCGAGCGTTTGCAGGCGGCGTTCGAGCGCACCTTGTCGCGTGGGACCTTCATTCTCGGGGAGGAGGTGCTCGCCTTCGAGCGCGAGGTCGCTGAGCGCGCTCGCGTGGCCCACGCGATCGGCGTCTCCAGCGGCAGTGATGCTCTCGTAGCGACGTTGATGGCTCTGGGCGTGGGCGCCGGGGATGAGGTCATAACAACGCCGTTCTCGTTCATTGCCTCGGCCACCTGCATCGTGCGGGTCGGTGCCAGGCCGGTCTTCGTCGACATCGATCCGGCGAGCTTCAACCTCGACCCGAGCAAGCTCGCTGTCGCGATCACGCCAAAGACCAAGGCCATTCTCCCTGTGCACCTCTTCGGTAGGCCGGTTCACCCGGAGGTCTTCGCCATTGCACGTGCGCACAACCTGCCGGTGGTGGAAGACGCAGCGCAGGCCGCCTTCGCCGAGACCGAACACGGTGTAGTCGGCACGCTCGGTCTCGCTGGTTGCTTCTCCTTCTTCCCGACCAAGAACCTTGGCGGTCTCGGTGATGGCGGCATCGTGCTGACGAACGACGAGGACTTCGCGCGCCGGGTTCGTGCCATCCGCAACCACGGAGCTGAGCGTCGTTATGACCACCAGCTCTTGGGCGGTAACTTCCGATTGGATGCCCTGCAGGCCGCGCTGCTACGTGCCAAGCTGCCCGAGCTCGACCGTCTCACCGCCGCGCGCCGCGCGAACGCCGCGTTCTATCAGCAGGAGCTTTCGCCGATCGCTGTAGCGGCTGAGCTCACCCTGCCAACGCTCGAACAGTCGGTCTTCCATCACTACGTGGTTCGCACGCCCCAGCGTGAAGAGCTCCGTGCCTACCTCGAGCAGCAGCAGATCGAGACGATGGTCTACTACCCAACCCCGATCCACAAGACCACCTTGTTTCAGAGGCTTTGGAGCGACTGGGGTCAGGAGGTTCCCCAACTTCCCGAGGCGGAGATCGCAGCGCGAGAGGTGCTGGCCATCCCGGTGCACCCCTACCTCCGAGAGCGAGATCGCCGTCACATAATTGACACTTTCAGAGCCTTTTACGGCTCGAAACAAGACAAGTGAGGCTCTGCTGAACGAGCGTTGGGCGGCCAGTCAACGAACTCGTTGATTGAGCGTGAACTCTGCAAAGACCCCCGCAACCAAGTCTGGTAGGAGCAAGCCAGGGTATGAGGAGCTTTGTCGCGGCGTTCTTGGTCGCAGCGCTAGTGGGGGCAATCCTTACGCCGCTGGTGAGCCGCCTTGCTTTGCGACTCGGCGCCGTATCCAAGCCCGGGGGGCGCAACGTCAACGCGACTGTGATTCCCCGCCTGGGTGGCATCGCCATCGCGCTCGCGTTCTTCACACCGCTGTTGCTCCTATTCTTCGTTGAGTCAGTAGTGGCAGAGTCTTTCACTGGCGACGCCAAGCGGGTTCTTGGGCTGTTCGTTGGTGGCAGCGTCATGTGCGCGGTCGGCTATGTGGATGATCTGCGCGGCATTCGCGCTCTCTACAAGTTGTTTGCCCAAGTCATCGTCGCGGTCTTTGCGTACGCATGTGGTTACGGCATTGACTCAATCCAGCTACCGCTCACCACCATGACGGTGGGCACAGGCATTTTTGCCTTGCCGTTTACCGTTTTCTGGATCGTCGGCATCATCAACGCAGTCAACCTGATTGACGGGTTGGATGGCTTGGCCGCGGGAGTCGTGTTCTTCGCCTGCGTGACCATCTTCACCGTTGGCTATGTCGGCAACGTGGTTTGGGTGTGCCTGCTGATGGCAGCCACCATGGGCGCGGTCATCGGCTTCCTGTTTCACAACTTCAACCCCGCTCGCATCTTCATGGGGGATTCAGGCAGCTACTTCCTCGGCTTTGTCCTGGCCGTCACCTCGCTCGCTGGGGGGCCTCGCGCTTCCACGCCGGTTGCGCTGCTGGTGCCCATCGTGGCTCTCGGCGTTCCCATCTTTGATGTGCTGTTGGCGATGGTCCGACGCATCCTCGAGCGCCGCTCGATCTTTTCGCCCGATCGCGGACATCTCCACCACCGGCTGCTCGATATGGGCCTCACGCATCGGCGCGCTGTGCTCATCATCTACGGTGTGAGCGTGGTGTTCACCGCTACGGCTATCGCGCTTTACATCGGTCGTTGGTGGCAGGTGGGCCTAGCCCTCTTGGTATCGAGCCTGGTGCTCGCAGCGTTAGTTCGGCTCGCTGGTTTCGCCGACTACTTTCGTGCAGCGCGAGAACGACGCGCCTTCATGCGCACCGTGGATGCAGACCGCTTCCGCCGCCTGGTGCCGAAGTTGCCGGCAAAGCTGCGCAGCGCCTCCAATACCAACGAGATCTTTGAAGTCCTCAAGAGCTTCTGCGAAGAAGCCGAGATCTCAAATTTTACACTCACCCGCCCGCTCACCCAGGAGGTCGTACGTGAGGTTCAATTGGGGGCTGTAGGAGATGCCACCTCCACCTTTAAGCTTGGCTCTCTGACGGTCTGCGTGAAATGGCGCAGCGAGCAGGGCGAGGCAAACCCGCAGTCAGAGATGCTCGTTCAGATGGTGGTGGACGCGTTGGAAGAGCATCTCGTGCGCGTTGGCAGCGAGCTCGTCATCCCGCTCGAGAGTGAGCGCCCCAGCGCAGAGTTCACCCGCTCTGAAGCGCTCTGAGGCACGGAGTCCGTCGGTCGAATGAGACAAGCCGAGCTGCGCTTTCCGACGCTCGATCTTCTGCATGACGGTATTGGCCCATACGCCGAATCTCGTGCTGAAGGTGCCGGGCTTAGCGTCGACACGCAACGCGCTTTGGATGGGCGTTGACCTGTTCATGCTCATTAGTGGCTGGCTGCTCGGCGGGCAGCTCCTTCGGGAAGATGAGAGGGGCCCAATGAAACCGTGGCGCTTCTACTTCAAGCGCTGGATGAGAACGCTACCGCCCTATTACTTCATGTTGCTCACGCTCTACTTCCTCCCGGGAGCCCCTGAGTTTCATGGGCCACAATCCTGGAAGGTCATCCTTACGCACCTAACCTTTACCCAGGTGTACGGCGGAGATCTCCGATACATGATCTCCTGGTCGCTTTGTGTCGAGGAGCACTTCTATCTAGTGCTGCCGCTCGTTGTGCTTCTGTTGCGGAAGGTCCGGTCTCTACCAATTGCGTTGCTTCTAACGTTTGCCTTGGAGGCTGTGGCAGTCGGGTCGAGGTTCGCCAACTTTGAGGCAAACGAAACAATTCCATTCCTTACCCATGAGCGGAGTCACGGGCTGTTCCTGGGGTTGCTATTTGCACTCATGTATCAGCGGCATCCTTTGGTCTGGGAGCGTCTAGGTCGCATGGCAACGCTGCTTGGTGTTGTGGGGATTGTCGGCACCATCGCGGTGCTCGTGACCGTTCCTCCGCCTCCAAGCCGTTGGATGTTCATCGCCGCTCCCACCCTCGGAACGTGGACCTTTGCAATGGTATTCCTCCCATGCGTGCATGGGAGTTCTGCGTGGTCGCGATTCTCTTTCCGCGGCCTCACATACTTGGGAGGTCTGACTTACGCCATCTATTTAACGCACAATGTGCTGCCGCGATCGTTGGTCGAAATGATGGGTGGCGCCGGCACCCTGAAGGGCATGCTCTGGCGCTTTATCTGTATGGCGGGAGCCGCACTATTCGTGCACCATTTGGTAGAACGACCCTTCCTCGCTATTCGTCAAAGGCTGCTGGCGCGCAGCCCCAACGCAACGAATGGGCCGCCTCAGGGACGAACACCTTCTACTGAGTCGACGTGATCCGAAGCTCGGCGCGCTGAAAACCCCATCCGCTCAAGCGCAGCGATCGCGGCGTCATGCGTGTAGCCGTGGTGGAGCTCCACCTTGATCGCCTTCACGCGAGCGGCCCAATCCGTATTCTTCTCAAGGACGGAGCTTTCGGCGCCCTCGATATCCATCTTCAGGAAATCGATGATGGGCGGGTCGCCTACCTCGCGCAGAATGCTCGTAATGCTCATGGCGCGTGCGGTGACGGCTGTTCCGCGCGTGGATTTCTCCGAAGGCGACACCGTGAAGGCGTCCTCGGAGCCAAAGCTGACCTCATAGGTCAATTGGCCGTCCTCGAACCAAACCGCTCCTTCGACGAGTTGGAGTCGATTGCGCCAGGGGCTGATGTTACGTCGGCAGATCTCGGCGTTTTGATGGTCGAGTTCCACGCCTATGACACGACTCTCGGGGTAGGCGGTGGCAAAATCGGCCATCGTTAGACCGATGTTGGCCCCAAGGTCCATGATTACAGGCGCGTGCCGAATCTGGGCGTCTCGTGGGGGACGGTGATACCGGTGCACGAAGGTGGTGAAGACCGTGGTTGCATCCGTTGTCCCTGGCCTGAGCGAAACCTCCGAGCCACCCAACTGCCGCACCCGGATTTGCGCCATTGCGGCCTCTGCGCTCCGGCCCCTCGGTGCCTGAGTCAATCTCAGGTAGTCCCAATAGCTCTTGGGATCTGCTGCAAAGGATGCGTAGGCAACCTGCCGGAGCCCCGCTTTTACTGGACTGGGGAGCATTGACTTTAGCTGCCTTAACATCGAGGTCACCGAGTAGTTCCGTTAGGTTGGTAAACGAGGAAGCTCAATTCAACTCCAGCGCGTGAAGGATAGCGTGAGCTCGGTGCGCGTATTTGTGCGCCGCCAATGCCGCTTGACGCCCGCGCTCCCCGACCGCCTTGACGAGCTCACTCTGCTTCAAAAGCGCGAGCGCCGTTTGCGACAGCTGGGCATCATCGAAGTAAAACGCCGCCTCCCGATCTGGAAAAATACTCTCAACCTCAGGACAACGAGAACATAGCGGAGTGGCCGAACATGCATAGGTCTCGAAGACACGCATATTGGCCGCCGGGAAGTTCAAAGGGTCGATGAGATTGAGCGCTAGAGTCGAGCAGCGCATCGCCTTGACGACGTCCTTGCCGAACAGTGGCTTACCCTGAAAATACTCAGCTACTCGGTCCTTGTTCCTCGCCAACTTCGGCCAGGTAGCTGCTGCCCAAACCTTTACTTTTACCCCAGCGTCCAGCAACCGAAGGATGTCGCGCTCACGCTCTGGTCGATGGTTACCAATGAAGCTCACGTCACTCTGAAAGGAGAGACGCTCGCTCGGGCTGATATCGACCTGCTCGGAAAATAACTCGCAATCCATTGCGAAAGGCGTCCAGAGGACCTTCTTTGCCCCGAGCGACTCAAGTTGGGCAATTGCGGTTTGGGAGTAGCAGCCCACGATGTCCACCACCCGCATGCAATTGAGTAGCGCGTCACCAAGGTTCAACAGCGTGTCTTGCCAAAGTAAGACGAGCTTGGTCTTGGGGCAGGCAATCTTTAGCTGCGCCAACGCGCCAGCTCGCAAGTCCGCGCCGGTGAACGCGACCACGTCTGGCTTGCGTTCCATGACAGTCGTAATCAGGTCTCGGTTGGCCTTGAGGATCCAAGGCTCGATTGGAAGGTAGCCAGCGATTCGCTGCCCGACCTTCCCAAACCGTGCGTGGGCCGCGACTGCGGCACTAAAGTTCCAATACGATACATCTCCGCCCACTTCGGCGAAGGCTCTACCGTACGAGCCCATCAATCCCCAGTCGCCTTCAACGCCGAGGATCAGAACGGACAGAGACATCAGCTTCTCCGAGAATCAACCATCCAATCACGAACGCGCACGAGGATCTCGTCAAGCGTGAGCTCCGGCTTCCAACCAATCAGCTCATTGATACGTGAGATGTCGGGTTGGCGTCGCTGCATGTCCTCAAATCCAGGAGCGTAGGCCTCCGAGTAGGGGATCTTCTGGATGGCGGACTTGCCGCCAGTCAGATCCCGAATTTTCTCAGCGAGGCCGGCAATGCTGATCTCTTGGAGGCCACCGATGTTGAACACGCGACCCACTGCATCCGGGTGATCCATCAGCCCGTGAATGGCGCGAATCACGTCGGCGACGTCGCAAAAGCAACGTGACTGCGAGCCGTCCCCGTAGATGGGAATCGACTCGCCGGCGAGTCCGGCCTTAACGAAGCGCGGGATCACCATTCCGTAGTGGCCCGTCTGGCGAGGACCAACGGTATTGAAGAGACGGAAGCAAACGACCTCGAGGTTGTGCTCGCGGTGGTATGCAAGGCCGAGAAACTCGTCGACCATCTTGCTGGCGGCGTAGGCCCACCGGCTCTTGGCGGTGCTGCCCAGAAGCACGTCATCCTCCTCATTGAAGGGGATCTTGGAGCCTTTGCCGTACACCTCGGAGGTAGAGGCAATCAGCACCTTCGCGCCGTAGCGCAAGGCCGTACGCAGCACCGTCTCCGTGCCGGCAACGTTGGTTTCAATCGTGTGCACCGGCCGCTCTACGATCAGCTGCACACCCACCGCCGCGGCCAGGTGCACCACCACGTCTGCTTGGGAAATGAGCCGATCCAGAACCAGGTTGTTGAGGACCGTATCTCGGCAGAAGTGGTAGTCGGGGTTCGACCGGAGATGCTCGATGTTCTTGAGTGAACCAGTCGACAAATCGTCGATCACCGACACCTTGTGGCCGGCAGCGAGAAGCCTCTCACTGAGATGGGAACCGATAAACCCGGCTCCGCCGGTAACGAGGATGGATTTGCGAGTGGAGGGCTGGCTCATACGTTCACCTTTGCGGGCGCACTCGTATCCCGGGAAGCCTCCCCCGGCAAGCGCGAGCGCTGCGCGATCATTCTTGTGGGTGCAGAAGCCTTCATGGCGAAGGCAGTGGGTTTGTTGCGGGTGGTGGCGTTTACGTTCAGAGCGAGTTCAGCGTCGCGGACAACGTTACGAGCCCTCGGACACGCGCCGAGAGAGTGCGTTTAGCGCGGCTGCTACCCCGTCGGAGTTACCAACAGCTGCTTGGAAGTAGCCGTCTGGTCGTTGCCGTCGGCACAAGAGGTCCACGTCTGACCGCGGGCTTCCGACGTAGAGAATGTCCTTTCCCGAGGCCAAGCAGGCGTACATCTTGGATGGGACGACCAAGCCGACATAGGCGTCCTTGAGCGTGATCAGGTGTGCGTCAGCCGTATTGAGTAGGCTGCAAAGCTCTGCGAGTGGAACCGTCTTCGAGCGGTGAATCGGCAGCCCGCGGGAGCGGACCTCTTGCTCGAAGCGGTCGGCAAAGGTTCCCTCGGCGTTCAGCCATAGGCCCACGCCGCCCAACCCCCGTTGATGGTGGAGTGCATAGCCCGCGACGAAGGTGTCGATCTCGTGTGCATGACCAACCGCGCCTGAATAAAGCAGTATTGCGAGACCGTCGAGCGCTGGCGGTCGAGCGAGTTTTCCGCACTGACTGTCCCAGGAAATGGGGGACCCACTCCGGCGCAAGCGCACTCGCTCTGGAGCTACGCCATTCGCGATCATGAGCTCACGCTGGTCCTCGCCCAGCACCTCCAGCACACTCACTTCACGCCGTCGGCGCAGGGTCAGTGCGTGAAACGCACGTAACCAGGCTGGAACCCGGCCCACTTCATTCATCAACACTTCCGGGTGAACGTCGGCGATGCGGAAGATCACCTGACCCTTCAGCAACCGCCTCAGCGGAATGATGAGGTGTTCCAAAAACGGCGGGCTGGCCGTGAACAAGATCTCGTCTGCACTGCGCATCTGAGGAAGGGCGCTCGCAACAAGACGTGCGTTGGTCCCGAGCGTCCAACGGGCTCGCTCGCGGAGGTTGCTGCGCGGTACAGCGCCCGAAAGCAGGCGGTGAATCACGAGTCTGCCTGCCCCCAAGAGCTCGACTTCTTCGCTGCTTTGCCTGGAAGAAAGGCCCCAAAGGTGAACCTCATCCCCATGCTCGGCCCGCTCGCGCGCCTCCTTCAGCGCATATTGGCCGATTGCCCCGTAGTCTGGCGGGAGCCAATCAACGATGTAGACGAGCTTCACAGCCACCTCCTATCACGACCGCCACGGCTGTGCTGCCCAGCTTTGTTAGAGACACTCCTTAACTTGGTGGCGGTGCCAATTGGAGCTACAGAACGAACATGAAGCGAGCGCTGATCAGTGGAGTGTCTGGCCAGGATGGCGCTTACCTCGCGCGCACCCTGCTCGAGCGCGGCTATCAAGTCATTGGCACCTCACGTGACGCCCAGCTCTCAAGCTTTTCCGGACTGAACACCCTCGGCATCAAGAACGAGGTGACCCTCATCTCGATGGCGCTCACGGACTTTAGAAGCGTTCTCCAAGCATTGCTGAAGCACACTCCCGATGAGATCTACAACCTCGCGGGGCAAAGCTCGGTGGGCCTCTCGTTCGAGCAGCCGGTAGAAACCTTGGAGAGCATCGCCTTCGGTACGCTCAACATCCTCGAGGTGCTGCGGGTGCTCAAGAGCAAAGCGCGCTTCTACAACGCCTGCTCCAGTGAGTGCTTCGGAGAGACACCGCCCGGCGGAGCAACAGAGGTCTCTCCCTTTATGCCACGAAGCCCGTACGGTGTCGCCAAGGCCACCGCCTATTGGACTGTAGCGAACTACCGAGACGCCTATGGCATTTGGGCTTGTTCAGGGATCCTCTTCAATCACGAATCCCCCTTGAGGCCCGAGCGCTTCGTAACTCGCAAAGTGATTGAGTCTGCCAAGAGAATAGCGGGCGGGAGCAAAGAAAGGCTCAAGCTCGGCAACGTCGATATCGAGCGCGATTGGGGTTGGGCACCTGAGTATGTCGAGGCTATGGCGAGCATGCTGCAGATCGAAAAGCCGCAGGACTTCGTGATTGCTACTGGGGAGACTCACTCCCTGCGCGACTTTGTGGCCTCGGTGTTTGCCGAGCTAGGTCTCGACTATCAGGAGCACGTCGACACCGACCCTGAATTGCTGCGTCCAAGTGACATTCGACGAAGCTGCGGAAACCCAGCGCGGGCGAGAGAGATCCTTCACTGGGAGGCGAAAACAAAGATGGCGGAGATTGCGCGCAAGATGTTGAGTCCGGCCACTCCTTCAGCTCGCTAGCTTTTGATAGACCTCGAGATATTGCCGAGCGATCCTCTCGGGATCGAAGCGTTTCACGTTCTCTCGGCCACGCACGACGAGCTGTTCTCGATAGGGTGCGTCCTCGATTACACGGAGAAGCCCGCTGCGAATCGAGGCTACGTCCAGTGGATTGACGAGACATGCAGCGTCCCCAGCTACCTCAGGCATCGAGCTCAGGTTGCTCGTTATCACCGGACGACCTACAGCCTGAGCTTCCAGGATTGGCATACCGAAGCCTTCGTAGGTGGACACGAAGCTCACTAAGTCAGAGCGATGATACTGCTCTATCACGGCCTCACTGCTTAGATTGTAATAGTTCTCAAACTGAATCTGCCGCTGAACAAGGGCGTCGCGATGTTCTTGCGGCAACTGCCCAATGATGACCAGGGTGCAGGCGAGACCATCAATCGCAGCGATGAGCCGCTCCAGGTTCTTGTTCGGAGCGGTGCCGAGCGCGAGGATCCGCGGCCGCTCTTGATTGAATTCTCGTGGCGTGAACTGAAACTGCTGCGAAATCGCGACTGGGATGACGATGACTTTGGCCGGGTCACAGCCGGTCAGAGCGACAATCTCTGCCTTGGCTTGCTGGGAGATCGTCGTCACCACGGCGCTGCCAGCGACAGGCAACTCCAGCCACACCTTCTGAAGCAGTAGGCGCTTGAGGCCACGGGCGTGCAAGACGCTACCGCAATCGAGCATGGTGAGCACCGTGCGCTCTTTGCGCAGCGGGATGGCTACGAAGGTAATGTCGCCAGTGATGTGGTTGATCTCCCCCTGTTGAACTGCGGCATGGGCAGCGATCGCAACTCTGCGAGAAAATCCGTTGCTGTAACAAGGCGCTGTCACCACACGGGCGTCCACCTCGCTGCGAAGGCGTTTGCGCACGTCGTCAAAGATGAACTCCAGACTGAAGTTGGCGTTTGGCCGCCGTCGGCGTTGAAAATAGTGGACGCGCAACATGTCAGCGAAGCGAGGGCCGCTTGCTCAGGCAGGAGTGACCGGCGAGCTCAGTAGATGACACCGGAGAATCCAAGCATCCCCGCGCGGCTCTGTAAAGCCTTGCTCTCTCGATCGTCGGGCTCATCACTTGCACAGCCACCGTGCGAGTAGTAGGCAAGGGCATGCTCGCAGCCGATCGTCCCACTAAGTTAGCTGCGCTGATTTCACATCCAATCCAGTACATCGTACCGCTGCTGCAGCGGCTCGCCAAACGACCTGAGGTTGACCTTACCGTGTTCTACATGAGTGAGGTTGGCATCAAGCCCGCTGTCGTGGAGGGGCTCGGGCAAACGTTCGTCTGGGATATTCCACTTCTGGAAGGGTATCGGCATAAATTCCTCCGCAACTACAGCCCCCACCCGCATCGCCAACGGCCCACGGCCAAGCTCAACCTGGGGATCGCCAACGAGCTACTACTTGGTCGCTTCGACGCCTTGTATCTGCATGGGTATGTGGCGGCGACGGAGATTCTGGCCTTCGGCTGTGCCAAGGCGCTGCGCCTTCCAATCCTCTTCCACGGAGATACCGTGCTCGACTCGAACTCGCAGCGCCCCGCTTGGCTACGTGAGACGTTTAGACGTCAGTTTACGGCGAACATTGATGCAGCGCTGGCAATGAGCGGGAGAGCGCGCGCCTTCTATCAACACTACGGCGTGCCTGCTGAGCGGATCTTCTGGTCACCGTTGGCCGTGGACAATGAGCGCTGGATGCGGGAAGCGCAGGAGCGCCGAGGCGATCGTGAGTCGGCGCTGCGCGAGCTAGGACTCGATCCATCCCTCCCGACGCTGTTGCACGTCTCGTTGATGCGTCCGGTCAAGCGGCCGAAAGACCTGCTACTTGCGTTCGAGCAGCTGAAGACGCCGGCCAATCTGGTCATGGTTGGTGGGGGGCCGATGAACGAGGAACTGCAAACGTATTGTCGCGAGAAGGCGCTCCCGCGTGTGAAGTTCGTCGGCCCACAGAACATGAGCACGCTCGGCCGCTACTATGCATTGGCAAGCGTATTCGTACTACCATCGGAACACGAGGTGAACCCGCTAACAGTTCGTGAAGCGATGTGCTTTGGCTTACCGGTCATCACCTCAGACCGTGTTCAGTCAGCCGGAGACTTCATTGAAGAGGGGCGCAACGGCTTCACCTTCCCCATGGGCAACGTCAAGGAACTAGCTAACAGGATTGATGAGGTGATTGCTGACCCTCAACGCCTCGCGGAAATGGGCGCTCGCTCCTTTGAGCTAATCCAACCGTGGAACTATGAGGTTGGTGTAAACGGCATCCTCGAGGCACTAGGGGCGGTCGTTCAGCGGGCTGGTAAGTGATAGTGCCTCGCCGTCAGCTATGCTCTGTCGCTGGTCCTGGTTGATGTCTGACTGGCCCCTACCGCTGCTGCTCAATGACTGTTTGAGCCTCGTTCTGCCAAGCCCGCAGTAGAAGGTGACCAGCGGTACGCAGATCAGCGCGATGACAATCTGCGGCACCATCCAGACGACCATGTCCAAGAAGAAGGTGCAGGTGGTAGCCACCATGACTGTCCAAGCGACGCGGCCGAGTGGATCGGCAATGCGAATTCGGAATAGCGCACCAACGCTCAGACCCAAGATAGTTCCGACGACGAAAACGCCCAGCCAACCAAAATTCCAGTACGCTTCGGCGGACGCTGGAAGAGAGATGGCTACCGTGTCGGTCGAGGTTGAGCTCTGGACTCCCAGTTCAACTAGCCAACGGCTGCGGGTCTTTCCCTGGCTGGTGGGCTTGTCAGGGTAGAGGACCCGCGGGACCAACAAGAGCGGCACGTCTTCGTAGGTGCGCCCAAGCTGATACGGTATGCGGTCGGGCACGACCGTGTACACGTGGGCGGAGAGCCAATTGTAGTCGAGGCGCTCGGTTGTCGTACGCAGCGCCCCCTCTCGCGCTTCCGACCGCTCAATAGTTTGTGTTGACCACGTGTCTGCAAGCGAATCTTCCCAAACCACCAAGGCCTGTTCGAAGGTGATAGGCCCGCTATCAGCGACTTGCTGACGAAACAAAGCCTTCGCAGGATTCAGGACCATGAACGCGATGACGGATAGCGCCACGAACCCCCACGGAACCCGCTTTCGTAAGCCCACGTACGTGAGCAAAACATCCCGTATGGGGAGAATGGCCAGCCCCAACATGCTGGTGTAAATCGCCAAAAAAACCTGTGCGGCGAGCGACAAGTAAAGCGGAAGCCGGCTGCCTCCCTTCATCAGGTAGTGTGCAGTAAACAGCGGGATCGTAAGTGAGGTATTGAACAGGATTGTGGGCAGTATGCCTAGGCTCCTACCCACGCCCAGAGACATCGCAAGAACTACGATGGTTGTGATGACCCCAAGGATGAGAATGTTACTTTGCGTCGGCCCCGAGGAGTTCGTCACTGGATCCGGTAGCTTCTTCGATGGCCCGGGCGCACCCACCCAAAGACCAGCCAAGAAGCAGAGCGTGAAGACCACGCTGGAGACGGTGGCAAAGGTGTACGCCTCGGGAGAAGGTCGCGAATGCGCCGTCGCCGGGTCGACCTCTCGGAGGACGGACATACCTGCGCTCAGGAAGGTCTGAACGAGCACCATCAGGCCGACCACGCGAACGGGCTCGCGGCCCTCGGCAGGTCGCCACAAGAACATGGCAACGGTCGCGGCAACGGTGGCAATCGAGGCCACGACGGCTGAGGGGCCGTACAGCGAATCAGCCATGGCAAAGGCAACGAATGCCCACCCCAGCGTGACCGCCACCCCAACCAACATCGGCACGGCTACGACGACCTGGCGCTGGTTTTGAGCGACTCGCTTGTTCAGATGAGTGAGAGAACCAGGCATCGAGATCCTTTGCGTCGAGCAGCCGATGCAGCTTGCCATAGGTTGCCCCAGGCCAGAGGAGCGTTCAGGTCGGAGTCGCTAGGCACCGCTGCTAACGCCGTAATCTTGGCGCAGCGTCAAATGTTTGGCGTGAGTTCCTGCCGCCGCCGCGTTCTTCCGAGGCCGAAATCATAAGCGTTTTCCCATTGCACTTCGCTAGCACGGTTTTTGTGATCAGCTTGGGCGCCCAGCGGCATTGCTCGGCGGATGTGGATTGGGCGGCGCCTGTTGCGGCTGAGGCGCTCACGCGAGATGCTCTTGGCCGAAGTTCGAAGGAGTGTGGGGGTATGCGACGGTTTCAACGAACGAGCCTTCTTCTGTGTCTTGTCGGTGCGGCCTACGCAATTCCAGCAGCCTCGCACGGTGATGAATGGCGAGTGCCGAGGCGGGACCAAGGGCGCACAGCTGTCGCTTCCGGTCCGGTGAATCTCGCAGGGCCCAACGTGGCCTGGCGCACCTTCCTAGGCGGCGCCCCCTCCAACCAAACAGTGACGTTTGCGAATGCGCCGATGCTCGCGGGCCTGCCGCATGACCACGCGATCGTCGCCCGCGGTGGACGTTTCGTGGCGCTCAACATGGCAACGCAGCAAACGCTGTGGCAAACCGAGGTGCTCGGTCCAGGCCAGGTTGCGGGCATTGCCGACCTCGATGGGGACGGGACCGTCGAGGTAGTGGTGCAGATCCAGGAGCATGCCATCGTGCTCGAGGGAAGCACCGGGGTAGAGCGTTGGCGCTCCTCGCTCGAACTGGTTGAGCAGGTTGGCGTGGTTCGAGTTCGGGACGTCGATGGCGATGGCTTAGCTGACGTCTACATCGACAACGCGATTGGTGCAAAGTGGGGGATCGACGCCGCTTCCGCCTACTCCTTCGCAGCCGGCCAAGCTTCCAAGCTTTGGGACTTCCCCGTCGCCTCCGACCCAATGACCATTAGCTCGGGCACAGACGCGCTGCTCGACCTTAACGGTGATGGTGAGATGGAGGTCGTGCTTACCTCCTTCACCAACGCGCGGGTCCTTCGTGGCAGTGATGGCTCGCTTCTGGCCAGTCTCGAGGCCCAAGGTGTCGCCGGTTGGCCGTTCATCCACGCCTCGGCGTATGCGGTCGATCTCGACGGGCAAGGCGACCTCGAGGTTCTGCTGGTGCAACAAAACTCGCACGTCGCCAGTCAGGTAGGACCAAGCATATCGGCCTTTCGTGTGGACGTGGCGACCGGCCAAAACGAGTTCATGTGGGCCGTAGCGTCTGGCTCTTTCGAGGCAGAGTTTGCAGCTACCACCGATGTTGCGACAGACCTCGACGGGGACGGTCTTTCCGAGGTCGTATTCTCCTTCAAGAACGCAGCCGACGCTGACTGGACAACGCGGGTATTGTCCGGAGTCGATGGTTCGTTGCTGCAGGAGATCTCTGCGGCTCGCTTCGAGGGAGCTCACAACCTCGACGGTGAGTTGGGCGCTGAGTTGGTCCTTGCTGGCGCAAACGGTCTCTCCGTATTCAAGTACAGCCCGGCCAACTTGGTTCCGTTCGCTCAGCTTGGGTCGAGCTTGCCCAACCGGCGGGCCTTACGGCTGACGGACGCTTCAAGGCGGTCTTCCGCCGCGATTGACCATCGGCTGGCGGTGTTGCCGCGGCCCAACAACCAACCCTTGCTTTTGGCGGGTGAAGCAGAGGGTGATTACACCCTTTCCAATGTTGGCTCCTTTCGGTTGCTCGAGGGCTATGAGCTATTGGGTAATGAGTGGCAGTTAGTAGCGACCCATGAGCCTATCCTGGGCTCGATCACCGGTTTGATGACGGCGGACTACTCGACTCGACCCTACCCTCAGATTGCGGTCGGTGAGAGCACCGGTATCGTGCAGGTGCTCAATCAATTCATGGAGGTCACCAACGGCCTGACCTGGGTTGATGGATCTCACCTTGGGGCCTTCGTCGGAGGTGGCTCGCTGCGGGCTGCGCCACTCGTGGCAAGTGATGCGCAAGGTCCGTTCGTCCTGCTCTCCGGCACCGCGCTTGGCACTGTCGTCGCGGATGCCAGCTACGCCTCGTGGATCATTCCTCCCATCCCCCGCTGGTGGAATCCGAATCTGAACAGTAGCTCGATCCTCGAGTTGAACAACGGTACGAGAGTCGTAGGCGTCGAGGACGGAACCAAGTTGGTCTCGATCGACTCGCAATCGGGTACGGCCTCTGCCCCCATCGCAATGCCCAGCGGCTTTGCGTGGGGAGCGCCCGTTGCGCTCAAGAATGGCGCCGAAACCTTGGTCGGGGTCGATTGGCGAAACTACGGCGGGCAGATCCACCAAACAGCCGTGGACTTTCAGACGGGCGCAACCACCTTCGTCGGCGCGCCGATTCTGACGGGTGGGTTCTTTGGCTCTTCGGTGGGGGACCTGAACAGCGACGGCGTCGATGAGTGGTATTCGATGACGTTCGCGTCGCTCTGGCAGCGCAGCTCGGAGACGGGGCAGGCCACCGCGATCGCAAGCCTTCCGGATATGAACTACTCCCTTCCGATGGTGACCGAGAGTCCCAGCGGCGACCGACGCTTGCTCTTGCAAGCGGGCTATGATGGTCCGGCTCTCGTAAGTGGTAATGGTGCTGTGGCCTGGCAAGCGGATCTCAATAAGCCAGTAAACGGTATGGCGGGGGTGGTGCTTTCTTGCGGCTCAGCGCAACGCTACGTGACGCCAGCGGTGCTCTCCTCAACCCTGACGTTTTATGACGTTTCGTCCGGGGCGATGGTTGGTAGCCGCACCTACGCAGACGGTGTGGCGTATGCCTCCGTCGAGGAGGCAAACGCGGCGGGGAAGGCAACGGGGATTTTCAGCAACGTCAATGGCGTAGCTAATCTCGATGGGAGTCCAGCCGCAGTCGTTGGTTCCTCCGACGGCCATGTGTACGTCATCGATCCGTGCTCGATGGATGTGCGCTGGTCAGCGGATCTTGGGGTTTCCGTGGGGGAGCCTGTGATTGCTGATTCCGACGGCGACGGTGAGGACGAGATCCTCGTTGGTGGTGCTGACGGCTTCCTCTACGGTCTCGACAACTTCTCCTTCCCGGCCCCGCTTATCAGCCTCTCCGGGCAGTCGGAGAACGGCCCCACCATGGTAGAGGTCGGCCAGTTGCTCCATGTTACGTGGGATCAGCTTGATGGCGTGACCTCGTACGAAGTGGCGCTCATTGGTCCGGATGACAAGCCTGTGTGGGACCCGGCCTATTCGTCAATCAACGGCACCTCCACCTCCATCGATCTCAAGGGCGCGCTCGCGGCTCGCCCCTACCGCGTAGTGGTTCGCGCAGCAGGAGATAACCCCGGTCAAGAAGCACTCTCCGTCCCCTTCATGATCAACGACCATGACGCGCCGAGCCTCACTGTGGTGGCGCAAGATGGGATCAGTCCAACGGTCGAGCTCGCAGCCACGGACAACGTTGCGCTCGACGTCGCTTTGGTGACCGTTGAGGCCGGGGAAGCAGCCACCCTGGTCGCGGAGAGCGCGCTTCATGGTGCTCAGAACTCCGCGACTTTGAGCTTCAAGGCGCCTGAAAACACTTGGGGAACGAGCGTCAACGTGACACTTCTGGTGACCGACTCGGCGGGGCTTGGTAGTTCGCTCTCTCTGGCTGCACAGGTGAGCGAAGGCGGCTTCGTGACGTTCGCCTCACAAGGTGGAGAAGGCTCGCCCGTGGGGACCCCCAGCGATTGGAGTCCCACCGGGGAAGACGTTGAAAGCGGAGATGTGGACGAGGAGTCGAACGGGCCGCGTTACGGCGTCTCGGGTGGCTGCGCCTGCGAGTTCACCGTTCCCAACTCCACTCGTGGCGGTTGGTTGATGGTGGGGCTTGCGGCACTAGCGCTTACCCGCGTGCGCAGGTCGCGACGGAGCTCGGTCGAGAGCTCGCGCTAGAGCGTAGGCGCCAACACCCTCGAGGAAGTGAAGCGGGTCGTCACGAAGGGCGGCCTGCTTTGCAATCCAAGCCCAGCCTAGGCTGGGCTTCGTCTTGGAGACAGGCCAGGTCGATGGATCGAAAAGCTTGCTCAGTAGGCGTGCACGCGCAACCGATGCGACTCCGTGCGGAAGGTCGCTCTCACTGAGTATGGCGGGAAGACGATGTTTGAGGGCCATCAGCGCAAGTCGCAAGGCGGTGCTTGCGCCACACATTCGCGCTCGCTCTTCGACCACCTTGAGGTCCGCGCCTTTGCGGATCAATGCCTCCAAATCGACAAGACCCCAAGCATGCGCAAACTCGTCGCTTGCCAGGTGAATCGCCACGAGCAGTACGTGATCCTCGAGACTCGGGATCCGTAGAAGACCGTTGCCTACTGACTCCCCTCGCTCCCAAAGACGATAGAAGGGCCAGCGCCTGGGAGCGACCTTATCCAAGCTCGCGTGCACTTCGACCGGAATGCTAGGCATCGGCGCCGGAGGAAGCAGCACCGCCTCCAGCAAGCTGCGAGAGTGTTCTCGAACCTGAGGCTGAACCTCCTCATAGCCCTTCCGCTTCAACAGTTTTATGAGCGCGAGAAAGCGAGAGCTATCGACGAGCAAGTCCACATCTGACATCGCGCGTTCCCACGGCGTCGGGTACGTGCTGAGCGCCAAGGCTGCGCCCTTGACCAACAACACTGGGAGCTCCATCCCGATGCTGTGGTCGAGCTGCTCAACCAAGTGAGTCCTTGCGAGATAGAGCGCTTGCTCGGCGTGGCGCTGAAGCTCGGTATGTGGTTCACGGACCCAACTGAGCAGTTCGAGCTTGGGTGCTGTTGGTAGCGCTGCCATGCGGCTTGCTCAGCGCTTGCGCAAGATGACGAAGAGGTTGGAGCGGAGCGGCGCTACCAGTTCGGACGAGTTGACCAGCCGTTCATAGGCCATGAAGGCGAAGAATAGAGGCCTCGCGTAAAGTCCATAGGAAGGCTCCTTCTCCACGAGCGAAAGCCGCTCCACCTCAAAGCCAGCGCTATGCGCGAGGTTGGTGAGCGCCTGCTTTGTGTTCATGGCGTACACTGTGGGGTAGGGATCATGGTGGCCACGCTGGTTGCGCAGGCGATTTGCTACTGCCGTGTGGAACCAATGCGGGGTGAGCCAGGAAATGAGTGAGACATAGTGATAGAGGTTCGGCGTGCGGAGCAGATAAGCCCCGCCGGGCTTCAGCACCCGCGCAACCTCCTCGAGGTGCGCCTTGGGATCTTCAACGTGCTCCGCTACATAGTTGGATATGCAGGCGTCAAAGGTAGCGTCGCCATAGGGATAGCTGTCTCCACTAATGGTATGGGCCTGAGACAGCGCAGTGTTGTTGTGTACATCGGGGTCAATGTCGACGCCGTACGTCTCTCCTAGAGAAGCCAGAAACTGGGACGTCCTATTGGTGGGGCCGGCTCCGATCTCGAGGATCTTCCCGTTTGGCGCGATCGCGCTACGGCACAAATCGTGAAACTCCGTGGTGCCGTCGACCCAACCGCGGCTCTTGTCGTAATAGCGATTCAAGTAACCTTGCTGCCAACTCACGGGGCGATTTGTACCACGGCGGGAGCATGCTCTGCACGTCGGGCCTAGCGGAAAAACAGAAGAAAGAACGCTCGAATATTCGACCCTAGCGCGCAACGAAGCGTCTACCTTTCCTGCGGAGTACCTTGGCTTCATCAAATAAACGGACTGTGGCGGAAGAGCGCCTCGAGCGAGGGCTGTTTGTGCTCTTGGTCCTCGTGCTCAGTCTGAGCGTGTTGTTGGTCGGCGGCATTACGCCACGGCTATTTTTGCCGGTTGGAGCGCTCGCGCTTGCCGGCGGCCTGTTCGACTCCATTCGGCCGGCTCAAAGCCGAGCGAGCCGGCTCGCTCCGGCGCTCGTGCTTGCTTGCTTGGCTCTGTACTGCGTCGTCCAGGCGTTGCCGTTACCACTTTCGTGGGTGAAGGTCCTGTCGCCTGCAGCGGCCGATGTTTGGGAGCGGTGCTTGCTCCCGCTCGACAGGGTTCGAGAAACAGCCAGTTTGTCGCTTTCCCCCGACGCGACTTTGTTCGAAGCCTTCAAGTGGGCTTCCTACGCTGGGACCTTTTTGCTCTCGCTTAGGATGGCGCGGCGCTACGGTGCACCGGCTCCGCTCCTGGCAGTGTTCGCCACGGCCGTCGTCGTGGCGCTGGTGTCGATGGGCCACGCGTTGCTCTCTGCGGTTCACGTGTTTGGCATCTACGAGCCCCTGCATCCCGTGGAGCCCGGAGATGCAGGCCCCCTCATCAACCCCAACAATCTAGCGGGCTATCTCAACCTAAATATTCTGATCGGCTCGGGGCTCGCGCTCTCGAAGCGGCCACCGACCTCACGCTGGTTGCTTGGAACTGGCTTGATCATCCTATTGGCCGTCTCGCTTAGAACAGCCTCTCGTGGCGGCGTTGCCTCGTTGGTCGTCGGGTTGGTTGCTTTTGGCATATGGGCGACCTTCGCTCGCAAAGCCAAGTTAGCGTCGGCCAAGATCATTAGCTATGCAACCACTGCCGCCTTGTTTGTCGGGGCCGGGTTCGCGCTCTTGGGCGCTGAAAAGGATTTCTGGCCCTCTCTCTTGAGTGAGAATGTGGCCAAACTTCAGTTGCCGGTGTGGAGCCTTCCAGTAATCAAGGATCACCCCGTCTTCGGGATTGGGCGTGGGGCATTCGCCAGTGTGTTCTTCGCCTATCGCCCACAAACCCCGGGCAATATCGCTTATACCCACCCAGAGAACGTCGCTGTTCAATGGGTTGCTGAGTGGGGGGTTATCGTCCCCGTCGTCGCCTCGCTCGTGCTGCTTTGGGGTTTCTGGAGTGCGCGGCAAAGCATCTTGCGCAGCGCCGTCTTGCTCGGCGCCTTGTTTGGTGTGGGCGTGTTGATCTTGCAGAACCTCGTCGATCTGGGCTTGGAGCTCGCCGGCGTTGGTACAGCTGTAGCCGCCACGCTCGGCTGCGTGTGGTCCGCTGCTCCGCGTCGCGAGAGTGCTAGTCCTGCCCCATCGGTCTGGACGCTTAGGATCGCGCTTGGTGGAGCCCTCGTGGTCGGCTGCCTTTTGCTCTGGCGTGGACCGACGAACCTTGAAGAGGACCGAGCCAGCGTGCAGCGAGAGCTGCTGGCCGCCACAAACTCGAGAGACAGCGCTCGCGCTGGCGCGCTGAAAGAGCGTCTCGGGAGTTTGATGGAGCGTCATCCAGCTGACTACTATTTCCCGTTGGTGGGTGCTTACACTGCGCGCCAATTGGGCGAGAACCCGATTGTCTGGGTGCAACGGGCGCTCGAACGCGGACCAACGGTAGGGCGCACGCATCTGCTCCTCGCTGAATACCTACTTGTCCGTGGTCTTTCCAACCAGGGGCTGATGGAGGTACGCCTTGCGCTCGAGTACGAGCCCACGTTGGCCTCTACAGCAGCGCCGCTCGTAGTGCGATATGCCTCAACGACCGAAGCGGTTTTTGCCGCGGTCCCACAGGGAGACCAGGGGAGCTTTGCTCTCGAAGTCTTTTCGATAAGCTTTGGTACCGCAGCCAAGCTCGAGGTTCGCCAAGCTTTGGATCGCGAGGCGCTGGTTCGAGACCCAGACCAGCTTTCTCCACGCCGCCGGCTCGCTGAAGACCTACTGCTGGCTCTCGAATCGAAGAAGGCACCCTGTGCAATCGAGCGGTCGAACTGTCTCAGCAAGTTGGAGTCAGACGCGCAGGTAATTGCGACGAAATATCCCAATCACACCCTGCCCGGGCGCTTGCGAGCCAGAGTCGAGTTGCTTGAAGGACGCAAGGAGAGCGCTTTGACGATCTTGCGCGCCAGCTGTGAGCTGCCGGAGGAGAAGCTCCCATGCCTGCAGCTGCTGGCTCAGACTCTCGCGTCGCTCGGGTCCTCCGATGAACTCAACACTGTTTTGGAAAAAGTAGTTTCGACTGCTTGTTCACAGCGTCTTGGCTGCGCCGAGACAAACCGTTGGGTCGCCGGAGTACACGTTACCGTCGGCAATCGGCAACAAGCCGTCACTTGGTATGAGCGCGCGGCGCGACAGGAGCCCACAGCGACTCGTTGGTTGGAACTCGCGGACGCTGCCGATCAGGCTGGGCTGTCTGCGGTGGTGGCTCAGGCGCTAGGTGAAGCTGCGACCAAGAAGGATGCGAAGGAGCCGGCCAATGCTGAGCGCTTCGCGCGATTGAGTGAGAAGCACCCGCGCAAGCGCTGAGCCTACGCAGGGCACACTCTGCCTAGAGGACAATCAGCCTTAGAGCACCCTTGCTACCGCTAGCGCCCAGGCTGCCGCTATCGCCGCTAGGCCATTGGGGCGGGCGGTCTGCCGTGCCCGCCGTCGTCTTGTGGCGACGATGGCTCGTTCATCGGCGTGACGGTCTGAGCATTGGATGAGTAGCCACCATCACGACGGTAGTACTTATACCAGTAGTCGTATTCGTCCCGGTTCACGTTGACCGCATTGAGCACTACCCCGGCGAGGTTCGCCCCGACGTCACGCAGCATTCGCGTGGCGTGCTTACCAATCTCCTTCGTCGTCTTCAGGGCGCGAATGACCAGCACCGTCGTATCCACCATCGTTGAGAGGATGACTGCATCCGTCACGGCGACGACTGGGGGACTATCAAGGATGACATGGTCATAGCGCTGTTGCAGCTGCGCCAGGACGGTCTTGAAGCGTTCACTCTGTAGGAGTTCCGAAGGGTTCGGCGGGATGGGGCCGGCAGGAATCACCCATAGATTGGGAACCTCCGACGTGATTACGCAATTATCCAGCGGCTCATCGAGCAAGGCCGAAGTGAGGCCAGGACCAACGTCATGCCCACGCCCACGGAAGATGCGATGAACTCGTGGTCGGCGGAGGTCGCAATCAATCAGCACGACCTTTTTACCAGCCTGCGCCATCGCTGTAGCGATGCAGCAGGCCACGGTGGTCTTGCCCTCAGACGGGCCAGCGCTGGTAATCAGCAGCGTCCGCATCGGCTTGTCGGGCGCCATGAACATGAGGCTCGTGCGGATGGAGCGTGAGGCCTCGGCGACGCCGCTCATTGGCTCTTCGTGCACGACGAGCTCGGGGTGACGCAAGGCACCTCTGCGCCTGCGGCTTTTGCCTGGACCAACCGCTGCCGGGTCGAACTCTGGGAGGAGGCCGAGGAAGGTTGCGCCGAGCACGTGCTCAACGTCTTCCGGCGACTTCATGGTCCGGTCCAACATCGACCGTGCCATAGCGGCAGCAGCGCCGATCACGAGCCCCATGGCAGCACCGCCGGTGACGTTCAGCGGGAGGTTGGGTCGAATCGGCCCACCGGGCACCATCGGCTCGTCCACGATGGAGACGTTGTTCATGCGCATTTGGCTGGTTAAAGCGCTCTCGGTGGAGCGCTCCAACAATACGCCGTAAAGCTTCTCGGTGTTCTCCTTGGAGCGCTTGAGGCGGTTGTACTCAATCTCAAGCAGGTTCAGGTCGAGCGCTTCTTTCTTCGACTGCTCAAAGAGTCCAGCAACGCCACCCTCCTCTCGCTGAATGGCGGCTAACTCACTATCGAGGGCACCTTGGATGTTTCTGACTTCACCAAGAAGCGCTGCCCGCGAAGTCTCCATGCGGGTTGTGGCAGCAATAACGTCCGGGTGGTTCTTCCCCATTCCACTGTTGAGCAGGGCGTCACGGTCTTGGGTGGCTTGCACGTACTGCGTGCGCAGCCCCTGAAGGAAGACCGATTGCAAGAGCTCCCCTGCGGGAAGTACTGCGGGGTCCTCGCCGCTGACCTTGGCAAGTTGTGCTCGGCGAGCGGCGACCTGCTCCCGCTTGGTACGGACCGACGTAAGCGTGTTGGAGAGTTGGGTAATCTGATCGCGGAACAGGCTCGACTTGTCCTCGAACTCAACCGAGAGGATGTTGTTCTTCTCCTTGTAGTTGTGGAGATCCATCTCGCTCGACTCGAGCTCCTTCTTGAGCTTGTCGTGTTCAGTGCGTAGGAAGCGTGCCGCCTCATCCATCGACTCGAGAGCGATGTCGACGTTCTGTTCCTTGTAGGTGCGCACGACTTGCTTGAGCAGCTCGGCGGCACGCTCCGGGTTGGCGTCCTGAAACTTCACTGTCGCGAGTCGCGACTGCTTGACCGGCTCTACGCTGATGCGACCGCGAAGTACGTCCGCGGCGTCCTCTTCGGAGAGCGGCTCGCGATCGGGGGCTTGAACACCCTTCGGAAGGTTGCTGATGAACGCCCAATCTGAATTGAGGTTGAGCTGCCGAACGACTGCCAGGGAAACACGCCGCGACTGGATGATTTGGTACTGCGTTTCGTAGTACTCGCGGGTGTCCCACATTGCCCCGGAGCCGATTTCGACGACGCTCTCCACTTTGCCGCCGAGTGGACGTGGTGGATTGGGATCGAACTGGACGACTGCGGATGCCTGATAGATCTTGGTCTGGCGCATCGTCCAGAAGCCGACGCCAACGGTGACCAATGCAGCCGTGGACAGCGCAGTGAGCCAATGCTTCCGAATTGGCCGCCATACCGCGAGGATATCGACGAGCGGCTCACGGTCGCCCGTTGCCTCGTTCGGCGCAGCCGCTTTGCTTTTGGGAGTAGGGATCACTGCTTCGATTCTCGGCGAGACGTAGTCTGAGCCGTTTAGTGCGGCCTTGTGCGGGATTCTAGTAGCGTTTAACCCCTGCTCTGATGCTGGCCTGCACTGGAAGGTTCATAGACTGAGCACGGCTCTCGTCGGAACGCTGGCGAGGGCTCGGCTCAAAGCTCCAAGCTGCTCGATCAGGCGCGAGACGACGATCGCGTCGGCGGCCGTGACGAGCCCAACGTTCTCGAGGGCACCGGGGAGCACTGGTCCGCGGCGCAAGCTCGCGATGGTCTGAATGAACTCCGTGCACTGCAGGTTGAGCGGCGCCCCAGTGAAAGTCCTGGGATTGAGACCGTTTTCTGTGACCTCTCCGCTGGCCTCGTCGAAGGAGAGACTGCCGTTGGTGCAAAAGATCTCGGTCCGGCGCAGCGGCTTGCCACGGGACCAGTTCAGCTCGGCGGTGAACTCGTTGGCTCCAACGCTGCGCAAATGTGCTGTTAGCTCGCTCAAGCCGTCTCCCGATATCCCTTCGCATTGCGGGGCAATCTCGCCGTTCTGTTTGCGGGAAAACAGCGCGAAGGTTGCGAGATCATGGGGAGCGAGCGCATGAAGCAACGGGTCCTGTCGCTCGCGGCTGAGACTCGAGCGGGTGGTTCGAACGTGCTCAACCGGCCCGAGTGCCATTGCGGCCTCAACAAGAGCTCTGTGCCCAGGGTGATGCACCATTTGGTAGCCCGTTGCGATCACCCTTCCTGCCCTTCGTGCGGAGCTCACCACGCGGAGAGCGTCGGCTGTCGTGATCGCGAGCGGTTTTTCAACCAATACGTGGAACCCCTTGGAAAAGGCTTCACACGCGAGCTCCGCATGGGTCTCCGTGGGTGTGGCGATGACGACCGCATCCAAGCCTGCAGGGTCGAGGTCGGCCAGCCGCGCGAACGCAGTCGCCGTGGGAAGCGCTGCGAGCGCCACCGTACGAGCGCGCTCGCTGGTGTCACACAGCGACGCCAGTTCGGCGCCCGGCGTCTCTGCAAGGACCTTGAGGTAGTGGGCGCCCCAGCGGCCAATGCCGACCACTGCGCAACGAACTGGGTCTCGACGCCCGCTCGGATTGGTCACGCGCTCCCGTATCACGGCTCCGAGGGGTCGTCAGCCGAAGGCTCTGCACGCATCGGCGCCGCTGGCTCTTCCTTGCGGTAGGGACGCCAACCGAGATCACGGTGCAACCGCACCGCCAACTCCACCAAATCCAGCGAGACTTCGCTCGGCAACGACAGGGGATCTCGCAGCTGCAGTTCCCAATGACTGCCGCCGACTTCACGGAGCCGCGCGGCGATTGCGCGAATCGCGCGGACTTTCTTCAGTCGAGCCTCAAGATCCCCACCACTCTCAAGGTGGTCCCGTTGCTGTTTGCAGGCGTAGGACCTGCAGCGAGCCGGCCTGTCTTGATACGCACCACAACCTGAGGCCTCCAAATGCCTGCACGGCTGTGCGATATGAGTGGGCCCATCAACGATCTTGAGGCGTCGCCTCGATTCCAGCGGAAGCTCGTCGGCGTCCACTTCCACCATCGAAAACATGGTGCCGTCGCAGCAAGCCTGGCACTCACGACAAAGCCGCGACGCTTCTTCGACGAGGTCGGCCATTAGCGAAGCACCTCGAGCACAACGGCTGATCCCCGCAACGGTATCGTGCAACTAACCTGCTGCATCCCAGTCACCCTTCCTTCGGCAGGCCTGATCTATGCTCAAACCCATGGTCTCTCGCGACACTCGCATCGTTCGCTCACCCCAGGTCTTGTCTCGCGTGATCGACGAGGAAGCGGTGCTTTTGAACCTCGGGACAGGCACGTATTGCGGCATGAATGAGGTCGCCACGCGTGCCTGGGAACTCATTGGTGAGGGCATATCGTTTGGAGGTCTCTGCGATCAGCTCGGTGCTGAGTTTGACGCGGATGGGGAGAAAATACAGGCAGATCTGTCGGAGCTGTTGGACTCGCTGTTGAACGCAAAGTTGGTGGTCGTTACCTAACTTGCTCCCGCGAGTCGCTCTGCAGGTCGAGCGCAATCGCTGCCTCGATCGCAGCCGTTTCGTAGCGGCTTGGGTAGCTGAGCTCCGCGACGCGAACGCGCTTGACCAGCGTATCGATGAACTCGAACTCGACCCGCAGCAGCTCAGGGTCATGCGGATCGAGGCGCTGCATATGTTCTGCAACCACGGCCACAGCGTCCCGGCCCTTCATCGAGATGACGCGGGTATCCGTGCCGACGGTGATGGCGTAAACACGCAAGAGCGGCCGCGGCTCTGGCGTCACCGGCCTTTCCGCGACGAACTTCCCTTGATGGAAAACCGTGGTTTCGTTGAGCTGCTCGGCCGCTGGTCCGCGTAGGCGAACGGCCGTCGACGTGGGCGAAGCCCAGACCTGTCCAGCCCTATCAAGGTGAAGCGGCAGGTAGTCATCGGCCATCAGACGGAAGTGGCCGCCGCTCGAGAGCAAGGCCGCTAGCGTTGATTTTCCGCGGCCGGACGGTCCAACAAACGCTACCGCTCCTTGATCGTTGGCGACCGCCGAAGCGTGCAACGCGGGCCGGCCGTTGAGCTGATGCAGAGCGGGTAGAACCGCTAGCTTATAGGCGTCCTCAACTGCGGTTGGGGCAACGCCACGGAGCGGTCGGAAGGTGACTCTCGAGGACCCCACCTCGTAGTCACTTACTCCAAACACGCGCACCAAGTAGCCCGTGCCGACGCGCGCAACCGCGACGTTCCGCTGGCCGTTGCTTTCGTAGACGACGAACCAGCTCTCCTCTGCGTTCGGCTCCGAATCAGGCCCCCAATCGACAACAAAGCTCACTTCAAGGGGGGCGCTCAGTTGCGAGGCTTTGCGCCCGGTCCACCCTCTTTGCCAGACTTTCCGCTGGCTCGCGTCATGTCTTCAATCCGACCGTAGACCAAGAGCTCGGGCTTCGCGTAGGGACGCCGAGGCGAGGCCTCGCGTGCCGAGCCAACAACAGCGTCAGATGAATTCTCTTTAGTCTTTGCCATGCTCTAGTTCCTCGGAAAGGCTTCCAGCCTACCATGAGTTGTGCGTACCCCCAGGCGCATTCATCAAAAGCACGCTTGGCTTGAGGATAATCCGTTCAGCCAATCTTCAGCCTGAAGGCACGCCATCTCCGGAAAGGTGAACGCGCCGACAGGTTTTGAGCGCAGCGTGCCGAGCAGGAGATTGCGCTCGACGATACCGGTTTCGAATAGCAGCCCGCTTTGCTCGAGCGCCTGAATCCAAAGCCCCGCGTGCTCCCATGCGGAGCTGATAGCGCCCCAATAGTCGGAGGGCGGCGGACGATAGGCCAGCTCCAATGGAACGAGCTGTTCAGCCAACTTGCGGGTGAAGGGCTTGATCAGCTCGCGTGAGACGAGCTCGGCGGTGGGAACCTGAAGAAAGGCAGCGCTCACTCGCGCGTCCATGAATGGGTGCCTCAGCTCGATGCCGTGCTCGGAGGCAAACGAGAACTCACTCTGATGACCGAAGGTCATCCCGGTGGACCAAACCAGCTCTGCGCACAATGATCGCCTCGCCGCGTCGGGGTGCGGGATGGCTGCCTCGGCATTGGCCCAGTCCTCATGCGCAGCGATCACCGCTCGCCTACCCCGCTCGGTCAGCCACGCAGGCAGCCGCGCAACGAGGTTCTCTCGCTCCTTTGCGCGGTGGCGAGACGCTGGCTTCATTGCCCGAAGAACACCCCCGGCGAATCGACGGTAGCTCGCGAGCGCTACCGGCTCATCGTTGATGCCGGCGAAGCGCGCCGCCTGCAACCATTGACCGGCACTCAAGGCACCGTCGATTTCTCGCCCATTCCGCCACTGCAGCTCGTCGCTACCCTGGCCTGTAAACAGCACGCGAATCCCCCGCTGAGTGGCTGCTCGAAACATGGCCCGGTGTGCCGCGCTCGACGGCTGGGAGAAGTCGTGAAGAGGTTTGCCTGGGAGATACGGCTCGTTTCGCTCGAAGCTCAAAAGCTCGACATCGAGATAATCCGCAAGCTGCTTGGCGTAGTGAAACTCATCGGCCTCGAAGCCGCGTGCCCGAAAATGCAGCAGGAGGGGCGGCGGACTCCCGCGACGGCGACATTCCTTGGTGACCAGCGTTGCAATGACCGTTGAGTCCAAGCCTCCCGACGCGAGGATACCGACCCGCTCGACTTCCCTTAGGCGGTCCGCAGTCGCGCGTTCAAGCGCTTGCCCCACTCGTTCCAAGTGCACTCGAACGGGCAGCTGCTGCTCCCACGGTTCGAATTCAAAGTAGTTGCGGGTGTCGGTGACGCCGTCTTCTACTCTGACGCACGACCCAGGGCTCAGCGTTCGTACCCCCTGGTACAGACTGCGCTCGCGGGTGACGAGCTCGTAGAAGAGCATCGCTGCGAGGCTGTCAGCATCGGCCAGCAAAGGCTGCGCAAGCGCGCTACGAACCGCCCGCTGACTGCTAGCGAAACAGAAAGAAGACCCATGACTGCCGCGGTGTAGGGGACGCGTTGCGAAGGGATCGACGGCGGCCACGACGCGCCGTGTCTCTCGGTTGTAGGCTACGAAGGCAAAGTCGCCGCTCAACATTTGCGCGGTTGCTTCGCTAAAGCGCCTGAAGGCGCGTAAGGCGATCTCCGGTTGGCTAGCTTCACCAAGCGGCCCGAGCCACTGCTGCAACTCCTCATGTGCGCCAAGGAAGCCGTCAAAGGCGAAGACGATGGGTGACTCGGTATCAACCACAAGCCCCGAGCGACCAACGTCACGCGAGCTCGTTGCGTACGTTCCGACCGCGATATCAGCAAAGCCATCCGTGAAGCGATCCACGCGATCCCAACTGGGTCCACGGCGCGTTGCGAGCGCTTGCTCCGCGAGCGGTTTCACCTCGCATCGGTCGAACAAGGCCACGAGGTGGTTCAAATCGAACTCCGATAGATCTCGTGATGGGTTGGATCCGAGCGTGACCCCGTGCGATCGTCGACCCAGGCGTGTGCTTCAAATTCCACGGCGTCCCCTGCGGAATGGCGCCCGGCGCGTTTCACGCCGATCACCAGCACCACGTCTCGACCGAGCAAGCGATGCGCTGCTGCTTGCACCAACGCTTGGGGCAGACAGCCTGGGCGGGTCGGCGCATGCGCGAAGGCGCGTGCGACCAAGGCCTCCCCGCGCGCGGGTGCAACGCCTCCGCCAGGCGAGTCTGAGCCCAGTGGAAGTTCATCCACCAGCGCCTTCATACGCGCAAAGCCGACCAAGCGGAGGCCCAGCCCAACCGGGGTAGCCAAGGCCCAGGCCAAGGCGCCGAAAGTACGCTCAGGTTTGTCCAGGTGGAGCCACGTGTGCACGGTGCCGGCTCTCATTGGTCGAAGCTCCCATGGGAGTTGAACAACTGCAACGGCCTTCCTCCCGGCAACGAACTGGGCGAACGTGCCGCGGTGAGGGCGTGGACTATCTTCGTTATCGCGCTTGAGGCGCTGTCGAAGGTGACCCTGTTAGGGACACTGTTCGTGCTGTTTACCGCGCCGGACAATCCGCTCCAGGTTGCAGCCATTGCCTCCGGTGTGGCGACGCTCAGCTCAGCGTTGCGCACGCTCGCCAAAGGTGAGCTCTTTCGTCGCCGGATCGAGGATGTGTTCTTCGCCATCTCTGAGGAGCTGCGAAGAAAGGACATTCCAACGCTGCTCGCGAATCGACCAAAGCAAGCTACGGGAACGCTCTCCGATGCAGCGTTCGACGTGGCAATGACGCAGTCCACTGCGTTTCCCGATGGCGTGGCTTCGCTGCTCACGCTGATGGTGGTGCTAGCTGCGGTCGCGCTTCGACTGGGGCCGCAATACGTCGCGTTGGGCGGTGGAGCTGCTCTGTTGATGCTGCTCTTGTTGAGGCCGCTGCGGGTTCGCGGACGCCGAGCTCGCGACAACGCTTGGCAGACGCACTTTCGAGGCATGCGACTCTTGGATGCGCTGATGTTCGGATCGTTCGAGATTCGAGGGGGAGGGCTCGAGGCGCGTGTGGACGCGAACTTCCGAGGGCTCGTGCGCAAGCTCGCCTTCTTTGAGCGGCAGGCACACTGGCTTGGCATTACCGCGGCCTTGATTCCTGCGGCTGTCGCGTTGGGTGTGGCCCTGCTGCCTCGGGGCTGGGTCGAAATGATTGTCCGAGACAAGTTGGGTGAAGCCAGCGTGCTGGCGGCAGCGGGAGTATCGGCGACGCTGGCGCTCGTCACCTCGCTCGAGGCGCTCGCGCGCGGGGTCGGCGGCCGCGAGATGGTCGGCGCCTTTCTACAGCGCAAGGTTGGCTACCTCGCTCCGCTGGTTCGGCGCTACGACGCAAGTCCGACGGTGACCGCCGGTCCGGCGTTGGAGCGGTTGGAGGCGCGCGCCTTCTCGTACAAGCACCTTGGTGCCACCGCCGACACACCCAACGCGCTTAGCTTCGAGCTCCGATTTCCGGGCGGGGTGGCTTTGCTCGGGCCCAACGGCAGCGGCAAGACCACAACGCTAATGGCGCTCCTCGGCCTCGTCGACGCACCTGGTATCCTCGTAAACGGGGAGCAGCCGTCGGATGAGCGTTGGGCCAACCTACGCAGGCAGAGCTGCGTACTTCCGCAGCGCGCACACGTGGTGCCCGATGAAACCTTGCGCTGGCACTTGAGCCTTTTTGATACAGCGTCATTGCAGGTCGACGCGACCATGAACGTACTCGGGGAGCTCGGCCTGGGCGAGGTCCTACGCCGACGTGCCAAGCGCAAGGGCTGCGACCCTCTCGATTTGCCGATGGGGGAGCTATCTGGTGGAGAACAACGTCGGGTCCTGCTTGCCAGAGCGCTGGCTTCGGAGGCGCGGCTGCTGCTCCTGGACGAACCAGAGGCTGGCCTCGATGAGGCCTCGCGAACGCGACTGCATTCCCTCTTGGCGCGAACGGCCAGCAAGAAAATGGTGGTGATCGTCGCTCATCACCATTCTGTCGTTCCCTCGACTTTCGAGGGCGTCCAGGTGGAGCGTCACGAGGAACGGGATCTGTGAGCAACCACCTGCTATGTTTGTTTCTTCCTTACCTCGGCCGCAGTCGTGAATGTCTGCAGGTCGTTGTTCACCGAACCCGCTTTTAGGAGGCTTGCGTATGCGTATGGGGATGAGTCAGTGGTTGGTCTCGTCGGTTGGTTCGCTCGCTGTGCTCGCAGCCTGCAGCTGTGGTGACTCGGGGACTGGCGGCGGCGGGACTGGCACCGGTGCCAACGCAGGCGAGGGCGGCGTTGGTAACAACAACGGTGGCGACGGTGGCGTCGGCAACAACGGCGGCGATGGCGGAGTCGGCAACAACGGCGGTGATGGCGGCGTTGGCGCCGGTGGCGCGCCCCCGTTGAACGAGGACTGCGGCACGGCAACGCCTGTTGATCTCGCGCCAGGAGACACCGCCAACTTCTCAGGAACGATCGACGAGCTGACCGGCAACGAGATCAACAGCTCCTGCGTTGACGGTGAATTCAACAATCCGGATACCTGGGGTGACCTCACCTACCAGCTCAATCTGAGTGGCCCATGCAGCCTCAACGTCCGCACGCTCAGCATGAGCGATACCGAGATTTCGTTGCGCTCCGTATGCAGTGAAGACCCTCTGACCGACGCAGACTTCTGCGCCAACGCGACGTCTGCTGGGGAGCGCCTGCTGATCCACCTCGACGCGGGGGCCTACACGCTCGCTGTTCAGGGCGAGCCTGGTGACTTCGACCTCGAGATCGAGTGCGGCGTTCCGACCTGTGGTGACTTCGTCGCCAATCCCGGTGAAGAGTGTGAAGACGGAAACACCCAACCGGGTGACGGTTGTAATGCAAGCTGCGTGATTGAAGACGCCGATCCGTCGCTCGAGGATTGCTCTGCGGCTGAAGCCGGCGCGGCCAAGCTGATTGCGCCTGGAACCACCTTCATTCCGTCTGCTGCTCCGCTGCCGACGACCTTGGGTGCGGTCAACAACGCCAACGGTTCATGCCAGCTCGACCCGTCGATCTTTGGGCCCGACTACACCTACGCGGCGGACCACGTCTATCGTGTGCGTTCAACGGTGAATGGGACGATGACCATTACAGTCGGCCTCGGTCTTGACGGTGTGCCGCAGTGCGGTCCTGACGTTAACATGGAGCCGGCTCAGCCTTATCCCGCTGGTTGCTGGGATCGCTCGTTGTACGTCCGTCAGGCAAGCTGCGGCGCCGGTACCGAACTAGCTTGTTCGGACGACCCGAATCTCTACTACGTGCCCGAAACTGTGACCTTCGCTGTCGCCCCCAACACCGACTACTTCGTCTTCGTTGATGGTTGGCTCGGTCTGGCGGACGGCTCGGACAACTTTGAACGAGGCGCCTACGCGCTGAAGGTGGACCTCACCGCAGCGAACTGAACCCTAGCGGTTCGAAGCAAAGAAGGCTCCGAGAGGAGCCTTCTTGCGTTTGTTTACGAACGACGGTCAGTGCTTCTTCTTGCGCGGATCGATCGCCTGCGGATGTTCGTTGTAGAAGGCGTCCAGGCTTTCCCGCGTGACCTCCACCTCGACCAGGCCGTCTTTCATTACTTTGGCCTGACAGCCGAGCCGGCTATTGGCGCGCACGTCGAACGCCTTGTCGAGGATGTCCTCCTCTTCTTCTTCCGCCGGGCTGAGCAGCTCGCGACCTTTGGTCACATACACGTGGCAGGTCGAACAGGCGCAAACGCCACCGCAGGCGTCGCCTTCGGGCGCCTCCACCAACTTCGACGCGGCACGCAGATCCGTCCCGAGTTCAACCGTTGTTTCCCAGCTTGTACCGTGAGCCAACCAACGTACTGTCGGCATCTCAAATCGCTCCCCGTGCTCGTGCCTCAGCGTGCGCCGCGACGTGTTCATCCACGCCTTTGGCTTGCGCCACCGTCTCTTCGACTCCGTCGATGCCTTTACCACCGAGCACCCGCGCGATCGCTCGGTCCATGCGCAGGCCAGCCCACGCTTTTGTGACGCCATCGAGCATCTCGATGCGCGCGTGAATCAGGCTCGGAGAGCTGCCCTTCAGCGCTGCTGCGAGCTCGGTCAACGCCGTTGCAACTGCGCTGCGCTCCTCGGCGCTGAGCAGGTCTGCGTCCACGTTGAGAGCGTTCTGCGTCGCCAGGATCACGCGCTCGGCTTCAACGCGCTCCTCGATCAAACGACGGTGCTCGAGATCGGTCTCGCCGTGGTCGAGCGCTGCCATCAGCATGCCCTCCATCTCCTCTTCACTGAGGCCGTAGCTCGGTTGAACTTCGATCGTTTGCTCCTTGCCGGTGGTCAGCTCTTTGGCGTGCACTTGAAGCAGGCCGTCAGCGTCGACCTTGAAGGTGACCTCCAAGCGCGCCAAGCCCGCCGGCAGCGGGGGCAGCCCGCGCATGGTGACGCGAGCAAGCGAGCGACAGTCCGCAGCAAGCTCGCGTTCGCCCTGGACGACGTGCAGCTCAAAGCCGGTCTGGTTGTCGGCGTAGGTCGTGAAAACTTGGCGTGCGGCTGTGGGAATCGTCGTGTTGCGCGGGAGGATCTTCTCGCATACGCCGCCCATCGTCTCGATGCCGAGGGAGAGCGGCAAAACGTCGAGCAGGAGCAGGTCTTCCTTGGGACCTTCACCGGCGAGCTGATGCGCCTGCAAGGCCGCACCCAGCGCCACCACCTTCTCCGGATCGATGTCGGCTAGTGGCTCCTTGCCAAAGAGCTCGGTCACGTAGGCTCGAACGGCTGGTACGCGCGTGGAGCCACCTACCAAGATCACGCCGTCGATCTCGCTGGCTTTGACACCTGCGTCACGAAGCGCACGGCGACAGGCGCTGCCCGTCCTCTCGATCAGCGGCTTCACCAGCTCGTTGAAACGCTCGCGCGTGATGCTGAAGGTCGCCGGCTTCTTGACCAAGGCGGCGAGGTCCAATTCAACCGAGCTTGCGTCCGTCAGGGCGTGTTTGATTTGGCGAGCGGCAACCAGTGCTGCACGCTTCTCCGCCGAACTGAGCTCGCTCTCGACAAGACCGTGTTCGGCGAGGATGGCGGAAGCGAGCAGCCGATCCATGTCGTCCCCGCCCAGCTGGCTGTCACCGCCGGTGGACTTCACTTCGAAGAGGCCGTCATCGAGGTTGAGCACAGTGACGTCGAACGTGCCGCCACCAAGATCGTAAACAGCGAAAAGGCCGTCTTTACGCTTCTCCAAGCCGTACGCGAGCGCTGCTGCCGTCGGCTCGTTGAGCAGCCGCAAGACCTCGAGCCCGGCGAGCTTTGCTGCGTCTTTTGTCGCCTGACGTTGTGCATCGTCGAAGTAGGCGGGCACGGTGATCACAGCCCCGCCCACGCGCTGCAACTCATCGACCGCCAACTGCTTCAGCTTCTTCAGGATCTCAGCGGAGACCTCGACTGGCGTAACCGTCTTGTCGCGCACCTTGATGCGTACGGTCTTTCTTTCCTCGGCCGTTTCACCGATGGCGAACTCGAGTGAGCCGAGACGCTTGGTCTCGGCGTCATCCCCACCGCGTCCCATCAGACGTTTGACGCTGGCGACGGTGTTGGAGGCGTCGAGCAACGCGAGCTGCTCTGCATCCTCGCCGACGATGACAGCGCCGCTCTCGGCGTAGTGAACCACCGACGGGACGAGCCAGGCTTGGTTGCAGTCGAGGATGACCGCAGGCGCATCATCGCGCATGCGAGCTACGAGTGAATTTGTCGTCCCGAGATCAATGCCGATCGGACGGGGTGCAGCCTTGGGATCAAATATTTCAAGAAGCATCAGGTGGGTCGATCTTGGTGGGGGTCGTCTTCGAGCGCTTCTTCGAAGGCGGCCACTTCATCTGCGAAGCGCTTGGCATAGCGAAGCTCGCCAAGGGCGGGTAGCGCAGCGAGCAGAATCGACGTGCGATCGTTCGGCGTGGAGTCGGCTTGACGAAAGGCCGCCGATAGCTTGACCAGCGCAGCGTCCTTCGTGGCGCTCACTCTAGCGCTGAGCGAGCGGACCTCGGCGATGTCGCGTTTGCGAACGGCTTCCGCAAGCTCCTCGCGCGCCTCCATCATCTCCATCAGCAGCGCGGGGCTGGGCTTCGGCTCGCTGACCTCGCCTGCGCCCAAACCAAACCGCGTGAACAGCGCCTCCGCGCGTTTGATTGGATCTTTCAAAACGCGAACAGCGTCGTTTACGTCGATGGCGTGACCCAGCGCGAGACGCCGCTCAGAGGCCGAGGTGCCTGCGTGCTTGTCGGGGTGCAGCGTCTTGGCGAGAGCCCGATGGTTTTCTGCAACAGCTTTGAGATCGAGATCGAAACGAGGCTCGACACCGAGGATGTCGAACGGACAACGCGCCATGGAGTGCTCCTCTTGGGCCCTTGCTGAGCAATAGTCTCAGGCGACCGTGAAGGAGTGACCGCAGCCGCACTTGGAGGCTTCCTGCGGGTTCTTGAACTTGAAGCCCTGGTACATGAGCGTCTTTTCGTAGTCGAGTACGGAGCCGCCCAAGTAGAGGATGCTCTTCTTGTCGCAGAAGACTCGCACGGTGGCACCGCTCGCTGCTGTGTGTTCGAGCACTCGGTCGCCACTGCGTGGCGCGTCATCCGAGAACTCCATCACGTAGGAGAAGCCGGAGCAGCCTCCACCGCGGATGCCGACGCGCAGCGCCGCATCCGGAGTTCCCCGCTTCTTGAGCGCGGCCTCGATCGCCTCGACGGCCTTCGGCGAGACGCCGAGCGTGTCTTTGGCTACGCCCGTCTCAAACTTCGGTACGGGCTTGAAAGCGGCTTGTTGGGCTTCTGTCAGTGAGGTCATGGCGCTGTCGTTTCGCGGGGAGGTCGAGACGTTGGTGGTCAGGCGGACTTAGCGGCCTTCTTGGCTCGGTAGTCGGCGATTGCCGACTTGATCGCGTCCTCGGCCAAGACCGAGCAGTGGATCTTCACCGGCGGCAGATTCAACTCTTCGGCGATCATGCTGTTCTTGATCGTCTCGGCTTCTTCCACCGACTTGCCTTTGAGCCACTCGGTGGCGAGCGACGAGGAGGCGATGGCAGAGCCGCAACCGAAGGTCTTGAATTTGGCCTCCTCGATGATGCCGCCCTCGTTCACCTTGATCTGAAGGCGCATGACGTCCCCGCAAGCGGGGGCGCCAACGAGGCCGGTGCCAACGCTGTCGTCAGCTTTGTCCAACGTGCCAACGTTGCGGGGGTTCTCGTAGTGGTCGATCACTTTTTCGCTGTAAGCCATGATGGTTTCTCCGAGGTTGAAAAGGTTTAGCGGTGGCGGTTCAGTGAGCCGCCCACTCCACCGTTTGCAGGTCGATGCCTTCTTTGTGCATCTCATAGAGCGGTGACATATCGCGCAGCTTCTTCACTTTGGTGCTCACGAGATCGGCCACGAAGTCCACCTCTTCGTCGGTGGTGAAGCGGCCGAGTCCAAAGCGAATCGATGAGTGCGCCAGGTCATCTCCGATGCCCATCGCGTGCAGCACGTAGGAGGGCTCGAGGCTGGCGCTGGTACAGGCAGAGCCGCTGGAGCAAGCCACGTCTTTGATCGCCATCAGCAGCGCCTCTCCTTCAACGAAGGCGAAGCTGATGTTGAGGTTGCCTGGGAGTCGCTTCTCGCGGTGGCCGTTGATCTTCAGCTCGTCGAGTTGGCCCTCGAGCCGAGTCAGCAACCGATCGCGCTGCTTTCGAATGCGCTCGCTCTCGGCGGGGCCTTCTTCCACGAGGATCTGCGCGGCCTTTCCGAAGCCGACGATCGCGGGCACGTTCAAGGTCCCTGAGCGCATGCCGAACTCGTGCCCACCACCATCGAGCATGGCCGTGATGCGAACGCGGGGCTTGCTACGCCGCACGTAGAGCGCTCCAACGCCCTTGGGGCCGTACATCTTGTGGGCCGTGATCGACACCAGATCCAGGTTCATTCGCTCCACGTCGAAAGGGACCTTGCCCAGCCCTTGCACGGCGTCCGAGTGGAAGAGCACGCCGCGTGCCCGAGTGAGCGCGCCGATCTCCTCGAGCGGTTGCACCGTGCCGACCTCGTTGTTGGCCAACATCACCGAGACCAGGATCGTCTTGTCGGTGAGGGCGTTCTTCACGTCATCGGGGTCCACCAGGCCGTCTTTTCCGACCGAAAGGTAGGTGACCTCAAAGCCCTCTTTCTCGAGTCGCTTGCAGGTATCGAGCACGGCTTTGTGCTCGATCGTCGTGGTGATGATGTGGTTGCCCTTGTCCTTGTAGAACTCGGCCACGCCCTTGATTGCGAGGTTGTCCGACTCGGTGGCGCCGGAGGTGAAGACAATCTCCTTCGGGTTCTTTGCGCCGACCAAGCGCGCAACCTGCTCGCGCGCGACGCTGACGGCCTCCTCCGCCGTCCAGCCGAAGGCATGGTTACGGCTTGCCGCGTTGCCAAACTTCTCGGTGAAGTACGGCAACATCGTTTCCACCACGCGCGGATCGGCCGGGGTAGTGGCGTGATAGTCCATGTAAACGGGGAGTTGGAGCGCCATGATTTGTCTCTGCGGTTTGAACGGAGGGCTACGAGGCGACGATGCCTGCAACGAGATCGGGTTCAGCCTCTCGCTCGCGTAACTCACACGAACGACAGACCACTTCAGTGGAAGACTTTTCACGCAAGGCCGAGGTCGGCTCGGCGAGGGCTTGCGGTTGTGGGGCACACGAGTCACAGGTGTCGAGGTAGTTGATGCTGGCCTCGAGCTCCTGTTCGAGCGCGCGCAGTCGGGCGATCTGTGAGCGCGTCTCTTCGAGCCGGTTCCTGTAGACGGTTCGAACGTCGGCCATGGCTCGCGCCGGCACCTCAGCGTTCTCCCAGGCCTCGAGCACCTTTTGGATCTCGAGCAGGCTCATGCCCAGGTCATGGAGCTTGCCGATCCAACGAACGCGAGCGACGGCACCCTCGTCATAGAGCCGGAACCGACCCTTCGACCGAGCGTCGGGGCGCAGTAGACCAAGCTCCTCATAGTGATGAATGGCGCGCACCGTCTTGCCGGCCGCTTTGGCGAGATCCCCGACCTGCAGGTTGGCTACCGCCGGCTTGCGGGTTTGAGCCCACGGCCTCGGCTTCATCTCCGCGTCCAAAAGCGGCAAACGAACGACGCGGTGGTCGTTCGGCTCGTTCTTGGTGCGGGATGATTCACTCATACTCTTACGTGGGCGTTAGAGTTAGTAGTCTCTGGATCGTCTGTCTTCAAGAAAAAAGTTCCGTATCGTAATCAACCGATGCTCGTACGACCGACTCAGCCCTGCGGACTGCGTGATGGCCTTGGCTTGGGCCAGAGCCTGTTGAACCTCGTGAGCAGCACAGGCCGCTTGGCGCTCGCGGTCGAAAAGCTTGGCGGGCGGGGCCTCGTGCTCGGCGCACACGCGCACGCGCCGCGCATCACCGTGTCGAGCCAGCTCGCGAGAAGGGTCTCTTCGGGAGCACCTCTGCTCGTGGATGATGCGGTTTATGTCGGGTTGGCGCTGCCGAGCGTCGATACGCTGTTCAAAGACGCCTCGTCGCGCACGCTGCTCAACCGCAACGTGCGACCGCTGTTGGGCGCTCTCCGGCGGCTTCGATGCCCTGCAGTCTACCTGGGTCGAGATTGGATCTCCGCAGGCCCAAGCTCTGGGCGGCGTGCCCTGTTTGGGTTGGGCTTCGAGGTCACGCGCGCAGGAGTCGTGCTGGTCGAGGCGATCGGCTCGCTGCGCAGTGAGCTGCGGGTCCCTCGCGAGGAGGCGACGGATCTGGAGCTTGCGCTGCAACGCTTTGGCACCCGACCGACGTTGCCGTTGGTCGAGGTAGCGGCCGATCCGTCGGCTTGGATCGAGAGCTTGCGCAGTGCATTGTGCGAGGAGGTTGCTGCAGGCCGGCCGTTGGAGCTGGTGCAGGTCGAGCCGCAAACGGTGCCGGAGCCGGAGGGCTGGACGGCGCTCGGGACGACGCTGGAGGTGCCGATTGGCTATCTCGAGTGCACAACCAAACAGGGCGCCGTTCGCGTGGGAGGCGACCTTTTGACCGGTCGGTACTGTTTGGAGGACCTCGAGCGAGGCGTGGAGCCGAACGAGGACGCGCCGATCGACGGGGCGACCTGGTCGGATGTGAAGGCAATTCTTCGGAGAACGCCCTCCGTTTGACCAATACGGCGACTTAAGAATGATGTACGATCCTCTGATAACTCTTCCGCTTCTGTAGTCGGCCATCCCCGGTCATCGCAGGAAGGAAAACGAGGTGCGTATGGGCAGCAGGCAGGCGCTTCTTGGTTCGTTGATTGCGGGACTCGTGGTGGCTTGTAGCCCCGGGGTCGGCTCGACCGTTGGGTCATCCAACAACAACGATGGCGGTGGAGGTTCGGACGGAGCTGGGAACAATGGTTCCACGGGTTCGTTCCAGTTGAGCGGCGGTTCGAGCTCGTCCGGTGTGGTCTCCAACTGCACCGATCCGGAGTGCGTTGGCTCGAGCCCGCAGGGTGATTGCGACGGAACGCTGTCGATCGACAGCGGCGACGCAATGGACGGCGCACGCGCGATGGGCCTTTGCAAAGTTGCCGAAGGCAACAGCTGGGGCGTGAAGAGCGCTGAGTGGGTTCGTTCGGATGGCCAGCCGCTCAGCGGCAACCTCGCCGACGGCAAAGGCATTCTCGCCGGCCTCGGCCCCGTTACTCCGCGTGAGGGAGCGAAGGTTTTGGCGCTCTCTTCCGGGTCTGCGCGCGGCCCGAATGATCCGGGCTACCAGAGCGTTGGTGGCTATTGGAAAGACCAATCCCCGCATGGCTCCCCGCCTGGCTATCCCAAGGAGTCCCCTGCATGCCCCGGTAGCGTCACGGGTGACCCCTACGACTCAGCAGGTTTGAAGGTGGTGATCAAGACGCCGATCGACGCCAAGAGCTTCTCCTTCAACCTCGACTTCTACACCTACGAGTACCCGAACTATATTTGCGACACGTACAACGACTTCTTCGTCGCCATGATGTCGCCCACGCCTTCGGGCCTCCCCGATGGAAACATCTCCTTCGATCCCGACGGCAACACCATCAGCGTCAATGCAGGCTTTCTCGATGTCTGCACGCCCGGCAATCACGGTGGCAAGAACTTCTCCTGCACCCAAGGCACCGCCGAGCTGATGGGAACCGGCTTCGACGAGCAGATGGCGCTCGACTTCAAGACCTTCGAGGAGACGCTGGGCAGCGCTGCGACCGGCTGGCTCGAGACCAAAGCGCCGATCGACACGCCAGGCTCCGACATCACGCTCCACTTTGCGATTTGGGACTCGGGTGACGGTGTTTTGGATTCAACCGTCCTGATCGATAACTTCAAGTTCGAGTCGGACGGCACCACGACCGGAACTCAGCCAATTCCGCAGTAACTGCAGGTCGAACGAGCCAGCGTCGACGGCTCGTCCAAACCTTCGACAACGAGAAGAGGTCCCAGCGGGGGCCTCTTCTCGTTTGTTCGAACTTGGGCAACCGGCCTGCAAGCTGCTACGTATCCCGCCGAACTAGGAGGTTCCTCATGGCTTTGAAGTTTTTGAGCTGCGCACTTTTCGCAGCTTTCGTTGCAGTTGGTTGCGGTGATGATTCGACGAGCGGCGGCGGTGGCACCGGCGGCGCAACCGGTGGTGCAGGTGGCGAGGGCGGAACGGGCGGCTCTGGCGTGCAGTGCGACGTTTGCACCGACTACGGCGCTGCTGTTCCGGCCGCTGTTGACGAGATCGTGAATCGCGCCGCTACTGATCCCCAGTTCGAGGCTGATTTTGCGCCGCTCGTAATGGCGGGCGATGCCGCTGTTACCGCTTTCAAGGCGAGCCTCACGGCCTTCGTTTCGGATGCGTACGGTTGCACCACGGGCACGTACGAAGGACCGTCGATGGTTGAGGCTCACACCGGTCTCGACATCACGCAAGAGGAGTACGACGCATTCGTGGGCCTGATTGCAGGCGTACTCGCGGATGCAGGCGTTCCCGATGACTACATCGGTGAGTGTTTTGCTCCGGCGCTCACGGATCCGACCTTCGCCGCTGACTTCATCGGCAAGTGATGTGTTCGAGCTTCATCGGCTCGATCCTTCGAGCCGGTGGAGCCTCACCTCGAGGACCAAATGAATAAGCGTTCAATCCTGATTCGTATCTCTGCAGGTCTCGTGTTGACCTCGGCTTTGGCGGTCGGGGTGATTGGATTTGCTCACACCAAATCTGGCCGTTGGATGCTTCGCTATATCCCTGGGATGGGCGCCTGCCCGGTGGGGATGGACGTTGCTCTTACGCCCGAGCAACGTGACCAAGCGCGTGAGCTCGCTTTCGATAAGGTTCGAGGGCAAGGCGAGTCCTCGGGCAAGCCGGCACTCGGCTTCACGCTTGGCCAGACCACGCGAGCGTCGGTCGAAGGCTGGGCCGCCGACCGCGGCGTCAACTGCAGTGGTGCTCGCAGCAACGAACTTCGCTGCGTGAGTGTCGCTGGCGCGGCGATCGATTCGTCGGCCGACGCCGATGAGGTGCTTTTCGTTTTTGACTCGGCTCAGGCCCTCGTCACCGTTGGCGTGACTCGCAACAGCATGGCGCCTGAAGCGGCTGTGGAGTTCGTCCAAGCTCGGGCGACGAGCCTCAAGGAGGTTGCAGGGCCGCCCTCAAAAGAGCGAGGCGAGAAGTCGAGCAGCTACCTTTCGAAGAACAAGCTGAGCCAGGTCGCCTCGGAGTTCAACTTCTCCGACTACCGAGCAGTTGTGTCAGCGACCAATATGGGCGAGGGCCGCATTGTGGTGCGCGAGCAGTTTCAGCTGATGTGACGGCTCGTCAAAAGACCGTTGCACAAACGAAAAAACGCCCTCCTTGAAGAGGGCGTTTTCGTTGGCGAATGGTCGACCGATTACTTGCGGCCAGGCAGCTTCAGCCCGCCGGTCGGTCGCTTGCCCGTTGCTGCAGGCGTCGTAGCCGTGGGCTTCGTGGTCGGCGTGGTGGCGGTGGGCTTGGTCGCCGGAGTTGCAGCCGTGGTGGCCGGCTTGGCAGGCTCATTCTTTGCCGCAGTCTTGCCGTCGCCCTTGAACAGCGAGTCCACCGCAGCGCCGGACTCTTCCTTTAGGCCCGCGGCGATCAGCGTGGCGAGGCTGGTCATCGCGTCTGCGGGGAGCGCGGCCTCGATCACGAGATCATTGCCTTCAATGCGGGTAGTGGCGCTCTTCAGCAGCTCTGCAGTGCCGGGCGGCGCGCCTGCGAGCTTTCCGCCGGCCTCGCTCTTGAGCAATGTGAACATCGCCTCGAGCTTCTTTGCTTCATCGGCGCTGGTGGTAGCGGCTCTCACGACAGCCTTTCCACCAGTGAGATCGAGCGAAATCGAGAGCGACTTAACCGAAGAAAGTTCAGCGGGTGCTTGGCCTTTGGCAAGCTTCGCGATGGAACCTTCCGGGATCACCAAGGAGATCTCCTTGTTGCCGTCGATTCGGTACTTGCTGGTGGCTGCGTCCCCGGTGGCGCCCATCGCACGGAACATGTCGTCTGTCTGGGCGAAGCCCAGCGAGCCGTCCGAGTACTGGCCAAAGGTGAACTTGCCGTCGCTCAGCACCTTCCGTCCGTCCAAGTCTTTGATCTTGTCCTTTGCCGACGGGTCACCCTTTTCGATCGCTGGGACGACGCTGTCCGGCGTGATGGAACCTGCTGCAACGAAGCCGACCAGCGGCTCGGACCCGCCGTCTTTGACACAAAACGCAAGGTCGGAGAACGCCTTGGGCGAGATGCCCGTCTCTTTGAGGAAGGCGTCTACCTTTGCGGCGTCCGGTCCCTCGGTCGAGGCCTTCTTCATCGCCTCGTCCAGCGCCGGCACAACCTGCGCAGCAAAGGCCGGGTGCGCGAGCACCTTGGCGATGTTCAAGGTCACCACCGCGTCGCAATCAGAAGGGAGGTGGGCTGCTGCTTTGCCGGGCGCGCCAAGTGGAGCAGACGGTGCAGTTGGAGCCGCGCTGGTGGAGGCGGGGGCCGCAGCGGAGGCTGACGAACCAGCCTTGGGCTTCTCGTCCTCCTCCTCGTCATCAGCGGCTTTCTTCTTGTCTTTCTTATCCTTCGAATCCTCTTTGGAGGCCGACTCCTTCTTGTCGGCCATGCCCAGCTTGTCCTTGATGTCGTCACAGCCCGACAACAGGAAGGCAACGGAAACGAAGAAACCCGCAAAAATGTTGCTAGATCGCATGAAGCTCAACTCCCGCCCCACCAACATCCCCTGGGGGCGGGCGAACCATGTCAGCAAAGAACGCCGGATGCCAGTGCTGTTTTCGCCAAGAAAGACTGAGGGTGAGCTTCGTTTCGCGCGAGCTGACGTTGCGACACTTCGATGCGACTAGCCTGCCATCGCGATGACGACCTACCTCCAACTGCTGAAGCAACGGGCTGGCTATCGGTCCCTCTTCATCGCGGACGTGGTGTCGGTGACCGGGGACTGGTTCAGTCTGGTTGCGATCAGTGTGCTGGTGGCGCGCGGTTCTCCCGAATCCGGTGGAGTCGCCTTGGCCACGGTGCTCGCTGCTCACCTGCTTCCAGGCGCAGCGCTGGCGCCCGTTTCTGGTTGGCTTGCTGACCGTTTCGATCGGCGGGTGGTGCTGATTGCAGGCAACGTCCTCGAAGGACTGATCACCATCGGCATGACGCTCGCCGCAATGAAGGACTCTGTGGCGGGTTTGCAGCTGCTGCTGCTCTTGCGATCGGCGGTTGCAGCGATGCGCGAACCTGCTGCTGGCGCCGCGCTGCCAAGCTTGGTGCACGAGCGTGAGCTGCCCACCGCGAATGCGCTCAATGCAACCGCTTGGAGCACGACGTTCGTCTTCGGGATGGCGGCAGGCGGAATCGCAACCGAGATTGGTGCGGTCACGGCGCTCGTGATCGATGCAGCCACCTTCTTCATTGCTGCGCTCGTGTTGCTGTCTCTGCCACGATTGCAGCCGAACTATCGCGCGGCGGTGCGGGGCAATGCGCTGGCGGTCGTGTTCGGTGACTTGCGCTTGGCCGTTCGTGAAGCTCGGCGTCCGGCGCTGCGTGCCGGAGTATTCGGAAAGACGCCAACAGGCGTTGCCGCGGGGGTCTCCTGGGTAGCTCTCAACGTCGGCGCGCAGGCTCATCCCTGGCTCTACGGCGCAGCGGCCACGCTTGGGATCTTGCAGGCCGTGCGCGGGGTGGGCACCGGTATAGGTCCGCTGCTCGCGCGCGCGGCGACCGCCCGCTTTGGCCAACACGCAAGTATCGCGCACGTTGCAGCGCTCGTAGCGTTCGGCGGAAACCTGATCGTCGCTCTCATGCATGGGCCATTGAGCTCGCTAACGGGAGCCTTTCTTTGGGGGTTGGGTGGTGGCGCCATCTGGGTGATCACCCAAACGGAGATCCAACAACGGAGTTCCGCCGAGATGCGAGGTCGTATGCTTGCGCTCGACTCGCTTGGCTTCACGGTGGGCATGAGCGCCAGCGCCGTGCTGTTCGGTTGGGCGCTGGATCACGGCCTGCCATTGCTGACGACGGTGCTGGTGCTCATGGGCGCTTCCGTCGCGATGTGGCTCTGGATTCGCTCGCAGCCGCGCGAACGGTAGGCTTGTGCGAACGGTAGACTCGCTAAAACGAAAAGGGCCCCCAGCTTCCTGGCGGCCCTTTTTTCCTTACTGCTCCACCGTCTGTGGAGTCACGACTCTGCGACTCACGGCGGTGGGGACTTTACGCCCTTAGCCGCAGCCGCATCACAGCCGAGCACGACGTCGGTCGGACCGTCTTTGGTACGGACGATCTTGAACTCGACGCGCCGATTCGTTTCCCAGGCCTTCTCGTTCGACTCGGGATCCTGCGGACAATATTCGCCGAAGCCCATCGAGCGAACGCGGCCGGCCTCCACACCGCGCTTCACGAGCGCCTGCATGACGGCCTTGGCGCGGTCTTTGGTGAGCTGGAGGTTGAAGCGGTCATCTGCGCGCTCGTCAGCGTGACCTTGCACCTCGATCAGAGCAAACTCCGGGTGCTCCAGAAGCGTCTTGCTCACGGCCTCGAGGATTGAATCGGAGGCGGGGAGGATCTTGGCGCTGCCGGTCGCGAACTGCACCTTCTCGAAGATGAGGATGTTGTTGCCCTCGATGATGACCGGCCCTTGCGGCTCGGTCTCCGGGCAACCGTCTTCATCTTCCTTGCCGTCCTTGTCCTCGGGGTCATCGCGGCAAGCGTCGTTGGCATCCGGGATGCCATCCTTGTCGTTGTCGAGATCGGGACAGCCGTCCTTGTCCTCGAAGCCGTCCTTGTCCTCCGGATCATCCGGGCACTTGTCGCGCGAATCGAGGATGCCGTCCCCATCTCGATCCCCGTCGCGGCTCTCGGGACAACCGTCGGTGTCTTCATCTCCGTCTTTGTCCTCGGGGTTGTTGATGCACTGATCATCGACATCGAGGATGCCGTCCTTGTCGTTGTCGGGATCCGGGCAACCAAGTTGGCCGGGCGGTGCTTCATCGCGCGTATCTTCGAAGCCGTCGCGATCTTCGGGTTGATCGGGGCAATCATCTTCGTCGTCCTTGAAGCCGTCACCGTCTCTGTCGCCGATGGAGGGCTCAAACACGAAGCCGACGGTGCCGCGCGCTGTAGCTGTTTGGAAGCCCGGGGCGTACCCAGCTCCGCCGCCGAGGAAGAGAAAGCTGCGTCCGTCGATGAAGACCTTGAGGCCACCGATAGCCTCGGCGCTGATGCGTTGTTTAGCGTCGTTTTCACCGGTGACCAAAATCGACGAGTAGGTCTCGGCGACGATGTCGAGCGGATCCACTACGCGGATGCTGGTTCCGAGACCAGCCGTTACCAGCTGACCGTATTCGAACTCCCCGCTCTCGAGCACCGGCACACCGTTGGCGTCTGAACCGAACACGGCGTTGGTGCCTCCGAAGTTGGCGCGGAAGCCGCCGTTCACGCCGATTCGCCAAATGCCGCCGGGAGCAACCCGAGCCTCGAATACGACCTGCGGCCAAACGAAGCCGCCCTTTTCACCGATCAGATCCTCCGTCCCGGCGACGCCAACGCCGCCTTGGACGATCGCCGCGAGACCGACCGAAGGCCCGTCTTCCGGACGAATGATGCGGAACTTGGCGTGTGCGCCGATGAAGCCGAGGCCCTGCGCGAAGTCGTTCTTCACCGAATAGAGCTGGCCGGTTGGGCCGATGTCGGTGATGGCCTCATGCCCAGCTAGGACGACTGGTAGCGAGAGCCCGACGACCATGAAGTTCGCCAGGCCGAGGTCGAACTGGAGGGTGCCTTGGAACGAGTGATCGAGCAGGAAGTTCGCCTCCTCGCCGTGCCCCTCGGCCACCGGCATGATGCCGTAGCCGTAGTCGAGGAACAGCCCGAGGCTGAAATCGAGGTGACCGACGATGTCCGCGCCGTTGACCGAGATGAAACCTTTGGAGTCGACCGGCGGCCGGAATAGATGCGTATCCGCTCCGGAGTCACCGTTGGTGAGGTTCTCGGCGACAGCAGTCTGCGCTTCGGCCAAGGCTGGTGTGAGCAAGGCTAGGGTGCCTAGCGAACTCAGCGCGGCCAGTTGAACGAAAGATCGATGCATGGAGGCTTCCTTCCCGAGCGTTTCGCGTACACGGATGGGCTTCCGCGGTCAAACAAGCCGGTTGGTTATCCGCCGTCCCCGAGCACACCCATGGCCCAGACGTCGTAGAGGACGTGGGTCCAGACCGCTGGCGCAAAGCCGCGCAAGTAGAAGATCGCGGTCAGAACCAGCCCGCAGACCGTTCGATAAGCGAACACCCGAGCGTCGAACGGGTCCCCCGAGGGGCCCGTGTGGTGCCAACCTGAGAACGCCAGCGCACAAAGGACAGCCCAAATCAGCGTCAGAACCACCCCGTTGACGCTCAGCCCTTCAATCGTTCGGACCAACCAAGCGCCCCCACCGAAGAGCAGAACCCGGAACATCAGCTCCTCGTAGAAGCCTGCTCCGAACGACATCACCAGCGAACTCCAAGCGGAATCTCCGCTCGAGGACGCCAAGGGCAGGGCCTCCAGCGCGTAGCCGCCTACGAGGCGCATCACGAAGGCGTAGGCAACCCCTTCAACGCCGAGAAACAGAAAGCGTTGGGCAGAGAGCACTTGGCGCTGACCCAAAAACCACATCAAGAGCACGTAGGCCCCACCCATACCGACGGTGAGGCTCGCGTACAGCGGTAGGCTCTGATTCGCCAAGGCCGTCAGCTTGCTGGTGACCATGTCCGCGGCGTTGCGCATGGGCAGGAAGACCACGCCAAGGTGGTAGAGCACGAAGATGGGCAGCGTCAGCCCGAGGTCGGTCCAAGCATCGCTCTTGGAAGATTGCTCGGACGTTTCAGAGACCTCTTCGCTCACGTCAAACGCTGCCAGGTCGGACTTGGTAGATGATCACGATCACCTCGATCACGTACAAAACGAGGTTCATCATGAAGGGCACGTCACGCAGAATTTCCTGCGTTGGGGACTCCGACTTGGTACCGCCGACCACCAGCTGTAGGAAGCGAATCACACCGAAAACAGGGTGAATCGTGGTGATCCACAGCCATGGGCTGTTGAACACCGCCTGCGTCGCGGGGTCCAAGGTGTAGGCCAGATACGTCCCCAGCGTGAGCACGCCGGTAACGCCCAGGGCGATGGTCAACACCCGCGGCGAATACTGCTCGAGCGCGGCGCGCTGCTTGGCCGCGTTGCTTCCGGCCAGTTCGTGACGCCGCTTCCCAAAGCCGAGAAAGAGGGCCAGCAGCGCGGTGCAGGCCAACATGTAGAACGAAGGTGGCACCCGGACCGCGAACGAGCCGGCCAAGACCCGCAACACGAAGCCCAGCGAGATGCAGCCAACGTCGAGGTAGGCGATCTTCTTGAGCTTGAACGAGTAGGCGACCTGCAGCCCCAAGTATGCGAGCGCCGTGTACAAAAAGGGCCGTGGCCCAATGGCAGCGCCAACCAGGGCGACGCTGATCAACACAGAGGCGAGCGCCTTTCCCGCCCAAATCGGGACGCGCCCCGAGGCGATTGGCCGAAAGCGCTTCTTCGGGTGCACCCGGTCGGCCTCGACGTCGACAAGGTCGTTCATGGTGTAGATGCCGCTCGCGAGCAGGCAGAAAACGCCGAAGCCACCGACCGCGGAGATGATGATCGAGGGGTGGTTGAGGTGCTTCGCGAACACGAGCGGGGCCAGCACGAAGCTGTTCTTCACCCACTGCTCCGGCCGCATTTGCTTGATCAGGCCGCGAATCCGCCAAGGGAGGGTTCCTTCTTTGAACTCCGGAATGACTGGCGGGCCGGTCTCGAGCGCCGTTTGCGAGCTGCCTTGGGGCTGTTCAGGCGGCGGCTGCGAGCTGCCTTGGGGCGGGTTGGAGGCCATTCTTGTCCGAAGTTGGGCGCGATCTCGAGGTGGCCGCAAGGCCCCTCGCACACGGCGAAGTCGCGTGAAACAGCCGCTGGTTAACCACGGGCGCGGCAGCTAGGCCAACTTCGTTCAACGCAACGCTCGCTTTTCCGGTCCCTTGGCGTGCTAGCATCCGAACCATGACCTCGGCCCTATCGCTGGCCCGAGCCCCGTCTCCGCTGGTGGAGAAGCTCCGGGCCTCCGTGGACCATGCCCTTGAAGGCAAGCCAGAAGCAGTTGAGTTATCGCTCATTACGCTTCTTGCTCGCGGCCACCTTTTGATCGAGGACGTGCCCGGTGTTGGCAAGACCACGCTGGCGCGAGCGTTGGCCAAAGCGGTCGGCGGAGATTGGCGGCGCGTTCAATTCACCAACGACTTGCTCCCGAGCGACGTCCTTGGCGTCACCGTCTACGATCAGCGCACGAGCGAGTTCGTGTTTCGCCAAGGCCCTGTGTTTTGCAACGTGCTGTTGGCAGACGAGGTTAATCGCGCAAGTCCGCGGACCCAGTCGGCCTTGTTGGAGGCCATGAATGAAGGGCAGGTCTCCGTGGATGGCGTGAGCACGCCCCTGCCCGACCCGTTCTTCGTCGTAGCCACGCAGAACCCGCAAGATTTCGCAGGCACCTACCCGCTGCCCGAGTCCCAGCTCGACCGCTTCATGATGCGGATTCGCATCGGTTATCCGCCGCCTGCGGTAGAGGCCCGCCTGCTCTTGGGTGAGGCCGGTGGAGACCGGCCGGTGCAACAGGCGATTGACCCAGCGCAGCTGGTTGCCTTGCAACGGGACGTGGATCGTGTGGAGTTTGATCCGTCGCTGGCCACCTATCTGCAGGCCGTGCTTCAGGCGACTCGAACCAGCCCGGCTCTTTCGCTCGGTGCGTCGCCCCGCGCTGGTATCAACCTGAGTCGCGCTGCGCGTGCCCGGGCGATGCTCCGGGGTCGTTCGTACTGCATCGCAGACGACATCCACGATCTCGCAACGTCGGTTTTGGCGCACCGGGTTCGGCTTGCCTCCCACGCCGAGGGTTACGTTCCCTCGCGCGAGGAGGCTGAAGCCGCGATTCGCGATCTCGTGGCTCGCGTCCCTGTGCCGCTATGAGCGACGGGCAAAAGCCCGCACCCAGCTCGAACGGACCCCGTGAGCCCGGTTCGCCTCCGTCCACGAGAAATGGTGGCTCTGATCAGCCGCCCGATCTGGTCATCCCGGAGCCGCCTCCGTCCCTCGTTGGTCTATCACTCTTCGACGACGGGCCTTCGTTGCGGCCGGCCGAGCGACCGCGCCGGCGCGCTGAGTCCCCCGACGAGGTTCCAGAGGTCGTAAGCCCTGAGGAAGAGAAGCCCGTCCCCGAGCGCGTCAAACCTGCGCCCAGCAAGCGACATCGGGCCACGCGACGGCTAAAACTCACGCGAGAAGGTAAGTACTACCTGGGCATCACGCTCGGCGTTGGATTTGCTGCAATCAACACCGGCAACAACCTGCTGTACCTGCTGCTGGGGATGTTGCTCGCCCTGATCGTGATCTCCGGCGTGATGAGCGAGCTCTCTTTGCGAGCCCTCACCGTGACGAGGCGGTTGCCGCTGCGTGCTCAGGTGGGCCGGCCACATTTGGTGGAGATCGAGGTCTTCAACCACAAGTCGCGCGTGCCCTCCTACGCCATCGAAGTCGAGGATCTGCGCTCTGCGCAACCCGCCGACAAACGCTGTTTCTTTCTCAAGATCAGCCCTAATTCGGCTCAGGTCGCTGCCTATCGCAGGACCCCGGCCAAGCGCGGGCTCGACCACCACACGGGTTTTCGCATCGCCACACGCTTTCCCTTCGGGCTGTTCGAGAAGTCACGTGAGGTGACAAGTTCCGGCGAGCTCGTCATCTACCCGGCCGTAGACCCCGTGCGCCTGCCCATGGAGGCCGGTTCACGCCATGGCTTCTCGGGGCGCACCTCTGGTCGTGGGGGAGGCGAAGAAACCTACACCGTGCGAGCGATGCGCGAGGGGGATGACCCGCGAGACATCTATTGGCGCAAGAGCGCCGGAATGTCGCAGATGGTGCTGCGGGAGCGCTTGCGAGAAACCCGTCCCGACGTAGAACTGGTGCTCGACGTGGTCCAGCCGAGCCCCCATCCCGCCGATTTCACGACAGCGTTCGAGCGACGGATCCGCGAAATCAGTTCAAGGGCTGTCGCTCATTTGCGTCGTGGCGACAGCCTGCTGCTCAAGACGACTGCCGGTCAAAGAGTGACGGCCGACAAAACTGTGGGCGCAGATCGGGTGCTCCGGTTCTTGGCTTTGGTCGAAGCCGTGAGCGAAGAAGAGGCACGGCGCTCCCTCGCCCGTGGTGGGCAGGGAAGGCCTGGTGAGCGCGCGCGTGTACTGCGAGGGCACGACGCATGAGGTTCGGCGTCGTCCATCGCTTCATGACGAACGCACTGGCGGCGCTCGGCGTGCTTGCCCTGATTTCGAGTGGCCAATTTTCGACATTCGTTAGCGCCATCGTGCTCGTTGGCCTCGTGCTCGCGTTGTTCGTGCGCGAGTCCTGGGCCCGCCACCCAGCCTTTCGTCATGTGGACACGATCACCTTGTTGGTGATCGTGGTGGTGCAGGTCGTCCGCTTTGCCAGCGGTAGCAACAGCCTGGACGTGCTGATCGAGTTTGCCGCGGGGCTGCAGATCGTGCGGCTAGCAACTCGACGTGGCGCAGCTCACGACCAGCAGGTGATCGTGCTCGCGCTGTTGCACCTGATCGCGGGGACCGTCCTTGGCGGGGGGCTCGGCTACGGTCTCTGTTTCGCCGGCGTTCTGATCGTCGCGCCGGCCGCGTTGGTGCTTTCGCATTTGCGCCGCGAAGTCGAGGGCAACTACCGGCAAGGCGCCCGTGATCGAACCGGCCTGCCAGTGGACGTCCCGCGCATTCTCCGTTCGCGTCGGGTCGTCGGCAGGACGTTTCTCTTGTCGATGTGCCTGCTGTGCATCCCCATCATCCTGTTCACCGGCGTTCTCTTCGTCTTCTTCCCGCGCGTCGGCTTGTCGCTACTGCTGCTCAACAATCGAGACGGCACGCAGGTGATTGGCTTCTCCGATCGCGTGGACCTCTCGCAAGTTGGTCGGCTGCGCGAGGACCGCGCGATCGCCTTGCGAGTGAAGTTGCAAAACCAGGCGAGTCCCCCACCGGTGCATCTCACGTTGCATCTGCGCGGCACCGCGCTCGACCGCTTCTCTACCAAAGGCACCTGGTCGCAAACGGATGAAACCCGCATGCCCAGTCAACCCACGGGGCCCCGTCCGATCTCGATGGATCAGGTTCACATGGTTCCGGTGGACGCGCCAACCATGGAGATCACCCTGGATCCGATCGATCCGCCGGTGCTCTTCATTCCGCCCGGTGCGGTCGGCGTTACCTTGCGCGCGCCCGCCGTCGCGTTGCCCAACCAGCAGCCCTACGTCATCCGCGGCCCCGCCGGCGAGCTTCGCTATCATAACGAAGAACGCGGTGTGACCTACACGGTCCACATGAATCCGCGCGGTGGCCCGACCTTCACCTCGCTGAGCGAGACCGAGCGAGAACGCTACTTGGCGTTGCCCGCAGATCTCACTCCAGCGATCCGGGAGCTGGCGCGTGACTGGACGAGTTCAGCGACGACCGAACAGGAAAAGGCCGAGGCGATCCTCAAACGTCTACGCAGCGAGTTCACCTACGATCTCGACTCACCTTCCACCCGCGAAAGCTCGCCGCTCGATCACTTCCTCTTCGAATCACGGCGTGGTCACTGCTCGTTCTTCTCCTCGGCCATGGCCGTGCTTTTGCGCACCGTTGGTGTGCCCACCCGCAACGTCAACGGCTTCGCCGGTGGCGCTTACAACAAGTACAGCGACTCGTACATCGTGCGGCAGGGCGACGCGCATAGCTGGGTCGAGGTCTACATCAAGGGCACCGGCTGGGTGACCTTCGACCCAACGCCCTCTGCGGGGGAGCTGACGCGCACAGGCCTTTCAGAGCCGTGGGCATCCATCAGCGACATGATCGACGCCACGAGCCAACGTTGGAATTACCACGTCGTCGAGTACGATTTGGACCGCCAATACCAGCTGCTGCAAGGGTTGCGGGACGAGGACCCTGAGACGAACCAGCCACCGCGTTCACGCCAAGTACTCTGGGGGTTGGGGATCCTCGGAGCAGGCGGTCTCTTGTACTTCTACTGGCGCCGCCGTCGGATCTCCGTGCCGGTGGACGCGCGCAATCCGACCCGCGAAAAGTCGTTCGCGAAGGCCACGGCTCTGTACGAGAGTCTCGAGCAAGCGCTGCAAGTTCACGGTGTGGTCCGGCCGCCCGGCACACCACCCCTCCGTCACGCCGAGGCGCTACTTTCGGGTGGGCACCCCTTTGGAGAAGAGGCCCATGAGATCACGCAGGCCTACTTGGCGGTGCGTTTCGGTGGCGCGACGCTGAGTGAAGAGGAAAGCACCCAGCTGACGACGCGCATCAAAAGAATCCGCGAAACACCAAGGGAACGAGCGGCATGAGACTGCTGTTGCTCGCACTGGCCGTTGTTTGCAGCGGCTGCGGTGTCGACTCCACGGAGAGTGAAGAAGGTGGGGGCGGCGCAACGGAAGGCGGTGGTGCAAGCGGAGGCGGCGGCGCCAATGCCAACGGGGGTGCGGGAGAAGGCGGGTTCACCGCGGGGAGCGGCGGTCTCGGTGCTGGCGGTCTCGGCGTTGGCGGCGAGGCCGGCGGCCTTCCCGAGGGAGAGCCCTGCGTCGCCAACGGTCAGGCCGGCGTTTGCGTCGACGTGAGTGAATGCACCGTGCCGGGCTACGCACCCGTCCCTGGCTTTTGCCCTGGTCCAGCCGAGATTCAGTGTTGTGCGCTTCAAGCCGAAGGCAGCTGTGATCCAGAGGCGATGCCGCTGCCCAACGCCAACCTCGCCGATTCACCGGGGCTCAATGGTTGTCCGGAGGGCATGCATCTCGTTGAAGCCATCTGCGTGGATACTTTCGAGGCCCACCTCGTGACCTTCCCTGATCTGCAGCCTGTTTCGCCCTACTTCAACCCGGGCAACGCCGAGGTGATGGCGGTGAGCAAAGCGCAGGCGGTGCCCCAGGGCTACATCAACCAGCTGCAGGCCGCCGACGCTTGCACCAACGCCGGCAAGCGGCTGTGTAGCAATCAAGAATGGCTACGTGCCTGTCGCGGTCCCGAGGCCAACATCTACCCGTACGGAGATGCGCTCGAGCTTGGCGTCTGCAACGACCATCGCGACCAGCACCCGGCCGTTCAATACTTCATGTCGAGTGAAGACTGGATCTGGTCGGAGCTCGACCATCCGTGTCTCAATCAGCTCGCCGATGGGCTCGCGCTCAGCGGCGAGTTCGACGGCTGCGTGTCCAGCGAGGGTGCACGGGACATGATGGGCAACCTTCACGAATGGACCAGCGACCCAGCGGGCACGTTCCGCGGCGGTTTCTACGTCGACACGGTCATCAACGGCTCCGGCTGCTTGTATGCAACCACGGCGCACGACGTATCGCACTGGGACTACTCCACCGGCTTTCGCTGCTGCATGGATCTTTGACGAAGCTACTTCACGGTGGCCGTAGCAACCGCCTGAAGGAGCCACGCCTCGACGGTCGAGCAGGTCGCTTGCGAGCGACCGGACACCGTCTCGTACGGGCCTGCTGCAAAGCCCGCACGCGCTCCGTCACGCACGAAAACCAACGGCCCTCCTCGCTCGCGATCGAGGCAGCCGCCGCGAAACGCGGTCTCGACTTTGGTCGCCAGCTCCGCCGCTTCAGCGCTCGAGTCCATCGCCAGCACTAGCGCGACAGCGGCGAATTCTTTGCCAGCCAGCGTCATGTTTGCGAGCACCAGCTGATCACCGCCCCAACCCGCGGCCGCCTCTTTGGCGTCTTGCTCGCCGATGAACTCCGAGAGCATCAGACGCAGCGAGAGCTCGCCGAAGGTATCTTGGTTTACCCACGTTACGCCCAACGCCGGCGACACCGGGACCGTCACTGAAAGCGCGCGTTCACGGCTCTGATACTTCGAGAAATGCAGGACTTGCTCGGTGGACTCGGGCAGCTCACGAAACGCACGATTGACGCCGTTGAAGCCTTGTTCGGCAAACAATGCCTCGACGAAGCGCTCCCCGACGACGTACGGGGACATCAGCGAGTTGGTGAGGAAGCGCGGCACGTTGTTGGGCGCTGGCTCACCTGACGCCGGCTGTTCTCGCTCGCGCGCGACTTCACGGCGCGCAGCGGCCTTCGAACGCTTGTCGAGCGTGAACACAGCGTCGCCTTCGACGAGGTGGCTGCGAGCTTGTTGCCGGTCTGATTGACCTGGCGCATGCGCCATGAGCGGCCTCAGATCGAAATGTTGATCTTGCAGCGCGTGCACAAACTCGTGGGCGAGGACCTCCGACCGAGCGTCGCCTTCGAGATCGTCGACGATGAACAGCCGCTTGTGGCGCGGGCTGTACAGCCCCTGCACGACGCGCGTCAGCTCGACCAAGAGGAGCTCTTCCCAGTTCAGGCTGAAGGGAATCAGGCCCAGCCCGCGCAGCGCTTCGCCCTCCATCTTCAGCTGGCCCGGCGGTAGCTCTTCAGCGGCGATTTGTTGCAGCACACCCAAGAGCTCGCTGCGGTTCAGCTCGACCGAGGCAACACCGCCTTTCGCGCTCAGCTCGCGGAACGTTGCCAGCTCGTTCAGGAGCTCTCGGCCCTCCTGCGTCATCGGCACCGCGGCCACCTCAGCCGCAGTTGATGGGCGCAGGGCAGGCCTTTCGCCGTTGCTACTCGACGAACCGCACGCAAGCAGGGTCAGCGCCGCAGCGCTCATGCGCTTCACTCGGCCATCGCTTGGCGCCGGATCTCCGAGATGGCTGCTTTGTAGACCTGGGCGCGCTCACTGACGGTGGCATCGACTCCCAGCGTCTTGCGCGCGCCGAAGACGGCGTTGCCCGCAACGAAGGCCCGCGCACCGTGCTGATACAAGAGCCCGGCGTTGGCAGCGGAGACGCCGCCATCGATCTCGAGCGCAATCGCGGCCTCGGCCTCGTCGATCATCCGGCGCAAACGGGCGACCTTGGGCAACACCAGCGGCAGGAACGCCTGGCCGCCAAAGCCTGGATTGACCGACATCACCAGCACTTGGTCGAGCAGCTCGAGCACCTCGCTGATGGAGCTTTCATGCGTGTGCGGGTTGAGCACCACGCCGGCTTTGCAGCCGAGCTTTCGAATCGCATCCAGCGTGCGTGCGAGGTGGGGTGAGGCCTCCACGTGGACGAGGATGCGATCGGCGCCAGCGTGAGCGAAATCAGCGATCATGCGCTCGGGCTCGACCATCATTAGATGAACGTCCAACGGCAAGTTGGTGGTCTGACGTACGGCCTCCACCACCAGCGGACCAATCGTGAGGTTGGGCACGAAGCGTCCATCCATCACGTCGATGTGGATCCAGTCGGCGCCTGCCTCGCTGACGGCCTGCACCTCGGCCCCCAAGCGCGCAAAATCCGCAGACAAGATCGAGGGCGCAATGAGCGCTGTTTCACGGGATTTCATTCGGCCAAAGGCATATCCCGACGATACTCGGACTGCTAGGCTCAGATGCCGATGCCGATCGTTACTCGCCCGCTCAACAAACAGGACTACGACACCATTGTGAGCGTGATCGATGAGTGGTGGGAGGGGCCGTCCACTGCGCTGGCTCATCCGCTTTTCTTTTATGAACTCGGCCGGCTGGCGCGGGTGGCCGAGCTCGATGACGCAGGCATCGTCGGGTTTCTGCTCGGCTTCGTCTCGGAGAGTCACGTCGGGGGAACACCCAAGGCAAAACCCCCCGGGTCGAAGATTGGTTATGTTCACCTCGTTGGCATTCACCCTGCGCACCGTCGTCAGGGCGTCGCGCGCGGCATGTACGAAGCGTTCGAGCAGGCTTCGATCGCCGAGGGCTGCGTCGGGCTCAAGGCCATCACCACCCACGGCAACGAGGGCTCGATTCGCTTTCACCTCGCTCTTGGCTACGCCGTGAGCACGATCGACGACTACGCTGGGCACGGTCGCGCGCGCGTCGTATTCGAGAAGAAGCTGGCGAGCGCGTAATGGTCCCGCGGCCCCCCCCGCCCCCTCCGCGGCGAGGGCCTGAACCCGCGCCTCCGTCGAGCCGGGTTCAACCCGGGAGTTTTGAACAGCTCGTGGCAGCAATGATCGCCGCGGGCCACCTCCCGGCAAACCGTGCGGACTCCTTGCTCTCGAGCTTCGAAGCCGAGCGAAGTCGCCTCTCGCGCGCCAAGCTCGCAGAAGCCAAACTTGCAGGCTCAGTCGGCCAAGTTGCGCCTACGCCCACCGCGCTCGAGGTCTTTCTGGCCTTCAACGAGAAAGGTCTCGACGAAAAGCCGCTGCGTGAAGATTTGGTGACCGAGGTTTGGGCGGGGTTGGTTGGTCTGCCCTACGTCAAACTCGATCCGCTCAAGCTCGACCCGGCCTTCGCCGTGCGCACCGTGTCGAAGCCGTTTGCTCGCAAGAACGGCTATCTCGCATTGGATGAAGAGGGCGGCGTGCTGCGCGTCGCCACGTTCAATCCTTTTGATCAGTGGGCGCAGGAGTCGGTTGAACGGGTCACGCAAAAACGCATCGCGTTGGTGATCGCCTCCAAGTCGGACATCGAGCGGCTGATCACCGAGTTCTACGGCTTCCGGCAGTCGGTGCAGAAGGCCGAGCAACAAATCACCGGCGGCATCGATCTCGGCAACCTCGAGCAGTTCGTGCGCATGAAGTCGGATCAGGAGATCGAGGCGTCCGACGAGCACGTGGTGCACGCTGTGGACTACCTCTTGCGCTATGCGCTCAGTCAGCGCGCGAGCGACATTCACATCGAGCCCAAGCGCACCGAGAGCCTTTGTCGGTTTCGTATCGACGGCTCCCTTTCGGTGGTCTCGCGCGTGCCGCGGGTGGTTCACAACGCCTTCATCAACCGCATCAAGACGCTGTCGCGGCTGGACATCGCCGAGAAGCGCAAGCCGCAGGACGGCCGCATCAAGACCGAGTTCGAGGGCAAAGCGATCGACATCCGTGTCTCCACGCTGCCAGTCGCCTTCGGAGAGAAGATGGTGCTGCGCCTCTTCGATCCGGCGATGGTCAGCGCCGACCTCGACACCTTGGGCTTTCTTCAACGTGACAAGGACGTCTTCGAGGCACTGATTCATCGCCCTCACGGCATCCTGTTGGTCACTGGCCCCACAGGCTCCGGGAAGACCACCAGCCTTTACACGGCGCTGCGCAAGCTGGCGCACGAGGACGTCAACATCACGACCATCGAGGACCCGATCGAGAACGTGTTCGAGGGCATCAATCAGACGGCCGTCATGCCGCAGATCGGGCTTGGCTTTGCCGAGATCCTGCGCACCATTTTGCGCCAGGACCCTGATATCATCATGGTCGGTGAGATTCGCGATTTGGAGACGGCGCGGCACGCCATTCAAGCCTCGCTCACCGGCCACCTGGTGTTCTCGACCTTGCACACGAACGACGCCGCCTCGGCGGTAACTCGGCTGCTCGACATCGGCGTGCAGGACTTTCTGCTCGCCTCCACTTTGACCGGCGTGATGGCGCAACGCCTGGTCAAGCGCATCTGCGCTACCTGCGCGGCGGAGCGCGCCCTCAGCGACGAAGAGGCGGCAACCCTCAGCCTCGATTGCAGCAACGGCTCGATCCTGGTTCGCTACGGCGAGGGTTGTGCGGACTGTCGCAAGACGGGCTATCGCGGGAGAACGGCGATCGTTGAGCTCTTTGGCGTGACCCCGATCATCCGGCGCATGATCCATGACCGCGCACCCGAGAACGAGATCAAGAGCCAAGCAAAGAAAGACGGCATGCTCACGCTCCGCGAGTGCGCGATCAAGAAGTTGCTCGCCGGAGAGACGAGCTACGAGCAGGTGATCGAGGTCACCGCCGAAGAAATGTCCAGCCGTCCCGAGGGTGGGCCAAGAGCGCGAGAAGTTTCGTGAGCCAAAGCAGTTACCGCGTTGGAGCCGATGAAAACGGTCTCGGCTCGTTGCTTGGTCCAATGTTGACCACAGCTGTGTTGGCCAAAGTGACCGAGAAAGGCCGCGCCGCCGTTGAAGGCAAGTTGCGCGGAAAGCTGCGCGAGCGGCTAGGCGACTCGAAAGCGTTGGTAGCTCACGGCAATGTGGCGCTGGCCGAAGCATGGACGCGGGTGCTGTTGCGGCGAACCACGGGCAAAGATCCACAATCGATCGCTGAGGTGATCGCGCTCGTGTCGCTCGATCCTGAAAGTGAGCTGCGCTCGATCTGTCCGAAGCAGGTCGAGGCTCAGTGTTGGTCGAGCAGCTCGGAGAGCTTCAAAGCGGAGGCCGAACTGTTGAAGCAGGCCGAACGCGATCTGGACTTTCTCGAGGGCAAAGGTGTGGTCTTCCAAGCGGTGCGCTCAGCCATCATCTGCAACCAACGGCTCAACCGGCTGCTCGACGCCGGGCGCTCTCGCTTCGTTGTCGACCTGCACGCCATGGAGCGGCTCGTCCTCTCCTTCGTCGAACAGGCGCAGAGCCCGGTGTTTGCCGTGTGCGGTAAGGTCGGTGGGTTCCGGCAGTATGAGCCCGCTTTCGGCCCGTTGGGCGGGCGCCTGCGCAGCGTGCTGCAGGAGGAGAAGTCACGCAGCTCGTACTTTTTTCCGGGCGTCGGCGAGCTGCACTTCGTCGAGGATGCGGACGCCTCCGACATGCTGGTGTCGATGGCCTCGCTCGTCGGCAAATATCTGCGGGAGGTGTTGATGGAGCGCGTGGCGTCCCACTACCAACGCCAGTTGCCGGAGCTGCCGCTGGTCAGCGGCTATCACGACCCTGTGTCGCAGAAGTTTGTCGCAGCGACCCGGCTCTTGCGCAAGAAGCAGAAGATCGACGACGACTGCTTCTTGCGCCGTAAAGCGGGTGGTTGAGCGCCCTCACATCTCCGAGCGACGTCACATCTCCGAGCGACGTCACATCTCCGAGCGGCACAGCGCGTAGGCGTCGGACTCGGCGGCACAAGCGCCCTCTACGGGGTTGCATTGGTCCGGCTGGTTAGCAAAGCACTCGACGAAGATGTCGTACTCCGGGACGCAGCCCGAGGCCTCGGCAACAGCGAGCGAAGCATCGCAGTTCGCCGCGCAATCCGCGTTCGGATCTCCCAGCGGACAGCTCTTGCCCTCTTCACAGGACGCCTCGCAGACGCTCGCGCCGCCGGTGCCCGCGTTTCCACCCGCTGCGTTGCCGCCTGCGCCTCCGGAGCCACCGGCTGCACCGGTGCCGCTGCTGCTCGAGCTGTCATCACCGCAGCCGGAGAGCGCTACGAGCACCGCGAAGCCAAGAGAACTGCAGAGGGTGAGCTTATTCATGCTTCCTTCATAAGATGGTTTCGCGCTGCAAATCCAGTACACGTTTGGGTCGGCCGGCCAGAGACGAAAACGCCGCCCGAGGTCGACCCCGGACGGCGTTCTCACGCGCGACGTGATTGCGTTGCGAAGCTCAGCCTTTGGCGAGCTGGCGCAGCATGTAAACGAGGATGCCGCCGTGGGCGAAGTAATCAACCTCGTTGGGCGTATCGATGCGGGCGGTGACGGTGAAGGTCTTCTCGCCAGAGGCTGAGACCGCCTTGACCTCGAGCCGCTTCTTCGGCGCGAGGCTCTCGACGCCGGTGATGGTGAAGGTCTCGCGACCGTCGAGCCCGAGTGAGGCTGCGTCTTGACCCGCGTCGAACTCGAGCGGCAACACGCCCATACCGACGAGGTTCGAGCGGTGGATGCGCTCGAAGCTCTTGGCGATGACGGCGCGCACGCCGAGCAGCTTGGTGCCTTTGGCAGCCCAATCACGCGAGGAGCCGGTGCCGTACTCACTGCCAGCGATCACGATCAAGGGCGTGCTCTCGGCCTGATACTTCATGGCCACGTCGAAGATCGACCCTTCTTCACCGCTCGGGATGTGAACGGAAAGACCGCCCTCTTTGCCACCGAGCATCAGGTTCTTCAGGCGGATGTTGGCGAAGGTTCCACGCATCATCACCTCGTGATTACCGCGTCGTGCGCCGTACGAGTTGAAGTCAGCGCGAGCAACGCCGCGCTCGGTCAGGTAAGCGGCGGCCGGGCTCGACTTGGAGATGTTACCGGCCGGTGAGATGTGATCCGTGGTGATCGAATCCCCCAGGACGGCGAGGCAACGCGCGCCGACGACGTTGGTGGTCGGTAGCGGCTCGGCCGGCATATCGTCGAAGAACGGCGGCCTGCGCACGTAGGTGCTGGCGGTGTCCCACTGGAAGATCTGGCCTTCCGGAACCTTGAGTCCACGCCAAGCTTGGTCTCCCTCGAACACCGAAGCATAACGTTGGCGATATTGCTCCGGTTTGACCGCGCGCTCGGTGGCCTCTTGGATCTCAGCGTCGGTCGGCCAGATGTCCTTCAGGTACACGTCCTGACCGTCTTTGCCCTGGCCGAGCGGCTCCTTCGTCAGATCGCCGTCGACGTCGCCGCGCAGCGCGTACGCCACGACGAGCGGCGGTGATGCGAGGAAGTTCATGCGCACGTGGGGGTTCACTCGACCCTCGAAGTTGCGGTTACCGGAGAGGACGCTGGCGACCACCAGATCCCCCTTCTCCACTGCGTCGGAGACTGGCGTGGGGAGTGGACCGGAGTTGCCGATGCAGGTGGTGCAGCCGTAGCCAACGACGTTGAAGCCGACCTGATCGAGGTAGCTGAGCAGGCCCGCTGCAGCGAGGTAGTCGGTGACGACCTGCGAGCCAGGTGCGAGCGAGGTCTTGACCCAGGGTTTTGCGGTGAGGCCCTTCTCCACGGCCTTCTTCGCAAGCAGCCCTGCGCCGATCAAAACGGCCGGGTTGGACGTATTGGTGCAGGAGGTGATGGCGGCGATCACCGCTTTGCCGTTGCTGAGATTGAACGACTTTCCGTTCAGCTCGACCGGGACCTCCACGGCCTCTTTGCCCTCGATCATCGGCTTCAGCGCAGCGTTGTACGCCGTCTTCATGTCGGACAGCGGCACGCGATCCTGCGGGCGCTTGGGGCCTGCGAGCGAAGGCTCCACCGTGCTCAGATCGAGCTCGAGTACGTCGGAGTAGCTGGGCTCTGCGGCCGGGTCGAACCAGAGGCCCTGGGCCTTCGAGTAAGCCTCGACGAGAGCGACATGCTCATCCGAGCGGCCGGTCAAACGCAGATATTGCAAGGTGGCTTCATCCACGGCGAAGAAGCCGATGGTGGCGCCGTACTCGGGCGCCATGTTCGAGATCGTCGCGCGCACCTCGAGGGAAAGGGCCGAAACGCCGCTGCCGAAGAACTCGACGAACTTTCCGACGACGCCCCTCTTACGCAGCATCTGCGTCGCGGTGAGCACGATGTCGGTCGCCGTCGTCCCCTCCTTGGGCTTGCCTACCAAGCGGAAGCCAACGACCTGCGGCAAGAGCATGGTGCAGGGCTGGCCGAGCATGGCCGCCTCCGCCTCGATACCGCCGACGCCCCACCCAACGACGCCCATGCCGTTGACCATAACGGTGTGCGAGTCAGTCCCAACCAGCGTATCCGGGTAGACCACGCCGTCCTTCTCGTAGACGACCTTGGCCAAATACTCGAGGTTCACCTGGTGGCAGATGCCCGTCGACGGCGGGACGACGTTGAAGTTCGACAGGGCGCTCTGGCCCCAGCGCAGAAACACGTAGCGCTCGGTGTTGCGCTCATACTCGAGGTCGGTGTTGAGCTTCGGCGCGAGGGGCGTGGCGTAATGATCGACCTGGATCGAGTGGTCGATCACGAGATCAGCCTGCTCGAGCGGGTTGATACGCGCGGGGTCTCCACCCATCTTGGCGAGCGCTTCTCGCATGGCTGCCAAGTCGGCGACGGCCGGAACACCGGTGAAGTCCTGCATCAGCACGCGAGCCGGGTAGAAGGAGATCTCCTCGTCGGGAGCCTTCGTCGGCTGCCAATTGAGCACCGACTCGATGTGCTCTTTGCGCACAACGCGGCCGTCTTCCTTGCGAAGCAGGTTCTCCAGCAGGATCTTCATCGACCACGGCAGCTTCTTGACTGCGTCTGCATGGGCGCTCAGATTGTCGAGCCGGTAGAGGGTGTACGTCTTGCCGTTGGCAGCGAGTGTGCCGCGCGTTCCAAAGCTGTTCATGGTCCGAACTTTCTAGGATGAACTCCCGCCGTCGGCAATGACCTCTGTTCGCCGGCGCTGCGACTTTTGGCGCAAGAGATTGGCAAAAACGATGGCAAACTCGCGCAACGATGACGAGTCCTCACGCCGATTTACTGTCAGAACTACCGTTCATCGTCGGGTCGAGCTCGCTCGCTTGGCCCGCAGCCGAGCTGCAAGTCTTGGCCGGCAGTCCGGAGCGCCTCCTGGGCGGTGAGCCTGGGCCGATCAGCCTTTGCGGACTGATTCACGCGCAAGACCGGGAGTTGTACGCAGGCGCCGTCGCCGAACGCTTGACCGCAGGCGGCACGGTGACCGTTGATTTCCGGCTGCGCGACGGCAAGACGTGGCTACGTGAGTGGACCAAGGCCATCGGGGCGCAGCGGCTCAGCGTGATCATGCCCGCACCTTCGAGCACAGTCGATGCGGCGACGGCGGGTCAAATTGGCGCCCTGGCGCATGACCTGCGAAACGTGGCCTTCCTGCTCAGCACCTCGGCATGTTCGCTTGGGCCACGCAGCTCTGCACAGGACGTTGAGGCAGCCGCGCAGGACGCGCAACACGCTGCACGTTCTTGCACCAACGCCGGGAGGCTGCTCCAGTCGCTCTACGGTGCTTCGGGCGATAGCCGGGCAGTGGAGGTCGCGGCCCTGTTTCGAAGTAAGCTTTCAGTCGCGCGACGCCTTTGCGATGGCCAGAAGGTCGAGTTCGAGTTCGCCCTGGAGCCGCTCCACGCAAGCGTCGACATCGAAGCCCTCGCGAACCTGTTGCTCATGGTGGTCGCCCGTCGCTCCGCGCAACTGGGCGAAGAAGGTGAGGTTCACGTTCGAGTGACTGCGCAAGGTGAGCAGCTAGTGATTGCCGTCGCTGCGCATAGCGAGCAGCCGCGGGACGTGCTCAGTGATCGCGCGTTGCAGGAGCTCACGGCGAAGCTTGGAGGCGAGCTTCATTTGTCGGGAGCTACGTTGGAAGTTCGGCTGCCCATCCTTCGCGACGCGCCGCATCCATGATGATTCGGTGATCGGGAACTCGCTCCAGAAAAGACTTTCTTCGCTTCGGGTCGCGAATTCTGTTGGCTCGCTTCAGTAGACTATCGAGCGTGTGGCGCAGCTGGCGACGGTAGGCCTCGCTGTCCTTCGTCTCTTGGAAGTACAAGAGCTGCGTTACCGGGATCAGCTGGTGATCCTCCTCGAACGTTAGTTGATCAGCCAGTCGCTGGGCCTCCTCCATTCTCAGTCGCGCCAAGCCGTGCCAGCCCTTCTTTTGCGCCACCCTTGAAAGCTTAGCCAGCACGGTGCTTCGTAGCTCTGGGTCGGTCTGGCTTTGGGCAACGCTCTCGAGATGCCGTTCGGCCAGGTCGAGCTCCCCGCGGTCGAGGTAGATCTGGCCGAGGTAGTGCTCGCAAAAGGCTAAGAGCAGCTGGTCCCCGCTGCTGCGGCCGACAGCGAGCGCGCGCGTCTCGAGGGCGATGGCTTCATCATCCCGGCCGAGTCGATGCAGCACGAGGCCAAGGTTGTGATCGATCGTCGCCACGAGCGGCAACAGGCCAACCTGTGTGGCGAGCTCCTGAGCGCTTCGGAAGTTGGCCTCAGCTTCCTCATACGCGCCGAGCATCATGAGGTCGTAGCCGATGTCGCTAAGGCTCGTGGCAAGCAGGCGGCGATCACCTACCTGCGCTGCAAAGCGCATGGCTTCCGAGTCGAAGTCCAGGCAGGACTCGTAGTCGCCGTCGGCCGCTGCGAGCCAGGAGCGACAACGCAAATGGCCTGCTTTACCGCCTAGATCATCCTTCGAATTGCGCAGCGCTGCGGCTCCGAGAACCTCAATCACCTCCACGGCGAGCTCCCGCGCCTGCTGCCTCAAACACCAGGTGACCAGCGTTGCCAGCGAACGCGGATTCGGCGCAAGGGTCGAGTTGTTTCGGACGGCTTTGACCATCGAGTGGATGGGCGTAAGGTCGGCCGTCTGGCTCAGCCGAAGGGTGCAACGCGCAGCGACTCCCATGGCATCGAGCCAACCTTGCGTGCCCCAGCCGAAGTGGGTCAGGGCTTCGCTGGTGCAGCTCAGCGCCTCGTCGAACTGGCCGGTCCAGAAGAGAATCTCCGCGAGAATCAGCTTGGCGTTGACCCGAACTTCGGTAGCAGGCTCCGAGGCCAGCGTGCGTTCGAGCAGCGTGCGAGCCAAGGCATGGTCTTGGTGGAAGTACGCCTGGTTGGCGGCAGTGAGCCAGTGCTGTGCTGCGAGCTGATGCTTCCCCGCGAAGGCGTACTGCCGAGCCAGGATCGCTGGGTCTCTTTCGCCAACGATCACCAGCCAATCAGCTACCAGCGCATGGCCGCGAGCTCTGTCGGCGTGCGAGAGCATTGCATACGAGGCGTCGCGTGCGACCGTGTGTACGAAGCGCCACTCTACCTCGCCGGCATGGCGCGACTCTGCGAGTTGAGTCACAAAATCGCGCTCAGCGAGTTTGTTGAGTTGGGTACTTAGCAGCGCTGCCGAAGCGAGGCTGTCGCCCATCACGTGGAGCAAGCCCGACTCCCAAAAGGAACCCTCGAACACACTTGCTGCTCGCAAGACGCGTCGAAGCGCTGGGTCGAGTCGCGCGACCCGAGCCTCCATGGCGGCGACCAACGTGGTGGAAGAGAGATCGACGTTGGGGCTGCTTAGAGCTTGGCGCGAGAGCTCCTTGAGCAGCATCGGATGCCCCTTCGCAACCCCGACGATGTCGTCGATGCGACTCTGACCGACGTTCGGACCAAGTTGGTCGGCGACGACCTCAGCCGCAGCGACGTTTGAGAGCGGGATCATCCGCATCACAGCGCAAGGCTCAAACTCCGCGCGGAGTTTGGGGTCGAGCAAGCGGTTGGAGGTGAGCAGCACGAAGACCCCGGTACCCTTGAGCTGTGCAAGCGCTTGCCGGAGTACGCGTAGCGAAGCACCGTCGACAAGCTGCACGTCATCGATGGCGATGGTTACAGCGCCGTCCCTTCGACCCAGTTGGCGCAACAGGTCCGCAAAGGCGGTGGCGACGCGCTCCTCGAGCAACAAGGGATCGAGCAACACCGGCTTTAGCTCCTGCTCCTGCGTCGTGCTCTTGCGGGAGGTCATCAGCTTGAGCACGGGAAACGCGTGTCCAAGCCCAGGATCGACGGCGAGCAGCTCGAGCGCCCGGTCGAGTGAGCCTCCGTAGGCGAGCAAGGCCCGGAGGACGAGCGCACGCGTCAAGACCAAGGGTTGATTGCGCACAGGATCGCCAGCAACGAAAATGCAGGCGGGTGGCGTTTCGAGGGCGTGCTCACGCGACTCGAACTCTTGCAGGACGGTGGTTCTTCCAAGTCCCGCATCAGCGACCAGCACCATGGCTTCCTGCAGCTTCGCCTTGGCGATCGAGCGCGCAGTGGCCGCGAGCAGCGAGAGCTCGCGTTCTCTCCCGCGGACCTTTCTTTGTCCTGAAAAAGCGTCTTTGCTCCTCACGATGCGAAACATCGCCGCGCTGAAATCGATCTCGAAGCCATCAGCCAGCAGGCTGCGTACCGCCGCGTCCGTTCGAATGCTGCCGAGTTGGTCGGCGAGCGCTTCTGCGTGCTGAACGAGGGCCTCATCGACGGACGCTCCAACCACTGACAGACCGATCGCGACGCCAACGCCGCAGAGCGGAGCGAGTTCGCGCGCCTGCAGAGCGAAACGAGCAGCGTGTTGAGCCGCCTGCGCAGCAGAGGCCTCCGAGTAAAACGTCACCAGCGCGCGGCCGCTGGGTTGTGGCTGTACGACACCGCCAAATTCCGCGGCGAGGGCCGGGACAAACGCACCAGGCATCCCTGAGACAGAGCTGCGCGTCGACTGCGGCAAAGCTTCAAAGTCAACCACCGTCTGTTCGAGCGGGTCGCTTGGTGGTGCGGGTTCTTCGGGGGGAGCACTGAAGTTGAGCGCGACCAACGCGATCGTACGACGCTCCTGCAAAGAGACGCCCATCGTCGCTGATTGCTCGCGCTCCAATAGCGCGCTGAGCTTCGATACCCGCTGCAAGAGTTCGGCCCCATCGGCTGGACGCTGCGCGCGGTCTTTGGCCAGCAGGCATGCCATGAGATCGTCGAGCGCCTGAGGCGTGTTCGCTAACCGGTCGGTCAAGCGCGGCGGCTCCGAATGAAGGACGTCAGCGACCACGGCGACCGCCGAATCACCGACGAAGGGCGGGTTGCCTGTGAGGGCGTGAAACAGCAGGCAACCCAGACCGTAAACATCGGCGCGCTCGTCGATCGTCTCGCCGCGTACTTGCTCCGGGGCCATGTAGCCTGGGGTGCCAATCGCTAGTCCAGCGACTGTTAGCCCGCTCGGCAAATTGGCAAGCGCCGCAATCCCGAAGTCGAGCAACACAGGCCGCTTCGGATCGCCATCGCGCAGCACGACGTTGTTGGGTTTGATGTCGCGGTGGATGATCCCTCGGCTATGCACGAGCGCGAGTGCCGAAGCCAAGCCCAGCCCCATCGCTATTGCCTGCGACAAGCCCAACGGAGCTGGCCGCAAGTGTTGAGCAAGCTCAACGCCCTCAATCCACTCCATGGCAATGAAGGCCCCTCCATCGGGCAGCGCACCCCATTCTCGAAAGGAGACCAGGCACGGGTGTCGGAGCTCCGACAGCACCTCCGCCTCCCGCCCCAGCCGCTTCAGCAGCTCGGGCGAGTGCGCGCGCACGACCTTTACGGCCACCCGATCGCCGCGTCGCAAATCGCGTCCGCGATACACCGTGCCCATGCCGCCGGCGCCCACCTCCTGCTCGAGATGAAAGCGCCCAGCGATTACGAGATCACGAAGAGAACGTTGCAAGACCTGTCACTGGGGAATGCCGCAGGACGCGCTCGTCGGCTCGGAGACGTTGTTGTCGGTGCGGCACTCGTGCCATGGGTGCGGCGGCATACCGTCGTCAACGATCGCGTAGACGCTGAGCAGCGGCTCCGAAGTCAGCGGAAGGAAGACGTCCTCGTAGGTGAGCGGGTACAACGTCTGACTGGTGTTAGCGGCACCGAGCGAGCTGCCATCGGGAGGTGTGCCTTCGTAAAAACCTACGGGTACGCCTGGTTCAACCGGAGCTTCACCAATGTTGAGCACGCGCGCGATCAGGCCGTAGTCCCGACCGCAGGCTGGGCGCAGCGAAACCACGAGATCCGGCGCAGAGAATTGTCCGGAGGGCTGAACGTTCTGGCGGAAGTTGTTGAGCCCCTCCGCGGCAAAGTTGGCAACCTCAACGGCTGGGATGGCTCCACTCTCTTCGACGTTGGTCACGTGATACGGATGCTGGTTCCAGACTCTGCGGGTGCGCACCCACTTGCCCTCGGTATCACCAAACACTCGAATGCCGGTGGTCTTGGTGCCTCCGCAGTTGAAGCCCGAATAGGAGTTGGACGCGACGATGATGTCGGCGTGCCCGTCGCTGTCGACGTCCGCGACCAGCGGGTACTCCCACAAGGTGCCGTTGGTGTTGCACGTCTCGAACAGCGGAGCTCCCAGGTCTCCCGAGTAGATGTGCAGCGTGACTTCATCGGCGTAGATGACCTCGGCTTTGCCGTCCCCGTCGAAGTCGAAAACGCTGGAGCCCGTTTGCGCCGACGAGCAGTCCTGCGTTTGGGTCAACCAAGCTCGCGTGTTCTGCGCTGGCGTAACGCCATCCGTGAGTAGCTGCCCGTCGAATACGACGTAGCCAATTCCGCCGGCCAGGCCCACGTCGGGATACTCGTCGTCGTTGAAGCGCGCGATCGTCGGTGTCCCACCGCCGCGCGTGCAGCCGGCCGCGTTTGGATTAGCGGCGCAACAAGGGTTGGGTGAGATGCCCTCGTTGAGATCGAGCCCTTGGCGAATGATTTGGAACGTCCCCGGCGCAGGTACGTTCCACACGCTCACCAGGTGGGTGTTGGTGTCCACCGTGACGATCTCAGGGATACCGTCGAGATCGAGGTCACCAACTGCAGCGTGTGTTCCGACGATGCCGCTATCGACCTTCACGCTGCCGTCCGCAGCGTGCACGCGTTGCGGCGTCACGATGTCGAGCAGGCCGTCACCATCGACGTCGTAAACGATGGGGTAGCGATCGGTTTGGAAGGTGGCCTTCGTCGCGCCGGTAGCGCCGTCCACCACATGACCTAGATCGATCACCTCCGGCAAACCGTCTTGGTCGAGATCGGCGATGCTGGGCATGAAGCAGGCGCGCGCTGGGCTGAGCCACTTGACCGTCCCGTCGTTCTCGTAGGCTCTGAGCCGACCGTCCTTCGTGCAAACGACGATCTCATTCAGGCCGTCGCCGTCGATGTCGCCTGCCGCGATCGACCGGCCCGGCGCGTCGGCGGAGACGCCGTTGGTCTTGACCGCAAACTTCTCGACGACCTGGCCAAGCACGATCGAGATCGCGTGCAGTGTGGAGCTGGTCCCGCTGGTGTTGTTGTAGTCGTTGCCGTCGAAGGTGAAAAAGACGATCTCGGGGATGTCACGCTCATCGACGATCATGTCGCAGTTGTCGTCGTCGAGTTGGATGACGATCGGGCTCATCATCACGTTGTCGGTGGTGCTCGCTGGGTTGCCCCAGCTGTATTTGAGCTCCGGCGTGAACACGCCAAGGGGCGGATGGTATTCACAACTGGTGATGCAGGTCGGCGGGTCCCCGGGCTCCATTCCTCCCGGGCAGACCGGGGGCTTGGGCATACATTTTCCGTCGGGCAATTCCACTCCGCCGGTGCAGCTTGGTCCACCGGCACCGCCACCGCTTCCACCCGCCCCACCGCCACCGGCGTCGGGCTCCCCCAAGGAGAAGTCGCAGTACTCACCGTCCGCGCACTCTTTATCGTCGGTGCACGCGGCTCCCGGAACGAGGCATTGCAAGAAGGCGCACACCTCGCCACCGCTGCAACAGGTGGTGCCGCAAGCGTTGGAGAACGGGCAACATGCGCCAGTGTCGTCGCAGACGCCGCCATCGCACGGCTCACCCGCAACACAGCCCGAGGCTCCTCCTCCTCCAGCGAAAACCTGACCGCCGCCGCCGCTCGGTCCGGCCGCGCCAGTTCCGCCGCTGCCAGCGGCTGCGCCACTGCCACCGGTTGCGGGAGTCCCACCGCTGTTGCCGTCGTCTCCGCAAGCGCCGTGCGCCAAAACCAAGAGACCAAGCCCAAAGCCCCGCATGAAGTTCGGTCGAAGTAGCCCCATTGCGTCAGTCTATCGATCCTTTCGTCGAGTTGCAGCGTAGAGCAGCCGTGTTGCGCTTCCGTTCACTGCTCCCACTGCTGTTCGCAGGTTGCGCTTCCGCCGTGACGCCAGCGGAACCTCCTTTGAACGCGGGCCTCGTTCGAGCTGGCACGCCGGACTCCGTCAACATCGTGAAGGCACGCGAAGCTGGCAAAGCGCGCCTGTTCGACTGGCTGCCCTATGCGCCGGCGAGCTTCGAGCGCGCGGCGAAGGAGGGGAAGTTCATCCTGCTCGATGGTGCCGCGGAATGGTGTCACTGGTGCCATGTGATGGACGCCACGACCTACACCGACCCGGAGGTCGGTGCGTTGCTGCGAGATCGCTTCATCACGATTCGCGTAAACATCGATGAGCACCCTGATGTCGCGGAGCGCTACGGAGACTACGGCTGGCCCGCCACGATTTTGCTCAGCAGTTCCGCGCAAGAGCTGGGAAAGCTGCGCGGTTACGTGCCCAAGGAAGAGCTGCTCCCGACCTTGCGCTCGCTAACGGCCGCGAGCCGAGCAGAGGAGTTGGAGTCGGGCTCGGGAAATCGAGCGGCACAGCCTGAAGAGCTGCCCTGGGTCGTTGCCCACGTCCTGTTCGAACTCGACGATTATTACGATCAGGAGTTGGGTGGTTGGGGGCGTCGCCAGAAGGCCCCGCTCGGTGAGAACCTTCATTTCGAAGCGCGCCGAGCCCTGCGCGGTGATCCTCGCGCCAAAGCGCGATTGCAACAAACCATGCGCGCGCAACACGCTCTGATCGATCCTGTGTGGGGCGGGCTCTATCAGTACTCGGACGGCGGTAGCTGGGACCGACCTCACTTCGAGAAGCTGATGACCTATCAAGCGGCCAATCTAGCGGGCTACGCGGAGGGCTTTCGCGCGAGCCAAGATCCAGCGTTCCTCGCCGACGGCCGCGCAGTGCTCTCCTACATGGTGAACTTCCTCTCCGACGAGAACGGCCTGTTCTTCGTCAGCCAAGATGCGGACGTCGGCTCTCACGAGCCCGCCGCCCGGTTCGTCGATGGCCACGTGTTCTATGCAAAGGATGACGCAGAGCGACGTTCGCTCGGCATGCCTCGCATCGACAAGAGTACCTATCCGTACGAGAACGGTTTGGCGATCGCGGCGATCAGCAACTTCGGTGCAGCGGCGTCCGACCCCAAGGTGGTCGCCATCGCACGCAAGGCTGCAGACAAGCTGATTGCTTCGAACGTCGACGCCGAGGGCCGCGTCTCCCGTACGGTCGAGGGAGGGCGAAGCCACCGTTTCCTCGCTGATGCAGCGGCGCTCGGATTGGGACTTGTTGAATTAGCGCAGGCCAGCGCTGAGCCTCGTTATGCCGAGGTTGCACTGCGCATTGCCCAGCGTATCGAGCTCGACTTCGGCTCGAGTGAAGGGACGTACTTCGCCTCCACCGCCGATCCCAACGCCGTGGGCGTCTTCGCCGAGCGACGGCGGCCCTTCGAGGCCAACCTGCTGGTGGTCCGCCTGCTTGCGCGTTTGGCCGAGCAACGCCAAGACGAAGCGTTGCGAGTCCGTGCGACGGCTTTGCTCAGCGCCTTATCGACTCCGCGTGCGCTCTCCAAACAAGGCCGCATGCTCGGCGGTTACCTGCTCGCCGCCGACGCTCTAGGCCTGCTTCGCTAGCGGCTCGTCACAACGGATTTTCGATCAGGGTGCCGTCTTCAGAAAGGACCAGCACGCTGCTCGCCGTCATGTCGAGCGCGATGAAGTTGTCTGCGAGGCCTTCAATCGGGATCCGCTGCCAAACCGCACCACGTCGCTCGAGCAAGCGCGCGTTTTGTCCAACTGCCCAAGCCGTTCCGCGTGGCCCCAGCTTGGTCGCCACGAGATCCTTGGTGGTGTGGACGCTCTCGAGCGAGCAGGTGAGCTCCCCACTCGTGTCGCGATCGAAGCTGGTGGTCATGGTGATCGAAAGCGCGTGACCTCCGCTGCCGACCGCGAAGGCGCCATGTTGGTTCCGCGCGAGGGAGAACAGATGCCCGGTCTTGCCCCAAGCCACCTCTCGCTGATGGTTGGCCGAGACTTGGACCAGATCCCCGTGGCTTCCGCAGCAAAGCAGCGCCCCTGAAGAGAGCCGCGTGGCTGCGTGAAGCCGCGTGGTGCCTGCGACGTTGTGCAAGTGCACGTTGCTGCCGATTTCAGCAAGGACGCCCATCGCTCGTGAGCGCCGTTCGCCGGAGAGGATGCAGTCTCCGTCATCGGTAAAGGCGCCGAACCAGTTGCAGTCAGCGTCCGGCATACGAAACGGAGTGACGGTGCCTCGGAAGTCCACGCTCGCTACGAGACCGCTATCGCCATACACCAGGACGTGTTCGTGGCCTCGGCGTACCACACCGCGAATGGCTCGTACGTCGAGCGGCATCGAGAACGCGAGCGCGCGCCACGTCCCTCGGCTCGCCGTGTAGAGCCCGTTCATTCCCAGCGCGAAGTAGAGATCGAGCTCGGGGAGAAAAGCGCCTGCCCTGAAACGCTCGCGAGCGAGCGGTGCAACTCGCATCGAGGCGGTGGTTCGTAAGGCCGTCTGCGCCTTCGGTTGGCGGGAACTCGAGGAGGAGCTCTCACGCTGCGCAAGCACGCGAAGTACTTCTTCCACCGGCGCCCACAACGCGGCCACCGACTCCTGCCTGGCCGATGGATCTGCAGCGGTTGCTCGCGCAAGTTCCTGATCGAGCGTCGCGATGGCTGTCGGCATGCGCCCGAGCTCGGGTGAGAGCGTCAACGTATGTTTGGCCAGCGATGGTCGCTCGCCGGTCAGCATTCGCGCCACCGTTCGCAGCGGGCTGTCCCCCTGGATGTGCGGGAACGCGACGCGGCCGCTCAACATCTCGAACAGGATTGCGCCAAATGAAAAGACGTCGGTGCGCGGGCTGACCCGACTGTTGCCGAGCTCATATTGCTCGGGGGGTGCATAGCCCAGCGTTGCTCCCGCGATGGTAGCGGTGGCCTTTGATGAAAGGGCTGGGGCTTTGACCAAACCAAAGTCTGTGATCTTGGCAACCTCGCGACCGGTCTGGTCCTCGAGCAGGATGTTGCTCGGCTTCAAGTCTCGGTGGACGATGTTGTTCTCATGGACCGTCGTGAGCGCGTGTGACACCTGCCGCATGATTCGAAGCACGCGAGAGGCCGTCATTCCTCGCCCGTAGGTCGCGTCGATCACGCTCGCGAGCGTTGGCCCGTTCACGTACTCGATGGCAATGAACGGCAACAGCAGATCCGCGCCGTAAAGCTTCAGGTTGTGAATGCCATGATCGTAGAAGCGCACGATGTTGGGGTTCGGCGTAGCTTGCGCCCCCAACACCTGCAGCGCGCGCGTCTCTCGCTCGAAGCGCTCCAGCGTCTCTTGGCTGAGGCCCTCCGGTCGCAGCAGCTTGACCACGATCCAAAAGCCATCCGGATCGTCGTAGTTCGCCTTGAAGACCCAGCCTTGTCCGCCTTCACCCAAGAGCTCTCTCAGGTAGAACGTGCGCCCGGCGTTCCCTTTCAGAGCCGTTCCAATGAGCGAGTCACGAATGCGATGGGGGCTGCTAGCTGACACGGGCGGATGGCCTTGTGAGAGCGACGGTGCCCCCACCAAAGCGCAGGCTAGCAGAGACAGCCGATTGCGGAGCCGCTTTCCTGGCCGTCAAAAGCCCAACGCGCCTTTGGCCCGTGCGCGCAGGACGAAGCCAAACGCTTCCACGCAGATTCCAAGATTCATCTTCGACTGACCGACCCTTCGATCGACGAACACAATCGGCACCTCGACCACCCGCAGGCCCCGGCGCAGCGCTCGTGCAGTCGTTTCGATTTGGAAGGCATAGCCGTTGGATCGCAGGCTCAGCGGTTCGATCGTCAGCAACGCTCGTCGACTGTAGAGCTTGAAGCCGGTGGTCATGTCTTTGACCGGCACCCCGAGCCCCAGCCGCGAATACGCCGAGCCTCCCTTGGAGAGAAGGTGACGGCCAAGGCCCCATCCGCGCACGCCTCCGCCCGCAACGTTGCGCGAGCCGAGCGCGAGATCGGCTCCGGCGTCCAATGCGGCAGCGAGCTTCGGTAAGTCCTGCGGATCGTGCGAGAGATCCGCGTCCATCTCGGCGATACGCTGGTAGCCGTTGCTGAGTCCCCACACAAACCCAGCCACGTACGCGGAGCCCAAACCGAGCCGGCCGACACGATGAAGCACGTGGATTCTCGGATCTTCTGCGCAGAGCTCGTCGAGAACCGCCCCTGTCCCGTCCGGGGAGTTGTCGTCGACGAAGAGCAGGTGTGCCTCGGGGCAGCTGTTAAACAGCCCATGCGCGAAGACCCGAACGTTGTCACGCTCGTTTAGCGTTGGTGTCACCACCAACAATCCAGTGTTGCTCACTCGCTCCACTTGCCGCACGCCTACTTGGCGCTTACCTTAACGACCCGCAGGCAACCCCACCACCGTTCCAAACCGGCGGGTGCGCCTCTATTCAAACGCAAGGAGAATGGTGATGGGCAGCAAGAACGTGCAGGCCTTCAACGATGCAAACTTCGAGGCGGACGTGCTCAAGAGCGATGTCCCGGTCCTCGTGGACTTCACGGCCACCTGGTGTGGGCCGTGCAAACAACTCGCTCCCATCGTCGAGAAGCTGGCGGATGATTTCGCCGGTCAGGTTCGAGTCGGCAAGTGCGACATCGACGACGCGCCGGGAACAGCGCAAAAGTACGGCGTACGCAGCGTGCCGACGGTGATGGTCTTCAAGAACGGCCAAAAGATCGCCCAACACGTTGGCCTGACCAATCGCGACAAGCTGGTTCAGCTGCTCGGCGTTTGAGCTGCCGCAGGTCGCAGCTCAGCTGAGCGCATCAGCGAACACGAACGACAGTACCAAGTTCGTGTTCGCTGGGCAGCACCGCCGTCCAGCCGGCGGGCAGTCGGGGCGTGGTCATGTAGAAGAGCCGTTGCGCGTCGAGCGGTGCCAAGTTGACGCAGCCGTGACTGCGCACATTGCCGAAGCCGCGATGCCAATAGGCTCCGTGTAGTCCCACTCCTTTTGAAAAGTATTGGACGTAGGGAACGCTCTCCATCCGCCAGAAGCGGTTAGCGCCCTCATCTTCGAGGTTGTCCATGTTGGCAGCCCCAAGCTTGGCCCACACGCGGAAGGTCCCCTTCGGCGTGGCATTGGCTGACCCTGGTCGGCCTTTGCCGGTGGAAACAATGGTGGCGAAGATCGGTTGGTCGCCCTCGAACGCCGTGAGCGTTTGCGTGGCAAGTTCAACGTCGATCCAGCGCTCGTGCGCGCTGACGTTGACCTCATCCGGAGGGCTCGCGGAGCTTTGGTGGCGCACCTCTTTGGCCAAGACCCAACGCTTTTCGCCAAGCTGAAGGAAGTCGCTCGGCTTGCTCGAGCCGGTTTCCGGCACGACGTCCACGCGCATGAACTGCGGTAGCGACTCGCTCGTGATCGCCGCGCGGTTGGGCTTCGAATACACGCGAGCGCTGTTCGTCACGACCCAGCCGAACGGGACCGACTTGTGGTCACTCGCTGGCACCTCCGCGCCTTGAAAGCTTATTGGCCGGGCCGGGTTCAGATCCGACATCGGGATCCAATAATCGTTGCCGCTCAAGCCGTAGCGTTGTCCGTCGAAGGCGCGTTCCTCCAAGATGCCGACGGCAAACCCCGGATCGAGCACCTGCGCCGGCTCACCAACGCCAACCTCTCGCAGCCTCTTGAACGTGCTCGTCCCGTTTGGTCCGACGAAGTAGTAGCGATAGGGGAGGCCATCTGGGCTTTGCGGGTAGGTTTTGACATCCGCCGGGACGGGGGTTCCGCGACTTAGCTCGACGTTGTCGCCACAAACCCAGGCCTCGGGACCAACCGAATACCAGGGGCTCGAACAGCCAGCTCCGCCGCGCGCCGCAAACAAGGGCAAGCGTGCCTCTCGCGCGGCCGAACCACGCCGCGCAGCGCCCTTGGACGCGTCAACGAGCAGCGACTCGTCGGTCCGCAAGATACGTACTGCCGTTGCCCACGCCGGTAGCGGCGCGTCGCTGCCATACCAGGGACCTTGCGCCTGCGGTCCGGCCGGCAACTCCCAGCGATCGGCTGGTTGGGCTTCTGCGGAACCCAAGCTCAGCGCCAATCCGAAAACGATCAGGATGCGAAGGACCTCTCGACCCTTCGCACCCGACGGCGAGGTTTTCACCGGTAGGAGAAGCGAATCTCGTGATCGCAGATTCGGTACAAATCGCCCTCGGCGATCTGCTTCCGAGCGATGCGTTGGCCGTTGTACTCGACACCGTTCGTCGAGCCCATGTCCACCATGTAGTACTGACCGTTGAGGTACTCGACCATCGCGTGTTGCCGAGAGACGTTCGGATCTTTGATCGTCATGTCGCTCGACTGCTTGCCGCGCCCAACGATGAAACGGTCTTTCGTAACCGGATACCGCTGGCCTTGGTAGACGATGTGAAGCGTTGAGCCTGCCGGCCCACCTTGCGGCTGCGCTTGCGGCTGCGGGGGAGGAGGCGGTGGCGGTGGCGGCGGAGCCAGGTGCTGTTGTTGCGGGCTGCCCATCATCGGATTGAAGGGCTGCTGCGGATACGGCGCCGGGGGCGGGAAGCCCTGCGGTTGTTGCGGCTGTTGAGGCTGCTGATAGTAGCCCTGCTGCGGCGCACCGAACTGCTGTTGCGGGGGCGGCGGGGGCGGGGGAACGCTCGGCGGCTTCGGCGGGACGTTGCCCCTGGACGTGCCCATCGGCGGCGGGGGCGGCGGACCCCCGTTGGGGCGCATGCTCGGGGGAGGCCCGGGCGGCCGACCTTGCGGAGGCGGCGGAGGAACGCTCGGCCGCTTGGGCGGAGGAGCTGCGGGGCCAGGACCCATCGGCGGGGGCCGCGAATTGCCCTGGTTGTAACCTCCCGGAGGGGGAAGCGGTGCGAACCCTTGCTGATTCGGCGGGCCGAAATTGGGAGGCATCATTCCGCCGCCCATTTGTCCCATCGGATTGGGGCCGGGAGGTGGCGGCGGGGGGGTCGGGTTGTTCGCCGGGGGGAAGGGAGTGCGGGGACCCGGCGGTCCTCCTTGCGGCGACGGCGTGTAGCTTCGCTGCCGCGCGTATTGCTTCATCGACTCATTGATGAGGTAGTCGATGGAGCACTCGAGCTCGCGTGCCATTTGCTCGAACGTCTCCCAAAGGACGTCCCGACATTGAAACGTACGTGCGCTCTTCTTATTGGGATCAGCGCTCATGGTCGACCTTCACTTCTTCTCTCGCTCCGCGATTGCCGGTTCAACGCACAGCTTGACGTATTCACCGAATGTCTTGACCTCGCGGAGTTCACTCTCGCTCGGTTTTCCGTCCTTAGGTACGTAGCAAGTCCACTTGCATTCCTCGTCCGCTGCGTCGCAAACCGGCAGCGGAACCTTATCGAGTTCCAATGCAGCAAGCGTCTTTTTGACGTCATCGGGTTTGCCGTGCACCAGGTAGAAGCTCGCCGCGCTGACGCGTTGGGCGATTGGTGTGACCTCGGGCAGGTACTTGTCCACGATGGCGCGGTGGTCGAGTTTGGCCACGTCACCGATCATCGCGCCGTAGTTGATGGCCTCGCCTCGAGCGAACCCCTTGGGTTCCTTGTCGAGCGGGAGCTTGCTGAAGAACTCGTCGATGTGTTTCGTCTCGGTCGCCATTTTCAGCACGATTGAGGCTGCCGAACGACGCACCTTCCACTTGTCGGTTTTGAAGGCTTCGTAGAGCTTCTCGATCACGGCGTCCCGGGGCATCTCGCTGATACGGCGGAACGCAAGGTCGAGAACTTCCGGTGGAGCGTCACTCGTGGCGATGCTGAAGACGCGTTTGACGTCCTCGGCGTTCTTCGGATCGAGCCTCAGCTCCAGTGCCGCCAAGGAGAACATGCGGCGTTCTTTCTTGTTCTTCCCGTCGGCTGCGTACTCCAGGCAGAAGTCCACGGCCGCTCGCCCGCCAACTCGCTTCAGCGCACCCAAGAGCCGAGCGAACTCTTCATCTTGGTAGGTCTCGAGCTGCGCCTTGAACTCATCCGCTGTCGGCGGTTTGGGCAGGCTTGCGTTGGCCGCCTCGACCAACGGCTTCTTCGCGTCGATCCAGGCTTGGGTAACGATCCAGCGAGCGATCTCGACGTACTTTGCCGACGCCGCTTCGCGTGTGGAAGGCGTGCCCAGCTCATCGACGAGACTCGCAATCTTGTCGAGCTGACGCGACTCACGCGTCACCTTTTCCGGCAGCTGCTTCACGCCATCCGAGCCGAGCATGCGCATGAGCTGCTCCATGCCGTACTTCTGGTTGCGATTTTCGAGCCGGCGCTCGAAGTCTTTCATCGCCCACTCAATCAGCGCTGCTCGCAAATCGGAACGCAGCTTCTCATCCGATACGAGCGCCGGGTTCTCCGACGCGAGGAGCAAGGCGTAGCTTGCGTCCTTGTAAGGGAAAGACGGATCCGGCGGAGCCGGTTGACCAGCCTGTGCCGCAGGTGGGTCCTTCTTTAGCTGCACGATGATCGCCGGGATTAGACCGTTCACGATCTTCTCGCGATCTCCAGCGGGTGTTGCGCCCAGCGACTCGACGAGTATGTCGATGCCGACGAAGCGCCCGCCGCGTGCAGGCATGCGGATCAGCGACAGCGCCGCTTCGACCCGCAGGTTCAACTCGTACTTGTCATGAGTAACGACCGCGCGGATCTTGTCGGGGCCGCGCTGAGTTGTTTCCCAGCGGGCGAGATCTTGCTCGTCCACCCGGCAACCCGGAGCAGCAACCGCCAGCGCGCCCGAACCCGCGAGGGTCAGAACGAGTTGCAGTGAATTGATTCGCTTAAAGAGGCGCCCGAAAGTGCCAAGGCTTCGCATTCTTGTCGTTCATCCCGAAGGAGCGGCCATCGTACTTGTGGAGTGCGTAAAGGCCCAAGATTTTTTGCCTGAGTGGAACTCGGACTACGGGTTGGCTCTGGGGACTGCTCACAAGAGTAGTTCCCAGCCTCGAAGCCCCAGCACCACATAAAGGGAAACCCTCGGTAGGGCAATCTTGCAGCGAGATTCAAGCAAACTTGGCCCCGGACGCCCTGGCCTTCTAGTGGAAACAGCGCAGAAGCTTCGTCTCTGAAGACCTAAACCACTGAACGCCATTGAAGATCCCCTGGTTGGCCACCGCACCCAAGCGTGAAGGCGCGACGGTCGTCGAAACGACCTCGCCCGCCAGCGCGCGCAGCGCAGCTCACTCTTTCGCCCGTGAGGCGTCGGCGGTGTTGCTGTTTGCGACGGCGCTGTACACGACCTTGGCGTTGTTCTCCTTTCGTTGCGACCCGATGCGCCCCCACATCGAAGGGCGGAACTGGGTCGGGCCGGTCGGTGCGTCGATCGCCGAGCTTTTGGTCACGGCCGTTGGCGCGGTTGCTTGGTTGCTACCGCTCGAGCTGATCCTGATCGGGCTGCCGCTGCTCGATCCCAATGAGCGAGCGGATGGGGCGTTTCACCGCCGACTAGCGCTGCGTATCGCGGGAGATACAGCGGTGGCCACCCTGGCCGCGGCGCTGCTTCACGTCGCCTTCGCTGGGGCGTTGATTCACCAGGCGATGCCGATCGCCGGATCGATCGGTGAGCTCGCGGGCGAGCTGATGCGAGCGCTGTTCAGCGCGGTGGGCTCGTTCATCATCGGCGTGACGCTGATTTCGCTGATTCTGATCAATCGCGCCTCTTTCTCCTTCATCGAGGCACTGAAGACGGCCGCTCGTTTTGCAAACTTGATCGCCGATCGCGGGTTCGCTGGGCTGCGCACGCTGCACGAGGCCTGGATCGAGGCACGTGAGTTGGAGCGCTCGAAGAAAGAGGCGTCGTCGGTACCAACGATTGTTGAAGAGGACCAAGAGGCGATCATTGCGACGCTTTGTGACGTCGACGGTCAGTTGACCCGCGACGTCGGCAAAGTAGCTCCCCGGGCCAAGAACGATCTTTCGCCCGGTTGGCCGAGCTTTGATGAACCTCCTGCTGCTCCGGCTCCGGCGCCCCGGCTCGCGGCCAAGGTCGCGCCAGCCCCGCCCGCGGTCGTAGCCGAAAACCCTGCTCCCAAGCGCGGCAAGAAGCGCGAGTTGGTCACGTTCGAAGACGTGCCCACGCCTTCGCCGATCATGCCGGTGGAAGTCGTTGCTCCCAAGAAGCCGGTGAGCGAACCGATAAAGGCAGCGCCAAAGTCCAAAGCGAAGCTGGAGACGCCCGAAAAGCTGGAGACGCCAGAGCCCGAGCTGGCCGAGGAAGTGCCTGCGAAAGAAGCCCCAGCGAAGGTCGCGGTCGAGCCTGCCCCGGCAGCTGGAATCGTGATCGTCGATACCTCGTCCGCGCGCGAGGTCGAGAAGGTCGACATCAAGGTCGTGCCAGCGATTGGTGATGGCTTCCGTTTGCCGACCTTCGACTTTCTGGACCCTGCCGAAGATCTGAGCTCCTTCGAGGTCAACGGCGATCAACTTCGTTCGACCGCGGTTGCCTTGGAAAAGACGCTCTCCGACTACGGCGTGAGCGGCAAGGTCGAAGAGATTCACCCCGGGCCTACCGTGACGACCTTCGAGGTCGTGCCTGCTGCGGGCACCAAAGTTTCGAAGGTCGCGAGCCTGGCCGACGATCTCGCTCTCGGCTTGTCGCGCAAGGTCCGCATCATCGCGCCGATCCCTGGCAAGAACCGCATCGGCTTCGAGGTGCCCAACCCCAAGCGCGCGCCTGTAAGTTTCCGCGAGCTCGTGGAAGACCGCCGCTTCATCGAGATGGCGGCGCCGCTTCCCTGCGTCATGGGCCGCGATATCGTGGGGGCGCCCTACTTTGCCGACCTCGCTTCAATGCCGCACGTGATCGTCGCTGGCGCTACCGGCGCGGGCAAGAGCGTTGGCCTCAACGTCATCCTGGTGAGCCTCCTCTACCGCCGAACGCCTGAAGAATTGCGGCTGCTGATGATCGATCCCAAGGTGGTGGAGCTCGCGCCTTACGACGGCATTCCGCACATGCTTCTGCCGGTGGTGACCGACATGAAGCAAGCCTCCAATGCGTTGCGTTGGGCGGTGGATGAAATGGAGCGGCGCTATCAGCTGTTTGCCAACGCCGGCACCAAGAACATCACGACCTACAACGGCTTCGTCGCCAAGGTGCTGCGCGGCGAGGCAAAGGCGCCCAAACCGCCTGTCACCAAGGTCTCTGCTCAAGCAGCCGACGGAACCTCGATCGACGTCGATCAGGCGAAGGATGGCAGTGACGTCGAGCCGATCGCCAAGCTGCCCTACATCGTGATCGTGGTCGACGAGTTCGCTGACCTCATGATGCAGCAGGGTAAAGAAGTGGAAGCAAGCGTGGCTCGCTTGGCTCAAAAGGCGCGCGCGGCGGGTATGCACGTGATTTTGGCGACTCAAAGGCCCAGCGTCGACGTGATCACGGGCATGATCAAAGCCAACTTCCCGACCCGGGTGGCGTTCCGGGTGTCCCAGAAAGTGGATTCACGCACCATCCTCGATGAGCAGGGGGCCGAGCATCTGCTTGGGCGTGGTGACATGTTGGTCAAGATGAATGGCACCAACGACGTGCGACGCGTTCAGTGTCCGTTCATCAGTGAAGAAGAAACGCAGAAAGTGACCGACTTCCTGCGGCTGCAGGGCAAGCCCGTTTACGACGAGAACATCCTCAAGCCACGTGATGAGGAAGGCTCTGCCGCTGACGAAGACGACGGCGAGGCCGATGCTCTTTACGACCAAGCGATTCGAATCGTTGCGGAGACGCGACGCTGCTCGACGTCATGGCTGCAGCGCAAGCTGGCAATTGGCTACAACCGCGCGGCGAAGCTCGTGGAGACGATGGAGCGACGAGGGCTCGTAGGTCCTGCCAACGGCGCAAAAGATCGTGAAGTCCTGATCGATCCGATCTGAGGTCGGTTCGGTGGAGGGCTCGCGTCGTGGTCCACGAGCAGTGAACCGGCCGATTCACGCAAGGGCATGACTCTTGCCTAGTTGCCGAAGCACGCTCTTCTCAACAATTGCAACACAAATCGCAACGTCCCCTTTGACTTTGTTCTCGCGTTGCTTCATTTACGGGCGATGCGTTCCGAGTGCGATCGCACGCGCCTTATTGCTGAGCTTGCTTGCTTCCTTCGCGAGTGTGACCTCCCCCACGAGGCACGCGCAGCGGGGCTGACGCTCATTGGGTTTTTGGCCCGCCGCATGCCGGGCGAGGGGCCTTCTACCGTTGGCGTTGCGGAAGTCACTGAACGTGCGCGTGCCTGTCAGGAGGAGCAAGGGTCGCCATGCTCCGGCGTAAAGAAGTCCGCAGCCGCGTAACTTTATGCCCGTGAAGCTCGGCTTCGAGTTGTCTGCGCACGAGTCTCGTCAAATGACGCACATCCTCAAGGCTGTGTGATACGTGTGCTTCTTCCGAGTTCCATATGGGGCATGAGATCTCGCTCCTTCCAGATGCGTTGCCTGAAGACGTTGAAGACGTTGCCTGGGCACTTCAAACCGCAACAGCGTTGTGGAACCGCGGCGAACGTAAAGAGGCGCTGGTGTGGCTGCGCCGTGCGTCGGACGCCGCTTTGTCAGCCGGCAATCAGGCTCGCGCCGAGTCCCTCAAAAAGAATGCGGCAGACCTCGACCATTGGTTGATTCCGTCGCCTCGAATCGCGCCCGCTGCGACTGAGGAGCCCGCACGCGAGGGTGTGCAGCAACCCGAGGTCCAAAGGTTGGGCAGGCAGCCGCAGCCGACCATGGAGATCGAGCCAGAGTTCCTGGAGGAGGAGACCAATGACCTCCGTCTGATGCCTCCGGTAGATCTGCTGAACGCATCGAAAGCTGAAGCGCCCCCCTCGCGGCCGATGCAGACCTTCCCCAGCACACGAAGGCCGAGCACCCCGCCCGAGAACGTCGAACTGCCCCGCACGGAGGCGCCAAGAGGCCAAGCTCAAACGCTTCCGGCCGCCGCTTCGAAGCTGGGAGCTCTGGCGGACGACGCGCGCGAATCCTCTCGCAAGCCCACCGTGAATGAGTCGTTGCTGCGCTCTGGAGGCCAGCCTGTTGCGCCTGCGGTTTTGGTTTCTCAGCCCGTCAGCCAGGCTGACGCCGAGCGGGCCGCGCGTATCGAGCGAGTGGTGGCCAAGAAGCGACCGCGAGCTCCAATTCTCGATCCTTGGTCTGACGATCTTCCGCCTAGCGATCCGCCTCCCCGAACCGTGCACAATCGCAGCGACGTTGCGGCGCCTGACGATGCTGACGTGCTGACTTCGGCCCCTCCGCTCGAAGTTACGCTCAAGCGCAAACCGCCTCCGCCCCCGCCAAAGCGCTCCGGCACCTTTCCCGGAACGATCCTGGCCGCTATTCCGGAGAGCCCCGAGAGCAAACGCGCTTCCGAGGCCGCTCTCGAGGCTGCGTCACGGGCGGAGTCTGCTCCCGAGAAACAAGGCGCTCCCGAGTCAAAGCAAGCGGCTCCCGAGTCAAAGCGAGCCGAGCCGAGGCCGGTTGAAGCGAAGCCTGAGGTTGCTGCTGACAACAAATCGGTTGGTGCTGCAGAGCAAAGCCCCGCCCGGCCCCCTCCTCCACGCCGGCCAACGATCCAGCCGCGCTCTCCTTCGATTGGGCCGCCGAGTCAGGGTGACCGGAAAAGCGTGCCACCTCCGTTCGTTGCGCGCGCGCCAGGCGAAGATCGAAGTGAGCCGCCGCCGGCCACGCTGCCCGCTGCGCGGCGACCAACGGTACAGCCGCGGCTGCCGCTGCCTGCCCGCCCCACCGTGGCGCCGCCCGCTGAAGATCCGCCGTTGGCTCCAGCGTTGATCGATGCAACCCCAGTGGCTCCCGAGGTTGCGTCGCTGGCTGCTGTTTCTCGTCGTTTGAGCGAGCCGGCCCCAGCGTTCCCTGCGGCATCGAGCGCAGAGCCTCCGGTTGGTCCGCTTTCGCGCCCGCCCACCGCTTCGGCCGAGCCCGCACCCGTTCCAGCTCCAGCGTCGCGTAAGGAATCGGCCGCGCCGCCCGCCCCAGTTGCGCCGCCCGCCCCAGTTGCGCCGCCCACCCCAGTTGCGCCGCCCGCCCCAGTTGCGCCGCCCGCCCCGGTTGCGCCGCCCGCCCCGGTTGCGCCGCCCACCCCGGTGGCAGCGCCAGCACCCTCCACACCGGCGCCACCGCCAGCTCCACCGGCTTCATTCAAGCTTCACGACGTCGCACTCGAGTCGGTGGAAGGTCTTGCGGAGCTCACACCCGCGGCCTTTGGCGTGCTCTTGGAAAAAGCACGCATCGTCGAACTCGGCGCGGAGGAGGAGGTCGCTGCAACAGGGGCCATCCTGCTGCTGAACGGCTCCGCTGTGGTCTGCGCCACCGTGTCGGATGCAGCTGCATACCATGTGCAAGTTGGTGCGCTAGCGCCTTCGCTGGTGAGTCGTTCGGATGCGACCAGGATTCGAGTGGTTGCCACCTCCGCGTCCAGTTTTGCGACGTGGGATCGCGCGGCGTTAGACGCGGCGCTGGCCAACGCTTCATTGGTGCGTGACGAGCTCGTACGGATTTCGGATCGCCTCTCAGCCCTTGCCGGTTCAACCATGGGACCGCTCGGCGATCTCGACGAGAGCAGTCGCTTTGCTGCGCTCGAACGGATGGCTGCCCGGTCGATCGCGGCGGGCACAGTGTTCGTCGCAGGTGGTGCTGAGCTTCCGGGGCTCACCGTCGTCGGCTCCGGCACCCTTGAGCTCGCTGATGGCAGCGAGTTCGGCGCTGGCGATTTCGTTCTGCCGCAACTCGCGTTGGAGGGCGGTGCGCTATCCGGAGATTTGGTGGCTGGCAGCGAGGGCGCCGTGGTGCTTACGGCGACGCGCATGGGCACGGTTGAGCTCTTCTCGGTGCTCCCAACCTTGCTTGAGTTGCTACGAATCTCCTGAGTTACTGCGCAGGAGATCCTTCAGTAGCTTCTTGCGCGGGGGCTGGCTGGGCTGGGACGGTCGTCGCCGGGCCCGTTGTTCGTGGCTCGTCTAGATCCATGTCCCACACGAGCTCGGTCGAGCCTTGGGCTCCAGCGAAGCGCAGGCCAAACCACTCGGCATTGGGCGCGATCGAAGGCTTGCCATCCACGTTGGCGCGCGGAAAGCGGATGCGGAACACCTGGTGAAACACCGTTATGTAGGGGTAGTAGGTGCGCTCGATCGCGTTGGGTCGCTTGATCAGCTTGATGTCGTTGGGAGCGACTTCATTGCCGGTGCTGTCGATCAGTCGGACGATCCAAGCGCTATCCGGTTTGGTCAGATCATTCTGACGACGCTCCCCGCCAGTGATCGCCACGAAGAAGTGATGCGCGTCTTTCGTCTCTGCCAGCGTCGAGTCGAGCAGCTTTTTCCGCTGATCCACCGTGACGCGGTAGTCGTCCACGTAGCGAATCACGTACGACCAACGAAAGTCCCATGACTCGAACGTCGCCGTTGGCTTGAGCAGATTGTCGAGGTCTCGCAGGGTGATGAGATCACTCGAGCGCGTCCAGTTTTCGAGCACGTCCTCGTAGTCGGTCGCCACGTACTCACGTGGACCTTCTCTCAGACTGACCTTGGTGGTGGAGCACCCTGTGGCGCCGAGAAACGCGCCAACCAACAGCGCCAGGGTCGCTCGTGACTGCCACATGCTCTTCACGGTGCGTAGGTTACGGCTGTCGTCTTCCCAAGCGCCATACGCACGTGAATGCGCACTGCGAAATACCCGGTGGCGATGCCCTCGAGCGGTGTGGAAAGCGGAAACAGCAAGGACAAACCGGGCTCGATGGGCGCGACTCGAAAGCGAATCAAAGGGGAAAGCGTGAAGGCGGCGCGTTGGTTGTCCTCGACGTCTGCGGTGATCGAGTAGGTCTGCCAGAGCTCTACGCCCGCCGTGATCGACTTGACCAAGTCGACCCCAGCGTAGGTGCCGATCCGAGCGACGACGTCGGAGCGGTCTGCCTCGAAGTCGTAGGACCAATCGAGCCCCTGCCGTACCTGCAGGTTGAAGGGCTCGAAGACATAGCGAAGATCAAACGATGGTCGGAAGGTGAGCATCTCACTCTTCCACGTTCCTGTGTCCCACGGCCGAAGCACACGAATGTTGTCGACCACGCCGAGCTCTTGAGCCGAGCTTTGGCGCGGTAACGGCACTACGACTCCGAGGCCACCGCCTACGCCAAGGCCGCTCTCATGGAGGTTCACCCCACGAAGCCATAGCTCCGGGTTGCCGTATACGAGCGCGCGCCCCTCGCCTGCGGCCGCTGCAGATACGAAGTCCCAGGCAAAGCCGGCGTGCCAGCGGTCCTCGTACACAGGCACCTCTCCCGCAACCCGCGCAAGAATCGCGAACGTGGACCCAGCGTCCCCTGCGATGCCCGCGCCCGTGTAGTCGAGGTCGAGCAACACCGAGCGATGCGCAAGAGGCGGCAACGTCGCAGGGTCACCCGGGTCGAAGGGCGCCTCGCTAACGGCGTCGGCCTCGAGCACCGACGGAACAGTCGGAGCCTCTCCGTCCACTCGTTACTTCGAGCCGCCCAGATTGAAGTCGTTCGCCAGCGTGACGTAGATCATCAGCGCGAACAAAACCACGAAACCAAGCGCGTGAATCTGCATCTCCACCGTAGGATTTGCGCGCTTGCGGGTGGCCGCCTCATAACCGAGGAACATCAGCCGACCGCCGTCGAGCGCGGGAACTGGCAGCAGGTTGAAAACCGCGAGCATGGTCGAGAGCAGACCGAGGAAGGAAACGAAGTAGGCCCAGCCATGCTTGGCCGCCTCATTCATCGTCTCGACCATCGCCTTCGGCCCGCCGAGCTTCACCTGATCACTGTTGGTGAACAGCTTGCCGAGCGAGGAGAGTTGCTCGCGAACGGCTCGCATCGGTTCAGCGACGGCGTGCTTGGCGGCTGATCCAAAGTCCGCTTTGCGCGGCAGTGGCGCGACCCCGATGATCGAGCGACCATCTTCTATCACTGTTGGTTTCACGCGCAGGGTCAGCTCTTCCTGGTTGCGTTTGACCACCACCGGAATCTCGTCTTTCGCCGATGAGATCTGTTCGCTCATCTGCACCCAGGTGTTGACCCGGGTCCCGTTGACCTCCACGACCTCATCACCCTCTTGAAAACCTGCGGCAATCGCCGGCCTATCGGGAATGGGGCGAATGAAGCGGTCCTCCGGTCCCGGCGGCATTCCGGCGAAGTAGGCTGGCAAAAAGAAGAACAACGAGGCCGAGAGGTAGTTCGCCAGCGGACCTGCGACGATGGTGCTGACCCGAGCTAGCAACGAGGCGTTCGCGTAGGAGCCCTTGTCATCGGGGGCGCTCTCTTCGAGCGGGTTCATGCCGTCGATTTGAACGAAGGCGAAGAACGGGATCATCGCCACCTGAAAGACGGTTGGACCGTGCTTCTCAGGGTCGTGCTTCCACAGCTTGACCTTGATGCGCCCACCCACCGTATTCAGGTAGTAGTGACCGTCCTCAGGTTCGACCTTGAAGAAGGTGGGACCGAACCCGACCGAGAACTTCAAGACGCGCAGACCAAACGCTCGCGCGGCAAAAAAGTGCCCAGCTTCGTGGACGATCATCAACAGGCCAAGACCCAGAATCGCGACCAACCAAGTCATTCGGGACAAGCTTAGCGCCAAGCAGCGCTCCTGCCTCGTTAAAGAACCTACTTGCGCTGGTGGTGGCGAAGCCGCGTTAGCCCGCGAAAAAGCTCACACCAAACGTCACGAACGGGTAGCCAATGCGCAAGGTCAGCCCTATCCCGTCGTTGAACAGGTACCGCCCACCGATCTGTGCGTACAAGTCCGGCAGAACTTCGTCGCCCAGGTCTGCGCGAATCATCGGGCCGAGCTCACCAAAGGCACCCCACTCCTTGGAAAAGAAGAAGTTCCACTGCAGCGCGACCGGGAAGTACAAGACCGCGTCGTTCGAGCAAACCTCACAGGAGGTTGCGTCGATGCCGAAGGTGATGCCCACCGTGTTGTTGAGCTTTGAAATGAAGGCTGGGTCGGCTATCTCGATCGACGCTCGAAAGCCTCCGCCGAAGCCCGGCGTGCCGAAGTATGATCCTCGGCCTCTGCCCTCGAATCCGATGAGCCCATTTCGAAAGACCGCCACGGTTGCATGCGGCTCGAGCTCGACGCGGTAGTCAGGGTGACCGTTGGGCGTTTCAATCGTTTGCGCTTGTGCGAGCGGAGCCCAAAGGCAGGCGAGCAACATCGCCAACCGGAGGCTGCTGGTGTGCATCAGGTAGACGTAGCATGAATCGACCGATGAGAGGCTGTGCCGGACGCTCTCGCGGCGTCGGGCCGGGTCAGCTACGGCCCGGCACCAACACCGTCGAGGTTCTGGTCGTCGTGGCGTCGCTAGGCCTGATTGGGCTCATGGCCTGGCGTTTGATGCTCTAGCGTCCCCACACCTCAATCTGCGACTTCCCGCCGCCAGGGACGTTGCCGTACTTGAAGCTGACGCGCCTGATCCCGCGGGCGTCACCCGGGAGATCGATCTCGCGCGATTTCACCCCTTCCTCGAACTTGAAGCGCGTCTCGGGGGAGAAGTGGGTGCCATCGAGGAACTCGACGTCCATGTTGAACATCTCGAGAGCGCTGTGCTCGACCACGAGGATCAGCTTGCGGAATTTGCCCTCGCTCTTGCCGACCTCGATCACGTCCCTGTCTGTGTTGCCCTGAACCCAACGTTCGCCCAGTTTGGTCCAGCCCTCAGCCCTCATGGCTCTATCCCCTGTCTCGCCACCACCACCGTTGGCGTAGACCACGCAGCCCGTCATTGATGAGATCGCGAGCACGAGCGAAACGAGAACCAACGAAGCGCGCATGAATTCCTCCTAGAACAAGCAATACAGCCGGCCGTACAGACCGTCTGACGAGATGATACGCAGGAGACCACGTCGGATTCTTGCTCGGCAACGCGAATAATCGAAGCGTCAGCTCCGGGCGGTTCACGCGTAGGTGGCAAGCATGGTTCTCGAGATCCACGGTTCAATGGGAGAGGGCGGCGGTCAGGTGCTGCGCACCTCGCTCGCGGTAAGCTTGCTGACCGGCGTGGCGATTCGGATCGTCAAGGTGCGACAAGGGCGGCCGAAGCCAGGGCTTGCTCGTCAGCATCTGACGGCGTTGCGAGCAGCGCAGGCCGTCGGCCGTGCGCGGGTCGAAGGCGACTTCGTCGGTTCGCGGCAGGTGACGTTCGATCCGGGCTCGGTTGAAGGCGGGGAGTACGTGTTCGACGTTGAAACGGCTGGCAGCTCGACGCTGGTGTTTCAGACCGTGTTGTTGCCGCTGCTGCTGCGCGCAAAGCGCCCGTCGACGCTGGTGTTCCGGGGTGGAACCCACAACCCGATGGCACCACCGTTTCACTTCTTGCAGCAGGTATTCGTGCCGCATTTGCGTTCGTTGGGCGCCAAGGTGGAGCTGCATTTCAAGAACTACGGGCTCTACCCGCGTGGTGGCGGTGAGTTTCATGCGCGGATCGAGCCTTGCGCTGGCTTGAGCGCGCTGGAGCTGCTCGAACGTGGGCCCTTGCTCGCGCACGAGGGGCACTTCATCGTTGCAGGCTTGGACGTGCGTATCGCCGAGCGCGAGGCGCAGGCTTATGCATCCTTCTGGGAGCATACGCGCGTGCAAGCAGAGCACGCGGGAGCGACTGGGCCAGGAAACGTCGCCATGGCGAGCCTGCTCTTCGACCGTGGCAGCGAGCTCATCACTCTGTTCGGTGCGCGCGGCATCTCAGCAGAGCAAGTGGCTTCCAACCTCGCTACGGAGGCGCAAGCCTTCATCGATTCAGCCGTACCGGTCGGGGAGCACCTCGCCGATCAGCTGCTGCTTCCAATGCTGTTCGGTGCGGGCGGCAGCTTTCGAACCTGCCCACTCTCACGCCATTCACGCACACAGATCGAACTGCTGCATCAGTTGACCGGCAAAACGATCGAGGTGGAGCAGGCTCGGGCAACCGCCAAGGTGTGCGTCCCGAGCCTGTGAGCTCCGCTATTGGTGCATGACGAGGTACGACGAAAGCACGATGTCCCCGGCGTCATCCGGCGGGGTCATCCCGCCGAACAGCCCTTCGTAGGTGAGGGTCAATTCTTCGCCGGGAGCAGCAACATCGGTGAGGTCGATCACCCACGGTTTGACCTGTTGTCCGGGACACCAGCCGCCCCGACCGAACCACCAGGTGCCTGCTTGGTTCGGCACCATCAGGTTTGGCGTCTCGGCGATGCAGCCTTCTTCGGTGCCGGCCTCGGTGAACTCTTTGTCGAAGGGAGTGCCGTTGGCGGTGAGCCGATGTTGGTGGTTGCAGAACTCAGCACATTGGCTGATGGCAGCACCGTGGCCGGTAACGATGGCGAAGAACTCCACCTTCTTGGTGCCAGCGGGCACCGTGGTGGTCAAGGGCTCGCGTGTGGCGTTGTACATCGAGTTGAAGGCAGCGCCCGTCCACAGCGGCGTGACGCTAGCTGGCTTCGCGGCTTTGCCTTGGTTGGAGAAGCGCAGGAAAAAGTGCGTGCGCGTTGGCTGGGTGTTCCAGGAAGGCGCAAAGTCCCAACGGAAGTGACGCTCTCCTGCGCCTTGCAACAACGGCAACAGGGCCGAGGCGTCTACAACCCAGCGGGTCTCGCGGTGGTAGCTGGTGATGAAGCGCGAGATCTCGTGGCGCGTCTCACCCTCGAGCAACGCGAACGAGGCGAGGTAGTCCCATGCGCCGCAATTACCGAACTCGAGTTGGTCCTCGAGCGGGCAGCGGCTCTCGACCTCGAGCTCCAGCGTGTCGAAGTTGGCCATCTCGCTGGCCGACGGAAGCTGCACATCGATCTCGGCGAACTCCTCGAGCGTCTCGCCGTCCCAGAGAGTCACGACGGTTGCGTCTTCAGCCGCGAGTCGCGCGCTTAGTTCGGCCTGGCCGTTCATGTAGAGCGCCTCGTTGGCGGCATACGCAAGGTTCGACCGCCAGGGCCAAAGCTCCTGCTGGGCCAGGACGCTGCTGTAGCGATTGACGTCCGCGAGGAAGCCTACGCCGCGCAACTTCTGTTCGCGATCGATGGCGAAGCCGATGCGCCCAATGCCGTCGAGCAAACCTCCAACGTAGCCCTCGATCACGGCCGCGCGGTCCTTCACCACGTGCAGCCGCTCAGCCCAATGAGCTGCGTCCTCCGCGGTCAACTTCGCAAGCTCTGCCTCGACCCGACCCTGCATCGCCGTCGTTGAAGCCGTCGCCTCGGCCTCGTCGGTGCGACGCGAGACGAAGAAGTAGTGAACGTTTTTTGGCGACCTCTCAATCAGATCGTCGAGGTCCTTCTCCCAAAGGCTGCTCGAGTCTGACTCGCTCACCACCAAGGTGTCGGGCAAGAAGATGTACGAATCACAGCCTGAGAAGCGTTCTTGTAGCGAGAAGGTGGTTCCATCCACGAGTGTGAGCTCAAAGTCACCCGCGACCTCGCCGCGCAGATTGCCTGCGCCCGCGGCAATGAACTCGAGCGAGGGCAACCCAAGATCCACGCAGGCTTGCGTTGGATCGACAGCCGCGCCGCCCGCGCCACCGCTGCCACCGTCACCGCCTGCACCACCGCCGCCGGAAGTTGGAGCCGCGCCCGTACCCGAGCCGCCTGACGATGAATCATCGCCACAGCCCGCCGCCAGCGTCGCAGAGAGGAGAAGAAGTGGAGCAGCCCAACGATGAGGAACCAGGCGCATCCCCCGAAGGTAGCACTCAACCGACGGTGGTTGCAGGTCACTCAGCGGCGCGAACGGCCCTTTGTTCCGGGACGAGCCTTGGGCTTTTGCGCCTTGGAGGAGACGTCTCCCACACGTGCGGGGTCTTTCCCACCATCACCCTCTCCACGTAGCTTCTTGAGCTGATCGCGGATCTTCGCCGCGCGCTCGAAGTCGAGGGCCTCAGCCGCGGACAACATTTCTTGCCGCAGAGCCTCGATCACTTCGGGCAAATCCGCCGAGGACTCAGCCTCGAGGCCGGCGAGCTTGAGCTTCGGCACGGTGACGTAGTCGCGCGTGCCCGAAGTCGGCGACATGTCCAGGATGGCCTTGGTCACCGTCGCTGGCGTGATGTTGTGGTCGACGTTGTAGGTCTCTTGAATCTTGCGTCGACGGTCGGTCTCCTCGATCGCTTGCTTCATCGCCGGCGTGATGCGGTCGGCGTACATGATCACCTGGCCGCGGAGGTTGCGGGCCGCGCGGCCGATGGTCTGGATCAGGGAGCGCGGGCTGCGCAAAAAGCCCTCTTTGTCGGCGTCTAGGATGGCCACGAGCGAGACCTCCGGTAGGTCGAGCCCTTCGCGCAGTAGGTTGATCCCCACCAGCACGTCGAACTCACCGCGGCGCAAATCTCGCAAGATCTCGACGCGCTCGAGCGTGTCGATGTCGCTGTGCAGGTAGCGCACCCGAACGCCGAGCTCGGTGTAGTACTCGGTGAGATCCTCCGCCATGCGCTTGGTCAGCGTGGTGACGAGCACGCGGTCGCCGAGCTTCACGCGCTCCCGTACGCGACCGAGCAGGTCATCCACCTGACCACCCACGGGTACGATCTGAATCGGCGGATCGATCAGGCCGGTCGGGCGGATGATCTGCTCGACCACCACGCCCTCGCTCTTCTCAAACTCGTATTCGCCAGGGGTCGCGCTGACGAAGAGCACGTGACGACAGTGCTGCTCGAACTCCTCGAACTTCAACGGACGGTTGTCGAGCGCGCTCGGCAGGCGGAAGCCGTGGGCTACCAGCGTCTCCTTGCGCGCGCGGTCACCGCGGTACATCGCGCCGACTTGCGGAACCGTCTGATGCGACTCGTCGATGATCAGCAGAAAATCCTTGGGGAAGTAGTCGATCAGCGTTGGCGGCGGATCACCGCTCACTCGGCCTGAAAGATGCCGCGAGTAGTTCTCGATGCCGTTGCAGAAGCCCATCTGCTCCATCATCTCGAGGTCGTACATGGTTCGCTGCTCGAGACGCTGCTTCTCCAGGAACCTGCCGTTGCTGTCGTACTCGTCCAGTCGCTCGCGTAGCTCTTCGCGGATTTGTTTGATCGCGCGCCGCATCTGCTCTTGCTCGGTCACGTAGTGGGAACCGGGGAAGATCGCCGTGCGCTTGATTGAGCCGAGCACCTTACCGCGCAGCGGATCGACCTCTTTGAGCGCTTCGATCTCGTCGCCGAAGTACTCGACGCGGATGGCCAACGACTCTTCGTAGGCCGGGAAAATCTCGACGACGTCGCCGCGCACGCGGAAGGTGCCACGGTGAAAGTCCACGTCGTTGCGCTCATATTGGATGTCGACCAGGCGACGCAGCAGCTCATCCCGACGGAACTCGGTGCCCGCCTCCAGCTCGATCAGCAGGCCGGCATACGATTCAGCGCTGCCGATGCCGTAGATGCAGCTGACCGAGGCCACGATGATGACGTCCTCGCGCGAGAGCAACGCGTGGGTTGCTGCATGGCGCATGCGGTCGATCACGTCGTTGATGATGGCGTCCTTCTCGATGAAGGTGTCTGTGGTGGGGACGTAAGCTTCGGGCTGGTAGTAGTCGTAGTAGCTGACGAAGAAGTGGACCGCGTTGTTGGGAAACAGATCGCGGAACTCACCGTAGAGTTGAGCGGCCAAGGTCTTGTTGGGCGCCATCACCAAGGTGGGCCGCCCGTAGTTCTCGATCACCTTGGCAGCGGTGAAGGTTTTACCGCTGCCGGTGACCCCCAGCAGGGTTTGGAACGCCCGCTGATTTTTTAGACCCTCGCAGATCTGCTCAATAGCTTGAGGTTGATCACCCTTGGGCGAGAATTCACTTACGAGTTGGAACAAGCCAGGCACTGCGGGTCACGATAGTACCCAGGCTGCTCGACCGCCAGTCTCGAGTCCGCCGCCACTTGAGCCGAGGCGTGGTGCATGCGACAAGCGCGCGCATGCGGACGACCTTGCTAGTGATGCTGAGCCTTACTACCGCGTGCGCGTCAGCACCGAGCCCCATCGAGTCACATATCGCCGAGGCGGCAGCGGGCGAGGTGACGATCGTGGAGTTCGTCGACTATCGCTGCACCCATTGCCAAACCATGTTCGACGTCTTAGCGCCGCTCTTGGACATGAACGAAGGGCGCGTGCACTTGGTGATTCGGCAGGTCCCGCTCGAGAAGCATCACGGCGCTCGTGAAGCAGCCGAGGTGGCCATTTGCGCCGAGCAGCAGGGCAAGCTCGCGCCGATGCATCGTGCGTTGATGGAGGGCGCTCGCCTCGGAGATGATGGCGTGCTGACCTTGGCCCAACACGCCGGGCTCAATATCGAGAGCTTCAAAGACTGTCTGCGTAGTGATTTGCCGAAGCAGCGGCTGGCCGACGACCTCGAGGCTTGGGAGCAGAGCGGTGGAGACGGGCTGCCGATGATCTTCATTGGCCGGCAGAAGTTCGTTGGCGTGGTGGACATTGCGCCGCTGGAGACGGCCTTCAAGAGTGAGCTGCCCTGACTCCAGCGTTGGTTGGCTGAGCGATCTTCGCTACCCTACCGTGTGTGGCTGACCCTCGACTGCAAGCTGTCTGGACCGCAATCGACGAGGCCTTTGGTCGCACGATCGAGCGCCACCCCCAAGAACTGCTCTGCCAATCCGGGTGCGGAGACTGTTGCGGCCGGGTTGGCGGGCTGACCATCGCTGCGTTCGAGGCGGACGTGATTCGCGAGTGGCTCCGCACGCTGAGCGAGGACGATAAGCAGCGGATACGATCGCTTGCTGAGCGTGAAGAGGGCGTTGGTTGCGTGTTGCTCGATGACGACGCGCGCTGTTCGATCTACCCCGCCCGTCCGCTCGTGTGTCGAGCGTTTGGCCTACCGTATCGCGTGGTGCCGGAGCTCGTGTTCCCCGATGGCAAACGAAGGTTGCGCGTGCTCGAGGGAGGAGCGCTGGAGAGCGAAGAGCGCGTCGAGCGCACCTGCATGAAGAACTTCCTCCAACACCGCACCGAAGATATCCCGGCCGACGAGGTGATCGATCAGCCGTTCCTCAACGCGACTGCCGCTCGTTTCAACGAAGGTCGAAACGAGCGGTACGTCCTCTCTCAGGTGGTGCGAGAAGAGCTTGGGATCGTCATGCCGACTACGGCTCCGTCACACGACCCATGAACAGGGTGAGTCCGCTGGCGTTGTCGCGGATGAAGAACATGAAGGGCCTGTCCGCCTTGAACTCGCGCGGTTTCATCGGCGCAGCGCCGGCCCGAGCTTGAACGACGGCGGTGGCCGCCGCCGCCTCTGTGCCCTGCTCGTCTACGCGAATGAAGCCCTTGTGAAACACCTGGCTGATGACCAAACGGTCCTCGGCTTTGGCTGGGTTGGCGATGCCGGTGAAGTCGGCCTTGCGCCGATCGAAGGCCTCGGACATGCCTAGCCCGGAGAGCAGCTCTTTGAGCGCCAAGGACTCGCCCGGATTGATCTCGAACTTCGGAATGCTCGCCCAAACTCGCTCCGACTTCATCGTGCCGAGCAGCGCGTTCATCGAGCTCTCATCGAGGGACTTCTCCAGCGCAGCGAGCCCGTCGACTTTGTCCGGCACGACCAACACCATCGACATCTCCCCGCCCTTGTAGGGAAGCTCGAGCGCGGTGGCGCCGCCGAGCTGACCGATCTTGAAGCCGTCGGTGCGATTCATCATCGGCACCTCCTTGGTTTTGCCGGCGGCAAGCTGAAACGGTGCGGGTTGGGTGCGCTGTTTCTCGAAGGGCTCTTCCCAGTCCCCGAGGAAGTAGATGGCGTTGACCAAGACCAACCGCGTCTCTCCGTCGACTGCCTTGGGCGGAATCAGGTCCTTGATGCGCTTCTCGGTCTTGTCCGAAACCCAGCCGTTGATTTGTGTGCGCGCTGGTTCGGCCGCATTGATGAAGTCCACTTGCTCGAGGGGCGCGCCGTACGCCTTCTTGGTTCGCTCGAGGTAGTCCTTCTCGAAGCCGTAGGTCTTCTCGCCGAAGAGGTGGTTGGCGATGCGGAACACCACCGAGCGCGAGGGATTGGTCAGGCTTTGCGCGAGCTTGCCCGACGTATCCATCACTTCATCGCTGCTGCCGGTGAGGTGAAGCACCTTTCGCATCTGCTTCTCGGTCTCGCCTTTGGCGCCGCCCCAGGTCATGGCCAAAGCCGTGGTCAGGCTGGCGGGCGAGATCACAAGGTTGCCTTTGTTCTTCTCCGCGAGCTTTTTGTAGAGGTCGAAGCCGAACTGATTGCTGCTCGCCGCGAGCTTGGTGACGGCGTCTTTCGCTGGGGCAGGCACGTCTTGCGCAGCGGGGGCAGTCGAGGAGGGCGTGGCGCTCGCCGTGCTCGACGTTTGCGGCGGCGTTGACGAGGTGGCCGACGACGCAGAAGGACCGGTGGACGACGAAGCGTCCCGGCCTGTTTGTGGAGTGGCTTGAGGATCACAGCCCAAACAAAAAATCGCAGGCAACAAGAACCGTGACAGACGCATGAACACTCGCTTGGTTGAGGTGGGTCCCATGCTAGACGCATGAAGCGGCCAAAAGCCTTCCGCTTTATCGAATTCGCCGCTCAGTGATGCCGAGCCGCTCTCATCGTCTCTTCGGCTGCTTCCATCGCCGCTTCCATTTCGATCACGAGCTCGTCGGCTGCGGCTTGCTGCTTGGCGTTCTCTTTGGCGCGCTGACTGTCTTCGATCGAAGACTCGATCCGGAGCAGTAACGCTTTCACGCGCTCGGCCTCAGGGCTTTGGGCGTCGAGCTTCTTGTTGGAGACGGAGCTGACCACGCGCTTGAGCGCCGGCGTCAACGTGGCCACGAGCGCCGCGTCTGCGGCTTGCAGCTTCGCCTGCACGCGTTTGGTCAAGGCTCGCAATTGGCCCTCCGCCGAGAGCTGCTGTCTGCGGCGAATCACCCACGCCAGCGCGCCAACGCCGGCGAGCGTCGATACCGCCAACAGCGAGATCGTCGCGGGGTGCTTGAGCAGATCTGCGGCGGGTGCCAGTACCGACGGGGGCGGTGGTGGCGGCGGCTCGAAGTGTTTGACGGTGATCCCGCCCATCATCGATTTGGTCAGCTCATTCACAGTGACCAAGCGAGTCCGCGACAGCGGCACTGTGCGCAACACGAGGCACGGCGACTTCGTTCCGAGGGCTTTGCACACAGGGCCTTCGTCGCCGGTGACGATGGCGACCACCTCGTGCGTCGTGGGGTCTCGCGAGACCATGCGCAAGCCACCCGCCGCGAAATCGATGATGCCACCTGCATCGACTCCCGCCGGTCCAGACTCGCCGGCGGGCCAGGTGGTCGTGGCCGCGTCGAGCGTGGCCCCGTCTTGCGTACGATAGCTGCCCGAGAACGTCAGCTCGGTGCCGGGCGGCACCGAGAGCGGGTGAACCAGCTTGTCGATCGGGAGCTTGAACTCACCCATAGTGCGTCAGTGTAGATGCACGCTGCCCGCGGTCTCCATCATCATTGCGAGCACTAGCGGATCACTCAGCGAGGATTTGGCGCTGGCGTGCTCGCGCAAGCGCGAGAGCCGTCGTGAATCTTGCACGAACAGCGGCTCACCGAGCGTCACGGCAGCGTGTTGCAACAAGCCCTCACGTTGGCCTAGCAGGTCGATCGCGGCCTGCTTGTCGTTCTTGGCCATCAGCTGGGCGGCTTGCATCAGCGTCTCACCGGCCAGGAAGCCCTGCACCGAGCGCAACACCGCCGGGTCAATCGATTTGGCGCTGGCGAGGTCACTGTCGGCGTAATCGAGCTTGAGCGGGATCTCCTCGAGCACGTTCTTCTTGCTCAGGCGGTCCTTGTACTTGACCTCGATCGTCGCGACGTCACGCGAGTTGATGCCCTCGGGAAGGCGAAGCTTGAGCAACATCGAGTGGGCATCGGCGCGAGCGAACGCTGGGATGAAGAAGCGCATCCCGCCCTCCAGATCCTCCTGACGGTTGGCTTTGATCTTGGTCCGCTTTTCTTCCTGAACGTCGGTGGCGACCTCGATCGCTCGTACGCGCGCCGTCTCCTCCTCGGAGAGCTTGCGCGAGCCGTAAACCTTGAGCACCTCGACCTCGGGCTTGAGGCGAACGCGCACCTCGAGCGCCGTCGCAACAGGATCCAAGCGCTTGCTGAGCTCGGTCGCCAACGCCGACTCGATCTGACTGCCGTCCTTGAGGAAGTAGTAGCCGCCTGCTCCATCGCCGGCGAGCTGGCTCATCAGCGGTCCGTCGTAGTCGGTGCCCAAGCCAAAGGCGCTGGTTTGGATACCTTCTTGGAAGGCGTTGAGCGCGAGCTGCGAGAGCTTCGAGCGGGCGGTGATGCCGTTGTTGGCGCGCCCATCCGAAAGCAGCATGGCCACGCGAACGGCATCGGTGTTGCGCGTCTTGGCCAACTCTGAGTAGCCCGCGCTGAGACCGCCGCTGATGTTGGTGCCGCCGCCTTCGACGATTTGGCTGATGGTCGTTTGGATCTTCTCGCGACTCGAACCAATTCTCCCGAGCGGTACCAAGGTGTTCGCGTCGGTGCTGAAGGTCACCAGGCCAAACTCGTCGCTGTCTTCGAGCCGACCGAGCAGCTGGCTGGCCGCGTTACGGGCGCTGGAGATCAGCTCACCGCGCATCGATCCGCTCACGTCGAGCACGACCACCACCGAGAGCGGCGGTCGATCTTTTGCAGCCACTTCACTCGAGCGAATCGAGAAGCGCAGATGCACGGGCCCGCCGGTGGGAGCGAGCTTCGTCCGCTCAAAGTCGGCTTGGAAGGAGAGCGCGCCCTTCGTTGGTAACGGGATGTCGGGCAAGTAGCGCGAGCCAATGTCGCTCACCAGCTCCTGCTCGGTCTGCGGAATCAAGCCGGCGGTCATCGCCGATTCGAACGCTGCGAGATGCCCGCCTCCGGGCCTGTAGGTGGTGGCGAAGCGACCGTTCGGATCGATCGGTGCGTCCTCAACGGCTGCAGGTTTTGGTGCGACGGGGGCAGGGGGCGGTGCAACGGGGGCTGGGGAAGGTGGTGACGTGCGATTTTGCGTCAGCTCCTGTTTGGCGACGGTAGGCGGCACACCGCTCTGGCCCTTTTCGTGAACAGCCTCCCTCCTCGGTCGGCTTTTGTTCGATTCCCGGCTGAGCCCCGACGCACCATTCCCGTAACCAGGCGCCGAGCCGGGGCCGGCTTTACCACCGAGGCTGCCGTAGTCTTGGGCGGCTGCGGCAGGGGCCAAGCCGTCCTTGCTCGGCGCTAAGGCGCCCTCGACCACCAATTCTTCCTTCTCCTGGGCTACGCCGGAGGACGCATTCCGGATGTCGGTGATGTTGTCCTCCGGCTCGCTCTTGCTTGGATTCGCGCATCCCAGCGGCGCGGCCAGCGACAGACCAATCATTCCGACAACAGTCAAGCCTTGGGTTCGCATCGTTCCTCGCATGGTGAAGGCACTTGGACGGACGACTCAAGCAATCGATCCGTTCCCCCGACCACGTGCGGATGAACGATTCCTTAGTGACAAAGTATCTGGGTCCTAGAAACTCCCGGTAAAGCGCACCAAAGAGAAGGGCGTCGGCTCCTGACCGAAGACGAAGCCAATCGCCTGCCCGTTCGCCAGGTAGAGCCCATTCGGCGTCGATACGACGTCGGTTAGGCCGCTCGTGAGCTCGGCCTCGGTCGCGGTGCCCGCTGTCCAGTCGGCCAAGGTGGGTTCGACCTTGACCAGCTCGCCATCGAACACGACGTAAAGGACGCCTTCGACAAGGACCATGCCATCGGCTCCGCTACCGATGGTGGCGTCGGCGAAGTCGCCAGAGATCGTGATGGGGGTAACCACGCCGCTGGGGATCTCGATTCTGTTGAGCCTGGCCGGGAAGTGCACCGCCGCGATCAGCGCTTCATCGCCCGGCAGAACGATGATGCCGTTTTGGCCAATGAAGCTCGAACCGAGCTCGGGATCGGTGGCAAACAACGAGGGGACCGTGTCATTCGCACCAACGCGGTAGATGTTCGGGTTCTCACGGTCGGTGGCGAAGGCGTTGCCCGCCGAATCCACCGCGACGTCTTCACACCAAGCGTTCTCGCCGGAGTTGGTCAGCGGGACGATCTTGGTTCGTTCCCCGGTGTCGAGATCGAAGGTCCAAAGCTCACCGTAATACGGGTCGCTGTCTTGGTCGGCGGCACACACCCAGAGTTTGCGCCCAGCCGCGTCGACAGCCATTCCGAGGGTGAACCAGGTACCGGCCGCGGTTTCGGTGAAGACCTCGGTCTCGACGCCGGTCTCGACGTCGATGGCGTACACCGAGCCGCTCTCCAGACTGCCGACATAAAAGGAGTGACTCGCCAGGTCGAAGGCCGCACCCTCGGGATAGGTGCTTTGCAATGGATAGGCGTCTAGGAATGCAAGCGGAGCAGCTCCGCCCTCACCGCCTGCGCCACCGACGTCGTTCCCGCCATTCGGCGCCCCACCGGCGTTGGCCCCACCGGCGTTGGCCCCACCGGCGTTGGCCCCGCCGCTCGCGTTCGACCCTCCGTCGGAGTTTGAGCCACCCAACGCAGCTCCTGCCACTCCGCCTGAGCCGCCTTCCGCTGCAGAATCGCCGCAAGCCGATAGCTGGAAACCAAGCGCCAAAAGCGGAATCACGAAGGAGAGCTTTGCCATGGAGCTTCACTACGCGGGAATCGGATGGGCTGGGTCTCGCATCGCTGCGAGTTGGGGTCGCAGCCCTGCAAAGCTGGCACGCCCAGTGCATTGACCGAAGTTCAATAGTCGCAGAAAGTTCTGTTGGGACTCGCTTGTGTCTGGAGGAACCATGAAACGAAACCGCCCCGCTCGCTCGCTCTGGCTCTTGCCCGCTCTCCTGCTCACGGCCTGTGAGGAAGAGCCCGTGACCCCGCCTCCGACGGAGAAGCAACTGCCCTCGGCCGAGGTCGAGGTCTTGATCGACGGTCGCGGTGTTCCCCACATTTATGCGCAAAACGACGAGGATTTGTTCTTCGTCTACGGCTACCAACTGGCCAGTGACCGCATGCTCCAACTGGAGATGTTTCGTCGCTACGCCCACGGCCAGTTGTCCGAGGTGTTGGGCGCAGACGGTCCGGGGACGGTGCGTGGTGACAGCCTTACCGACGATACCTTCGCCAAGGTTTTCAACTGGCGGTATTGGGGCAAGGTCGACGCTGACTGGATGAAACAAAATGATCCAGAGCAATACGCTCTGACCAGTGCGTGGGCGGCGGGCATCAACAAACGGGTCGATGAGATTGAGCAAGGGAAGGTCCCAACCCCGTATGGCTTCCAGACCGACCAGCTTGATTTCAAGCCAGGTAAGTGGACGCCGGAGGACGTCTACATCGTGCAGAAGATGGTCAACTTTGGTTTGGACCAGACGATTCTTTACGAGGTGCTGATCACCTTCATCGACGCGTTCAATCCCGACGCGCTCAAGGCGATCGAGCTATTCCGACCGGCGCGTCAGGTCTTCACCCTTCCCGAGGAAGACCGCCCCGCTACGAGTATGGCCGCCAACCTGCGCACGCCCTTCATCGGGCCTCCCAACCTGGGCGGCCGGGAGGCGCTGTTCGCTCCCGGTTCTTTGGCAACGCTGGGTCGGCTCAATCACACCAAAGCCTTGGGCAGTAACAACTGGGCGGTGGACGGTCGTCATACGGAGAACGGTATGCCCATCGTCGCTGGCGACCCGCACCTGGGCTTTGCGTTTAGCGGCATGATGTACGCGTTGCATCTAAACAGCATGGATGCGGGTGGTAGCTACGATAACGTTGGCTTCGCCTTCGTCGCGGTGCCGGGCCTTTTTGCAGGACACAATCGTGAGTTCGCCTATACGCCAACCAGCGCTTTCTCCGACGTGATGGACCTGTGGGAGGTCGAGATCGAAGACGGCATGGCGAAGGTCGGCGATGAGCTCGTGGCCGTAGAAGAACGCAGCGAGACCATCGAAGTAAAAGATGGATCGCCAGTAACCTTCAAGGTGATCGATGTGCCCGGCTATGGCGTCATTCTCGACCATAAGCTGATTGGCTCGCCTGTGCCCTTCGTGGACGGCGGTAAGTATGCAATGGTCGGTTGGACGGGCTACAAGCAGCGTCCTGCGCGCTACTTCCGACCGCTGATGAAGGCCAAGACGCTCGACGAGTTCGAGAGCGCCGTCGACCAAATGCCGGAGATGTCTTACAACTTCGTAGGCGCCGACAAGACCGGTATCAGCTACCGCGTCGGCGTCGAGGTTCCAGCGCGCAATCAACCTGCGCCTGGTCGAGAGCCGTGGAAGGTGATGGACGCCAGCGACCCACAATCGATTTGGCCGGCCGGGAAGTTCCTGACGCCCGAACAAAAGCCGCACAGCCGCGCGCTCGAACGGGGCTGGATTGCCACGGCGAACAACGACCCGTTCGGATTCACCGGTGATGGTCGAGTCGACAATGACCCTTGGTATTACGGTGCCGTCTTCCCGCCGGGCTGGCGTGCGGCGCGCATCGAGTCGGAGCTCACGCGCCTCGCCGAACGCGGAGGCATCACCCCCGAAGAAATGCAGACCCTGCAGATGGACGTTCATTCGGGCCTCGCCGACGACATCCTCCCGGTGGTTTCGGAAGCCTTTGCCGCGGTCCAAACCGACCCTGACCTGGCCGAGTTCAACAATCGTCCGGAGCTCGCGCAGTTGGTGCAGCTCTTAGCCGTGGATTGGGATCGCCGAATGGCGCGTAGCTCGAGCGGAGCCCTGGCTTTTCACGCCTTCGCTCACTTCGTCACGTCCAACATCATTGAAGACGATCTCAATACGATCATCTTCAATCAGGTCCTGGAGGCGGCACCCATGTACATGTTGAAGGTGGCTGCGCTGGCGCTCAATGGGGTATACCCCAATGGGGACCAGGTCATGCTCGAGGGGCGGAACCGCTTGGTATTGAAGTCCCTCTCCGACACAGCTGCGTTCTTGAACGAACGCTTCGGCGGGGTCGACCCGGCCAATTACACCTTCGCCGATATGCGTGTATCGAGCATGGACCATGCGTTTGGTCGCGACTTCGATCTCGCCGAGGTTCCCACGGATGGCGGTGAAGACACAGTGAACGTCGCCCAGAGCGAGTTCCGCAATGCGGCTGGGGAGACGGCAGAACAATGGGTCTCGCATTGGGGCCCGATTGAACGTCAGGTCATGCACTTCAATGATGCCGGCGTTCCCGAGTCTTATGCCAACTTCCCGATGGGCAACGTGGCCGATCCGGATGGCAAGCACTTCGAGGACGAGCTCCCGGGTTGGTTGGACGGCGACTACAAGAAGCTCTTGTTCGAACGCGCCGAGATCGAGGCTGCCGCAGAGTCGAGCTACACGATACCGGCTGCGAAGTAACGAATAAGACTTTGTGCTACTTGCCTGTTGATAGGCAAGTAGCGTTGGGCCCGACCTTGGGTAATAGGCTATGCAAGGTCAACATCAGGTTCTCGATCCCGGCGCGAGTTAGCTCCTTTACGTCGCTTTCAACCTCTGCTCGGCCACCTGGTTTGGTCAACTTTGGGTTGAGCTGGAACACCTGACATTCGCCTGCTTGCGTGTAGCCGGTGAGGCTCAGCTCGCGCTGCAGGCCTTTGCTCGAGGTACTGGGCGCTCCCGCCGAGAACCGAAGTTTGAGTCGGCGCGAGTCGTTGCCGACCACGCCATCAGCAAGCTTCAGTTTTGACGAGCGTCCGAGCTGCGCACGGAGCTCAGCGACTGCGAAGTCCTCGGCGTCGCTTACGAGCTCGACGTCGAAGGCGTCGGCGTCTTTGCTGGCTTCAACTTCGACAGGCGCGGACGCCGAGGCGGGTTGGGGGGACGGCGCGCTACACGCGCTAACGAATAGAAGCAGCCAACGACTCGCGCCAACGATGCTCATGGCCGGCCAGGCTAGCGCGAACTGGCCGTTCAGTGCTTGGAGCTGAACGGCTGAGTATGCAAGACTTCGGCATGGTTCAGCCGACCGCGAGCATCTTGCACCAAGACACCATTCGCCGGCTCTCCGGGGATGGCGCCTTTGAGCGCGGAAAGGCCTATGCCGCTCAGGGCCGAGTCACCGACATCGTGCGCAAGGAAGGCGCCGTGACAGCCAAGGTGCGCGGGTCGGAGGCCTACGCCGTGCGCATTTGGATGCACGAGGGCAGCCTGGCCTACGCTTGCAACTGCCCGCAAGGCCAAGAGCAAGCGTTCTGCAAACACGCCGTCGCTCTCGCGCTTACCTTCGTTGGCGGTTCGGGCTTCACGCCTCCAGCCCCGCCGGTTGAAGAGGCGCCGCACCATGAAGCTCCTCGTAGCGAGCCGCCTGTTCGCGCCGTGAGCAAGGAGTTGAGCGTTGCTCGCACTGAGCCGCGCGCGCGGCCGGAACTAGCGAAGGTCGCTCGTCCTGAGGTTGGGCCCGCGGTGGTTGCATCACCCGTGGCTGCCGCAGTGCCTGCGGCTTCGACTGCGCCTGCGGTGGCTGCTGCGCCTGTGGTGGCTGCTGCGCCTGCGGTGGCTGCTGCGTCGCCAAGCCCTGTCGCAGCGCCGTCGTCGCCTTCCATCGCCGTCGCCCTTCGCAATCTCAGCCACGCCGAGCTGGTGTTGCTCGTGTTGGAGGAGGCGCTCGACAACGAGGCCTTCCGTCAGCGTGTCCACGCGCGGCTGGTGAAGCCATGAAGCAGCCTTTCTTGTGCGTTGGCTTGGTTGCCGGTCTGTTTTGCGCTGGCGGGTGTGGTCCCACGGCAAACGCTGAGCAACCCCAAGCCGTCGTGTCGACGCAGTCCTCGTCCGGCAAAGTCGCAGCTCGTGCCTCAGCGCCTGTAAGCGCAACCGTTTCTGCGGAGCCGCCTTTGGTGCCGAGCGCTGTTGCTAGCTCCTCGGCATCGGGCGTTGCGAGCGCCAATGTGGCGGCACCTCTGATTCAAGATGCAGTTGAGTTCGACTTCGGCAGTTACCCGCGCAAGTTGACTGCGAAAGAGCGTGAGTTTCTCGGAATGATCTGGATGTTGGTCGGCCGGCAAGAGGCCGTGACGCTGCTCACGCGGTCGACGACAAAACAGAACGCCGATGGGTGGCTTGCGCTACTCGGCGATCACTTGGTCGCGCTCGGGGTAGAGGAAAGCAAGCTGACCAAGGTGGCTTGCGTCGAGCCGAAGGCCAAACGCGTCTTCAGTCAGGTGCGCAAGAGCCCAGCGAGTTGTGCGGACGTGGTGGATGATTTTCAAAAGCCCGCGCGCTGAGCGTCTATGGATCACACGAAAAAGCCCCCCGACCATTGGCCGAGGGGCTTGCTGAGTAACGCGCCTGGCCGGTTTAGCTCGCGAGTTCGAGCAAACCTGCAGCGCCCATCCCGCCGCCGATGCACATGCTGACCACGGCGTAGCGACCCTTGCGGCGACGCAGCTCGTGCAGCGCGGTGGCGACCAACTTGGCGCCGGTGCACCCGAGCGGGTGGCCGAGCGCGATTGCTCCACCGTTCACGTTCAGCTTCTCGTCGGGGATACCGAGAGCACGCTGCACGTGGACGCATTGGCTGGCGAACGCCTCGTTGATCTCGAACAGATCGATCTTGTCCATCGAAATGCCCGAACGCTCGACGAGCTTGCGGATGGCCGGCTCGGGACCGATGCCCATGATGGCCGGATCCACGCCCACGGTGACGTAGCTGCGCAGATAGCCGAGCCGCGGTAGTCCGAGGCTCTTGGCCTTGGAGTCGGTGGCGAGCAGCATGGCCGCGGCGCCGTCACTGAGCGGGGAGGCGTTGCCAGCGGTGACACTGCCGCCCAGCGCGAAGGCCGGCTTGAGCGTGGCGAGTGAATCGGCGGTGGTGCCTTCACGAGGCATCTCGTCGACCTTGAACTCGCTGAAGACACGCTCGTTGCCGTTGAAGGTGAGGGCGGTGACCGGCACGATCTCGGCGTCGAAGCGAGCGGCCTTCTGCGCGGCGATCGCTTTGGTTTGGCTCTTCGCCGCGAACTCGTCTTGCTCGCGACGAGTCACGTTGAAGCGCTTGGCGACGTTCTCCGCGGTGATGCCCATGGGCGTGTAAACGGCCGGGTACTTCTCCATTGCTTCAGGCGAAGCAGAGAGCTTGTACCCGGTCATCGGCACCATGCTCATCGACTCGACGCCGCCTGCGATGACGATGTCGTTCGACCCGAGCTTGATGGCTCCAGCGCCCAGCGCGAGGGCCTGCAGGCCGCTCGAGCAGAAGCGATTGATGGTCATGGCGCTGGTGCCCTCAGGCAGTCCGCCGAGGAAGCCAGCCACGCGTGCGATGTTGAGACCCTGCTCGCCTTCCGGCATAGCGCAGCCGAGGATGAGATCCTCGACTTGCTCGGGTTTGACGTTGGGAACACGGGCGAGCAGACCCCGAATTACCTCGCCGGCGAGCTCATCCGGGCGCTTCTGCGCGAGCGAGCCTTTGATGGCACGTCCGACCGCTGATCGTACGGCGTCGACAATGACGATGTCTTCCATGGCTCTCTCCTAGTTCCTCAGCGGCTTGTTGTTCATGAGCATGTATTGCATGCGCTCTTGGCTCTTCTTCTCGCCGCAAAGGCTCAAGAAAGCCTCGCACTCGAGCTCGAGCACTTCTTCCTCGCTCACCGGCCGAGCTGCACCGCCACGCCCACCGCAGAGAACCTCTGCCAGCTTGCGAGCGATCTTTCCGTCGTGTTCGGAGGCATAGCCGCCGGCCACGAGCGTATCGACCATCATCGAGAGCGTCGCGATGCCGCTCTCGCCCGGGAGCACGTGTTTGCGTGCAGCCGGCGGGTGATAGCCGCTGCCGGCCAGGCCGAGCGCACGGGCCTTCGCCTCGGTCACCTGACGTGCGCGGTCGAAGGAAACACCGTCGCTGCGACGGAAGTAACCGAAGGCCTTCGCCTCGTCGGCGCTGGTGGCCACCTTGGCGAGCGCGATATTCTTGAACACCTGGGTTACGAGCTCCAGCGTGTTGAGCTGCGCGCCTTCGGGGAGGTTCTCCATGAAGCGCCACAACATGTTCATGGTGCCAGCGCCTCCGGGGATGAGGCCGACACCGACCTCGACCAGACCGGAGTACGTCTCCGCAGCCGCTTGCACCGAGTCACAAGCGAAGCAGAGCTCGAGACCGCCGCCCAACGTCATGCCGTACGGAGCGGCGACGACCGGAACGGTGGCGTACTTGAGACGCTGCGTGGCCTGCTGATAGCCCCGCACCATTTCACGAATTTGCGCCCACTCACCGGCTTGCGAGGCCATCACCACCAAGAACAGGTTGGCGCCCACGCAGAAGTGCTCACCCTGATTGGCGATGACCAACGCTCGGAAGTCTGTCTCGGCCTTTTCAGCCGCGAGCGAGAGCATCTTGATGGCGTCGGGATCGAGCGAGTTGGCCTTGGTCTTGAACGTCAACCCAAGCACACCGTCCCCGATGTCCCACGCCTCGGCGCCGTCGTTCGAGAGCACGGGCGAGTTGCCCACGCGCACGTTGACGATCGTCTTTTGGCGCGGATCCACCGCAAGCTTGCGGTACTCGCCCGAGATGAGATCGAACACGCGGCCGTCTGCGGTGTAGAAGCTGGTTGCGCCGGAGGCCTTCATCTTGAGGACCGAGTCCGGAAGATGAATGCCGTCTGCCAACATGCGGTCCACCACGGTGACGAAGCCGAGCGCGTCCCAAGCCTCGAACGGCCCGAGCTCCCAGTTGTAGCCCCACTTCATCGCGTCATCGACGGCGACGATGTCATCGGAGATTTCCCCGATGCGGCGAGCCGAGTACGCGAGCGAGCGCGACAGCACCTTCCAAGCGAAGGCGCCGGTCTTGCCGCCGTCGGCGATCGTCTTGCGTAGACGCTCTGCGGGATCCTCGGTCTTGGAGATCGACTTGGTGACCTTGGCCACGGCCTCATCTCCACCCTTGGGCCGATACTCCCCGCTCTTCGGATCGAGCGTGAGGATCTGCTTGTCCTCGGTGCGCTTGTAGAAGCCGCCCTTGGTCTTGTCTCCGAGCTGCTTGCGCTCGACCATGTTGCGAATGAACGCGGGGATCTTGAAGATATCCCGGTCTTCGTCTTCGGTCAGCGAGTTGTAGCAGTTCTCCGCTACGTGAACGAACGTGTCCAAGCCGACGAGGTCCGCGGTGCGGAAGCTCGCGCTCTTGGGGTGGCCCATCGGTGAGCCGGTGATGTTGTCCACGTCCTCGGGCGACAGATCGTCAGCGAGCATTTGGTGGATGGCGACCATCATCGAGTGAGCTCCGATGCGGTTGCCCACGAAGTTCGGCGTGTCTTTGCCGATCACGATGCCCTTGCCGAGCATGTCTTCACCGAACTGCTTGATGCGCGCGATGGTGCTGGGGGCGGTGTCGGGACCAGCCACGAGCTCGAGCAGCTTCATGTAGCGGACGGGGTTGAAGAAGTGCATCACGCAGAAGCGCTTCTTAAAGTCCTCGCTGCGGCCCTCCATCATCGAGGCGATGCGCAGGCCAGAGGTGTTCGACGCGACGATGGCGTGCGGCGGGACGATCTTCTCGAGACGCGCAAAGAGAGCCTGCTTCGGCTCCAAGCGCTCGATGATCGCCTCGATCACGAGGTCGCAGCCGGCGGCCTTCTCGAGATCGTCCTCGGTGTTGCCCGTGCTCACCAGGTTGGCGAAGGACGCGTGAAAGAACGCAGCGGGTCTGGCTTTTTGGGCCTTCTCCAGGCCGCCAGCGGCGAAGCGATCTCTCGCTCGCTTGTCCTTCTTTTCTTCTTCGGTCAGATTCGGCGGAACGATGTCGAGCAAAAGCACGCGCACCCCGGCATTCGCCAGGTGTGCAGCAATGCCGCTCCCCATCACGCCGCCTCCGATAACGCAAACGGATTTGATCGGTGTGGTCATGGTCTCGGGCTCCTCGATGGAACGGGCGCGAACCTTAGCAGCTTGTGGTTCGTCGAGCAGCCTGCGACTTCGAAATGACTCGTGTGAAGAGCGCCTTCGGCGAAAATAGAGACGACCCCGCCATCCACCTCGCTTGGATGACGGGGCCCGGGGTGGTGCGGAGTCAGGCTCCAGACATGCCCCGCCTCACCAACGATTTTTGGTTCCGCCGAAGGCGGATCAGCAAACAGAATGACTCGTGCCTTCTTCGGAAAAGAGCGGCCGACGAGTCATTTCCCTCGGCACGCTCAGTTCGGCGTGAAGGAGATGGGGTAGGTCACGTTGACGATGCCCTGCTCCGGCGCCGGGAAGGAAAGTCCGCGGAAAGAGCCCGTCACACAGCTCACTACAGCAGCATCCGGCAGGTCCGAACCAGCGTTCTGTGCCCCGGCCACCGAACCATCGCGACCGATGGTGAAGGCCACTGCAACTCGACCTTGAAGGTTGGGGTTGGTGCGCAGGCCGCCCTCGTAGCAAGAGCGAAAGCGACCGAAGTTCTGGCGCACGATGCGTTGAATCACCTCGGCGGGGAGACGGCCGCTCACCGACGCTCCAGACGGCCTCACCTTGGGGCTGCCAACCTTGTGGCTGGTACCGAGTCGGCCGGTGCCTATTCCGTCGCATTTGCCGCCAGCGCAGGTGCCTGCGCCACCGAACACGGTGCCGATGTCGCCCACGCCCACGCCGTTCCACTTGCCGCCGGCACCTTCCCCGGTGCCGCTCAGGAACAGGCCGTTCGACCCGCCAGCTTCACCAAGGATGTCGCCCCACATATTGCCGTTGGCCATCATCGGGTCGGAGCCCGCTGCGACCGAACCCCAGGGCGAAGAAGGGCCAGCGTTGGCGAAGGTCGGTACGTTGCCGAGCAGCTCCACCATGCCGAAGTTCTCGGCGTCGGTGAGGGCCTCGCGGCGGGAGAGCGTGCGCTCGGGGGAACCGCCGCTGAGGGCGTACTTGCGGTTGGTTTGGGTGGAGGTCTCCGAGCCCATCTTGCCCGACTCGCCGGGCGAGCGAGCGCCGGTTCCGGACTCTTGGCTGGGCGTGTCCATCTCGCCAGTGACCTTCTCTTGCTCCTGTTGTTCGCGGGCCTGCTCGGCGTCCAACATCGCGCGCAGGAGGTACAGTTGGTCGTTGTTGGTCGGGTTGTCCTCGGTGGAGGCGAGCGCCGGCATGAACACGAACATGGTTCCGAGGATGCCCGCGTGGAGCAGGAAGCTCGCCGCCTGTGCAACGAAGGCGCGACCGTCACCACGCGCTTTGCCAGCGACCTTCTTGGCCGCGGCCACACCAGCGATCTCGAAGCTGCAACCGGCGAGCTCGAACTCGACGCGCACGCCCTGCTTGAGCACCACGCTGCCGTCGGCTGCGGCGACGCCATTCGCGATGGCGGTCGCGAGGTCCAACTTCTGGCCGCCCACCTCGATCGAAGCGGTTGCGCCCGCTGGGATCATCGCGACCGGGCCCGCCGCGCTCACGTTCACCACGTTGGTCTTGGCGAGCTCACCGGCAGCGCTGGGCAGCGCAAGGTCAGCACCTTGTTCGCCAACCGAGAACGCCCGCGCAGGGCTCATGTGGCTCACGTGCAGAACCGTGTCGGACCACTTGACGATCAGCTCGACCGCCAGCGTGGTGGTCTCGATCTCGGCGGGATCCACGGCCGGGCCCGCCTGAACCATCGCGTAGCTACCTCGGTTTTCAGCCGTAGCGGCAGAGGAGAAGAGGTTGCTGTCGATTGAACGGGTGGACGATGAAGCCATGGTGAATGCCTCCGAAAGGGGGTGGTCCGCGAGAGCGCGGTGGGTTCGACCCAGGGACCGTGCGGCCTCACTCCCGACCTTCGGGAGTTGCTCGCATCAACCGGTCGCTTTGAACTGACACGGCCTTTTGGGAGTTGTTCCAAGTTTTTTCTGTCCCGCTTTCAGATACGAATGTGGGATGCGCACGGCGACCGACGGAACCTTCTTCCTGACCCACGCACCCGAGGCTGTTCGACGGTTCGAATGGTCTTTCGGGCAGACGGCCGAGGCCGCGTTGATTCGGGCGGAGCGCGCTTTGGGCCAGGTTGCATGGCAGAACGAGCTCGATGTGGCGGCTTTTGCGACGCAGAGCCCGTTTCACGCCTTCGTCGCTGCAGCGCTGTGCGCCGATGAGCCGCTCAGCTTGGCCGGCGAGCGGATTCGCCAGGTCCTGCCGGAGTTGCACGGATTGGTTGAGCCCAAACACGCGACTTCCTACGAACATGAGGCCAGCCCGGAGGGCGGTACGCGCACGCCGCTGCTCGACCGAACGCTGCGCGCGCTGCGAGCGGCGGACTCGTTGGCGGACGATCTCGCAGAGGAAGACAGCGCTCTCTTGGCCACGGTGCTGTTGTTTTCCGACGTGGCGAAGGGCGGAACCACGCAGCAGAAGAGCGTTTGGCGGCAACGGCTCGGGGTGGATGGCACCGTCCACAACGAGGACTCCGCGGCGATCCTCGATGACGTCGTGCGTCGCGTGCTCGGCAAAGTTCCACGCTCCGAAGATGGGCGCTGGGCCGAACGAGCGCTGACGCTGTGCGCTTCGAGCGGTCTCGTGGGCATGGCGCTGCGTGGAGAGGTCGGGCGGGATGCCTTTGCGGATCTCGTCGAGTTCGCCAACAGCGAAGCCGACGGCGGTGAGCGGCTCGCCAACGTTTGGTCGCTGGTCAACCGTTGCGAGGTGACCGCGGTGCGCTCGAGCCTGTGGACGGAGGAGCTGGCCAACGCCTTTGCGACTGAGGAGCGGGCGATCCTCTATGCAGCCAGCGCCGGGAGCAGCGGTCGGGCGTCCTTGGCGGAACGGGTCGCGCGTATGCGCGGCGGCGCACTAATGACGAGCGAATCCCCGCACGACGTTGAGTTGGCGCTGCAGAAGCTCGCCGGGAGTCGAAGTGCGATCGAAGCGCGACTATCGCGCTGCCGCGTTTGGTACGCCGAACCGACGCTGGGCGCGCTCAGCTTGGAAGCCGCGCTGCGATTGATCGTCAACCTCACGGGCCGAGCGACGGCCGCCAACATCGACTTCAGCCGGCCTTGGCATTTGGACCTGCGGCTGGTGAAGGACTTTCTGCGCGATGAGCGCGGCGTGCCCAAGCGGTACGCGGTGCGCTTGCTCGAGACGCTGCTCGCTGCCACCCCGATCGAACAGCTGCTGCGCGGGGATCTCGGCGGTGCGTTGGTCTCCTTCCCCTCGCCGAAAGGCGGGGAGCAGGCGATCGCCAGCGAGGTTCGGATCGAGAAGGAAGCCGAGGCATTGCTCACCTTGCTCTCCGTCTACGAGACCAAGCCTGGGGCGGCCTTCCATCAGACGCTCAAGTCGCTCTGTGATCTTTATGGCCTGCGCAAGGACGACTTCGATCGCGTCAACAACGAGAGCAGCTACCTCAGCACGATGAACGCCGCGCGCTCGGACAAAGCGCGGCTGCTCGACTTCGTCAAAGCCGGCGTGATCGTGGAGGTCGGTCCGGGCGGCGGTGTGGTGCTCGAGCTCTTGGCCGAGCGGTTTGCCGGTTCACGCATCGTTGGTCTCGACGCTTCGGCCGCGGTGGTAGCGGCGCATCAAACGAGCGTAGGAACGCGCGAGGTCGGGTTCGAGATGGTCCACGGCGACGCCTTCAAGCTGCCCAGCCTCTTTCCCGAACGCAGCCTGAGCTCGGTGATCTTCTGCTCGGTGCTCCACGAGATCTTCAGCTACGTCGAGGTCGGGGATCCGCCCAAGCGCTTCCAGCTCTCTGCCGTGGAGTCCTTGGTCGGTGCCGCTTTTCGTTCGCTCAAGCAAGGCGGGCGCATCTTGATCCGCGACGGCGTGATGCCGGTGAACGAGCCAAAGCAGCTCGAGTTCGTAGACCCGAGCTGGCGTCAGGGCTTCAGCCTGTTTGCGCAAGCTTACGAGCCGCGCAGGATCGAGTTTGAGGAGCTGCCCAATGGTCGCGTGCAACTTTCGGCGCCGGACCTTTATGAGTTCCTCACCACCTACACCTGGGGGCCTGCGTCCTTCCCCTACGAAATTCGCGAGCAACGTGCGGTGCTACCGCGTGCGGCCTATCTCGAACGGCTGCTCGTGGCCTGCAGCAAAGCAGACCCGGAGTACCGCGCGATCGAAGTGGCGGTGCCCCCCGATTTGGCGAGCTACCTGCAGCCTGGTTATCAAGCGAACATCGAGCCGCATGTGCGCATCTTCGACGCGAGCGGTGAGCGAGAAGAGCGTATGCCCGACGTGAACGGCGTCTGGGTCATTGAAAAAGCCTGAAGCCTGCGAGGGGACCTCACAGGCTTCTTCATCAGGCTGGTCCGCGGCGCGCGGCTGGTGGACCGCTCGAAGCGGCCGGCCGAGCCCACGCACGTTGGAGGTCAGCGGAAGTTGGTCGTCGTTACCGAGGGACGGCTGAGCGTAGCGCTTAGGCCGGTCAGCCGACGCAGCTCGTCCATCATGGCGTCGCGCCGGATCTTGGTCGCGATCGCACTGACCAGCTGATTAGCGTAGACGGAGTCACGCTTGCGCCGAGGTGCATCCACCCCGAGGGACTTCGCCAACCGCTCTACGTTTTCGATCTTCGCCCGTCGCAGGAGAGAAACGTCGATTAGCATCTGGGTCAGGCGTCTTACACGAATGACACCGAAGTGTCGACAATTTGACGCTCCCGGCTGCGTTTGACGCCGAGCCCATTTACCCACATAGGCCTTCGCTCGAGATCGTATGGATTCGCCGAAAGCATCGCCGACGTTTGAGCAGCTCTTCCAAGGGCAGCCTGTGATCCTAGCACCGATGGAGGACGTGTCCGACGAGGTCTTTCGCCGGCTCTGTCGCGAGCACGGTGCTGGTCTTTGCGTGACCGAGTTCGTAAACGCCGAGGGCCTGCTGCGCGGCTGCAAGACCGCCAAACGCAAGATCACCCTTGGCGCGGAAGACACGCCCACGGCGATCCAAATCTACGGCTCGGATCCCGAGCGTTTGGCGGAGGCGGCTAGCGTCGCAGAAGCGGCCAATCCGGCGTTCATCGATATCAACTGCGGCTGCTGGGTGCCGAAGATCGCGGGGCGCGGCGCGGGCGCCGGATGGCTTCGCAACCCCGCGGCGATGGTGGCAATGGCCAAGCTGATCGTCGGTACGGTCAAGCTGCCGGTAACGGTGAAAACACGCATCGGCTACGGGCCCGAGTCGGAGATGCCGATCGTCGAATTGGCCAAGCGCCTCGAGGACGTGGGTGTGCGCGTCCTCACCATCCATTGCCGCACCGCGCAGATGGGCCACTCCGGGAACGCTGATTGGAGCTACGCGGCGAAGGCCAAAGCGCAGCTGAAGATCCCGGTGATCGTCAATGGCGACATCAAGACCGCGGAGGACGCCAAGCGCGCGCTCGATGAGACGGGCTGCGATGGCGTGATGATCGGCCGCGCAGCCATCGATCATCCGTGGGTGTTCGATGAGTGTCGCGACCTCTTGGATCGCGGTGTTGTGCGCCCGGCTCCCAGCTTCGATGAACGCTTCGACCTGTGCCGCGATCATCTGATCGCCAACGTTGGTGCGCGCGGTGAGCCTTACGGCGTACGCGTCACCCGGCGGCATCTCACCGGCTATTTGCGTGGTCTGCCGGGGGCCGCCTCGATTCGCAAGCGGCTGCTGTTCAGCGACTCACTCGCCGAGTGCCTGCAGATCTTGGAAGAGGAACGCACGCGCCTCGCTGCGGCCGCCGCCTGAGCTAGCTACTTCTTCGGCGGATCGAGCGAGGTGAGCTTGCCGTCCAGGACCTGAAAACGGCGGGTCAATCGGATCGAAGGGGGAAGGTCTTCCGGTGCCTCTTCGTCCCGGCCCAAGAGCTCGACGATGAAGCCTTTGCCCTTGGGATCGAGCTCGAGCTTTTCTACGAGCACGTTCTTGCCCAGCCGCACCGCCTCGGTCGCCACGACATCTCCACCGGGGTTTCGCAGTACCACGAGGTAATGCAGCTTCAGCGTTCCGTCGTCGCGCGTCAGCACCACCGCGCGGTCGGTGCTCTTGTCGCCGTCGAGGTCTGCGTCAAGTCGGTGCCCGGTGAGATCGGTCGCGATCAAATCGTCCGGCTTGTCGCCCGTCCGCACCTCGTTGGTTCCCTTCTGCAGCGTGACCTTCGTGCCCTCGAGGTCGTAGCTGAAGTTCTCCGGATCGCCCGGAAACGGCCCTCCAATGATCGCAGCTGGTCCGCCACACGCCGATAACAAGCCTAGAAGTCCGACCAATGCTCGTTGCATCGGCGCAGCTTAGCCGCGTCCCAGCGTCGAGAGAACGACGCGATGAGGACGTGCCGTGCTTGGGCTACGCTGCACCCCGTGGCGACCAAACATCTCTGCATCCATGGCCATTTCTACCAGCCGCCCCGCGAGAATCCGTGGCTGCAGCGGATCGAGCGGCAAGACTCGGCCCACCCTTTTCACGATTGGAATGCCCGCATCGACTCGGAGTGTTACGGCGCAAACGCGCGCGCTCGCATGCTCGATGCCGAAGAGAACGTAGCGGCCATCGTCAACAACTACGCGCGCATCAGCTTCAACATGGGCCCGACGTTGATGTCCTGGTTGCAGGCTCATTCGCCGCGTTCTTACCAAGCCATCCTCGAGGCGGATCGCCAGAGCGTGCGTGCGCTCGGACACGGCTCGGCGATGGCGCAGGTGTACAGCCACATGATCATGCCGCTCGCTTCCGCGCGCGATCAAGAGACGCAGGCGGTCTGGGGCATGGCTGACTTCGAGGCCCGTTATCAGCGCAAAGCCGAGGGGATGTGGCTCGCCGAGACAGGCGTTTGTCTCGACTCACTCCGGGCGCTGGCGCGAGCCGGCGTGCTCTTTACGGTGTTGGCGCCGCGTCAGGTCGAGGCCGTGCGCCCGCTCACGCCGGCGGGCAGTGCGTTTGTTTCGGTGACTGAGTCCACGCTCGATACCACGATGCCCTATCGTGTCGAGCTTGGTGAGGGACTCTCGATCGCCGTCTTCTTCTACGATGGACCGCTCTCCCAAGCTGTGGCCTTCGAACGGCTGCTGACGAACGGCGGAGCCTTCGCCGAGCGTCTCGTGAAAGGGCGTGCGCCGCGCAAAGACGCGCCTCACCTGATTCACATCGCAACCGATGGTGAAACCTACGGGCACCACCATCGCCTCGGGGAGATGGCGCTGGCCTACGCGCTCGATCGCATCGACAAAAGCGCAGACCTCAAGCTCACCAACTATGCCGCCTTCCTCGCCGAGTTCCCGCCCACCTTCGAGGCGCGTATTCGTGAGAACACGGCGTGGAGTTGCGCCCACGGCGTGAGTCGCTGGAAGGACGATTGCGGCTGTCGTATGCGCGGTGACAGCAGTCAGGCCTGGCGCGCGCCGCTGCGAGCGGCCTTCGACTGGCTGCGTGAATTGAGCGACGAGCTGTTCACGAGCATGACCGACGTTTTTTACGACCCTTGGCGCGCGCGCAATCAGTACATCAAGCTCCTGCTCGATCGCCGCGCGGAGACCAGCGCGGCCTTTCTTGCCGCCGAGCAAAGGCCGGAGTCTTCGCGCAGCCGCGCCTTGCGCGCGCTCGAGCTGCAACACAACCGCATGTTGATGTACACGAGCTGCGGCTGGTTCTTCGATGACGTGGACGGGCTCGAACCAACGCAACTCCTCCGCTACGCCGCGCGCGCCATCGAGCTGTATGAGGAGCTCACCGGGCGCACCATCAACGCCGAGTTCGAGGCGAGGTTGGAGCTAGCGAGGCCGCATGGGCGCGGAGTGAGCGCGGCCGAGGTCTATCGCAACGTCGTCCTGCCGTCGCGCGTCGATCGGGCCGCCTATGCGTTGACCTTTGCGGTGGGCTCGACCTTCGGTACCAAGGTGCTGCCGTGTCCCGGCCTTTCGCTGGTGGACCGTGAGTTCGCCTCGGTGCGTAAAGAAGAACTGCGTTTCGCTGAAGGGGCGGTGACAGTGCGGGATGAGGTGCTGCAGGAGTCGCAGCGTTTTTTCTTTGCTGTACTTTCGGAGGGCGGGCCGCACGTGCTCGGTGGTCTGCGCCCAGAACAGCCCAACGCCAAGCTGAGCGAGCTGTTCCTCAACGACGATCTCGAGGCATTGCGCAATGAGCTGCGCGCCCTGCCGATCCCGATCACGGGGCTCAAGCAACTGCCGCTCGATGAACGCGCCGGCGTGGTCGAGGAGATCCTGGCGGACGCTGTGCGTGAGGCCGAGTCGGCGTACAGGCACGTGTTTACGAGCAACGCGACGCTGCTGGCCGAGCTCTCGCGTACTGGCGTTCGTCCACCGCGGGCGCTCTCCGCCGCGACCCGCGTGGTGCTCGAAGCCGACCTGCTGCGCGCCCTGCGTCGTGATCCGCCGGATGCGCGGGCGATTCGCAATCTGCTGGCCGAGGCGAGCAACGAGAACATCCGCATCGATTTCGACTCGATCGCCTTCGAACTATCGAGCGGGCTTTGTCGCACGTCGGCCCGGCTCGAAAGCAATCCGCTGGACGACACCGAGCTCGGGCGGCTCGGGGACCTGCTGTCGGTCGCGCGTCGGCTGGGCACGACGCACGTTGATGTTTCGCGGACGCAGGACCTGACCTGGGCGGTCGTGAATGAACCGACCTCAGCGATTGGAAAGACGGTTCGGGAGGGTGGTCGGCTCGGTGCTTGGCGTGAACTGGCCAAGCTTGTCCGAATAAGGCTCGGACAGGGGAGCTAGTTGGCACAGTTCGACAGGGTGTGCCGACGTGATGCAGGGCCCTCCAGAGCGAGAGCACTATTTTGTCGTGAATCAAAGGTGTCGCTGGGAAGTCGACTTCTTGCGCCTCGTATCCGAAGATTGCCAGTAGCCGTTACAACGTCAGTGAAGGAGACCAACAATGCAGACTCTTAAGAAACTCGCTTGCATGACCGCCACCGTTCTCGGAGCCAGCGGGCTGTTCGCGTCCACCGCCCTCGCCGAGACCTCGACCAACCCCTGTGGCAACATCGAGTTCACCTCGGTGGGTGAGTGTCACTTCGAGTTTGAAGGTGGCTGCAAGGCGAACTGTCAACCGCTCTCGTTCGTTGCGGCCTGCGATGGTCAGTGCAACGCCGAGGTCAACGTTGAGTGCACCGGGAGCTGCACTGGTGGCTGCCAAGCGGAGTGTGAGGCCAACGCAAACTTCAGCTGCACCTCCAACTGCCAGGCCGACTGCGAGGCACAGGTCGTTTCGCAGTGCGACGCTGGTGACACTGAGTGCCAGGAGTACTGTGGCAGCTCCTGCACCACCGAGTGCGAGTCGAGCTGTGAAGGCAGCGCCGAGCTGGATTGCCAGGGCCAGTGCGATATGTGCTGCGAAGGCTCCTGCGATGCCAACGCAAACTTCGACTGCAACATCAGCTGCTCGGCCGAGTTGAAGGGCGGCTGCGAGCTTGACTGCGACGCACCCGAAGGCGCGCTCTTCTGCGATGGTCAGTACCTCGCCATCCAAGACATTCCGGCCTGTGTGGAATACCTCGTGTCGAACTTCGAGATCGAGCTCGAGTTCGAGGTCGAGGCCAGCGCCAGCGCTTCAGTCGGTGGCTGCTCCACCAGCGGCACCAACAATGACTTCAACCCCGCAGCACTGCTCGGCGTTGCCGCCGCGGTCGGTGCGGTTGCTGCCCGACGTCGTCGCAAGGCCTGAACGCCACTTAGGCTGATGCTCGTTTGAAAGGCCGGTGATCCGGCCTTTCGGCCTTTTGTCTGCTAACCCTGAGAGATGCTTCCCGCGGGTGCCTTTAAGAAGCGTCAGCTGCTGGAGACGCTCAATGTCGCTGGTGCGGGGCTAGCGCTCGCGGCGGCTACCAGCGCGGTGCTGCATGATTTTCCGTCGAACGTCTTCGGCGTTGGTATTCCCACGCTCGTGATCGGGACTTTTTGGGCGTGGCTGCTGCGTCAGCCGAAAAAGGTTTCCATCTTCGGCTACCCGATCTCGTTGGGTTGGGTGCTCTCAATTCCTCTGGCCATGCTCAATGCTGGCATTGCTTGCGGGTTCTTGATGCTTCAGGAGTCCGCGGGGGCCTGGGGCTTTGGCCTAGGCATGATCATTGGCGCGACCTTCGGCGCGATGATCTGGGTACCGGCGCTGCTGCTGACCATTCTCTTCTTCGGTGCGCCCATCTCTGGAGCACGAAAGCTGGCTGAGAAGGGGCTGGCGGGTCGTGAACGTGGCGAGGCGTTGGTAGGGGCGGCGGCTGTGGTCGTCGCGCTATTAGCGTTGTTCACCGAGGTTACGATCTTCTCCAGCGCACAGCTGCGGTTGCGCGAGCCGTCGTTGGTGGACCACGTCTTCATCCTCACGTTGGCGGTCGCTGCTTTGGCCTCCTCGGGGACCGCGCTGGTCTCGGCGCTCGCACGTGGGCGTGCGCGCAAGGCCTTCGTCCGCGATGTGGAGGCGGGCAAGGTGAAGCAGTTCCGCATCGACGCCTTGCCGGAGGGCAAAGTGTTGATGCGGGTCGTGGCGCAAGGAGAGGGTTACCGCGTCGCGGATTTTGAAGAGGAGGTAGCGCTGCTCGACGAGGCCGGTGAAGTTCGTCGAGTTGGTTGAGGAGCGTGGATCAGCCGGTAAAGAAGCTTTTTACCCGTGCCCAGAAGCCCGGCTTGACGACCACGATTTCCTCTTCCTCCGTCTCGACCTCGGGTTTGGCTTCACGCTTTCGTAGCGCCTTGGCCTTGGCCTTTGCGTGCTTGCTCGGCTTCACCGTTGAAAGCTCGGCGGAGCTCTCCTCCTTGGCTGCGGCTTTGCTACTCCCTACCGGGAGAGCGCCGGCGGCCTTGGTTTGCTCGGTCGTCGAGGTGGCCGGCTTGGAGGCGTTCGCCTCGCGCTTTTCGATCTCACCCGAGCGCAACGTTTTGGGCGCCTTTACGTTGCGCGCCTCTTGGTTGGCGCGTGCGCGTTCGCGCATTGCGTCTTTGGCTGTGCGCGGCTTGTCGGCCTTTTGAGCCGTCTGTCGTTCGGCCACAGGTTTGGCGCCGAACACTCGCAGCTCCTCCGCGAGGCTCGGTGCGGCGGGCGGAGGCGCGGCCTCAACCTTGGCTACGGGAGCTGGAACGACCTTCGGCTTGGGCTTGACCGAGGCTGCGGGCGGCGCTGCGACCACCGGCCGAGCGGGCTCACCGTCTTCCACCACGTTGCGCGCCGCGCGATCCGGTCGACGGGGGCCCAGCAGATCCGAACTGTCGCGACGCTCGGGCCTACGTGGACCCAGCAGATCCGCACTGTCGCGACGTTCCGGCCGACGAGGCTCACGCAGGTCGGGCCGGCGCTCACGGAGATCGGGGCGGCGCTCACGCAGGTCGGGCCGGCGCTCCTGTGTTTCTACGCGTGGCTCACCCGATTCACTCGTTGGAGCAGCAACATTTCGCTTGGGCTCTGCGGGCGCGGCGGGCTGACGGAACAGCTCTGATTCGCGTGTTGAGCGCCGAACGCGAGGGGCTCGCATATCGTGACGACGCGGCGCTGTGCCTCCTCCGCTAGGGTCTTTGGCGCTTGGCGCCTTCACGCCTGGATCCTTGGCGCTTGGAACCTGCTGTGCGCTCGGATCCCTCGCGCTCTGCGTGGTCGCACGAATGTCTTCGGGCGCGTCGTTCGTTGAGGTGGAGCTCGCTGCCGCGGCAACGGCAGGTGTTTCTGCGCTGCTCGCGGTTGCGGTGCTCTGCGGTTGCGTGGATTCGGGCGCAACCGAATCTTGGGCTGCCTGTTGTGTCGGCGGGACGTCCCACCCGTCATCCACATTCTCTACCGAGCTTGCAGCTTCGGCTTGCGTCGAATCAATGGGCTCGCCAGCGGCGACGTTCGGCAGCTCGAGCTGCGGAGAGGCAATTCTGCGACGACGGATCGGCTCCAAGAGTCCTCCGAGCTAATTCAAACAGACCGGGCAAGACTGCTGCGCGCATCCCAAGAGCTGCGTCGTCGCAGAATCACTGAGAGAGCAGCCGTTGCCCAAGCAGTCGGTAGGAGTCGCCGCCATGCCTACGCACTGAAGGCAGGCGATGCACTGAGCCGAGGCCTGACAGGCCGTGACTGCGTCGCAACACGAGTCCTTCGCACAGGTCGTGCACGCGTCATCCGACGCAACCGGTGCGCAAGCGTCGGCGCCTGCGAAGCAGTCCGCCTGGCAGTTGGCGGTCGTGCAATTGTAGACAGCCGCCGTGACGGGAGCGTTGAGGTCACAGCTGTCGAGGCAGGTCGTCGGGTCGGCGGCGGTGTCGATACAGGCCACGCAGGCTGCGCACGAAGCGTCCTCGAGACAGGCGGTGGTTTCCTCGCAACAAGTGTCCTTCGCGCATGCGATGCAGGCCGAATCAGCGGGATCCGTGGTGCAGGTCACCATGATGCTGCCGCCTTCACCGCCCACGCCGCCCCCGCCGGTGGTCGAGGCCGTGCCGCCTGCTCCACCACCTCCAGTCGAGGTTGCACCGGCCGTCCCGGTGCTGCCACCGCCGCCGCTCGTCGAGGTGCTGGCGCCCGAGCCGCCCCCGCCCGAAGTCGACTCGTCGTCTGAACAAGCAGCCGACGCCAAGACTGCTAGCGCGAAAACCCAGGAAGTATTGGAAGTGCTCACGATCTCATTCGTAGTCAACTTCGCGCCCGGATGCGAGAGCCCACGACACGCATTCCGACGATCCCGGCGCTCAGCCGTTCACGGGCATGAGTTCAGTACCGTCGCCACCACAGAAGGCAGTGCCCTTCGGATAGAGTTCACCGCAGTTTGGGCAGACCATTCCGGGCACCACCGGAGGAAGTCGAGCGACCAAAGGCACTTCGGCTGCAAGCACCGGCTCGGAGGCCGGCGGGACCTCGAAGAACTCGACGGCCGGAGGCGGAGCCGACTCTTCTTCTACGGACGCGGTTTGGCGCTTTCCGCGCCGCAAAAGCACCAGCGCGATGAAGGCCAACACGAAAGCGACTCCGACGGCCGAGGCGATCAGTGCGATGCGGTTCGGCCGATCTTGCGAACTCGCCCTCTGGGTCTTGCTGCCAACGCCCCCGGCAAGCACCGCGCTTTGCGGACGATCATCCTCTCCGCGCGCATCGAGCCCGCGGGCGCGAAGCAGGGCGTCATAGCTTCCAATCGGGGTGATCTCGGCGGTCGCTTGGACCGTCTCTCCCGCCAACGTGGCCACGATCGTCACCGTGCCGTCGGGTGCATCACGGTCGACCTCCAACGTCGAGCCCTTCATTTTCACTTTGGCCAGCAGCTCCGCTGGGCCCTCGAGCGTCAGTTCCACCGCAGAGCCCAGGGAGCAGCCTTTGGCGTCGAAGCTCGACGTTCGAAACGCGAAGCTGTCGCCAGGCCGAAGCAGTTTGCGAGAGGGGCGCAGCTCGAAGCGCGCTGGCGTTGCATCGGGGTCGCACTCCGACGCGGGCGCTGGAGTCGGCTCGTCGGGCTTGGCCGTTGGCTGTGCAGAAGGCGCAGGAGGTGGAGCCGAGGGCTCAGCTACAGCACTCGCCGAAGGCAGCGCTTTGACGCCCGCACGCTCGCTCAACTTGAAGGACCGCGACCGTGACACGCTCGCTTTGCAGACCGTGTCCTTGATCGCGAACTCGTAAACGCCGGTTTCGGAGAAAACGATCGTATCGTCGGTCGCCGAGATGCGAGTTTGGATGGTGGCTCGTCGTGGATCTCCTGCAGGGCTGACGCAGGTGGAAGACCAACCGCGCTTCGAAGCCGAGTGGCTCGACCGCTTGAGCCCGGGCATCGGGTCCAAACAATTCGCCGTTGAGAACGCCGCTCCAGCGCCCTGAATCAAAAGTTCGGACCCCGTTTCGGTGATTGACACCGTTCCTCCGGGCGCTCCGCCCCCGCTGGGCTTGGGTCCACAAGCGTCGCCCCATTCAGAGGTACTCCAGGCCTCTCGAAGTGGTGTTGCGCTCCAAGTACCTGACAATGTTGGAGCGTCCCCCTCGGCACCGGCACGTTTGCTCAGCGTTCCCAGCAGCAAAATGCACGCAAAGCCCAGGGCCGTTCGGCACTTCCTGAGAAAGCTTTGGCCCTTTGCTTGATCGAGCTTCTGTCCGAGCCGTATCATGACCGAATCATTGGAAACTTTATCCCGGGTGGCGAATCAGCACGTGGAACGCCGCTGGAGGTCTAGGGCATGAAAATCTCGTGTCAGTCCTGCGCGGCGAAGTACACGATCGCCGACGAGAAGGTCGTCGGCAAGGTCATCAAGATCAAGTGTAAGAAGTGTTCGAGCACGATTGTTGTCAACGGCAACGATCCCTCGGTTCTTGCACAACTATCAGCGGAGAGCGGAGGTGCGTACGGCGGTGAAGATCAAGCCACGCAACTCGCCACTCGTCCGCCACAGGAGCAGGGTTCCGCGAACCCGGACGAATGGACGGTAAGTGTCACGGATGACGATCAGCGCACGATGACGACGGCGCAGATCTTGGCGGACTACGGCAGCGGCCTGTTAACGGCCGATACGTACGTGTGGAAGGACGGTATGGGGGACTGGCTTCCCCTAGCACAGGTTCCTGAGCTGGTTCCGCTGCTTGCGGCAACAGGTCAAACCGGCGGTGGCTATGAGCCCGCTGGTACGCCTACGCCGTTCGCTGCTGCACCGTTTGGTGGGCAAGCTGCTGATGCACCGTTCGGTGGGCAAGCTGCTGCTGCGCCGTTCGGTGGGCAAGCTGCTGCTGCGCCGTTCGGCGGACAAGCTGCGCCGTTCGGCGGACAAGCTGCTGCTGCCTCCAGCGCCGCAAGCACAGCGGCTGCAAATGCAGCTAAGCGTGCGAATCGAGCGTCGGTCGATCTGTTCGGTGGCGGTCTGCAGGAAGACGTCGCGCGGCCCGCAGCACCAATGCCCCCTGGCCTTGGGGACAAGCATGTCGGTGAGCGCAACGAGACGAGCGTGCTGTTCTCGTTGAAGGACCTCACGGCAGCAGAGAACGCTGCCAAGAACACCAGCGCGCGCGCTGGTGCCTTCGACAAGAGCGAGCGCGTGGATGACATCATGAGCTTGGGCTCGGTGAACGCCGCGCCGATGCTCGCGCCACCACCGATGAATGCGCCCGTGATCGAGGCGCCTCCGCCTCCTCCTCCGGTGAGCACGGCGCCCGTCGCGGCCATGCCGATGATGGCCTACCAACAAGCTCCTCAGAAGAAGAGCCCAGTGCCGATCATCCTCGCGGCTGTTGGCGTGGTCGCGCTGCTGGGCGCGGTCGGGCTGTTCGTGATGAGCGGCAAGGACTCCGGCGACAAGGACGCCAAGACCACGTCGGCACCGGCTGATACCAAGCCCAAAGAGACGACGACCACTCCGGCAGACACTGCCAAAGGGCCGCCGACCTCCGAGCCGGTCGCCACGGCGACCAACACCAGCACCAGCACCAGTGCAGAGCCAACCGCCAGCGCGGATCCCAAGGCCACTGCCACGGCGACCAATACCAACACCAGCACTGCCGCCAAGCCAGACACCACGGCTACCACCACCAAGCCTGACAACCCGGATCCGCCCCCCGCTGATACCGGCAAGCCAGCAGCGGGTGGTGACACTCCTTTCGATCGTGGTGCGGCCTCTTCAGCCCTCAACGGGGCTGCTGGCTCGGCCAAGGGTTGCAAAAAGCCCGACGGTCCGACCGGTTCGGCGAAGGTCCAGGTCACCTTTGCGCCGAGCGGAAAAGCCACTCAAGCAACGGTCGGAGCTCCCTTCGCGGGGACGCCCGTCGGCAGCTGCATTGCTGGCGCCTTCCGCGGTCTCAAGGTTCCGCCGTTCAGCGGCGCACCGGTGACCGTGTCGAAGACGGTCAACATCAAGTAGTCCCACGCTCTGCCAAGCACGCTCACTGGCGTTCTTGGCAGAGCTCCACCTTCCGCAGGGTTCAGCGCGCGCGCAGTTCGGCTAGCTCGTCATCGCCGAAGCCGAGCCACTCCGGCTCGGGGACGAGCTTCACACCGAAGGCCTCGAGCACGCCGCGCTTGATCGTCAAGGCAGCGTTCAGCACGTCGAGCGCGCTGGCTCCTCCACGATTGACCAGCGCAAGCGCGTGGCGCGTCGATAGACCGACTCGTCCGAACGAGGCGCCTTTGGCAAAGCCAGCGTTCTCAATCAGCCAGCCAGCCGCGAGCTTGATGCCTTCACTCGAAGGGAAGCGCGGCATCTTGAGTTGCGCGGCGAGTCCGCGCGCCCGTGCGCGTTGCTCGACCTCCTCAGCCTGCGCCTCGCTCACGATGGGGTTGGTGAAGAAGGAGCCGGCGCTCCTCGTGTTCTCATCATCGGCATCGAGCACCATCGACTTTGCGCGACGCAGCTCGAGCACCGCTGCGCGGGTCTCCGCCAAGCTGGGCGCACGGTCGCCGAAGCGCTGGGTCAGCTCGCCATAACGAAGCGAAGGTGCGCCGCCTGCTCGCAGCTTGAAGGTGACCGCGGTCACGATCCGAACGTCGCGCCACTCGGCTTTGAAACGGCTGTAGCGATAACGAAAGTCGCAGGTCTCACGATCCACCGTTTGGCTGACGCCCGTGTGCCTGTCGATGGTGTCGACCCGAACGATCGAATCAGCGACCTCTTGTCCGTAGGCCCCAACGTTCTGAATCGGCGTTCCGCCGCAATCTCCCGGGATGCCGCTCAAGCATTCGACTCCGGCCAGACCGCGAGCGACGCATTCGGCGACGAAGCGATCCCAGTTCTCGCCGGCTGAGGCGGTGACCTCCACGAATCCGTCAGCCACCGGCTCGAACTTGAGTCCAGCGAGGGCCACGCGCAGTACGAGCCCGGGCACCCCGCGATCACTGACCACGACGTTCGAGCCGCCGCCCAACACTGTGAGCTCGAGCTCGCGCTCTTTCACAAGGAGCAGCGCCTCGAGCAGCGCAGCTTTGGTCGTTACCTCTGCAAAGAACTGCGCCGGCCCACCTACGCCCAGCGTAGTTCGCGGAGCCAACGCAACGTTCGGTACGAGCGCGAGTGTCGTCACTAGTCTTTCACGCGCACGCGCACGCCAGAAAGGAAGCCTGAATCCACCGTGCGTACGTCCTTCAGAAACGCCCGGTAGTCAGCGAGGTCCACCGTGCCGGTGGTGACGTTCATGGTGAAGGTCTCAATCAGCTTGCCGCCTTCATTCGCAAGGCTGCGCTTTGCTTGCACGAAGCCGCTCTTTTGATCGACGCCTGCGGGGAGCTTTTCAACCTTGGCGCCTGACGGCAACGTGACGGTGCGGGTGAGTTGGTATTGGATCGGCATGTCGATGTTGAGGCTGCTATCCCGCTCGATCTTCGTCCCCCAGATGGAAGCGAGCGTACCTGCCCGCGCGGGCTCGTAGCCGGGGATGACCCAGGTCTTACCGTCCTTCGTGTCCACGCTGCCGAAGCCGGGAATGGTCACGTTGGCCGCAAGCTCGACTTCCCACGCCCCTTCTTTGGAGACGAGTTGCACATCATCGATGCTGGCCCAGGGCAGCCAGCTGGCGACCACGCTGCGCAACATGTTGGTGCGATCGCTTCCCACCACGTAGTTGAACGACTCGGCCAGCGACTGAGCTTCGCGGCTGCGCAGCACGATCGAGACTTTGCCTTTGGCAGTGCCCGTTGGATCGAGCGTTAGATCGAGGGCTACGGTGTCGATCGCCGTTTCGGCTTGGACGGGGACCGGCACGATTTCACCATCGCTCAAGATGGCTTGGCGACCGCGCAGCTCCGGGCTCACCCGACCTGGAGGTAGGGGCGGACCGGAAACGTCCGAGTCGATCCATAGGTCGCCCGAGTCGAGGTGCGCGACCACGAGCGGCTTCTGAAAGCGCCCGGGGTGCGGCGGAAAGTTGGGCGCAGCCGAGAAGGGCTCGACCTCGGACACTGCGACGTCGGCGTCGATGCCAAGCTCGCGCAAGGTGGTGAGCAAGACGAAGGTGCGGCTGCCCGTGCCCTCCTCGACGATGGCGCGCATCGCCATCCCACGCCCGCCACCGCCGGAAAATCCGGCGAAGTCGGCGAATTCACCGCCCCCGCTCGCAACCTTCACCGTCTTGCCGACGTGCTCGACCACGCGACGCACGGTCGCTGCTTCATCGGTCGATTCCTCGGCTCCTTGCACCGCCTCTTCGGCGAAGCGCGCGATGAACGGATCACGATCGACGAGGCCGCGCATGTTTTCACCAACAGCGCGCCCAACTTTGTCCCAGGTTTGGGTGCCGAAGGAAACTCGAACGCCGCGCTCGAGGAACGGCAAACCGTCTTCCATGCGTCGGGCTTCACGGTCCTTCAGCTTGAAGCTGAGGAAGCGATAGTTCCCCTTGGTTTCTTCGACCGGCTTGCCCAAAAGCGGGTGCGTCCAGAACGCTGGCTTGAAGGACTGCGGAAGCCGCAACACCACCTCGGCGTCAGCGACGCTGGTGCGCTCAGGCAGAAGATCCGGTGTATCGACAGTGATCTCGCCCAGCTCGTTGGGTCGGTAATAGCCCTCGAGGTAGTGCTCGACGTAGTCCCCCTTTTCGAGCTGGCTCAGTCCGCCACCCGCGACGTCGGCCTCGAGCACGCGGCCGTCCACCTTGTGCACGCGCCTCCGCAGAGGCCGCACGTAGCCGCGACCATCGACGGTTGGTTGGTCCACGAACATCGTGCGATCGACGTCGGTGGTACCGCCGATTCGTCGCAGATCGTAAATGATGACCTTGGTCAGCCCGTCCTCGTCCATCCCGTAATGTTCGACGTGCTTGAGGACGGCGGTGGCGGCGCCGGGAAGGGCGTTCTGCCTCTTGTCGACCTCCACCAACTTCTTGCCCGCCTCTTCGAAGCGCTTCGCGTCTTCCGACGGCTCGCTGACGGCGAGCTCCACCGTTTGGATGGTGTACTCACGACTGCGATCATCAATCAGCTCTTTCATCGCCAAGGCGCGACCAGCTTCTCGATCGGGCATGCGGACGAGCGCTGGGAGAATGGAAGTGAGCGAGCGCTTCCAGCGCGGCAAGGAGAAGTACAGGCTGATCGCCTCCTTGTCCTGCCCGAGCTGTTGCAGGATGTTCACCTCTGCAGAGCGGTAGGCATCAGGTGAATTGAGGAGCTTCCGCAGACGGGCGTACTCTTCGAGTGCGCCACGCTTGTCTCCTTGCGAAAGCCGGGCCTCTCCACAGACGGTTGAGGCTCGCGAAAGTCCGCCTTCACAGGCCACTGCAAGCCACTCTTTGCCGCTGCGTTGATGCAGCGAGGATTCGATCGATGCGGTCATCGGCGCGCCGGGGGCCTTCTTCGCGAGCTCGCTGAAGACCCGCTCGGCGAGGTCGTTCATGTTCGCTTGTTGCGCGAGCGAGAGCGCCAGGTTGAGTTCCATCACATTGAGCGCTGAAAGGTCTGCGTCGGGTTTACGAACGCCGAGCTCGACCAGCGCTTCGAAGCCGCCATCGCTGAAGCCTTTGCGGCGCTGGGACATGTTCGCTGCGGCGTTCTTCGCCTCCCAGGAGGTTGGTTCGGCTTTGCGTACAACGTCAATCGACGCCTTCATGCGTTCGGTTTTGGCCCAATCGGCCATGTCGGAGGCACGGTCCATCGAGCGCATGAACAAGAGGTGCAGCGCCGGTGCACGATTCTCTCGCTGCGCGAGTAGCGCGGCTTCCAGCAGGTGCTCGCTGCGCCGTGCATCGCCTACCGCCATCAGCGCTGCAGCGCTGACGATGAGGTCCTCTTCTTTGACGCTCTTGGTGAGCAGCGGAAGCTCCGCGGGATTGGACGCTAGTGAAGTCGCCGCCTCGTTGGAGCTCGCCGCTTGCGGTTGGAGGGGGAGGCCGCTTTGGTCGAGCACCATCAACTCGACGGGGCCGCCATCCCCGCGGTCGGCCACACGCAACACGATGCGCGCCAGACCGCTCGTCACTTGCACGTGACCCAAGGCTGTCGTGGTCCCCCAGTCGGTGTCGAAGCGACGCTCCATCAGTTTGCTGCCGGCCACTTCCAGCGACCAGGCCGAACTCGCGGTGAGCATGAGCGAGAGCCGTTGGTCTTTCGGATTTTCGACGTGGAAGACCACCTCTCGAAGGCCAGGCTTATCACTCGCTCCGCCGGTCTCCACCGAGCAGTCTGCTGCGGTGACGTTCGAAGTTGCCGCTTGAACGAAGACGTTCGGACTTTCGTACGCGGCGGGTAGCGGCCCAGTACCAGGCGTCTTGCTCGGCCCTTCCAGCGCGGTGAGCGGAGCGAGATCCAACGGGCCGATCACCGTCGCCCCCGCAGCGCAGCCGCGCCGACTGCGCCAAACGGTGGCCCCGCCTTGCTCCCCAGTGAAGGTCGCCATTCCGGTGAGGGCTCGCGCTAGGAGCATGCGTTGGAAAGGCGCGGAAACGGCGCTCGCTCCTTCGAGCGTCGTCCAGGCTTCACGCAGGGCGATCGCGATGCGCTGGAAGTTCTCGCGGCTGCGATAGGCGAGACCGAAGCCAACGCCACCGTCGACGAGGACGTCCAGGCTGGCCACCGTTGTTGCCAGCGCGTGCGGATCCCCTGGGTTTTCCGCTGCGTATTGGAGCGCGTCCAGGTAACCCTGTGCGGCTAGCGGGTCCCGCATCTCCGCATGGAAGGCCGCAACGAAGGCTTTGGACGAACCTTGGGCGTTTGAACCGAGCGGGGCCACGGGGGCTGCTGGGTGACAACCAAGTGAGCCGGTGCCGGCCAAGCTCGTTGCCAAAGCGAACGCCACCGAGCCGAGAGTCCCTGAAAGTCGCGACATTGGCGCAATGCTGCCCGATCAACCGAGCGCGCGGTAGCGCTTTCCTCTCCTTGCGCTACTCGTACTTGACCACCACTGGGCCAACGCTGCCGTCTGCCTTTACCCTGGCCCCGACCACCCGCTTTTCGATCTCGGCAAGGACCAAGGCGCCGTGGCTGTCGCCAAACACGAGGATGGCGGTGTTCTTGGGATCCGAGCGCTCGGAGATGAGCACGTCTTGCTCGGCTGGGGCGGGCGCACCGAGCTCGTTCACGCGCAGCATGACCCCTTGCCCCTCCTTCGCAGCCCAACCGAGCACCAAGCGTTCACCAGCCATGTCCCGGCTGGGCAAGCGACCGGTGCCTACGCGAAAGGCCTCTGCGCTTGCTTCGTCGATCCACTGGCGGCAGCCCTTTGCCGAGCAAACGCTGCTTGTGGTGAACAGGAAGCCAGACGGGTTGGGGGTTCCCACGAAGGGTGCGGGTGGAACGACAGGCTCGCCCAGCACCTTGCCATCGAAGGTGCGCAAGCTGAGGCTGGTACCAAGGGTGCGCAGGTACCAAGTGGCGCCAGCGCGTACGAACTCATAACGATCCTTGGGACTCTGCGCGAGCTTGCTGGCCTTTCCCTCGAGCACGGCCTCCGGGCCGAGCGCGATCGCGTGCAGTGTTTCGCCCAAATCCACCACCAGCGTCGTGCCCACGATGAAGCGACCGACTCCGAGGTTGTCTTCCTCGCCGAGCTCGGCGTCGCGGAGCACCCGACTCAGCCGCTTGCGAATGACCTTCTTGCCGAACGGCTTGAAGATCAGCTGACGCTCGTCATCGGAGCTGCCAAGTCCGTAGAAATTCCCAGCTGCGTCGACGTGGCAGCTATCCACGAGTCCAACGTCTACAGCGACGAGCTGACCTTCATGCAGCACTCTCAGCTGCCGGTCTTCTGCCAGGGGCAGGTAGTCGAAGCTGTCCCAACTGCAGTTGGTGGTGATCTTCCCGCTCGAGGAAAACTCTTTGCAGCGGAGATCGTCGGCTGTCTGACGACAAGCCGCGAGCACGTCTGGCTTGTCTTTGCGGTCGGTGAGGAACGCCCAGCTGGGGCCACCGGGCACCGAATAGAGGCCCGAAAAGGGTACCTCCGGACTTGCTCCGAGCGGCTTCAAGCTAGGTGGGCCTTGGGACTTGGAGGCCTCACCCATCAGCACGCCGCTCTTCTCTGCGCTGCGCCACACAGCCAGCACGCCGCGTGCGAGATAGTTGTCTTGCGAACGCGGCAGCTCGAGCTCCTTTGCCAGCTCATCGAGCACCTTGAGCAGGTCCACCTTGGCGTTCTCGTCCATCAGGCTCGAGAGCCGCACTGCCTCCATCATCACCTTGGCCTCACCAGCGCAACGCTGCGGCCAGGGCTTGCCGTCCACTGCGCCGCGCGCCGAATCCACCGCGTGAGCCAGCCTCGCTTGCGTGGCGTTGATGCCGTTGATGGTGTCGTCTCCCGAGGGAACCTTCTCACCAAGTAGACAAACCGAGAGCTCGGCAAAGGCGTCCTCACGACCCTTTTGCTGCTTTTGCTTGGTGCCGGAATAAACGGCCCACGTGCCAGCGAAGAGTCCGGCGATGAGCAGCAGGACAATGAACGGAGCAGCCTTCTTCAGCGTCGACATGGCAGGCATAGGATGGGTTAGTGGGGGCGGCCTGCGTCCCACTCGACCGGCTCGGGTTGAACGGTTCCGTCAGCCTGAAGGCTCAAGGATGCAAGCCCTTTTGCGGTTTGCAGCAGCACGAGCGCGCCGCTTTCCCCACCCCAAACTCGCAGCTCGGTAACGCTCGGTAGCTCGCTGAGCTTCCCGTCCACGATGCGATCATCAAACAAGACGCTGTCGTCGCTCTCGTCGATCGTGGTGCTGCTTCCGCGCTTCGCGCGCACTGCTCCGAGCTCTGCAGCTGCCCACACCAAGAGCAAGTCGCGACCGACGGGGGCGAGGCTTCGTGTGCCTGGCCGCGCAGCCAGTTCGCCCTTCGGCTCGAAGCGCAGGCGCTGCGTCTCACAGCTTCCGCCCCGGCAGGTCTGCACGGCGTTGTAACCAAGCGAGCGGTAGCTGCCGAGCTCACAGAGCTGTTCGCTATCCGCTCCTCTGATGCGCCCTTCCGTTGCGGCCCAACCGCTCAGCTTCACCCCGCTCAACATCGCTACGGCGTCGCCTTGACCTCCATGCACACGCAGCGAGAGACCTTCATCCGAGCTGCAGCCGTAGAGCGCGTCTGCGAGTGGCCCGCGCACGTCGGCGAGCCCAAGGTCTCGCGGCGGACCCAACCTTCCATCTTCTGTGATCGCCAGGGCAAAAAGAGCGAGGCCTTCTTGGCTCCTTCTTCGAACAAATAGTTGCCCGTGCGCGAGCAGCAGATCGCGCGCTGGATCGAGCTCTTCGAGCTCACCATCGAAGAGTCGAGTGAGCTCCTCGAGCAGGTCCATCGTTACGGTCGGCCCGTTGTCTTTGCGTTGAATCGCGTAGCTGATGCGGCCTTCTTGTGCGCCTAGCAGGACTACCAGCTGGTCCTTCCGACGATACGCGCTGGTCGCCGCTAGCTTCTCCACGCGACTCCCGCTGTCGGAGCGATAAACGCTACCGCCTTCTTCCATCAACAGCGGTGCAACGCCTGGATCGGCTGTGCCGAGCAGATGAAGCCGCTTGGCTCGGCGCAACGAAGGCGCCACGTGTTGACAGGCCAAGCGCTGCTTACGCAAGAAGCAAAGGACGGGCCCGGCGGCTTCGCGGTGGTCCACGAAGAAGAAGGTTTGGTCGGTCGGAAAGGTGCTGGTCTCGACAAAGCGCAGCGGCACATAATCCCGCGTGATGAAGGCGCCGCGCGGGAGGTCATCGAGCGTCAAGGCTCGTGGATGCGCTGGGGGCGGTAGCGTCAATGAAGGGCGGAGGCGTATGCGTTCTCGATCCGCAGCGTCGAGGTAGGCGCGCAACGCGTCCCAAAGCTTCGGTGAGAATCCTTGATGGTCCGAAAGTAGCTTGGCCAACGCAGTCGCGTCCGGACCAAGCCCCTTGCCGCCCTCATCATTGAAGCCAGCAGGCCCTGCCGCATCGGCGACGCGTAAAGCCGGCTCGGCACAGCGTTCGGGCCACGCCGACTTGCCTTTTCCGCCGCGCGCCTCCTCGCTGCGCGTCATCAGCGCGACCTGGTGACGGCGCAGAAACAGCACTGTTTCATCAGCCGATTGCGCTGATTCTCCGATCAGACACTGCAACAAATCAGCGTGCCCGCGCTCAGCCGCCTCCACGGCGGTCTTGCGTTGGTGGAGACCAAATGCTCCCAAAGCGCTCACAAATACCAGCACTGCCGCTGCGGCGATCAGTACGCCTTTTTTCCGCGACGGAAGCGCTAGCGCTTCACTCGGCGGCGACAGCTCGAGCTCTGCGGTCGGCACGTAAGCACCCGCCAAGCGCCCACCGCGTTCAGTCCCCTCGTCTTCCGGAGTGGTGGGCGCTCCCATTCGCTTAGCTCGGGGCAAGCGTCACTTGGTGGCAGGCTTCTCAGCGGCAGGCTTCTTAGCGGCAGGCTTCTTAGCGGCAGGCTTCTTAGCTGCGGGCTTCTTAGCTGCGGGCTTCTTGGTCGCGGCGGGCTTCTTAGCGGCAGGCTTCTTGGCGACAGACTTCTTGGGTGCGGCGGGCTTCTTGGTCGCGGGCTCCGCGCCCGCGCCTGTCGCCACGCGCAGCACCGCTTCTGCGTGCCCATCCACCTTCACCGACGGCCACATCGCGGTAATCACGCCAGCACCGTCGAGCAGGAAGGTCGAGCGAATGGTGCCTTCAACCTTTTTTCCGTACATCACCTTCTCGCCAAACGCGCCGAAGATTCGATGCACCACCAGCTCTGCGTCAGAGACGAGTCGGATCGTCAGTTTGTGTTTCTCGCGGAAGCCAGCGTGGCTCTTGGGGCTGTCTTTGCTAACGCCAATGACCTGCGCCCCAGCCTTCTCGAAGGCCGCACGGTGAGCAGAGAAGGCGATCGCCTCACGGGTGCAACCAGGCGTGTTGTCGCGAGGGTAGAAGTAAACGACGGTGGTGCCACCAGTGGGGAACTTGAAGGTGGTTCCGTCGTCGGTTGGCAGTTCAAATGCGGGGATCGTGTCACCTACTTTGCGCATCACGCGCCCACGGTATGCAAGCCGAACTCGCGCGCCAAGCACGAAGGAATCGGTCATTGACGCAGCGCGCTCAGGACCAGACAATCTGCGGCATGTCCCCGCCGCGCTCAAGCAACGGTATTCGGGCTGCGGGCAATTCTTTGGCGCGATTTCTTCCTGCGCTGCTCATGGCTTGTGGGCTCTCGCTGGCTTGCTCGCCCGAGAGCGAGCCGGTGGAAGAGGATGAGCGCCAGAGCTTTTCCTTGGAGCTAGCCGACATCATCTGTTCGAAGGTTGCACCTTGTTGCTCGGACCTCTCGCTTCCGGCGCCAACCGACGAGTGCAGGCGAAAGATGCGCAACGAGGCCTACCTCGCTTTCATCGAGGCGGAGCAGGACGAGCGCCGCACCGTGGACATGAAAGATGCGGAGGCCTGCCTATCGAGCTACCGCGCCGCAGATTCCTGTGCAGAGCTCCATCTCCCGCACGAGCTGCCGAAGGTTTGCCCAACGCTGTTCACGAACATCCCCGACGGAGAGAAGAATCCCGGCGAGCCTTGCGACGGCGTCTTCGACTGCAAGTCTCCGGCGCAAGGAGAGCGGTTTTGTTTGTTCGACTCTGCCCCTACGCCTACCTGTGTTTGGTTCGTACCAACGGCCGCAGGTGAAGAATGCCGAGGTGAGACCGGGGTATACGGCAACTGTGAGGAGGGCCAGGTGTGTGGGCTCTCCGTCGAGAGTTCAGCAGAGCCCTGGCTATGTCGACCCCCAAGCAAGCCGAACGAGGTATGCCACACGCCCGACGGTTGCGAGCCCGGCTATGCGTGCGCAGAAAATCAGGTCGGTGAGGTCGTGTGTCAGGTCGCTATCGATGAAGGTGGGGGTTGCCTGGACACCCCGCTCTTGTGCGTATTTCCGTTGGTATGCGACGCCGAAGAAGGCGTCTGCCGCAACCTGCCCATCTTGCAAACCTGCGAAGATACAGCTTGTCCCGGTGAACTCAGTGAGGCCTGCCAATGAGCCGTTCCGATCGTCCCAGCGAAGCCAAGGACGCGGTTGCCGCCCTGGTTGAGGAGCTACCGCCCGCGCCCGCGCAGGAAAAAGCGCTAGAGGACTTCCTTCCGCCGCCCGCCCTTCGAGCTGGCTCGGGCATGCGTTCGGCTCGCTTGGTGGATACCTTTGGTCGGCGAGCTACCGTCGTTCTCCGCGGCGAAGATACTCCCATCGACGTTGAGATCGACGCAGAAGTCGACGCGGTGGTGGTGCAAGCCGCGCTCGAGAACGGCGACCGAGTGATGGTCGAGCCGGATGAGCGCGGGGAACTGAGCGTGGTGGGCGTGCTGCAGTGTCGGCGACCAGAGAAGCTGAAGATCATGGCAGAGACGGTGGAGATCGAGGCGGAGCGAGAAGTTGTGTTTAGAAGTGGTAAGTCCGCGTTGCGTCTCCGCGAAGACGGCGAGATCGATCTCGTTGGAAGCCGCATAAGCGCCGCTTCTCGAGGTCTCTTCCGCCTCGTCGGGCGCATGTTGCGGCTCAACTAGAGAGCGGTCAAAGTCCCGACCATGCGGTCGTGGCAGCAGCTCGTGATCTTCTTGTGCGTCATCACGTTGGTGATGGGCGGTGTGCATTACTACCTGTTCTCGCGTTTGGCGCGCGCGCCGGAGATCGAGCAGTTACGTCGTTTCGGCGCGTGGGTGTTTGGCCTCTGCGCTCTGCTCATGCCCGTGGGGGTGGTGCTCAGCCAACGTCTGCCGCGTGAGGTGGGCAGTTGGGTAGCCTTCGCCACGTACAGCTGGATGGGGCTGATCATCTTCCTCTTCTTCGGCACGCTCTTCTCCGAGCTACCTCGCGGCGTTTATGGGCTGCTCTCTGCGACCAACGTCGTGCCGACCGACCCTTCGCGCAGGACCTTTCTCTCGCGAACGCTGCTTGGTTTCGTGGCTGCGTACGCGGTGGGAATGGGCGGCTTCGGTCTGGCACAGGTGCTCGCCGCGGTGCAGGTCAAACGGGTGAAGGTGGCTCTGGCGAAGCTCCCGGCCTCGATGAGCGGCTTCAAGATCGTGCAGCTGACCGACGTCCACATCGGACCGACGATCGATGGTCGCTGGCTCGCTGAAGTCGTGCGGCAGGTCAACGAGCTCGAGCCCGCTCTCGTAGCGATCACAGGCGATCTCGTCGACGGCTCGGTTGCCGAGTTAGCGCAGCACGTAGCGCCGCTGGCTGAACTCAACGCCAAACACGGCGTGTTCTTCGTGACCGGCAATCACGAGTATTACTCCGGCGTCGATGCTTGGCTCGGCGAACTCGAGCGACTCGGGATCAAGGCGTTACGCAACGAGCACGTGCTGATTGAACAGGGTGACGCGCGCTTCGCTCTTGCTGGGGTGGACGACTACAAGGCGCATCAGTTCGGCAATGGCCACGGTGCGGATCTCGACAAGGCGCTCGCCGGGATCGATCCAACACTCGAGACGGTGCTGCTTGCTCACCAACCAAAACAGGCGCCCGAGGCTGCCAAGCGCGGCGTCGGCCTGCAGCTCTCCGGTCACACCCACGGCGGACAGTTTTTTCCCTGGGGCTACTTCGTAAAGCTCGAACAGGGCTTTGTCGCTGGGCTCGAGCGACTCGGGGCGACCCAGCTCTACACGAGCTGTGGCACCGGCTATTGGGGACCGCCAATGCGGGTAGGCGCACCGGCCGAAATTACGCTGGTCGAGCTCACGCACGAGGCGATCGGCTAACCTGCCTGCCGCAATGGCAAGGACAGCTGGCGGTTGGTTCCAACGTTCTCTCGCTTCAAGTCGCAACGCGCTGGAGCTGATTCGCGCGGGTCGGTTGGGCAACCCCTATCGCGCGCCGTTCGAGATCGTTGAGCAAGGGGCTCACTTCCGCTTGCGTCGCTACGCGACCTGCAATCGCAGCGACGCGCCGATCGCGCTGTTGGTCCCGCCGTTGATGGTCACCAGCGAGGTTTACGACATCGAGGCCGACTGCTCCGCAGTGGGCAGCCTCGGTGCGGCTGGCATCCAACCGTACGTAGTCGACTTCGGCGCTCCCGAACGCGAGGAGGGCGGTATGACGCGCACGCTCGACGATCACGTACTCGCCGTCGCTCAGGCGATCGCCTTCTTGAACCGCACCACCGGCCGCGAGGTGCATCTGCTCGGCTACTCGCAAGGCGGCATGTTCGCCTATCAATGTTGTGCCTTCGTGCGATCGAGCGGCGTTCGTTCGGTCGTCACCTTCGGCAGCCCGGTGGATCTGCACAAGAGCCTGCCGGTCATTCACAAGAACGCAGTTGCTGCATTGGTGCGCGTGTTCGAGCCGATCATCGAGCGCTCGATCAAAGGTATCTCGGGTCTGCCGGGCGTGCTTACGAGCACGGCGTTCAAGGTCATCAGCACCAAAAAAGAGATCGAGCAGCGGCTCGAATTCTTGGCCAAGCTGCATGATCGGCAGGCGCTCGTGCGCCGTGAAGCGCGCCGACGGTTCTTGGGCGGGGAAGGCTTCGTCGCCTGGCCTGGCCCGGCCTTTCGCGAGTTCGTCGAGCAGTTCATCGTCCACAATCGCATGCTCTCGGGCGGCTTCGTGCTGCACGGTCGCACGGTGACGCTGGCGGATATTCGCTGCCCGGTGCTGGCCTTCATCGGCGCTCACGACGACATGGCGCGTCCGCCGACCATCCGCGCGATCTCCAAAGCCGCGCCGCACGCCGAGGTGTCGTTCGTAACGGTTCCGGCGGGGCACTTCGGCATCGTGGTTGGCTCTTCGGCGATGAAGCGCACCTGGCCCACGGTGGCCGAGTGGATTCGCTACCGCGAAGGGCAGGGGCCAAAACCGCAGGCCTTGGTCGCACCACCGAGCAACGCTGTGTTGGAGGAAGAGGCGGAGCTCGGTGGCTTCGATCCCAAGGTGGAGCTCAAGCTGTTCGTCGATGCGCTGGGTGACACAGCGCGTGCGTTCGGTGAGCGGGTTGGCGAGGTCGCGTCCGCCGCCAGCGATGCTTACGATGCGCTTCGCTATCAGGAGCCGCGGCTCCGGCGTCTGGCGGAGATCGGTCCCGACACCATCGTCAATCCGTCGGCCGCGCTATCCGAGGCTCATGCTCGCGACCCCGAAGGGACCTTCTTTCTTTGGCGCGGTCGAGCCTTCTCGTACGCCGCTGCAGACACGCGGGTGACCAACGTTACCAAGGGGCTATTCGCGCAGGGCGTTCGTCCAAATCAGCGCGTCGGTGTGTTGATGGCCAGCCGCCCCAGCTTCTTGACCATGGTGACGGCGCTTGCTCGGCTCGGAGCGGTGGCCGTTTTGGCGCCCCCTTCGAGCTCCCCCGCCTCGTTGCGCGCAGCGTTCGAGCGCGAGGAGGTCCGCTTTTTGGCCGCCGACGCCGAGCATATGCAGCTCGCCGAAGCCGTAACGAACGCACCGGTGTTGGTGCTCGGCAGCGGCACTCGCTCAGCGTTAGGCGCGCGCACCGTGGATCTCGAGACGGTGGACCCGGAGCCGATCAAGATCCCGAGCACGATTCCGCTCGGCAGAAGCCGGGCTGCGGATCTGGCGATGGTGCTGCTGCGTCCAGACGCTGCAGGTGCGCTGCGCAGCGCGCCGATCGACAACCACCGCTGGGCGCTCTCGGCTTTGGGCGCTGCCGCCGCATGCACGCTCAAGCCGGAAGACACCGTCTACTCGTGCATCCCATTGCACCATCCTTCGGGCATTCTGCTCGGCGTGGGATCGGCGCTAGCGGGGGGAGCGCGCTTCGCGTTGGGCGAGCCCTTCGACGCGGAGCAATTTCTCGCGGAGACACGCCGCTATGGCGCGACGGTCGCCTTTTACGCCGGTGACATGTTGCGACCGTTGCTCCATCGTGAGCCCAGCGCTGCGGATCGCAGCCTGCCTCTGCGTCTTGTAGCGGGCAGCGGCATGAGCGCCGACCTCGTTGAGAAGCTGCAAGAACGTTTCGGCGTGCGCAGCCTCGAGTTCTACGCGTCGACCAGCCAGCGCCTGGTGATGGCCAACGTGAAAGCGCAAAAGCCTGGGGCGCTGGGTCAACCGCTACCGGGCAGCGCGCCGATCGCCGTGGTCAAGATCGACGTCGAGAACGGAGCTCTGCTGCGCGACACCGACGGCTGTTTGGTGCGTTGTGACGCTGATGAGCCGGGCGTTCTCCTATCGATGGTTGCACCCGATGAGTCTGCGCAAGGCGTGCTGCGGGACGTTTGGCGTCCTGGAGATGCCTACCGCGCCACCGGCGATATCGTGCGCGTCGATAGAGACGGCGATGCTTGGCTCGTCGATCATATCGCCGGCTTCGTGCGCACCGATGACGGCATGGTGTCCACGCGCGCGGTCGAGGCGGCGCTCTATCAATTGCCAGAGTTGCAACGAGTGGCCGCCTTCCAACTCGAACACGAGGGCTCGGTCGTTGTCGCCGCCGTGGTCGTCGCGAGCCAGCCGGTCCCAGCCGAACGGCTGGTCGAAGCGCTCGCGCGGCTATCGCGTCAGGAGCAACCGCACGCCATCTACCAAATCGATGAATTACCGCTCAGCGAAGGCTTTCGACCGCGCCGTGAGCTGTTGCCCGAGCTCGCTCGGCTCGGCCGCCTCGCTCTTCACAGCCTGTCCCAAACCAGCGAGCCGTCGCGTAGGTAGATCGACACGGCCCGCCCAAGAACTGCGGACTGGTCGACGAAACCGAACATGCGGCCATCTTTGCTATTGCCGCGGTTATCGCCCATTACCAGCACCTGGCCCTCGGGGATCTTTTTGGGTCCGAAGTCGGGGCCGCCGCCAGCCTTGAGCGAGACCATGTGCTTCTTGCCGTCCAAGTTCTCTTCGGTGGCCGTTGCTTCAGCCTCCACCCCGTTGAGGAAGATGTGACCGTTGACCACGCGCACCTCATCCCCGCCGATCGCTACCACGCGCTTGAGCAGCACCACGTCTTCAACCGGGGATTGCAGCACCACCACATCCCCGCGCTGCGGCTCTCCCCAGCGAGCGATCCAGGTGGCTGAGAGCGGAATTCGAAAGCCGTACGCCGCCTTGGAGACGAACACGCGATCGCCCTCGTGAACGGTCGGGATCATCGAGCCGGTGGGCACCACATAGTGGTCCGCCAGGGAGGCTCGAGCGCTGAGCGCCACGCCGAGGAAGATAAGCAGACTGGCGATGTCTCGGCCGAGCCTGCGCACCTTCGAAGTCGGCTCCTCTTTCTTGTCCGACTCCTTGGCTTTCTTCTTCAAGGCGGTCTTCTTGGGCGCAGTCTCCTTGGGGGCGGTCTCTTCGGTCGTCATCGCGTGGGCTCACGATAGCCCCGACTCGTGTCCAAGCCACCAAAAGCCGCGATCCGCTGCAAAATTGCAGGCAAATGACCGGGCATTGCTCGACGTGCGCTCGGTATGGCGATAGCGTTGGCGCATGCACAGGCGCACATGGGGCGTGGCTCTTTTCGCCCTTGGATTGGTTGGCCTCAGCTCGGCGTGTTTGTCCACGCGCGGGCCTTCCGTTGCTGAGCAAGCTGTTGCGCCCTCCTTTCGACTCAAGAGTCATCTCGGAGGAGAAGTCGCGCTCGACGACCTTCTGGCGAAAGGACCTGCAGTGGTCGTCTTTTACCGAGGGCAATGGTGAACGTTCTGCAGAAGCCAGCTAGGTGAGTTGGCAGAAGAGAGTTCGCGCTTCGATCGCGCGGGGGTCAGCCTCGTGGCCATCAGCGTCGACACGTTGGAAGAGTCGGTTGGGCTCGCTGGTAAGCTTGGAATCACCTACCCATTGCTCGCTGACCCTGGGCTCAAGGCGGCCTTGGCGTTCGGCGTAGCGATGGACGGCGATGACATCGCCGTGCCCAGCGTGTTTGTCATCGGCAAGGACAAGAAGGTGAAGTTTGCGTACGTCGGTGAATCGGTGACCGACAGACCGTCGCCCGACACCATCCTGGAGGCAGCTACTAAGTAGCTCCCCAGCTCGCTTAGAGGCAGCCTGCCGGCTGCAAAGGCGCGCTGACGGCTGGGGTCGACGTCGTGCTGAGCGAGTCCTCGATCACCACCGAAAAGACCACGTTTCCCGCGCACAGAGCGTCCACCAACGACGACTCGAGCACGTCGCCCTCTTGCGCGATCTCGAAGCTGACGACCACATCTTCGCCCCCGGGCTCGACCGTGACCGGCAAGGACACGTTGGCGCTGACCGGCAGGTTGTCCACGAGCACCTCCGACTCATCCGAGGACTTCACCGAGAACGAAACGAACTCGGTTTCACTCGGCCCAGAGGCGCGCGCACCGAGGTGAAGCACCACGTCGAAGGAGCCGCCCAGCGTCGCACCGAGGGGCCCGTCGACCACGCTCAAGCTTGGGTTTTCGATCGAAGGGTCGACGAAAATGGCGGTGTCGGTGTCGATGCAGTTCGAGAGCGCCAAGCCCGCGAGCAGCCCAAAGAGACGGACCTTCATGGCGCTACTTTACGCGTCTGCGCGCGCGGAGGCAGTAGGTGACTGCGCCGAGCTGGTCGATACTACGGCTGATGAGCCACGTGATCGTTACCCCTGTCCCTTGCCTGCAAGACAACTACGCCTACCTGGTCCACGAGCAGGGAAGCACGGAGGCCCTGGTGGTGGACGCATCGGAGTCAGCGCCAGTGCTCGCGGCTCTCGCGGAGCGCGGGCTTACCGCGCGGGCTGTGCTCTCGACGCATCATCACTTCGATCATGTCGGTGGCAACCTCGAGCTAAAGCGAGCTTTGCCGGGGCTCGAGATCGTCGGCTCCGAGTACGATCGAGAGCGCATTCCAGGTCTAACGCGAGCGCTCGCTCACCACGGTGGCGCTGACCTGGCGGGCCTCTCGGTACGAGCGCTTGCGGTGCCCGGTCATACGCTGGGGGCGGTTGCGTTCGTGATTGGAGACACCGTCTTTACCGGCGATACGCTGTTCATCGCAGGGTGCGGGCGCATGTTCGAGGGGGACGCCAAGATGATGAGCCATTCGCTGCTCGACGAGCTGGCGAGCCTCCCCGACGAGACCCGCGTCTATTGCGGTCACGAGTACACCGTGGCCAACGCGCGCTTCGCCATCTCGGTAGATGGTGACAACGCTGCCGTGCGTGAGTTGCTCGCACGCGCCGAGAAGGCCCGGGCGGCAGGTATCGCTACGGTACCCAGCACGATCGCCGACGAGAAGCGGCACAACCCATTCCTGCGCGTCGCTGATCCGGGCTTTCTTGCGACGCTGGGGCTCTCGGATTCCGTGAGCGGTTTTGCCCAGCTGCGCAAAGCCAAAGACTCGTTCTAAGCAGCGCGTCGAATCTCGGAAAAATCTGGTACACCTCTGCGGCGAGGTAACAGCGTGGCAGAGCCCCCTATTTTTGGATTTAACGCAGCCCGCGAAGATATCGTTCGTGAGGTAGTGGACCGGGTGGTCGAGGGTTCGGCCGATCCGTTGTTCTTGCTCAACGACGCGGCCTACAACGAGATCAAGCGACTCGAAGGGTCGCTCAAAAAGAAGGACCAAGAGCGGCACGCGGATTGGCAACGCCTCGCTCGGACCCTCGGCCGGATGACCAATGACGAACGGGTTTCGCGCCTGCGCGAGCTCGTCTCCGACTACGCCTGGGACGTCGCCGGCAACTTCGATCCGCGCGTCTACAAGGCCTCCACCAAGATCATTCCGGGCCTCGTTACGGGCCTTTTGGCGCCGCGAACCTTGGCGACCTTGGTGCGCAATCCGCGCGAGCTCATCAGCTTGGACGCGCTCTCGGACAAGGTCAAAGTCGAGGGGGCGATCGACAAGCTGCAGCGTATCTCGAAGAAGGGCGTGCTCGTCTTCGTGCCCACCCACTTGTCGAACATGGACTCGATCGTCTTCGGCTACGCGCTCGAACGGGCGGGCCTACCGCCGGCGACGTATGGCGCCGGGAAGAACCTTTTCACCAACCTGATCCTCTCCTTCTTCATGCACAACCTGGGTGCGTACCGGGTCGATCGGCGGCTCCGGCACGCGCTCTACAAGGACGTGCTCAAGACCTACTCGTGCGTGCTGCTCGAGCGCGGTTACCACTCCCTCTTCTTCCCAGGCGGTACCCGTTCGCGATCGGGGGGAATCGAGCCGCGACTCAAGCTCGGGCTCGTGGGCAGCGCGCTCGAGGCCTACGCGAGGACGGTGCGAGCGGGTCGCGAGCGGCGCATCTACTTCGTGCCCTCGACGATCAACTACTTGATCACGCTCGAGGCCGAGACGCTGATTCGTGACTTTCTCTCGGAGACGGGCAAGAGCCGCTACATCATCGAGGACGACGAATCGAGTCGGTTGTCACGCGTCACTACCTTCATGCGCAAGCTGTTGGGGATGAACGGCTCGGTGGTGATTCGCTTCGGTGAGCCGATCGATCCGTTCGGTAACGCGGTCGATGATGATGGCAACTCGCTCGACCGACGCGGTCGGACGATCGACCCTGCAAGCTATATCCGCGACACCGACGGGCGAGCCGTGGTGGATGCTCACCGGGACGCTCAATACACGCGCGAGCTCGGCGAGGAGATCTGTGCTTCGTACGCGCGCAACACCGTCATCATGTCGACGCATTTGGTGGCGGCAGCTTGTTTTGCACGGCTGCGCAAAGCCTCCCCGCGCCCTGATCTCTTCACCGTCTTGCGGCAACGGGACAACGTGGTCATTCCCCGGGATGAGCTCGCCGCCGATGTCCGTCATTTGAAGGAGCTACTGCTCGAGCTCGAGAAGTCGGGCGAGGTCGTGTGCGGAGAGTTCGTGAGGGCGGCCTCAGGTGGTGATCTGATCGAACGAGCGCTGCGTGCGTTCGGTGGGTATCACTCAGTGCCGGTGCTCGAGTCGCGCAGGGACGGCATCGCCATCCTCGATCCCGAGCTGTTGCTCTACTACCAAAACCGACTCATCCCCTACGGTCTCGGCTGGGACCCGCTGAGCAAGGGCGGTGGAACTTCCTCGCCAAACGCGGCTGCTCCCGCAGGAGGTGCGCGATGACGCTTGCAGTTGGCATCGTTGGGGGCGGCCCTTGGGGTCTGGCGTTGGCGCGCGCCGTTGCGCGGGCGGGCAATGAAGTCACCTTGCTCACGCGTCGCGAGGCGAAGGACAGCCGACTCATTCGCGTGACCGATCAGTACGCCGAGGTAGCAAAGGCGAAGCTGATCGTCCTGGCCGTCCCTTCGAACGTCATCCGCGAAGTTGCGCGAAGTTTGGGGGACCACGTGGATGGCGGGCATCTCGTCGTTCACGGCATTCGCGGTCTCGCGCCCGAAGGAACGGAGGAGGGCTCGGCCGGGACGCTGCACACCGTGGGAGACATCCTGCGGGAGGAGACACCCATTCGGCGCATGGGCGCGCTGGGCGGGCCGGTCCAAGTGGATGAGCTTCATCATGGAACGGCGTCGGCGATCGTGGTTGGGTCGGCCTATCAAGAGGTGGTCTCCGCTGTGACGAAGGCGTTCAGCGGGCCGTGGTTGCGCGTCTACTCGACGCCCGATATGCGCGGGCTGGAGCTGGCCTCGGCCATGGTCGGTTGCGTCTCGGTGGGCGTTGGCTTCGCGAAGGCTGGCGGCGCTGGGCCAGGCCTGCTGGCGGCGCTCATCTCTCGAGCGGTCCACGACGCGGGTCGGCTGGCCGCGCTCGCAGGTGCGGAAGAGACGACGATCTACGGGCTCGGTGGCTACGGAGACTTGCTCGCCTCCATCGCGCTCGAGCGGCGCCCCGAGGTCGTGTTGGGTCGGGCGCTAGCAACCGGGGCAACGCTCGAGGCCGCGACCAAGGAGGCCTTCTTGCGCGTCGAGGCGCTCGAGCTCATTCCGCGCCTTTGCGCCTTCGCGAAGGCGAGAGGCGTACAGGCCCCGGCCTTCGATGGCTTGGCCCGCATGCTCGAGGGAAGGCGTGGCGAGGAGATCCTCGGCAAGTTCTTCCAAGGTTAGCTGCAACGTCTTCGTATCGGGGCCGCCTCAGAACGTGCCCTGGAGGCTCGCGCCGCCGCCATCGGGGCCAAACCACGGCACGAGGTAAGCGCGCTCTTCGAGCTTGGCGTAGTCGTTTGGCGCCGCGATGATCAGCGTTATCCCCACGGTGGCCACGACGCCGGAGGCAACCAACGTCCAGGTACTGATAGTGGCCAGCTCCTTTGCGCGGGTAGCCGCATCTTTCCCTGTTGGGGTGCAGAACCTGTCTTTGCCAACCAAGGTGCATTCGTCGTCCACAGTGGACTTCTCCGAGAGTGCCAGGCCGCCGACGCCAAAGCCAGCGCCCACACCAAGCACTCCAACACCGCCGACGATCACGCCAGCAACGCGAAGTTTGCTCCAGAAGCCTTCGACTTCGGTGCCTGAGTCCGTTCTCGTTTCGCCGAACGTCTGACGCTTCTTTCCCGTCGTTGGGTTCTTCGCGGCAATCTCTCCGAGAGGTACGTCAACCGTGCGCATTTGGGCTCGGTCCAGCACAACCTTGGTTTCCCAAAGCAAGTCCTCGCCGCGCACCACCTGAATCACGGTCTCTCCAGGGTTGCTTGGCAATGCCGAGCCGTAGGCTCCTGCCGAGAGTCGCGCGTTTCCCTTGTAGACTATGAGGTCCGGGCCTTCACCGATCACGTTCAAGGTGATGAACGACAACAGCGGAGCGATCGTCTCGCGGCGGCTGCGCGCGTAGTCAACTCGTTCATCCCCTTTGCGCGACGCGAGATCGATCGCGTCGCCCCAGCGGCCGAACGAGGAAGCAAGTCGGCCGTCGCGCTCGAGACAATCAGCGAGGTTCATCAGCGCGCCGAGCTGTGGGTCAGAGTCGTAGCTGGCCTCAAACTTGGTGCAGGCCGCTTCCAGCTGGCCAGCCTCCAGCAGCAACTTAGCCTCGTCGAAGAGCTGGCTTGCTGCCGCTACGTCGCCGGCCACCGCCTGCGAGCTAGTGCACAGAGCAGCAGCCAGCGCTGCGAAGGTGACGGGCAGTCGCCAAATCCCCAGCGCCCGGCGAGCGAAGGGCGCGAGTTTCGAGTCAATCATCGGTTGGCGAGCATACCCAGCCCACCGCCCGAGGTCACGATAGTGGGCTAAAGCCGCCCATCAAGCGGGTTCTTCTTCGGTTTGGGGTCGGCGGTAACCGCGGCGGTGGGGGCGGTAGCGGTGGCGGTCGGCTTGGGTTTGGGGCGCACGGCCGTTGCGCTCGGTAGCTCCACCGGGGCTGCACTCACCGAGGCTGTTGCGGACGGCGCCGCCGAGGCCGATACGCTCACCGTCGGCGCTGGCACCACTGTCGGAGTTGGGGCGGGCGCAGTCGAGGTTTGGGTTGCTGCGGTCGCCACCGGCGGGTCGAGCTCTGGCTGGGCTGGGGTATGCGACGTTTTGCCTTGTTGTCGCAAGAACCCGAACACGATGATCGCCAGAACGGCGCCTATGGCGGTTGCACCCACCGCCACCTTCAAGAGCGAAGCTCGCGCCGGGGGATGCCCAGTGTTCGGTATGGTGCCCGAGGTTTGAGCGAGCTGAATCTCGGTCTTCGATAGGCCCTTGTCAGCCTGTGGGGCAATCGAGCGCATGGATGGTGAAGGCGGCGCGATTACGACCGGACTGCCTGTGAAGATCGCGTTCGCGTCGATCACGCCCAGCGCTTGTCCAAGCCTGAAGATGGCCTCGCCTGCGGTAGAGAAGCGCGCTGATTGATCGCGGTCACAACACTTTAGAAACCATGCGTCGTAGGCGTCGCCAAAGTTGATGCCCAGCTCCGAGGGCTTGCGCATCGGCTCGTAAACCACCTGAGCGATCAAGGCCGTGAGCGTCTCTGCGTCCCAGTAGTCACGACCACTCAGCATTCGGCTGGCGATCAGGCCCAACGCCCAAATATCCGTTTGCGCCGCGATCCCCTTGGAATCGCCCTTTGCCTGTTCGGGCGACATGTAGAGCGGCGTGCCGTAGATTTGGCCAGGCGACGTAGCGGTCTTGTTGGCTAGGTCACCAAGCGCCCCAGAGGTGAACTTCGCGATGCCGAAGTCGAGCACCTTGAGCAGAGGGCTGCCATCCTCGCGACGAGTAATGAAAATGTTCTCGGGCTTGAGGTCGCGATGGACGATTCCAAGTGCGTGGGCTTTGTCGAGCGCGCGAGAGATCTGTTGCAGGTACGTGACCACGTCCTGCGGGCTCATCGGTCCGTTCAACTCGACGAATTTGTCGAGGTCCTCCCCACGCAGATACTCCATCACCAGGAAGGGAGCGCCCTTCAGCTCGGGCGCTACATCGGCGTCCGTCACGCGGACGACATGGTCGCTGTCGATCCGCGCTGGCGTACGGGCCTCCCGACGAAAGCGCTCGAGCGCGGACGAATCTGAAATGACCGTCGAGAGCAGCACCTTCATCGCGAACCGCTCATCGGTGTGAACGTGCTGAACGAGGTACACCTCACCCATTCCGCCCGCACCGACGCGTCGCTCGACCCGATAACGGCCCGCGACCACGACGCCGCTCGCTACGGAAGGCGCGGATTCATCATCGTCTTCGCTCATGGGAATCCTCAAAGCAAGTTGCCGCTCGTCGGTCTACATTCAACTGTTTGGTCGATTGTTTACGCGCCGGGACACCAAGAAGTAGCACCTCGAGTTGTGGCCTAGTGTGCGAATTTCCACCGAAGGTGGCCGCAGCAGAGAGAATGACGCGTGTCGCCCTCAAAAGTTTCCGTCCTCGCCGACACAATACTGACGCACAGCTTGCTGCTGTAACAAACTCTGTGCCGAGCCAGCGTTGGGTCGTTGCATGCGCGTATCCTCAACGAATCGAGCACTCTTTCGCAAATACTGAGCTTTAGCCGTCGACTCGTGCGTCTCAACTCCCACTACTCCGCGAAAAAATGAACACCCCTGCGCGTTCCCGTTTGAGGCTGGTCGAACGATCAGGCTTCGCCAGCCAGCCTGACGGCGTGGCCGACGAGAGCGCAGCGCTGCCCACGGCAGCGGTTGAGCCCAATTGGGCCAATGGCGAGACAGCTGGTGCGGCCGCCACGCGGCCAGCGCGCGCTGGCGTCTCGGCCCTGGTTGAGATGCCGGATCGCAACCTGGTTGCCTTGGCTTTGGCGGGGGACGCGCTCGCGCGTGAAGCGCTCTATCGGAAGCACGTCAGCTTCGCCCTGCGTCTGGCCACTCGCATCGAGGGCTCCAATCGCGACGTGGAGGACATCGTCCACGACGCGTTCATCAAGGTTCTCACCCGCCTTTCCGACCTCAGTGATCCTGCGGCCTTCCGCTCGTGGCTCGGGTCGATCGTGGTGTTCGCCGTGCGTTCTCGTATGCGGCGCGCTCGGCTGATGAATGTGTTGGGGCTCGGAAGAACCAGTGAGCCCGTTGACCTCGACCAACTCACGAGCCCAGATGCCTCGCCGCACGTGCGGGCCCAGCTCGCTCAGATCTACGCGTTGCTCGGAACGCTACCCACCGATGATCGCATCGCTTGGACGCTTCGCTGCGTGGACGGCAACGAACTCGAGGTGGTGGCCAAGTTGACGACTTGCTCGTTGGCGACCGTGAAACGGCGCGTCTCTCGCGTGCAAAAATTCCTCGAGCAGCACTTTGTGGATGCTCATTCTCGCCAGGCTTTGGATGAAATGTCCGTCGGAACCGCCGATGGATCCGTTGAGATCGAAGGAGCAGATGCGCTCCCCGAACGGACTTCGCCGCCTCGCGGCAAGGCCGGAGTAAGGTTGAAATGACACGCCCGATTGAACCCGCCGAAGTTGGCGCAACCCTCAAGACGGAGACGCAGCGAAGTCGCGGCGCCTCGCTGGCTTCACCAGGTCAGGTTCCAGTCTTCTCTCAGGCGGACTTGCGTGATCCGGCGAGCGTTGAACGAGTCGAGCGTATTTGGGCCCGGGTTGCTCACGGGCTTCCTGAGGCTGGGCCGCCTGCACGCGCGCGCAACTCGCAGCCAAGTCGCATCTGGCTCGCAGCTGCATGTCTTTCGGCTGCCGCGTTCGCGGCGGGAGTATTCGTCGGGCGAGATTCGCTCTCGCAGCGGCTCGCAACCGTAAGCACGCCCGAGGACAACTCGACCTCCACGGTGTTCGCCACGGGAACCACGGAAAGAAGTTTCGTGCTTCCAAGCGGCTCATCGCTCTCGCTCAAGCCCGATTCGCTGGTGGAGGTGGTGCGAACTTCTGCTGACTCAGTGACGTTGAGTCTGCTGCGGGGCAGCGTTTCCGTGGATGGTGCTTCGAATCAGGCGTTCGCCGTGCTTGCGGGAGAGGCTCGCGTTACTGCTGCTGCTGGCTCGCGAGTATCGCTGACCAGGCGCGCCGAGGACGTGGATGTGTCGGTGCAAGCTGGGGCCGTTGAGGTTAGTTCACCAGCGGGGCGGCATCGCATTCTCGAGGGGCAGTCGATGGCGAGCGTGCCCACGTACGCGTGGGTCTTCTCGAATGATCATTCGCAGTCGCGTGAACCCCAGTCTCCGCCCGTCGCGCCCTCGCCAATAACCGCGCGGTCCCCCAAAGAGCCTACCCAGGAGCGTGAGCCCGAAGTGGCCGTGCAAGTCCCGCAAGCACCGGCCGCCACGCTGCCGAATTGGCGTTCGCTTGCCAATGACGGGCGCTACGACGAGGCCGCCAAGGCTCTCGAGGCTGGCGTGGGCCTGCAAACGGCAATCGCCACGGCGCAGAGCGCCAGCGAGTTGATGTCGCTCTCGGAAATTGCAGGTTTGGCGATGCGCAACCCGGAATTGCGGCTGCGCGCCCTTCATCGCGCTGCGGACGAGTTCGCGACGGAGCCTCTTGGCAGTGCGGCAGCCGCACTGCTGGCAGACAACTACCAAGCGACAAACCGAGAGCTTGCGACCAAGTATCGTCAGATCGGAAGTCAAGCGCCCGCCCTGGCTGAGACGATGCACTGCCAAGAGCTTCGCAGCTTCACGGTCGAGGCAAACCCGGTGGAGCGGCGGCATTTGGCCACACGGGCCGCCGAGTACCAACACACCTATCCGAAGGGCACTTGTCGGGATCAGGCGGCCTACGTGCTAGCCGAGACCAAAGGCGATCAAGCTTTGGCTGAGCCCGCCCCAAGCCAAGCGGCCTTTGGGGAGCCAACAGCAGCCCCGAGTAGTTCAGCCGTTTCCCCTGCGACTTCAGCTTCTTCCCCACCACCTGCAAAGGCCTCGGGGGACCGCTGATTCAATCAGTTGATACTTATTCTTGACACGCTCGGTGCATGGTCGTAAACGTCCGTCCCCTTTGTGCGACGGGTATTGTTCCCAAACCGGGACGAACCACCGCACCTGAACACTCATTACGTGGTCCCGCGGGCCGCGTGTGAACGGGACCTTCAGTTTTAGCCTCGCGAACCTTCGAGTCGACCATGAACGCCACCCAAACGCTGCAATCCAAGACGTTCTCCGCAAAACCCGCAGAAGCTCAGGCTGAGCGCAAGTGGTGGGTGGTCGACGCAAAAGACCAACCCCTCGGTCGGCTAGCCAGTCAGATCGCGATGGTGTTGCGAGGGAAGAACAAGCCCACCTTTACTCCCCACGTAGACACGGGGGACTTTGTGGTGGTCGTGAACGCTCAGAGCGTCAAGCTCACTGGGCGTAAGCTTCAACAAAAGAAGTACGTGCGACACAGCGGTGAGCCCGGTGGCTTCCGCGAAGAGGTGTACGAGAAGCTCCTCGTCAGGATGCCCGAGCTGCCGATCACCAAGGCAGTCAAAGGCATGTTGCCGAAGAACGTTCTGGGTCGTCAGTTGCTGACGAAGCTCAAGGTCTACCCGGGCCCTGATCACCCGCACGCCGCACAGAAACCGGAAGTTCTCAAGTAGTCCAAGGGCCAGACGATCATGAGCGAAACTATTTACTCGACGGGCAAGCGCAAGACGGCAGTGGCACGCGTTTGGCTGAAGCCAGGCAGCGGCAACATTCAGGTCAATCATCGCCCCGCCGATGAGTACTTCGAGCGAGAAACCTCCCGCATGATCATGCGTCAGCCGCTCGAGCTGATTGAAGTTCTCGATCAGTACGACGTGGTTGCGACGGTTGCTGGTGGCGGTCACTCGGCGCAAGCCGAGGCAATGCGCCACGGCATCTCGCGTGCGCTTATCGCTGCGGATCCGGAGCGTCGTCCCTCCTTGAAGCGCGCAGGGTTCCTGACCCGCGACGCTCGCAAGAAGGAGCGCAAGAAGTACGGTCAGCCGGGCGCTCGCAAGCGCTTCCAGTACTCCAAGCGCTAGTCAGCTTGGGCTCTCCGTCAACGCGTGAGAGCCCACGCCATAGCCAACAGCGCCGCACCGAGCATCAGCGCCGCGACAAGCCGGATCCCCCGCTTGACGTCGGCGCTTTTGTCATTGGTTCGTTCGGCTGCGGCTATTTGTGCGATTGCAAGAGCCGTAATCGCCTGCAGCTTCTTCTCAGCGAGTTCGCGCTTTTCCGCTGTCTGATCGACGTCCTTCGCCACTTCTCGATAGCGTCTCGCCGCAACGGCCAAAGTCTGAGCGTTTTGACAGAAGGCGAGGAAGGCTTGGTGACGCTTTTCGTCGTCCCATTGCTCCTGAACGCACTGCCATAAAAGCTCCTCTGCTTCAGCGTCAGCCACGTCAGTCTCCGGGATTAGGGCGTGCTTGCGCGTTGAGGCGAGTCGCAAGGCCGGCGAGATCATGGGTGCGTGCCTCAGCGATGAATCTGCGCACGGCGTTTTGCTCCTGCGTGAGTTCGACCACCGCCAGACGCAGGCGCAACGAGAGATAGTTGTCCCCGCTAGCCTGTTGTTGGTTTGCAAGCGCAAGGGTTGGCGAGACGGCACCTTCGCGCTTAGTCAGGAGCGCCGATTCTGACAAGGCCAACGTCCGGCAGCGGTGGTGGTGAGCTTCATCGGCGAAGCGCGCTGCCTGATTGAAGATCGCGTTGGCCCGAGCGCGCTCTTTGGAGTTAAGCGCGGCGTTCTTCAGCACTCTTCCAACAAACAAGAAGCTCTCGGCCGCCTCGCGATGCGGTCGCACGGATTGAGTGACCGCCATCAGCTCGTCGAGCCGCGGGTCATCCGTTGCAAGTGCCATGGATGAATAAGCCAGGTTGAGCAGCACGCGAAGATAGCGAACCCGGAGCGCGCCCGAGGCTTTGCCGTCTGCCGGCTCAAGATGATTGGCGAGTGGCGCGAGGGCGCTGGCGCATTGGCCAAGCTCTCCGCGCAGCAAGGCCAACTCGGCAACGTCGAGCCCGTGCTTTGGTGAACTCTGGTCGAGCTCTGGGGGCAAGTCAGGGGCAAGTCGGGGGTTGCCCGCAAGCACGGCAATCGCCAAACGGTTGCGCGCCACGGCCGCAGAGATGTTCTCCGAAAGAGAGGCCGCCTGATCGTTGAGAACCAACGCCGCTTCGTAGGCACCGAGTTCAAGCAGTGGGCCGACCAGCGCAAGTCGAAGGCTCGTCGATCTCTCCTGCTCCTCAACCAGAGCGAGGGCGCTGGCGATCCCTTCCTCCGCGGCATCGGGTAGACCGGCGACGCGCGGCAACCACTCAACGAGCAACGCAAGCCGAACCTCTGCCTCGTCTTTCGTTCGCGGGTGAAGCAGAGCGCGGCTCAGTGCGTCGGTGGCTGCCTCAAACAGCCCTTCGGCCCAAAGTCCCTTCGCTGCCGTCTCCCAACTATCAGCCGCCGCGAGCTGATCACCAGCTGCAGCATGGTGCTGGGCTGCGTCGGCAAACGCCCCTACGGAAGCAAAGTGAGCGGCGAGGCGGGCATGGAGCTCGTTGTCCGCCGCTTCTCCGATACCCCGATGAACCAAAGCCAAATGTGCACGATTCCGGGCGTCAAAACGCAGAAAACCAGCGCGGGAGAGCTCCAGGAGGTAGGCCTCTGCGACCGTCTCCTCGAGGTTTAGTGCCGCGGCCAAGGTCGCACCGTCTGCGACGCCCGTTCGTGCCTCGAGGGTCTTGATCACCTCCCGAAGCTCCGGGCGTAGTCGCTCATGCGCCGCAGCGACCAAATCAAGAACCGAGCGTGTCGGCGGTGGGGCGTGATGCACCAACGAGGCGACGCCCCCCTTGACGTCGACCAGCGCCTCCTCGCACAAATACCTTAGGTACTCCTCGGCGTAGAGCGGGTGTCCGCCAACATTTTCAGAGACCGCCTCAAACAGTTCGGGCTCAATCACGCGAGCGCCTAGGCGCGCGCTGATCAGCTGGGCCAGGTCATCATCCGAGAGCTCCTCGAGCATGAAGTCTTCGCAATGAGCCTCGGTCGAAGCCGCAGTCGCTCGCTCGACGGAAAGCACCGCCAAGGGCACCGTGCGTGCCCGCTCCGCAGCGAGTGCATCGAGCAATAGGTCGCGACTGGCCTGATCCACTCTGGCGCCATCCTCAAAAGCAATCGCGACGGGTCTCCCACTTCGCAGCGCGGCTACGAGCGAAAGCAATGCCTCCGCGCCGCTTGGCGCCGGTTCGTCGCAGGCTAGCGACGCCCCCATCAAGCCGCACAGACAGCTGATCTCTTCGAGCGTTAGGCCCATCGCACGAAGCGAGCTCGTTAGGCCATCAACGTCGAAGCTCCCAGTCTTCGGCAAATCCAAGAGGCAGCGCAAGGTTGCGTTCATGGCCTGCAGACTCAGCTGCGCACCGGGCTCCTCGATCAGCGGAGGGAAAACGAATCCGACCTTCTCCTGGGGCAAGCGTCGCGCGAGCTCTCGGAGCAAGCGTGTCTTCCCCAGTCCGTCAGGACCACGCACGCGCAGCCAGCGTGCCCCAGCCTGATGCACCTTCGCCACGAACGAACCTAGCGCCGTCAGCTCTTCGCTGCGTCCGACGAAGCGTCCCGCAGGAGCTATTCGGCGTCGTACTTCCGCTTCTTGCGGGCGCACCTCGCTCGAACTCGGTGATGCGGCCAGCCCCTCTCCCGCGAGCTCCGCCGTATCGGGTGGGGGCGGCGAAAGCAACGCCAACTCGATCGGCGCTGGCGGCTGCGCGACGGGCTGCGGCTCCTGGACAGCGAGCTCGAGCAGCGCCTCGGAAACTCCCTGTGCTGTGACGGCACCGGCTCGCATGGCCGCGATCAGTTGGTCGAGCTGTGGGCTCGGCAGCCCTTCAAATGCCGCCGCAAGCAGCGTCGCGAAGCTCGCTAGATCGTCAGCGGGAGTTGCAGCGCCGCGCCCTTCGATCGCGCGCGCTACTGCGAAATCGGCGACCTTTACTTCACCTCGTGCCCCAACAAAAATCTGGCCCGCGTGCAGTCGGCCGTGAGCCACCGGCCCTTTGCGGCGCCGATGCGCGTAGTCGAGGACGCGAGCAACTTCCGAGGTCGCCCTAAGGATGCGACTGCGCCCTTCCGGTGTGCTCCGCCAACCTGCAAGCAGCTGCGCCAACGACTCGCCGCGCGCAAGCTCCGTTACGAGGTAAAGGCGCGTGGTTCCGTCAAAGTCCGCCGTGTCGCTATCAACGAGCTGAAGCACGCCCGCATGCGAAAGCTCCAGAGCACGAGCTAGCGCCTCGCGGAACTCCGCCGATTCAACCGAAGCCGGGTCGGTTACGACCTTGAGCGCAACGTCTCTTTCAAACCCTTCAACGCCGAACGCGCGCGCTTGAAAGGTCTCGAAGTTGGGGCCAAGCCCGACGGCTTTGATGATGGAGTACCGCCCGACTCGCTGCCCGGCCCCGACCACGAGTGCGCTCACCCACCTTCTGGTGAGCCGTACATCGCCTCAGCGATCTTGAAGGCCGCGCTCTCGAGCTTGGCGTAGGCCTCGCGAAGCGCAGCGAGATCGCCGCCACCCTCCAGCAGCATTTTCAAGTGATGGGCGTCGGTTTGTACCTCAGCCAGGAGCTGCGGCTCGAGCAAGTCCGAATAGCCGGTGAGGGCCTGCTCGGTAGTGTAGACGAGCGTCTCGGCTTGATTCCGTAGCTGAGCGAGCTCTCTGCGAAGCGAGTCGGTCTCCTTGAACTTCTCGCCTTCGCGCACGATACGATCGACCTCATCACCCGAAAGCCCGCTAGCCGCCGTGATGCGGATCTCCTGCGCGCGCCCGGTTCCGAGATCGCGCGCTTCGACGCGTAGGATGCCGTTTTCATCGATGCGGAAGGTGACCTGAATCTTCGGGATACCGCGCGGGGCAGGCGGAATCCCGGTCAGCTCGAAGCGAGCCAAGCTGCGGCAGTCAGCGGCCATCTCACGTTCACCCTGGATGACGTGGACCGGCACGAAATTCTGGTTGTCCACGCTGGTGGTGAACACCTCACTGCGTTCGGTCGGGACGGTGGTGTTTCGCGGGATCAGCTTGGTTGCAACGCCGCCGCCCGTCTCGACGCCGAGCGAAAGGGGCGTGACGTCGAGCAGCAACACTTCGTCGATCTGCCCGGCGAGGGCAGCTCCTTGTAACGCCGCTCCAACCGCCACCACCTCGTCGGGGTTGACCTCCTTGGAGGGATCCTTACCGAAGAAGCCCTTCACAGCCGCGGCAATCGCAGGCATGCGAGTCATACCGCCAACGAGCACGATCGTGTTCACGTGCTCCACGCTCAGCTTGGCGTCGAGCAGCGTGCGCTTGCAGGCGTCAATGGTGCGGTCAACGAGTTCGCCGCAAAGCAGCTCGAGCTCGTTTCGCTTCATATTCCGCTCGAGATGCAGCGGCCCGGAAGGCGAAACCGCGATGAAGGGCACGTTGATCGCCGTCTCGAGAGACGATGAAAGCTCGTGTTTTGCCTTCTCAGCAGCTTCCTTCAGCCGTTGCAGAGCCATGCGGTCTTTGCGCAGATCGATCCCGCTCTCCAGCGCGAACTCATCCGCCAGCAGGTTGATGATCCTCTGATCGAAGTCGACACCACCGAGGTGGGTATCACCGCCCGTTGCCTTGACGCTGAACACCCCGCCGGCCAGCTGGAGGATGGTGATATCGAACGTACCTCCGCCGAGATCGTAGACGGCGATGACCTCAGCGTCTTTCTTGTCGAGACCGTATGCGAGAGCGGCTGCCGTCGGCTCGTTGATGATGCGCTTTACATCGAGACCTGCGATGCGACCTGCGTCCTTCGTGGCTTGACGTTGCGCATCGTCGAAGTAAGCGGGGACCGTGATTACGGCCTCTGTGATCGGTTCGCCAAGGTAGGTCTCAGCGATCTCTTTCATCGCGGTGAGCACCATCGCCGAGACCTCGGGCGGTGACATCGCTCGCCCTCGAACGTTCACCCAAGCGTCACCATTGGGCGCCTCGACGATGCGGTAAGGTACGAACTCGCGTGCCTTCACCGCCTCGTCATCACCGAAGCGACGTCCCATGAGGCGCTTCACCTCGTAGACCGTCTGCTCGGGGTTGGTCACGGCCTGCCGCCTTGCAACCTGCCCCACGAGGCGCTCCCCGGTTGCGGGGAAGCCGATCACGGAAGGCGTGGTGCGCGCTCCCTCAGAGTTGGGAACGACCTTGACGTCGTGGAGGCTCGAAGCTGTGGCTCCCTCGACAATTGCGACGCAAGAGTTCGTCGTGCCAAGATCGATGCCGATAACTTTACCCATACGGAGCCAGCATACTCAAACCGACAAAGTTGCCCAACGTTCCCGAGGAGAGGTCAGCGAAACTTGGCTAGTTGGCCGGTTCGCTCGGGGTTTCCGGTTCAGCAGCTTCCGCGGCTGCCGGCGGCCCCTTGGAAACCACAACCATCGCAGCTCGCAGCAAGACATCAGCCACCAAATAGCCAGCTTGGACCTCATTGGTGACCACTCCGGCGGCGAAATCGGCTGATTCCACCTGTTGAATGGCTTCATGTTGGGTGGGATCAAAAGGCCGCCCAACAGCTTCGATCCGCTTCACGTTCAGCTTCTCGAGCGCCGAGGTGAACTGTTTGCCGACCATTCGCAGGCCGTCCGCGACACTCTTGACGTCGGGTGCTGCCTCCGCGCTGAGCGTCGCCCGCTCCAGGTTGTCGAACACCGGCAGCAGCTCTTTGAGCGCTTTTTCAGTGCCTTTACGGGTCGCCTCTTCAACGTCCCGCCTGCTGCGTTTACGGAAGTTGTCGAAGTCGGCAGCCGTACGCAGCAGTTGGTCCCTGAACTTTGCGGCCTCAGCCTTGGCCACCTCGAGCGGATCCGGCTCTTTGGGCTCTTGAGGGGGCGCTTCTTCCGCGCGGACCTCCTCCTCAGCGAACGTCACCGTGTCGGTAGCCTTCGAGGATGCGGGGCCCGCAGTCTCGCCTGTTGCATCCTTATTGTTTGCCGGGTCGGTCATTGCGGGCCGAATATATCCCGGCCGCCGCGTCTTTCAACCACGCGTGTTGAACTCCAAGAAGGCTCCCCAGTTCCTCTCAGTCATTTACGGCGAGGCACCATGGACGTAGGTAAAGAGCCATGAGTGGCCTAACTCGAGAGGAAGTCTCAAGCGATCTTGATCAAGCCTCAAGCCTGGAGTCCGAGCCGCAGGTCTCGACGGCGGAGCTGCTGGAGTTTGGTAGCAAGCACCTGCTCGGCAATTACCGGCAGGCGCCGATGGTGCTGGTCAAGGGAAGCGGCTGCTTCGTCGAGGATAGCGAGCACAAGCGCTATCTCGACTTCGCTGCCGGAGTGGCGGTCAACGCGCTTGGGCACAGCCACCTGAAGCTCGTCCAAGCCATCAGCGAGCAGGCCGCCACGTTGATGCATGTCTCCAACTACTTCTTCAACCAGCAAAACCTGATGCTGGCCGCGGAGCTGACCGCCGCGACCGGGTTCTCTCGAGCATTCTTCTGCAATTCGGGCGGTGAGGCGAACGAGGCCATGCTCAAGCTCGCGCGCCGCTACCAACACAATCGCGGAAAGAAGGAGAAGCTGCGCTTCATCGCCTTCGAGAACTCCTTCCACGGGCGCACCTTTGCCACGGTGAATCTCACTGGCACGGCCTCTTACCGCGAGGGATTCGGCGAGTTTCCCGGCGTTACTCACGTGCCCTACGGAGACTTGGATGCGCTGAAGCGCGTTTTGTCCGACGACGTCTGCGGCATCTTCGTCGAGCCGGTTCAAGGAGAAGGCGGCGTCCTTCCAGCCCCCGCGGGGTTCCTCCAAGGGCTGCGCGAGCTGTGCGACGAGCAGCAGGCCCTGCTGCTCGTCGATGAAGTGCAGACCGGCATTGGTCGCACCGGAACGGTGCTGGGGCTGGAGCACAGCGGTGTGCGAGCCGACGTTGTTACGCTGGCCAAAGGGCTTGGCGGCGGCTTCCCGATCGGAGCGATGCTGGTGCGCGAAGAACTCGCCAACGTTCTCACGCCTGGCACGCACGGCTCCACCTTTGGTGGCAACGCTTTGGCGAGTCGTGCCGCGCGCGTCGTACTCGAGGTGCTGACCAAAGACGGCGTGCTCTCCCAGGTTCGCGAGAAGGGCGCGCATCTCTCGGCCAAACTTCAAGAAATCGCGCTGCGCTTTCCGGAACTTTGTGAGGGCGAGCGCGGACTTGGTTTGATGCGCGGCCTGATCCTGAAAAAGGGCGTGGATGCGCGAGAAGCTCTCGCGCTCTGTCGCGAACACGGTCTGCTGCTGACCATGGCTGGCGGTCAGGTACTGCGCTTCACCCCACCCCTGATTGCAACGATTGAGGAGCTTGATCTAGCGGCGTCCCGACTCGCAGACGCTCTCGCAGCGCTTCGCTTGCGCCTGATCTCCGCGGGCTGAAGTGCGAGCTGCAGGACCTGTCTCTGAGCCACTGCCTTGTTCGGGTTGCGGCACCATGCTCGACCCTCTGCGGGCCGGACACGTCGCGCTCTTCGACTCGAAGTTTCACTACTTCTGCAACGCCGGAGCGTGTCGCTCGGCGTACCTCGCCCCATGGGGCGGTGAGACCACCGACGCTCATGAGGCAGCGGTTTCGCTAGCCCCACCACGCTCGGTTCCCGACGTCACGAACGAGCACCTCGGCGCAGCCGTGGAGAACGCTTTCTCGCCGATCGTCCCCGAAGCGGACCTACCGAGCCCGTTGCGGCTGGATGACTCTCGGGCGCTGGTTGAAAAGATCGATCGAGGCCAACTCGTCGATCCGCCTCCACGCATCGAGACCGAGCCGCGCGATGTCGGTGGTCTGCTGCTGCTCTTGTCGGTGGCGGCAGGTACGCTAGCGGTATTGCTGGGTATCACCGGGGAAACCCGTTTGGTGCTGTTTGCGCGCATCGTGCTGGCTGGGGTCGGCGCAAGCGTGCTCGTCGCTCGCGCAGCGACGATCCCTCGCGACCCAGTGGATCCCAACCCGATCCCCATTCTCGCCGGGCCAACGTTGTCCGTTGCCGTCGCCGTGTGGGCGCTCATCTCCGCACCAGCGTTCATCGCCGCTGAAGCGGCTAGCCTCGCGGGCGCAATCGCGACCATCACCGCGACCACGACGTGGCTCTTGGAAATGGCGCGGCGCTCGGTCGATGAGGAGCGTACCTGGGTCGAACATGCGCTCACCCTAAGCGGACGCCGCATTCTCGCTGACGGCCAGGAAGAGACCGACGCGCAAGGCTTTTGCGCCGGTGAGCGAGTACGCGTGGACGAGGGTGAGGACGTCCCGGTCGACCTGATGATTCAGGAAGGCGAAGCCGAGGTACTACCGTGGTTGCGCTCGAGCTCGCCGGTGCGACGTCGCGCTGGAGACACGGTGGTAGCCGGCGCCCATGTGGTCTCCGGCCGTCTGCTCGGTATCTGCACTTGGTCCGGTCCTGACCGCTCTTTCGCGCGGGTCTTGCTCGACCCACGTCGGCGGGCCGATGCTCTGGCCTCGGTCGCGCGTGCATCACGTTCGCTGGTCGAGCGCTGGGCAGCGGTCACCGCGCTCGGCGCAGCCGGCCTCACGTTTGCCATCAGTCGCAGCCCGCTGGACGCAGCGATGACCGCCGTCGCAGTGATGGCAGGCCTTTCGACGACCTTGATCGGCGCGCTCGGTAGCACCCAGATCGCGCGCGGCATCCTGCTCGCGCAACGCCGCGGCATCACCTACAAGAGCGCGGACGCTTGGGAACGCGCCTCGCGCGCCTCGGTCGCGGTTTTTTGCGCGCGTGGAACGCTGCTGCTCGGTGAACCCGAGGTCGCCGAGGTCGAAGTAAAGGGTCCCAACCTCAACGCAGACGAGCTGCTCGCGTTAGCAAGCGGCGCTGCGCGCTCCGACTCGAGCCCCGTCGCGCTGGCGATTCTCCGTGCGGCCAATCATCGCGGGATCAAGCCTGGACCCGTGCGCAATCCAACCGTCTATCCGGGCCTTGGCGTCAACGCGATCACCAGCGCGGGCGAAGAGGTTTGCATCGGCTCGCGCGCTCACATGCTGAACCAGCGCATCGGCATCGCCGCAACCGAGTGGCGCATCGGCGAACTCTCTGCGTTGGGTCGTTCGGTTTTACTCGTGGCCGTGGGAGGGCGTTTGGTCGGGCTGATCGGCCTGCAAGATGGGATTCGGCCGGGCGCTCGCGCGTCGGTTCAGCACCTCTTGGATAGCAACATCGAGCCGGTGCTCATGTCGGCGGATGCACAAGACACCTGCGATGCCATCGCTCGCTCGCTGGATATCGAGCACGTGCGAGCGGAGATCCCCAACGTCGACCGTGCGGAAGAGGTGCGTCGCTTGTCCGATGCAGGGGAGGCCGTGGCAGTGATCGGTCACGCCGCCGCAGACGACGTGGCGCTGGGCGCCGCCGGCATATCGATCGCGCTCGGCGCTGCAGGTTCGGCTTCGCGCGAGTACGATGTGGCGCTCGCCTCCGACGATCTGCGTGATGCAGCGTTGGCGCTCGCGCTCGCGAGGCGGTCGCGCATCGACGCGCGGGTCAGCTTCGCTATGGCAGCCTTACCGCCGGTGCTCGGCGTCGGCGTCGTTGCCCTCGGTGTACTACCCGCCGCCTTCGTCCCGATTGCAGCGCTGTTAGGAGGCGTTGTCGGCGTGCTTCACTCTCGGCAGATCGGGCGGGTCACACAGTTGTAGTGGCGCCTGCCTCGAGCGGCGTCGCTTGTCTGGAGCGTCGCAGCTCACGCTCGACGAGCAGCATGATGATCGGCACCAGCAGCGACAGACCGATCGAGAGATAGGCAATTCGGTCCATGTGGGCGAGCCCACCGTCCGGCCGCTCAGCAAGGATCTTCGACGAGGCAAAGGCAGCGAGCGCCGCCGCCGCGTGTTGCACCGCGCTTTGCGCCGATTGAAAGCGCGCGCGCTGTTCGGGCAGAGGCACCTTCGAGTTCGTGGTGTTGAACGCAACGCCGCGCGCGCCCATCGCGATGAAGAACGCTGTCGAGAGCACCAACACGGGAAGCGCAATCCCCTCGGCGAACCAAGCCCAAACCACCAGCCCGAGCACCACGGTTGCGCCCATCGATACTTGGGTCGGCGTGCCGATATCGATCAAGCGACCAGCGACTCGTGTGGTGATCAAGCTAGCGATCCCGCCGAGCAGGTACATCCATCCGAGATGGTTTGCGGGAAAATGCAGGTTGAACTCGGCAAACGTCGCGATGTTGGGAATCAAGATGAAGCCGCTCATCATCGTGACCGAGGTGAGCAGCATCGAAAGCTGCACGGCTCTCGTGCTCGCCATCGTTAGCAATCCGCGCAGCACATTGGGCCGCGGGCCAGCCAAGTGGGCGTCGAGCGGCGGAAGCAATCGCATGGCGAAGAATGCGGCCACGGCGATCGACGCTGCCACTGCAAAGAAGGGCGTTCTCCAACTGCCAAACGTAGCCAGCCACAGGCCGGCTGGGACACCAAAGACTGACGCAGCCGCAAAACCGCCCATCACGACGCCCATGGCCCGACCACGCCGTTGCACAGGCACGGTGTCGCTCAAGATGGCCATGGTCAGACTGGTCGCCGGCCCACCGAAGCAACCCGCCAACACGCGCGTGAGCGTGAGCGTGGTGAAGCTCGTGGCGAGTCCACCCAAGAGCGTCCCAACGGCCAGGCCGACGAGCGTGAAGACCAAAGCCTTCCTGCGGTCGAATCGATCAAGGAAAAACAGCCCCAACACGCCACTGACCGAGGCAGCTGCCGTATAGCTGCCCATAATCGAAGGCAGATCGGAAGCGCCGACATTGAGTGCTTGCGCCAACCGCGGTCCGAGCGGGTTGACCATCATGAAGTCGAGCACGTTTGCGAATTGAACCGCAGCCATCAACAGCACGATGCGCCGTTCCTCTGGTGGGCCGCTGACTGTCTCCGGATCGCTCGACACCAAAGCAGCCTAGCGCTTCGCTGCGGCGTCAAGGGATGGAAGCCGCGCACAAGTTCGTTCAAGTCACAGCAACTCCGGCTTGCCGCTTGACGCCTGCAGCTATCCGCTAAAAAAGAACGCCATGGTGCGCACGATGAGCGAGCCCTCCCACCGGCCCGTGGATGATGCGCTTCGGTCCCGGCTCCGCGAGCGGCTGGAGCTTTATATGGCGCGGAAAAAGCTCCGCTCCACGGCTCAGCGGCGCGTGATCGTAGAAACCTTCCTCGAAGGTCGAGCGCACGTGACGATCGAAGACCTGCTCGAAATCGTGCGAACACGGGACAAGGGCATCGGCTACGCCACCGTGTACCGGACGCTTAAGCTCCTCGCCGAATGTGGCGTTGCGTCGGAACGCAAATTCGGGGACGGGCTGTCGCGTTACGAGCTCGCCGATGACGACGATGATCACCATGACCATCTCATCTGCACGTCGTGCGGCGGCATCACCGAGTTTGAAGAGCCACGGATCGAAAAGCTGCAGGAGGTCGTCGCAGCGCGCCACAACTTCCAAGTGACCACGCACAAGCTCGAACTCTACGGGATCTGTCAGGCCTGTAGCTCAGCTTCTAAAAAGGGTGCAGGCCAACGCAATTAGCGGCTTCTGCCGTGCCACCCGAGCAAAGCGCTGGGCTCAGCGAGCAGCTGGCTTCAACGGGCCTTGCGAGCGGCGTGACTCATGGCCTCGGCCGTCGCGTCGACGAGCGGCATCACCTTGGCGTAGTCCATTCGAGTTGGCCCGAGCACGCCAACGGCTCCAGCGACCTGTCCGTTCTCCGAGTAGGGCGCCACCACCAGGCTCAGATGGCCGGCTCCCAAGTCCCCGGTCTCCTTGCCAACGAACACGGTAACGCTGCCGGCGTTGAGCGTACGGTCGAGCAGCGCCACCACTTCTTCACGCTCTTCGAGCACGACCATCAACCGCTTGAGCCTGTCGATATCACCGTGCTCAGCCATCGCGAGCAACTGATGCTGCCCTTCGATCCGCAGCTCGCTGCGGTCTGCCACGTCAGCGACGGCGCGGTGAGCCAGGCCAAAGGCCCGCCGACGAAGACCATCGAGCGCCATGCGATCATCGACCAAGCGGCGCGCGAAAAGGTCGCGCACCTCACCGAGTGTTCGCCCTTCGATCACATCCGAAAGCAGGTTGTGAATGCGGTTGAACTCGGCCTCATCAATGTCGCCCTCCGAGGCAATGAAGCGGTTCTCGATCGTTCCGTCCTCGAATACCAACACCGCCAGCAACTGCCCCGGCCGAGTCTGAATGAAGCGCAGCTGCGACAGCGTTCGCCCTTTGCTCTGTCGCGCAATCACCGCGGCTGAGCCGCTCAGCTGAGAGAGCAACTTGCCGCTGTCTCCGAGCGGGTCGGGGCTGCGCGCATAGATGTCAGCCACCTTCGCCCGCAGGTCTGCGCGGTCCTCCGGTGCGATCGTTTTGACCTCCATCAACAAGTCGATGAAAAGCCGAATGGCTCGGTCGGTGGGAACACGCCCCGCCGAGGTATGCGGCTGCGTGAGGTAGCCAGCCTCATCGAGATCGGACAGCACGTTGCGGATCGAAGCTGCCGAAAGATCGAGGCCGTGATGGCGGGACAGAGTACGACTGCCGACCGGTGCTCCCGTTTCGATGTATTCGGATACCACCGCCAGCAGAATTCGCCGTGCGCGCTGGGACAATTGCATAAGAACTAACCCTAGTTTAGCGCTGGTTTTCGTTCCGCGCACAATCCCGTCGTTATTAGCTGCGAATCATCCGATCTACCCTTCGTCCAAGTAAGCATGGGCTCCCCTTCTTCCGCTCAGGTTGGCCACCGCGAAGTCCGCAAGGGCTCGTTCCCGGTGACGTCCGGCCGGGTTGGGCTGGCCCTGTTCCTACTTCTATCGGCCGTCGTGACTCCGCTCTCGGCCAAGCCGGCCAAGCGGCGGGTCCAGCCGCGCACCGTGGTGGAGAAGGATTGGGCTTCGGCACCGAGCGCAAAGTATGGGGCAATGACCGCCGAGGGATGCCTCACCGAGCTCAGAGCGCGCAAGGTCGAGTTCACGGCGCTTACGGAAAAGCCCGGCGTGCTGATCCCTGTTCGCTTGAAGGGGCCCGTACGAGGTGTGTCCTTTCGCACCGAGTTACCCGCCGAGGAGCGCGCGACCACACCGTACGAAGTGATGGATTGTCGGCTCGCGCTGGCCGTAGACGACCTGGCCGTGATTTTGGCAAAGCACGAAATCGCCGAGGTGCACATTTTCTCAGCTTGGCGACCCCCAGCGAAGTCATGGCCTGCCTCCAAAGAGGCAGCACGGCACCCTGGTGGCTTGGCGTTAGACATTCGGAGATTCGTCAAAAAGACCGAAAAATCTGCGGTGGCCCGAGATATCGTGATCGATCGAGACTGGCAGCCGCAAAAGAGCGTGGCCCCTTGTCCAGTGGCTGAGAACCTCATTGGGGATCGTCGCGAGCTCCGCCAGATCTTTTGCGAAGCACGAGACGCTCGCATTTTCACGAGTATGCTGTCGCCAAACTACGACGCGGATCACAAGAACCACTTCCACCTGGAGATCAGGCCGCGAGTCAAATGGCGGATTGTGCTTTGATGAACCAACTTGAAAAGAGTGCGCCCTCAAGCTTGATTGCGCGCGGGCTTCGGTCCGCGTTGATCTTGGCCATCAGCACGCTGACCCCTCTTTCACAGACCAGCTGTGCTTCGATCTTGAACCGCGACCCCAACCTCCGTTGGTGGGCGTTCAAGACCTACGGAGCCGACCGCATCTGCCCCGAGATGCTGAAGACGAGCGTGCCGCTAAAGATGCAGGACGCCTCTCCGACGATCGGTCGCTACTTCCCGAGTTCCTGCACCTTCTCGATCAACGAGACGAACCGCACAGTGGTGGTGAACATCGGTGGCAGCGGCTACGCCTACTTGCCCACGTCAAAGCTCTCCAGCTTCACGATGACAGCCACGGTGGAGTACGCGTTCGACTTCTACATGCACGATGACGGTGCGTGGGTCTGGGGCAAGATGGCTCGCATCGCTGCAGGTCCGGACTTCCGTATGACCAACAGCCAAAACCCGATCGTCGATCTGGCGACGGGCCTTACTCCCGCTGGCTCCGCCGCCAATATCTTTGGCGGCCAGGTGGTCAGCCGCTTCATCAGTCGAGGGTTTACCGTCGTTGAAACCGATGAGGGCAAGGAGTTCGCGCTCGGTTACTTACCGGCAGGTCGCTTCCCGTTCCGCCCGGTCGAGGTGGACGAAGAGGACGAGGCGTACACATTTCAGAATGACGTCGCCGACATTTACAACCAGCAGATGGACTTCCTCGGGCCGTTCGAAGTCGCCGACGATGATCAAGTGATTCAACTCCGTGGAACGCTCAGCGGCGCCAACGCCGTCGACTTCTTGGTCGTCCCCAAGATGACCGGCGATATTTGGCGGGAAGGCTACCAAGCTGGGCGGGCCCCAGGGCCGCCGCCAGGGACCTTCATCTCGAGCAGCGTGGTCCAGCCGGGACCGTTCGTCAGGCGCTTTGCGCTGAACCCAGGCCTCTACTACGTCGTCGTGGATAACAGCGCGGGTGTCGGTCAAGCGGCGCCTGGCTTTGCGCTACCAGGGCCGCTCTATGACCCGTCGGTGCGCATGACCTATATCGCCCAGCTGGTGGAAGACTGAGCTGCCGCGACTAGGTGAGCTGAGTGATGCGGGTCGCCATGTCTTCGGGCGGCTCGACGTGGAACTGAACGACCTCGCCTGATATCGGATGCACGAAGCCCAACGTCGCTGCGTGAAGCATGATGCGCGGTGCCTCGAGATGGGTGCCGCGATAGTCACGAATGTAGACTCGCTCCCCAACGATCGGGTGACCCGCCTCTGACAGGTGGATGCGAATCTGATGCGTTCGCCCGGTCTCGAGTTGGCACTCGACGAGCGTCGCGCCACGCAGAGCTTGCTTCGGAGTCACGTGCGTGATCGCGAGCTGACCGGCCTTGATTCGTCCGCGAGCTGAGCCTCGCAAACCATCTCCGCGATCCTCGAGCAGGTAGCTCTTGATATCGAGCGGGCGTGTCATCACGCCGTGCACGATCGCCAGGTAGCGGCGCTCGACCGAGTGCTCGCGAAACTGTTGCGTCAGGTGCTTCTTCGCGTCGAGGGAACGCGTGAACACCATCACGCCACTGGTCTCCTTGTCGAGCCGGTGCACGATTCCAAGCGGTGCTCGCCCCGCGGGGCCTCCACGGCTCTTCTGCTGCTTCGCCAGCACTTCGCGCAACATTGAATCGAGCGTCTTCTTCGCTTCGTTCGGATCTTCATCGCCAAACGGCACGGTGATCACACCAGCGGGCTTGTTGACCACCAGCACCGCGTGGTCGACGAGCAGAATCGCGTGCTCCTGCAGCTGCATGCGGTCAGCCACATGGGGCCGCGGTGCGTGCGGCGTGTATTCGAGCTCGCTGCCAGGGTTGACGAAGACCGTCGCGGACAACGTCACCACGCCGTTGACCTTGACCTTGCCCTTTTGCACGGCGCTGCGCGCCTTGTCCCAGCTCAGCTCAAAAAGCAGCCGGGTAGCTCGGTCGAGGGGCAGACGTTCGCCTTTGGGCACTACCTGAACCAGGCGCTCCGCCGAAACTTGGCGCTTTGCAGTTTCTTGGGACGCGGAAGGGCCGGCCGACGAAGTTCCTGGAGCTTTTTGTTCGTACCTGACCATGCGTGGAGGTGGTAGCACGGCCGGCGTTCTGCAGGTCGATTGCTCGGTTAGTTGACATGGCTGACCCCGTCCCGGATGATTCGCGACTATCGCACTCCGCCGTCCGGCGGAGGGGCCAAACCAATCAAGGAGCCCGCCAAGTGGGAAGCACGATCCTCGCAGTCGACGACAGCGCAACCATGCGCAAGATCTTGGAAATCACCTTCGCAGGAACTGATTTCCAACTGGTGACTGCGGCTACTGGAGACGACGCCGTCGCCAAGCTTCGCGGTGGTGGAGTCAGCCTGGTCATTTGTGACAACTCGCTCGAGCCGTCGGACGGCTATGAAGTGGCGGGTCAACTGAAGGCAACGGCGCCCAACGTGCCGGTGCTCTTCCTGTCTTCACGCCAGAACCCGTTTGACGCTGGTCGCGGGGGGCGCGTGGACGACCACATGGACAAGCCGTTTGACACGCAGCAGCTGCTGGATCGCGTTTCCAAGCTGCTTGGCGGTGCGAGCATTGGCACGTCACCGGCCGCCGCCGCTCCTGCGCCGGCACCCGCCGCCGCTCCTGCACCGGGCCCGGCCAAGTCTCGAACGTATGCGTACGGTGGTGCTCCTCAGGCCGCTGCAGCGCCAAGCCCAACCAAGACAGCTGGCTTCGGTGCCGGCGGTCTCGGCGGGCCGAAGCCCTCAGCCACGCCAGCCCCAGCTCCCTCGCCTGCCGCTGCGCGCGCAATCACGGCGCCGGTGGCCCAGCCACAGGCGGTTCCCGCTGCTGCGCGCCCCGCCGCTGCGGCGGTCTCGGCCGCCACTGCAGCTGCCAGCAATCAGCTCGCCTCGAAGGTCGGCGAGATGGGCCTGAGCCCGGCGCAGGCGGATGCGGTGTTGGCCCTCTCGCGTGAAGTGATTGAGCGCATCGTCTGGGAAGTCGTGCCAGTCCTCGCAGAGACGCTGATCAAAGAAGAGATCGCTCGCCTGACGAAGTAGTTCGATCGGCCTTTCGCTCGATTGAGGCGTGCCCCGTGAACCTCGTGTTCGCGGGGCACGTTGCGTTCCACGCTCGGCTTCGAGCACGCTCTTTCGGCAGCTGGGTTTTGCGACTAAGAACCCAGCTCCACTCGAACGTCGGATTTCGGCGAGAGGGTCGTCCCTTCCCCTATGAGCAAGTCAGAACCGCAAACTTCGCAACCCTCTGAAGCCTCCACCAAAAGCGACGGAGAGCCCTTCTCCAAAGCCTACGAGCCGCGTGAAGTCGAGGCGGCTTGGTCCAAACGTTGGGTCGAGTCGGGAGTTTTTGCGGCCTCTGACGAGTTGCCGGACGCGCGCCCTCGGTACGTCCTACCCATGCCTCCGCCCAACGTGACCGGCTCATTGCACATGGGTCACGCGCTCACTTGCACGCTTGAAGACATCCTCACGCGCTACCACCGCATGGCGGGCTTCTGCACGCTTTGGCAGCCCGGTATTGACCACGCGGGCATTGCCACCCAAACCGTGGTGGAGCGGCAGCTCAAGCGAGAGGGTCTCTCCAGGCATGACCTCGGGCGTGAGCCCTTCATCGAGCGTGTTTGGAAGTGGAAGGCGGAGAGCGGTGGTCGCATCGCTGAGCAGCAGCGCGTGCTCGGCGTGAGCGCCGATTGGGATCGCTCCAAGTTCACCATGGACCCTGAGCTGTCGGTGGGCGTGAAGGAAGCCTTCTGCAAGCTCTACGAAGAGGGCCTGATCTATCGAGACACGCGGCTTGTGCATTGGGACTGCGAGGCGATGACGGTGCTCTCCAATCTCGAAGTGGACAACGAGCCGTCTCAAGGTGAGCTGTTCATGTTTGCCTATCCGGTGTCGGAGGCCGACGGCGGCGGGGAAATCGTGGTCGCCACGACCCGACCGGAGACGATGATCGGTGATACGGCGGTGGCCGTTCACCCGGATGATCCTCGTTACAAGCATCTGCACGGCAAGTTCGTCGAACACCCGTTCGTGGACCGCAAAATTCCGATCGTGTGCGACGCCGAGCTCGTCGACATGAACTTTGGAACGGGTGCGGTGAAGGTCACTCCAGCTCACGACTTCAACGACTTTGCCACCGGCAAACGGCACAAGCTCGAGGAGATCAACATCCTCACGCTGGACGGCAAGATGAACGCAGCGGCGGGCCAATTCGCAGGTCTCGAGCGCTTCGTAGCGCGCAAAGCCGTCAAAAAAGCGCTCGAAGAAAAGGGCCTTACGCGCGGTTCAAAGCAGCATGAGCTGATCCTCCCGCGCAGTCAGCGCAACGGCTCGGTGGTCGAGCCGATGATCAGCACGCAGTGGTTCGTGCGCATGAAGCCTCTCGCTGAGCCAGCACTCGAGGCCGTCCGTTCGGGCGAGACGGTGATCATCCCCGAGGAGTGGACCAAGACGTACACCCACTGGATGACCAACATTCTCGATTGGTGCATCTCTCGGCAGCTTTGGTGGGGTCATCGCATCCCCGCGTGGCATTGCAGTTCATGCGGCGGGGTGACGGTGACTCGCGAAGAGGCAGTCGACAAGTGTGGCGCGTGCGGCTCGACCGCGATCAAACAAGATGAGGACGTGCTCGACACCTGGTTCTCATCCGCTCTGTGGCCCTTCTCGACGCTCGGCTGGCCCAACAAGACCAACCTGCTCGAGAAGTTCTACCCAGCCTCCGACCTCGAGACTGGCTACGACATCCTGTTCTTCTGGGTCGCTCGCATGATGATGATGGGCATCCATTTCATGGGTAAAGCCCCGTTCAAGCGTGTGCTGCTCCACGGCATGGTCGTCGATGAAACCGGCGACAAGATGAGCAAGGTGAAGGGCAACGTGATCGATCCACTCGATCTCGTCTACGGCAGTTCGTTCGAAGAAGTGGTGCAGAAGGCTGCTCCAGGCGCTGCGCTCGATGAGGCGCTGAAGAAGTTCAAGAAGGCCTATCCATCAGCGGCGCAGATGGGCAAAGGCTTTCCTGCCTACGGCACCGACGCTCTTCGCTTCACCCTGGCCAGCTACTCGCCGCAGGCCAAGCGCATCCCGCTCAGCCCCAAGAAGATCGAGGGCTATCGTCACTTCTGTAACAAGCTTTGGAACGCCACCCGCTTCGCGCTGCCCTACCTCGAGGGTGTCACCATCACTGACGCTCCGCCTTCCGCCACGCTGCTGGCCAATCGCTGGATCCTCGGGCGCTTCCGCACCGCCATTGAAGCCGTGAAGACGGGCATTGACGAGTTCCGTCTCGATGACTCAACGAGCGCGGCATATCGCTTCTTCTGGAACGAGTTCTGCGATTGGTACCTCGAGCTGTGCAAGCCCGTGTTCGCTGGTGGAAAGCAGGAGCTGCAAGAAACGCGGCAGGTCTTTGCATGGGTGCTCGAGGGCAGCCTTCGTCTTTTGCATCCGTTCATTCCCTTCATTACCGAAGAGCTTTGGACCAAGGTGCCGAGACCGCCGGGGGCAGCCTCCTGTCTCGTTGTCGCGGCCTTCCCCAAGGCTGAGGCCATCGCTCTCGATCCAACCGCGGAGAGCGAAATGAGCACCATGCAGTCTGTGATCACCACGGTGCGCACGGTTCGCAGTGAACACGAGGTGCACCCGGCGAGCGAGGTGTCCGTCCTCTTGACCAGCGACAACGAGACGGTGCGAGCTCTTCTCGAGCGTGAAGCCGTCTCGGTCAAGACCTTGGCCAAGACCAAAGGGCCTGCGCGGATCAGCACCCGGAACGAGAGTCGCCCCTCGGGCTGCGTGATGTCGTCGGCGAACGAAGTCGACGTGTACGTTTCGCTCGTTGGCCTGGTGGACCCGGACAAGGAGCGAGCCCGCGTCGAGCGCGAGATCGCCCGCACCGAGAAGGACATCGCGGCGCTGCAAAAGAAGCTCGCGTTGCCCTCGTTCGCCGACAAAGCTCCGCGTGAAGTGGTGATCGAGTCGACCGAGCAGCTGGCAGAGTTGCAGCGTCGTCGAATCGCGCTGGAAGAAGCGAAGTCGCTCGCCTCCGAACTTACGAAAGTCGAGTGACGCAAGAGCGCGGCGCCGAGTCAGCCAACGTGGCCGACCCTGCTCGGTTGCCACTTCGGCGCCGCCCACTGCTCGCAGCCTTCGGTGGTGGTGGGCTCGCTTGGCTCGGCATGGCCGGTCCGTTTGGCGCGGTAACGACTTGGCTGCTGGTGGCGGTCGGGTTGGTTGTCGCAATCGTAGGTGTGCTTCAGGCGTTGCGAACCTTTGAGGACCCAAGCGAACTACCAGTCGTTCCAGGCTCTGTGCTGCTGCGCCCGGGCCTACTTGTCATCCTGAGCACTGTCGCTACCTACTTATCGCTTCGTCTGGCAGTTAGCGGAACCCTGGCTAGAAGCAGCAGCTTGCTGGTGCCGCTCGCCTTTATCGGCACCCTCTCGAGCGTCGGTTGGTTTTGGGACGCGGTGCAAGCGCATGCTTGGCCAAAGAGTGAAGTCGCGCCCTCTCGGCGAAGGTTCTATCGGCGTGAAGGCTATTGGCTGCTAGCCATCGCAACGCTGCTCTTTCTGCCAACCCTCGGAACCCACTCCCTGACGGACCCATGGGAGACGCACTACGGTGAAGTCTCCCGCGAGATATTGAGCCGTCGCGACTGGATCTCCCTATGGTGGGCGAACGAGGGTTGGTTCTTCTCGAAGCCCGTCCTCGTGTTTTGGCTGCAGGCGGGCACCATGTCGCTGCTTGGCGTGGACTACCGGTCGGGCGGCATGCTCAGCGGCGCTCCGGGCCTCTCACCTGCGCCCGAATGGGCCGTCCGCTTTCCGATCTTTCTGTGCGCGCTACTAGCTACCTATCTACTTTATGCGGCTGTCGGCAGGCTCTTTGGGCGAAGAGCCGGTCTTTGGGCCGGGCTCGCCCTGACCACGATGCCCCAGTGGGCGCTCATTTCGCATCAAACGATGACCGATATGCCGTTTGTTGCGGCGATGACGGCGGCCGTCGCCTTTGTCGCTCTTGCTACAGCTGAATCAGCCAATGTGCCGATCAAGGTTGTTCGAGTCGCAGTAGGACGCTTTCAGATAGCCTTCTCCGGGCGCCAGCTGTTGATCGCGACCGTTTTACTATTGGTGCTCCCTCAAATTCTCTACCTCGTTAGTAGGAATATCGTCGTCAATCTGACTCCGGCTGGCGGCCTTCGGATTCCCCCAATCAGGTTCGCTAGTGACCTCTTCAGCTCCGGGTCACCAGGTAACTGCGGAGTTTGGCCTGGTATCCCAGCGTGTGAGGTAGTGGCTCCAGCTCACGAGAGGGCTGCACCCATCTTGCAAGCTGCACTCTGGGTCCAAGGGTTGCTTCTGTTCCTTTTCTTGGAGTGGCGAGAAAATAGACGGCAATCGCTCTACTTTCTAGCTGCGATCCTGTGCGCCGCGATCTCGACGCTCGCTAAAGGGCCTGCTGGGATTGTCTTTCCCTTTGTTGCAATGGTCGGCGTCGTTGCGTTGGGCAAACGCTGGAACCTTGTCCTCACCATGAAGCTGCCGTCGGGAGCCGTGCTCTTCGGGCTGGTCGTGCTGCCGTGGTTCGTGGCGATGTTCGTGCGACACGGGTCGGTGTTCACGAATCGCCTTTTGTTTCATGACATGTTCGAGCGTGCATTTGGTCATGTGCACGATACGAATCGCCAAGATGACGTTAGCTTTCGCTATTATCTTTGGCAGCTAGGCTACGGTTGTCTGCCTTGGTTGGGCGTCTTGCCGCGTGTTTTGGCCAACCTTCGCTTGTCCAATGGGACTAGTAGCAAGGTCGTCGTTGAGCAGATGTTCGTCTTGTGGGGGGTCACGGCCTTCGCTTTGTTCTCGCTCATGCAGACGAAGTTTCATCACTACATTCTTCCAGTTCTGCCTCCACTCGCCGCGCTAATAGGTATAGGAGTCAGCCGTTGGCTGCGAGCTCGCTCTGCCAAAAGTGTCTCCGACTGGCTTTGGGGTGTCCTCGGAGTCGCGCTCCTTTTTGGCACTACTAGAGACTTGCTCCTGTCGGAGGCCGGTCCAACTTATGCGCGTCTGTTGCATCTATTTACTTATGATTACGCTCGCGCGTGGCCTCAAGAATTGCGTTATCCCTGGACCATCGGGTTGCTTGCAGCGGGGATGGCCGCAGCCACCCTCGGTGCGGTCGCAACACGGGCCCGGGCTGTCTCCATGGTGGGTCTTCTGGCAGTAATGTTCACGGCCTTTTGTCTCTGGACCTATCTGCCGGAGAGCGCCCCGCACTGGGGCCAACGCGGATTAGTACTGCACTACGTGCGTGAGCAGAGCAAAACCCCGGGGTTGCTTATCGCCTATCAAATGAACTGGAAGGGTGAGAATTTCTACACCGGTGGCAAGCTCGCGATCTTCGTGGATAGCGGAAAGTCGTTTCGCGACTATCTGAGCGAACGACGCAAGAAGGGCGAGCGCGTCTTCTATGTGCTCCTGCCGAGTACCCGCATTGACGGACTCAAGTCGGAGTTGCGCGGCGCCACGCAAATAGAGCCGCTTACGAGCCCCTCGGAGAACAATAAGTTTACGCTCGTTCGAGTTCGCTATTGAGCTGTTCGAGGCAACGGATGAGCCCGGCGATGGAGCTCTCTTGCGCCGTGACCGAAACGGGTAGCCCTCTCTTGAGGGCAGCGTCGGTGGTGATAGAGCCAATACTTGCAACTTGGAGGCGGCTGAGCTCACCCGCAGAAATGTTCTGTTGCTGAACAATGTCAGCGAGTCCATCGGCAATCGAGCCGGAGGTCAGCAGCGCGATGTCAACGGTCTTAGCGCGCAAGAGCTCAGCAATCGCCGCTCCACTTGCGCTTGTAAGCTTCTTGTTCTCGTAGAGCGCAACGGTTGCAACGGTAAACCCAGCCTGTCTTAGCAAGTTGGGAAGCGCTTCCCTCGCGACGAGTGCTCGCGGAACCAAGATGTTGCGCTTAGCGGTAGTGTGGTTCTGGAAGTAGGCCGCGATGGCTTCGGCAAAGCCTTCCCCCGTCGCCAGCGCTGGCATGAACGCCACCTCTGCACCGTGCTTCGACAGCGCATTGCGCGTCGTCTCGCCAATTGCGGCCAACGGGACACCATTGAACGCCTCTCTGCCCCGTCCGTGAGCCGTTAGTCGCCGAAAGTAGGCCTCTACCGTGTTCTCGCTCGTGAAGGCCACCAGCCCGAATTCGCTTGGATTCAGCAACACGCGCTCTTCCTCGCTGGTGAGCGTTAGCGGGTGGATGCTTATGAGCGGCTGCGATACGGCCTGCGCGCAACGCTTACGCAGCTCTTCCTCTACCGCTCCTTGTTGGTGTGATGCGCGCAGAACAAGGACCCGCTTCCCTGCCAATGGCCCGTAGCTTTGATAGGACGTTAAGAGCTGCTGAGAGAGCGCAGGCGATCCGTCAACGTCGCCAACACAAAGTCCGAGGTCTGGGTCAGTGGTTGGCCGCGAGTGAACAAGTGAAGCATGCATCTCCGCGAGGGAAGTGAGAGCAAAAGCGTTGTTAGCTGTCCTCAGTTGTACACTCGTCAGTCGAGGCACGTTTGCGTCGGCGAGGCTTGAAACAAGCTCTGCAAGTTGGCTTGGTCTCGTTAGAAATAGAAAGGCGCCGCCCTTGGAAAGATATTGTTCAGCTGCCACCGTCGCTACGCGATGGGCGAAGCCGAACGACACTCGCAGGCTGTGGCTTAGTCCCCCGCGCGCTTTGGCGGGGGGATCGCTCGAGCGAGTCAGCTCAATCACGCCACCCTGCGCAAGCACTTGAAAGACTTCTTGCATACTCGCCGAAGTTAGGCTCGCTCCATCGAGAATCACGTTCGCCATTTGCATCCGGTCAGCGATCACTCTCTTCAAACCCCGCGCGCTTGACAATCCTATCGATGACCGCCATAAGCCGAATGTTCGGGAGGGGCGAGGTCGTCTTGACCATGGCGGTGAGACTGAAGTCGGGTGGTCTTGGGGCCCAGAAGTTAGACAAGTGGTACGTGACGGATGGCTTGAATGCCGTCGGTCCGCTGCGGCTTGACTTGCTCGCACGGGGCATTGAGCTCGGCCGGGTCCCCACGGACAGCTTCGTTCGCAACGAGAGCTGGAAGGTTTGGCGCCCGCTTTCGGATTTCACCGAGGGGCAGCCGGAGCTCGGCTCAGGCCAACACGCTGAGACGTTGCAGTCGTTTGCTGAAGAAGAGTTTTCGAGTTCGTCTGGCGTCGAAACTGAAGAGTTCCACTCTTCCGACCTGCTCGAAGAGGTCTCCTCAGAGGAGCGCTCTCAGCTAAATCCCCAGGCTTCGGTAGCGGCACACTCGGTTCCTGCGGTCACGCTGCCCAGCGACGGCGTCTCAACCGTCTCAAACCCGCCTCGCTTTCAAGGGCTTACAACTCAACTTCCTGAAACTGAGTTGGTAACGGTCAATCAGGATTCAGCGGATCTGCTCGGCGCGCAGCGTCTGACCCTCGCTTCGCTGATAGACGATGAAGAGACCAACGTCGCAACGCAGCGCCCTTTTGGTCCACCCATCGTGCTTGATGCTCCCAAACCGCTGCCGAGTCCATCGAGGGCCCCGCCGGCAAGGTCGCAATCGCCGCGCCCACTCACTTCTCCTCCCGGTGCCCAGTCGTCAGCGCCTGCCCACCAACCCTCTCATTCGGCCGGTCCCAGGCCACGAATCGAGTCTTCGGTTCCGCGGCCTAGCGGCCTCAAACGTGTGAGCGAGTTTCCCACCAGCTCCGACGCGGTGGAACCGTCGCGCGGCTCGTTGCGACCTGCTCCAATTGGAGAGTTCTCCGCTCCCGGTTGGACTCCGGACCTTGAACTAGCACCGGCTAAAGACCTAGCGGACGGCTTGCTGCTTTTGCTCCACTCGATTGTTCAGAGGACCCCAGCCGATATCGCGCTTATCCACCGCATGTCGGATGAGGGGGCCACGGTTGTCTGCGCTCACGGTCCAAACGCGCCAGAGCTGCTTGGAAGCAGGGTGCGCCTCTTGGATCCGGCTGTGGTCGCGGCGGCCGGGGGATCCATCGTTATCGCCGAGCCCGCGCCTGGCCCAGCCGGCGATGCCACCATTGCCCGCCTGTCGAAGTTGGGTCGCCAAGTCGAAGGTGCAGTGATGATTCCGTTGCGGCCGCGTGGGCGGCTGCTTGGCCTACTGGAGATGGGCAAGGCCGAGCGCTTCCATCTGCGCTCCATCATCCGCGCCGAGGATCTCGCCCGTGCGTTCGTCGCTAAGGCTGAAGCTAACGGTTGGATCAGCTAGCGCCTTCTGCTGAAAAGCGCGCGCGGAGGCGCTAGGCTGGCCGCCCATGTTTCCCAATGTCCGGCCCAGGCGTCTTCGGCAAACCGCAGCCATTCGCAACCTTGTGCGCGAGGTGCGGTTGGACCCGGGGGACTTCGTACTCCCGCTGTTCTTCAGTGAAACCCTGACCACCGCCAAGCCAGTCGGCACGATGCCTGGCGTCGACCAATTACCAGTTAGCGCGGCTGCCGAGATCGCGCAGCGCGCGCATGAAGCTGGCCTGGGAGGCGTGATTCTCTTTGGTTTGCCCAAAGAGAAAGATGCGTGTGGAGACGCTGCGTGTAATCCGAATGGGCCAGTTCCGCAGGCAGTCATGCGCATGAAGGACAAGGCGCCTGACTTGCTCGTGATGACCGATACCTGCGTTGATGAGTACACGGACCACGGCCACTGCGGTGTCCTGGTGAAGAATCGCAGGGGCGAGCAGGTGGTGGACAACGACGCCACGCTGGAGGTGCTTTGCCGCTCAGCCTTAACGCAGGCTCGTGCTGGGGTTGATGTGGTGGCGCCCAGCGACATGATGGACGGACGCGTGGGCGCAATACGACGTGCCCTCGACGGCGAGGGCTTTCAGGATGTGGCGATCCTCTCTTATGCAGTTAAGTACGCATCATCCTTTTATGGTCCATTTAGGGATGCCGCGGACTGCGCCCCTAAATTCGGCGACCGTTCCTCGTACCAAATGGATCCGGGCAATACCCGCGAGGCGTTGCGCGAACTCGCTCAGGATGAGGCGGAAGGGGCTGACATGGTCATGGTGAAGCCAGCCTTGCCTTACTTGGATGTCATCGCGCGCGTTCGCGACCGAACGAATTTGCCGCTGGCCGCCTACAATGTCAGCGGGGAGTACGCGATGATCAAGGCTGCCGCGAAGGCAGGGATGCTGGATGAAAAGCGAGCCACGCTCGAGGCGCTGCTATCCATCAAACGCGCTGGCGCTGACTTCATACTCACCTATCACGCTCTGGACGCTGCTCGATGGCTGGGCTGAAGGCATCTTGGCTCTGCGCCGCTGTCCTTTTGGTAGGTTGTGACGTCGTCACTTCTGCCTGCGGTGAGGACCTCTCCGAGGAACCGGCCGTTGCCTATTCGGAGGGAGCCGTTGTCGATGAAACCTACCGTTCTTCCTCCTGGGATAGCGAAAGTTGGTTGGACTTCCCACCAGGCCTCGTCATCGAGTTCGAGCATCAGCTCGACGCCGAGCCTCGCCTCGTTCAGGTGTACGTAGCCGCATCGCGGGAGGACGGCGTCTTGGTTCAGGCCTCCGGTGAAGAAGCTGAAATCGTCGCGGTTGATAGCGACATGATCGCCGTGCGCAACCCGAGTTGCGCTGACCTGTACGTGGTTGTGACAGCGCAGTAGCTTAGGAAGCTTTGCGTGCAAATTGCAGCGCATGCAAGCGGGAGTAAACGCCACCCTGCGCGATGAGGGCCTCGTGGGTGCCTTGTTCAACGACGCGACCGCGATGAAAAACCACAATCCGGTCGGCTGCGCGAATGGTTGATAGGCGGTGGGCGATCACCACCGCCGTACGACCCGTTAGCGCGCCCTCGACTGCGCGTTGTAGACGCGTCTCCGTGTCACTATCGACGTTGGCTGTTGCCTCGTCGAGGATCAATATCTCTGGCTGCTTGTAGAGCGCTCTGGCGAAGGCAATGAGCTGTCGTTCTCCGGCGGAGAAGTTGGACCCACGCTCTTTGACCACCGCGTCGAGGCCACCCTCGCGTTTCTCAAACAGCTCCAGTGCGTCGATCTTGCTCAAGGCGGAGCGCACACGCTCCACGTCTGGCTTGATGTCGCCAGCGGCGATGTTTGACGATACGGAGCCAGGGAACAGGAAGACGTCTTGGGGTACGACCGAGAAAGCTCGACGCAGCTGCTCGCGCTCAAAGGCACGAACATCCTTCCCATGCACGCGAACCACTCCCTCAGTAACGTCGTAGAGCCGTAGCAAGAGCGACGCGACGGTCGACTTCCCAGCACCCGTGGCTCCCACCAGCGCGACGCGCTCTCCCTGCTTCACCTCGAACGACACATTGCGAAGTGCGTACACGTTGGGCTTGTAGGCAAAGCTCACGTCCTCAAAACTTAGCAGCGCGCTACCCTCGACGGTTCGGTCGTCTGCAAGCTCCGTCTTCGGGGCGTCCTCCTCCTTATTGTCGAGTAGCTCAAAGACCCGCTCGGCACCGGTCATCGCCGACTGCACCAAGGTATAGCGAGCCGACAGATCCCGAATGGGAACGAAGAACATATTGATGTAGTCGACAAAGACGAACACCGTGCCGAAGGTCAACTTGTCACTTACGTCGTGAATGCCAGCTGCCCAAAGAGCCGATGCAATACACAGGCTCGAGATCAGCTCGATCGCTGCGTCGAGCGACGCATCCCACACAATCGACTGATTGTTCGCTTGGCGATAGGCCTCGTTGATCTCGTCGAAGGCGATGGCGCCCTGCTCTTCACGCGCATAAGCCTGCACCACACCGATGCCGCTGACCTGCTCGTTGAGGAACGCGTTCATGCGAGCCGTTTTGGTGCGCACCTCTCGGAAAGCCTCACGAATCCGCTTGCGTGTGTAGTTGACTCCGAGCACCACCGGCGGAAGCGAAGCGAAGGCGATGAGCGAGACTTGCCAATCGGTTGACAGCATCACCACCACGATGCCAACCAAGCGAACGAGGTCCCCAATGGCGTTCAACGCGCCTGACGCGAACATTTCGCCGATGGCATCGACGTCGTTCGTTACACGAGTAACTAGGCGCCCCACCGGAGTTCGATCGAAGAAGGCGAGGCTACGAGAGTGGAGAAAGGTGAAGACCTTGGTGCGCAAATCTGCCATCGCGCGAGCTCCAGCGAGCTGCACCATATAGGTCTGGGGAAACGTGGTGAGCTGCTCAAGAACCACTACCGTGAGAAGAACAAGGCCGGCTTCCGCTATCGCGTTGGGGTTCTTGCCAATCGCGTCCAGCCCACGGCCCATGATCCAGGGCCGCGTGAGTGCAAGGCCGGAGGCAACGAGAAGCAGGAAAATCGACCCGAAGAGCAGGTGCTTCTGCGGTCTAACGAAGGGCCAGAGTCGGCGTAGATGGGCCGCATCGTAGGCAACGACGTTGCTCTCCTCATGAAAGCGAGCGAGCGCCTCTTTGCCTCGCGTAGCCGTAACCGGAGCCGATTGCTTCGACTTCATGCGAGCACCTCCAGTTCGGCTTCAGCCTTCTGGAGCTCCTCCTCGAGTTCCTGCTCCCTGGCGAAGTTTGCGTACGTGCCGCCGAGTCGAAGCAGCTCATCGTGGCTACCGCGCTCCGTAATCGTACCTTCTTCCAGGACGACGATTTGGTCACAGCGCTTCGCCGCAGCAATGCGATGGGTGATCAGAATCACGGTCCGGTCCCGCTTCTGACGTTCAATTGCCTGAAGGATTGCGTGCTCCGTCTTCGCATCCACCGCCGAGAGCGGATCGTCGAGGACCAGCAGCGAAGGTTTGCGCAGTAGCGCGCGAGCGAGCGCAATTCTTTGTCGCTGACCTCCCGAGAGCTGGACTCCACGCTCGCCCACGACCGTGTCGAACCCCTCCGGCAAGAGTTCAATTTCAGCCAGGACTTCCGCCTCTTTGGCCGCTCCCCGAACGAGCTCTAGCGCCTCTTTCTCTTCGACGTCATCGAGGCTGTAGCCGATGTTGTTGGCTACCGTGGTCGAGAATAGAAAGGCGTCTTGTTGCGCGTATCCGACGTTCTTTCGAACTCGATTGAGCGAGAGATCGCAGATGTCGGTGCCATCGAGAAAGACGCTCCCTCGCGGAGTAGCCAATAGCCGTGGCATCAATGCGGCGAGGGTGGTCTTGCCTGAGCCGGTTCTGCCGACGATCGCCAGTGAGCGGCCAGCTTCAACCTTGAAGCTGACGTCCTTGAGGATGGGCTTATTGCCGTAAGCGAACGAGAGCTTGCGGACCTCAATCGCTCCATGCGGTGGGGTACTCGGATCAGCAGTTCCACCGACTATCTCGGGTTTAGCGTCCAATACCTCTTTTAGTCGCGCATAGCCGGCGCGGCCACGCTGGATGATGGCGGCCACGAACCCGACTGCCATGAGTGGCCAGGCCAGGCGTTGAAGCGCAATCGAGAACGCGATGAAGTCCCCGGGGAGCAGTTCATTCCGGCCGATTAGCGTGCCGCCATAGAAGTAGACCACCAAAGAAGAAACGGCAGAGATCGAGCCAACCACGGGCATCATGGCTCCACGCAAACGAGCCAGCGCCAAGCTCTTGGCTCGATAGTCCGCGTTCGACTGCTCAAAGGCAGCTAGTTCGCTATCGACCAGGGCAAAGGAGCGGATCACGCGTGTCCCCGCGAGCGACGAGAGTGTCCGCTCGCTCATCTTGCCCATCGCATCCTGGTTCTCTTTGGTGCGGGTGAACAGCTTGCTCGAGAAGCTGCGTGTCACGAGCCAAAGCACCGGCAACATGGCGAAGCTTGCAGCGGTAAGCCGCACCGAGATCGAAGCCATCACGTAGACGGCGCTTACCAACGCGGCGAAGCTCGCCATGACATTGAGTACGCCGAATCCCAAAAGTAGCCGCACCTGCGTCAGATCGTTCGTTGCCCGGCTCATGATTTCGCCGGTGGGCATGCTGCGAAAGAACGACGGCCCTAAACGTTGAATGCGGTCGAGCAGAACGGCGCGCAGCTCGTACTCAACGTTTCGGCCAGCGGTAAATACCGTTACGCGTGAAAGGACCCGTGCAATCGCCGAACCAATGCTCACCGCAAAGATCGATAGGGCGACTTGCTGAACTACCGCCCCATCCAGGCTTGCGGCTGCCTGCACGGCCCGACCGACAAGGAAATCTCTTGAGGCCATGAGCGACTGCTGAATGACCAATAGTGCAGAGCCAGCAAGGTAGTAGTAGCGTTTGCTCTTGAGCTGACCGCCTAGGCCCAGTGCGTAGGTTTCGACCGGGGGTGGAAGGACCTTCGGCGACGTCATGAGTGGGCGATGATCTCAATCTCGAGATTGGTGCCAGTCGATTGTCCGGCATTGACCTCTACTGAGCTGTTCCCAGCGGCTTCCAAGATGCCCGATACGACTCCCAAAAGCCAGATCCGGAGATTGTTGGGAATCAGCTCAAAGCCGGTTATGCGGATAGTGGCTTGTAGCATAGAGCTAACTCCTAGCGGGCCGTATCCCTGAGTTTCGGCGCGGGAGACTGACCAAAGACCGAAGTCGAATAGCGACTTGAGAATGGCGGTCATGCGATTGAGCGTGTCATTGAATTCTGCTGGCCGAATGAGCGTTCGAACGAACGGCGCGAGCTCGTACGACAGAGCATCCCGGCCCATTTCACGAAAGCTCTTGTCGTTGAGCTGCAATACGCGTCCTGCGGTATCGATGTATCGGCGAACCACGTCGATGTCGTGGGCATCGAGTACGCTTGGTCTTCCACGACGAAGCTCTTCTGCGTGACTGTCCGGCAATAGTGCGACCACGCGCTCCCGGTCGAGCTCGCCGCGCATGCGTTCAATCGCACCGTCGAGGCTTGCCAATACCGGACCGCGCGCGCATCGGCCGTGCGTTCGCGGAGACAGGCCATGCGAGCGGAAGCCGCCGCCGTCGATGCCGAGCGCCGGAGGGGTCTTCGACCGAATCGCGAGTGGGGGCCGTGAACCGCGCTTGCGCTTGTCATCGGCGTCTTGCAGCAAGCGCAGAAGTCGGCTGTGTCGCGCCTCCGTATCGGGGTGGAGTAGCTGCAGCACCTCCAGCACCTCGCGTGCGGAACCCGGCCGATCGCTGGGAGACTTGGCCAGCAATTTACGGACGACCCCACGCAGTTCTCCCGAGACGCTCAAGCCCAGAGATTCGAAGGAAGGCGGTGTGGCGTGAACGATGCGAAAGGCGGTAGCGACAGCGGTGCTAGCGGTAAATGGTCGTCGACCACTCAAGAGCTCGTACATCACAATACCCACAGAGAAGAGGTCGCTGCGACCATCCAGCCGTCCTTCACCTGTCGCTTGTTCCGGAGAGAGGTAGTCTGGCGTCCCGAAGACCACACCGGTGCGAGTGCGCGGCGCTTCTTCTGCCGTGGCCTGCTGAAATTTCGCAATGCCAAAGTCCAGTAGGTGGACGTTGCCTCGCTCGCCTCGTCCTGCTCTCTCACGGCAAACGAAGATATTCTCCGGCTTCAGATCGCGGTGAATCACCCCATTGCCGTGTGCTGCGTCCAGTGCGGACAAGACCGGGATCATTATGGTCGCGACGAGCTGCTCGTCGAACTTTCCGAATAGTTGCAACAAGCTCCCGACTGAGTTTCCGTCGAGATACTCCATAGCGATGAAAGGGCCGTGTGCGCTTGCGTCGACGGCCAGGATTTCGACGATGTTTGGGTGGGCGATCGAGCTGATGACCCGCGCCTCTTGGAACAGACGCGCTGTCAAGTCAGCGTTGGTCCAAAGCTCCTTGTGCAGCAGCTTAACGGCGACCACTCGATGGGTAACCGTGTCTTCTGCTCGGAAGACGTGTCCCATACCACCACCGCCGACTCGTTCGAGCAGCTTGTAACGCCCGTGTACGAGCGCGCCAGCAACGAGGTCGGACTCAGTCACGCCGCTGTCATAGCCCCCGCGCTAGCTGACCGGAATCGAAAACCGCCTACGCCCGCAGCTCCACTAGCCGAGCAGCAATCTCAGAAAACCCGCGACCCATCGTTGAGTGCGATACAAAGCGTGGTGCCACGGTGAGCTTGGCCAGGTGCTTGCGGACGTTCGCCACACCGAGCGTCAGCCCAAAAGCAGCGAAAGCCGGCCCATCGTTTGCGCTGTCCCCCAGGAAGGCGGCACGACGAAGTTCGCGCACCGGGTCCTGTTGAAGGTTGCTCATCAACGCAGCAAACCCCGTCGCTTTATCGAAAGCGTCCAGCGTCAAATGCATGTGAATGTTGGAGCAGAAAGTTCGGAAGCCACTCACTCGAGCAAGGTTGCGCGCGCGCTCGACGACCTCGGGAGCAACGCGGTGATGCTCTCCAATGTCGAACGCGACGTCGGTGATACGACCATGATTGTCGTCCGCCAGTTGCAGTTCAAACTCGTTGCGCAAGGTCTCGGTGAACGTCTCGAGGCGCGCGCGTCGCTCTCGGCGCGTATGTCCGGGGCAGGTGTCGAGCTTGGTCAGTGGGCCGTCCAGGCAGTGAAAGGCCACGCCGCCGTTCTCGGCGATGGCAGCCTGAATCGGCCACTGCCTGACGGCAACTTCTGCAAAGCTTGCTGGTCGCCCGGTGGACGCAATCAAGGTGAAGCCAGCGACGCGCAGGCGAAAAAGGGCTGAGTAAGCGTCCTCCTCGAGCTTGCCGTTCGATAGCAGGGTGTCGTCGAGGTCGAACACGACCTTGTCGATTCCGTTGATGTCCTCGACGGAAAGGGCGGAAAGAGGCCTCATCAGCTGATCGGATCGACCCTGGCGATCACGCTCTTGAGATACAGGCCTTCGGGAAAGGCCGCAGGAACAGGGTGATCCCCAGCTTGGACGTGCTGTTCAACCAAGGTGACGTCGAGGTTCGAATCCCGTGCGCCTTGCGCGATGGCTCGTTGGAGGTCGCTAGCAGAAACCGCTCCGGAGCAACTCGAGAACACCAGGATGCCGCCGGGCCGGGTGGCGAGGCAGGCGGCACGTGCAAGATTGCGATAGTGCTTGAGCGCTGCAGGGGCACTAGCACGTGTCGGAGCAAGCTTCGGCGGATCGCAAAGCACGACATCGTAGCCGCCCTTTCGCGAGGCCTTTTGTAGCGCTAGCTCCGCCTCGTCGCGTAGCACCGTCACTCGCTCGGCCAGCCCGTTTTGTCGTGCAACCGTCGCCGCGATCTCGACCACCAGCGGACTTTGGTCAACGCACAACACCTCACTGGCGCCACCACGAGCAGCAGCCAGCCCGAACGCCCCTACGAAGGAGAAGACGTCAAGCACACGAGCGCCGCTGCAAAGTTGTTCGACTCGCGCGCGCAAGTCGCGTTGGTCAAAGTAGAAGCCGGTCTTCTGCGAGAGCGTCAGCGGCAGTTCGAAGTCGAAGCCGCGCTCCTTGAACTGCAGCGCTTTGATGTTGGGATCACCCCGCACGAGCCCCTCGCCCGCAGGCACCCCTTCGAAGCGCGTCGCTGCTGGCGAGGTTCGATCGAGAATGGCGCTTGGTGCGAGCACTTCGTTCAACGCCGCAAATACAAGGCCCTCGCGAAGCTTCATGCCTTGGGTGTTGAATTGAACCGAAGCAACGCTGCCAAAGACGTCGACGATCAAACCGGGAAGGCCGTCCGCCTCGCCATGGATCAGTCGGTAGCCGGTGGTGCTTTGGTTCGGCAGGCCAAGGCGCAGGCGAAGCGCCTGGGCCCGCCTCATTCTTCCAACGAAGAAGTCCGCGCCCAAGGCGATGTCTGAACGGGTGCACACCCGAACTGCTAGCGCTTTCGAGTCGCTGTAGAAGCCACGCCCCAGGAACTTGCCCTGTGGATCGGTGACAGTGACCTCTGCACCGGGCTTGGGTCCGCCCAAAAGTTCAGCAACGGCTTGGCGGTAAACCCAAGGGTGGCCAGCGTGAATGGGCCTCACGTGCCCGGGCTTGAGAACAACCTGCGCCATGGTGGGTGTGAACAATAGCTCACACACTCGTTCGGCTTGGTTCGATTCGCCCAGGATCGTGAGTGTTCACGGCGGGTGCGCACTGGCACCTCGGTTGCTACGCTTGGAATGCCGCCCGAAGGAGCCTCCAATGCCCCGCTGGATTTTCGCTGTCAGTTTTGCACCTCTGCTGTTGGCCACCGACGCACTCGCTGACGACCGTTGCCCCCCTGGGTCCTGGTTCTGCGAAGAAGTGCCCACACCTGAAGTCGAGGTGACGGTAAACGGCTCTGAAGAGGTGGAGGAAACGGCCACCGACCCGGATGTTTCGCCCGCCAGCAAATCGGATGTTGCAGACGACGAGCTAGCGCAAACTCAGGACGAGGCGCCCAAGAAGAAGAAGAAGTCCAAGAAGTCGAAGAAGAAGGTAACGAAGACCGTTGAGGTCGAGGGCGAAGGCGATACCGTCGTCATCGTCAAGCAGAAGACCAAGAAGAAGAAGGTCAAGAAGCAAAGGGCCGAGGCTGTCGACGAAGAGGTCGACGAGGTTGACGAAGACGCGGAAGGTGAGCAGCCGCGACGCAAGAAGCGAGCACGCCGCTGGCGTGAAACCTTCGGCCTCAACCTCCGCGTGCAGGGCGCCGCGTTCATTCCTCAATCGGTCTACAGCGATTCGGGCGGCCTTGGCGGCCTCGGGGCGAGCTTCCGTTGGCGCCCGTCTCCTTACTTCGCCTTCGACGTTGGAACCGACGTGGTAGGTGGCACCGACTACAATGGCAACAGCCGACTCGAAATCGCCGGCTCTCTATCGGGCCTTGTGTACTTCAATCCCCAGCATCGAATTCAGGTCTACGGCATTGGTGGTGTGCATGCTGCGCACGCAGGGGTTGACCGCGAAATCTACGTTGATTCCAATTTCCTCGAGAGCGATACCTACGACTACGTCGGCTTCCAGGCCGGCCTTGGTCTCGAGTTCCGCCTAGCCCGCCACTTCGGCCTGTTTGCTGATGCCCTCGCCGTGGTGCGCCGAGAGGTCAACGACGACAACCGGCCCGAGTTTTACAACCCAGAGACGGGGGAGACGACGGACACTTCCGGCGCCGGTCTGTTGCGAGCGGGCGCCACCTTCTGGTGGTGAAATCAAGGCACGCGTCGCTCGAGGACGCGTGCCAATTCGTTCGTTTGAGACCGCGCTAGCCCAGCAAATCTTCGCGGTGAGCTGATAGGAGATTCTCCGATGGGATCTCGAGGTCGGGCGCGTCTCTAAACACGCAGACTAAGCAGCGTGATGCGCCGCCAGCCTTCTCGCACAGCTCGGGCATACCGAGTTCTGCAACGGTATAACCCTCGCGCTCAATCAGTTTGCGGACACGCTGTGGCAGCACCGAGGGACAGAGCACTGTGTCCCCAACGGGAAGACCATTGGTTGCATAAAGTTGAATCTCCTCCTCCGAGACAAAATGGAGGCAGTCGCGTCCAACTCGAGCTTCGAGCAGGGCCAGTGAGTCCTCGTGCATGACGTCCGCACAGACCAACATCGAACGCGAGCGCTCGAGCGGGAGAAGCGCCATGTTGCCGTGGAAGGCCGGCTCTCGCACCGAAAGCTCGAGCAGCTCACCGTCGAAGTGTTTGCGTATCGCATTTACGGCGTGCGTATCGGTACGCCCACCGTGAAAGAGCAGCGTGGCTCGATCGAACCAAGCCACATCTCCTTGCCCCTCCCAGATGAATTCACCCGGCTCATCGATCACTTCGAAGCCGAGTCGCTCCATGAAGGGTCCCCAGACGGTGCGCTCTGCGACGCGATGTTGCGGCTTCATTTTGGGTAGCAAGAAGCGCGGTCTTCCGCCTGGGCGAGTCGCCGGCAGCGGGTGGCCAGCCTCGGCGGCGTACGGCAACCCGGAAAGCCCTTGCACCGGAGGAAGAACCACGACGGTTCCGCCAAGCGCCTCGATCCCTTCGGCTAAGGTCAGCCACTCACGGCGAGCACGCAGCGGATCAACATCAGCGGCTTTTCGGCTGCGGAAGTTAGCTCGGCCGCGAAGCTCCCAATCCCTCGGAGGGGGCGACATGAAGTAGAGGTCCATCGCCTTTGGAATGTAGTACATTATCCGCGCGTTTTCTGCGTTCACGACAATGGCAATCACCTACGAGTTCGCGCGCCCTGCGATTGCCGTCGATTGTGTGGTTTTCGGCCTCATTGGCACCGTCTTGAAGGTGCTCTGCATCGAGCGCGCGTTGGAGCCCTTCCGCGGCCGCTGGGCGTTGCCGGGCGGCTTCGTTCGAATCGATGAGACCCTCGAAGCGGCCGCTCGTCGTGAATTGCAGGAAGAAGCCGGAGTTACGATCTCGTATCTGGAACAATTCCAAGCCTTCGGTGCTCTCGACCGGGACCCCCGCGAGCGGGTTGTTTCGGTGGCCTATTTCGCGCTCGTAAATCCTGCTGGGTACGCTCTCCGTGCCGCCACAGATGCCGTCCGCGCCGACTGGTTCGCTGCAGACGCGTTGCCCGACTTGGCGTTCGATCACAACGTCATCGTTCGAGAGGCTTCGGCTCAGCTACGCACCAAAGTACGGCGTCACCCGGTTGGCTTCGACCTCTTGCCCTCAGCGTTCAGTCTCACGCAGTTGCAGCGCATGTACGAGTCGATCCTTGGCCGTCAACTCGACAAGCGTAACTTCAGAAAACGAATCGCGGGGACAGGCCTCCTGCTTCCGACCGACGAGCATGAACAAAACGTCGGTCGCCGACCTGCCCAGTTGTTCCGCTTCGACCGTGCGGCCTATGCCTCGCTTTCCGAGCGAGGGTTCGACCTCGAGTTCGTATGAGCGCGGTTTGTATGAAATCTGGCGAGAGTTCGTCCAAGACCGGTGTTTTGCTATCCGCGTATTTTCGCAGTATCGAGACCGCGTTGACTCTGTTCACTGCCTCCAGCTTCGGCGGAAAGCGTCTTGTCCACGCCAAGCGTGTTCTGTGCGCAATCACGAGCGGGCTGGCGTTGCTTTTCCTGGCTACTGCGCAGCCCACGCTCTCGCACGCTGACGAGAAGAAGGCCTTTGTTCCTGCAAAGCCCACCGAGAAGACCCAGACCCAAAAGACGGTTGAGGAGCGCGGCGGGGTAAACCCGTGCAACACAAAGGAGCCGTCTCCCGGCATCTATCAGGGCTGGAACCGCGGACCTTCGATCGGTCAAATGGTGATGCCCGGTCGCGGTGGCGTGACCAAAGACGGCAAGTTCGACGTGGTGTTCCATTTTCATGGGCACGACCCAATGCGTCGGGAGTGGGTGCAAGTCGCGGACGGTGCTGTACTCGTGGGCATCACCTTGGGCATCGGCTCCGGCGTCTACGAGCAGACTTTCGCCGACCCAAAGGTCTTCAAGGAGCTGGTCGCCAGTGTCGAGGCAGAGGTCGCCAAGGTTCGTGGGATCAAGAGCGCCAAGGTTCGCAAAGTTGGCTTGTCAGCGTGGAGCGCAGGCTATGGGGCCGTTAAATCGATCTTGCGATCCGACTACGGCAAGGACCTCGCCGACTCAGTGATTCTGCTCGACGGCTTGCACGCGAGCTACAACCCGGACGGCACCCTTGATGAACTAAGCCTTGGCCCGTTCATGGCGTATGCCAAGCGAGCGAAGGCCGGCAAGCGCTTTATGTATGTATCGCACTCGTCGATCATTCCACCGGACTACGCGAGCACGACCGAGACCGTTAACTTTCTCATTCACGAGTTGGGGGGTCGTCCCAAGGCGCAGAAGCCCCGCAAGGGAGACCCGATGGGGCTCGAGCTGAACTCAAAGTTCGACGTCGGGAACTTCCACGCGCGCGGCTTTGACGGAAACGACAAGATGGATCACTGCGCGCACATCGGCTTGATGCGGGACGTGGTGAAGTCATTCCTCAAGAAGCGCTGGAATGGCCCTAAAGGTCAGGCGCTCAAGAAGGTAGAGCCTGGGAAGAAGAACGCTGAGCCCACCAAGTCAGCGGCGATCGCTCCTGCCGCTTCCTCTGTCAGCTCCAAAAAGAAAAAGACTGCGGCCAAAGCAAAGACCAAGAAGAAGTAAGTTGAGGCCTGCCGCATAGGGCGACAGGCCTCGCTCATTCCCTAGCGTTTGGCGACTGCTGCTGCGCTCGCCATGATCTGATGCAGCACCTTGATCGGCACGCCAAAGGCTCCGCTCACTGCCTGAAGCGCTGCTCCCTCTTTGGCGCCAACTCCGCCGCCAAGCCATGCGACGGTTGAGCCAATTGAAAGTAGCGCATAGCGCTCGAACTCTTCGCTGATGACCGAAGCAACATGTGCTGCGGCTCCTGCCAGTCCCTTCTCCTCGCGCAACACGCGAGCCATCGATAGGCCATCGTCAATCGTGGCTTCATCGGCGCCGTCACCAAGCAACCCTTGGATGCCGAGCACGAGCTTCGCCCGTTCAATCGGGGTGATTGAGCCGTCTGCCGCCGCAATGAGATAGATCGTGTCGAAGATGGCCTGCTTTCGCGCGTTGGCCTCGGTGCGCTCCTTCGCCGCAACCTCGGCAAGCCGCTCTGAAACCTCCTTCATCGACGCGTCGATCGAGCTCTGAGCAGCTTGGAAGATCTCCTTCGACTTTGCGTCGTCGATCTCTTGTGCGGCTTCCGCCTTTGCCGTCTCCGCTTGGCTCATCTCCGAACGCATCCACGAAACCGCATTGCCGATTGTCATCATATCGTCCTCGTATTCCTTGCTCGAAAGAGCGCGGAGTCTAGCAGTCAGCGGTCGCCGCAAGTCCAGCTGCAGTTGGCAGACTCAGGCGAGCCCGAGTCGAGTGAGCAAGGGCTTCACGTCGGGGTCACGGCCACGGAAACCACGGAACAGCGCCTCGGGATCGGCAGCATCCCCTTGGCTTAGCAGCCCATCTCGAAATGCCTGCCCAACCTCGCGGCTGAAGAGCCCCTCGCTTTTGAACCGGTCGAACGCGTCTGCGTCCAATACTTCGGCCCACTTGTATGAGTAGTAACCCCCCGCGTAGCCGACGGCACTTCCGAACAAATGGCCGAACGAGGCGATCATCGCAAAGCTAAGCGGCAGCGGCGCGGTCACGTGCTCCGCAAGAATGCTCCGCGCTCGCTCGACCGGGTCCTCGCTCGACTCTGGATCGAAGCTCGTGTGCAGTTGCAGATCTAGTTCGGCATAGCCGAGTTGCTGCATTTGTACGCTCGCTGCTCGGTAGGTGCGCGCGCGAACCATCTTCTCGAACAGCTCTTCTGGAATTGTTGCGCCAGTCTCGTGATGACGCGCAAACAGATCGATCGCCGCTCGCTCCCAGGTCCAGTTCTCCATGATCTGGCTGGGCAGCTCGACGAAGTCCCACGCGACATTGGTGCCAGCGAGTCTTCGCACCGGCACCTTGCTCAGACACTGATGCATCAAGTGGCCGAGCTCGTGAAAGAGCGTCTCTACCTCTCGGTGGGTCAGTAGGGCGGCTGTGTTTCCGACCGGCGGCGTAAAGTTAGCGGCCACCACTGCAACGTGAGGCTGACCCTCGACTCCGGTTTGCAGCGGTGCCATCCACGCACCTTGCGTCTTGTTTTCACGAGGGAAAAGATCCACGTAAACATGCGCCAAAAGCTCAGCCCCGTCTTTGAGCAGGTACGGCCGAACCGAGCGATCCCAAGTTGGTAGATCCGCGGGCTCGAAGGTAACGCCATAGAGCCGTTCGAATGTCGCGAAGGCCCCCGAGAGAACTGTTTCTAGTGGAAGGTAGGGACGGAGTTGCTCCTCATCAAAGTCAAAGCGCTCTCTCCGAAGCCGCTCAGATTGAAAGGCCACGTCCCAAGGCATGAGGGGAAAGCCTGCGAATTGGCTGAGCGTCGCCTTGTCTTCTGCGAAAGAGGCCTTCGTCTTCTCGCGCAATTGTTCGACGAAAGCGCGCGCGCGGCTGCTCGACTTCGCCATGCGATCCTGCGTAACGAGATCGCCAAACGTTGCGAAGCCAAGCAGCTCTGCGCGTTGTTTGCGCAGCGAAAGAATCTGTCGAATGAGTGGGCGGTTGTCGAACTCGCCCGAGGCAGCGCGCTCATTGTGTGCGCGGTAAAGCGTCTCGCGCAGCGAGCGATCTTCCAAGTACGTCAGCGCCGGAATCAAACTCGGAGCATGCAGCGTGAAGCGATACCCCGAAAGACCTTTGGCTTCTGCGCTCGCGCGTGCGGCCTGCTTGGCAAGCGGAGGAAGCCCGGTGAGCCGAGTCTCGTCTTCAATCGTCAACTCGAAGGCGTTGGTTGCATCCAATACATTCTGTGAGAACTTGGTGGTTAGTCGCGACAGCTCCACATCGAGCTCGGTGAGCTTCTTCTTTCCTTCAGGCGAGAGCTCTGCGCCGTGGCGTCGAAACTCATCCAAAGTCTTCTCGAGGTGACGCGAGCGTACTGGCGTAAGATCTTTGGCGGCGCTGCTTGCAGAGAACCGCGAAAGCACCTGATAGAGCCCTTCATGCAGAGGTAGCTCTGACCAGAACGCACTAACCATTGGTTGAGCGACGCCCCACGCCTCTCTCAATTCAGGCGAGTTCGCCGCGCCTTCGAGGTGCTCACACACCATGGCAGCTTTCTCCAGTTGGTAGGTAGCTGCCTCGAGAGCACCGAGCGTCGATTCGTAGCTGAGCTCAGCTTGTTGATTGGCTATCTCATTGACCGCCTGCCGCGCGGCTTCCGTCAGCGCGGTTATTGCGGGCACCACACCCTCCGCGCTGATTTGGCTGAAGTCGAAGGGCGGCGTGAGGGCGAGCAGGGGGTTACCCTGGCGGGAGGTATCCATTGCGCAGAGTGTTACCCCGCCCGGTCGGCCACGAAAGACAATTTTCGCGTGCACCGGCCACTCCGAACACCAAGATCTGCGGAGCGCCGTTCTCCGAGTCCTTCAGACTCACGATAATGTCGACCGCGCCATCGTTGTCGGCGTCCGCGAGGGTTGGAACTGGCATCGCGCCGCGGCCGGGGAGGGGGAGTCGGTGCAAGAGATTGCCGCCGCCATCCAGTACGAAGAGTTCGCCGAATCCGACCTCCGTCGAGTAGGTCGCGAACACAATCTCAGGTGCTCCATCTCCCGAAAGGTCGCCAATCACGACTCCGCCAGTGGCGACGACGTCACTCTGTGTGTAAGCGACGCTCCACAGCACGTTGCGGCTCGAGTCCACGGCGTGAATTTTTCCGTCGAAGCCGGCAAACACCATCTCTGGTCCGGCTCGGTCCGGATCGAGCTCAGCCACGCTCACCTGGTTCGTGATGGCTACGATATTGGTCTCGCCGTAGTCCCAGAGCCCGCTCAGATAGTCGCTGAAGTGCAGTGGCTCCACCCAGTCCGCTGGTCGCGTTCCGTCTGGCTTCAATACCCAGAGTGCCACGCCTTGCTCGCGATCATCCTGGGCCGCGTTCTGCACCGAGGCGAGGAAAACCAACTCGGCTACGCCATCGCCATCAATGTCTGCTAGCGCCGGAGCCGTATTCGTGTGGTGAGCCTGCAGCGCGGTTGCTTCATCCTCAGCGTAGCCCTGCTGAGCCTCTGCATAGTTGTGGAGGTCACGCACACCTAAAAACTTCGTGCGACCGCTGAAGATGGGGGCGCAATCGAAGGCCTCCCCTGTTCCGCGGTGCAGCGAGTTATACGCGTTGTCCTGGGTTGCAAAGATGTCGCTGATGCCGTCACCGTCGACATCGCCGATAGCTACGTTCTGATCGTAACCGTTATACACATAACAAGCGTCATCACAGCCCGAAGCTCCGCTCGTGTTGGGGGGAAACCCAGTTACCGTTGAACCGTCGGGGTTGACCGCAATCACTATATCGCGTTGGCCGTTTGCCTCGAGGTTTTGGGTGGTAACGCTCACGAGTTCGAGCTCACCATCCCCATCAATATCCCCGGCCGCCAGGCTCCGCAGCTCGCCACGGAAGGTGTACGGAAAGCCCGAAGCGATCCCGCCCGTCGCAGAAAAGAGGTAGATCTTATCGCCCGAAGCCTGCGCAACCTCGAGGCCAGGTAAGTCGGCTCTAACGTCGGCAACTACGGGGGATGACCAACAGCGTCCCTCTACGTCAGCCGACCAGACGACTTCCCCGGTTGCATGCCAGGTGACAACTCGTCCGGAACGGGAAGCAATGATCTCTGTAACGCCGTCACCGTCGAGATCGACCGCCGCAGGCGAAGCGCTCCACGACTCGCGCCAGTCATCGAAAAGCTCATGCGTTATGGTTGGCAAAGCGACCTCGCTGCTGCCCGGCGGATCTGCCGCGCTGCAGGCTGGAGCTGGCGGTTGGACACCGCCACCAACGCCGGAGGGGCCTGCTCCAGCCCCCGGACCAGAGGATGCCCCAGCTCCACCTTCCCCACCGCCGCCGTTGCCTGAATCGGAACAAGCGGCGGTGAGCGCCAGCACAAGACAAGCCCGATAGACCATCGCTAGAAGATAACGCTTTGTGTGCCGACTATTCTCCGATTATCGCAAGCGGCATGCGCTCCAAAGTGGCCATCGTCGGCGTCAGCGGCTATTCGGGTCTTGAGCTGCTGCGGCTGCTGGCAAACCATCCCTCGTTCGAGGTGACCGCGGCCTACTCCGACCGTGCTCGCGGTGAACCCCTACGCAATCTCCTTCCGCTCGGGGATTCGGGGAGCCTGGCTCTCCCGCTCGAGCGGGTCGTGCGGCCTCAAGTGGAGGCTCCAGAGTCCTACCGCGAGGCTGAGTTCGTCGCACTGGCGACGCCTGCGGAGGTGTCCGCGGAACTTGCGCCGCAGCTCGTAGCAAGCGGTGCGCGCGTGGTGGATCTTTCGGGCGCCTTTCGGCTGCTCGACCAAGAAAGCTTTCGAGCGTTCTACCGCTTCGAGCATCCGCATCCGGAGCTCTTGGGCAAGGTTCCGTACGGCCTCCCTCAGTTGCCGAACGCAGTTGGCGCAACCGACATCAAGGCGGCCAAGCTCGTGGCCAACCCTGGTTGCTACGCGACAGCCGCCATCTTGTCGTTAGCGCCGTTTATTGCCGAAGGACTGATCGAGCCTAACGGTCTATTCGTTCATGGGAAGAGTGGAGTGTCGGGGGCGGGCCGCAAAGTGGCTGAGAACCTTCTCTTCATGGAGGTGGATGAGAACGTGAGTGCCTATCGAGTAGGCAATCATCAGCACACCCCGGAGATCGAAGTAGCGCTCTCGCGAGTCGCAGGTCAGCCAGTGACGCTCACGTTTGCTCCACACTTGTTGCCGCTCAAGCGCGGGCTCCTTACGACAGCGTTCGCAAGGCTAAGGCGGCCGATGTCCCAAGACGAAGCACAGGCCGTGCTCACACGTGCCTATGCTCAGGCCAGTACACTCGATGGTCAGCAGGTGGTGGAGGTAACCTCGATCGAACAGGCCTCGATTCAGTCGGTAGCGCGGACCAATATCGCTCGAGTGGGCGTCGCGGTAGACCCGCACAACCAATCGATCGTCGTCGGGTGTGCACTGGATAACCTGCTCAAGGGAGCTGCTTCTCAGGCACTTGAGAATCTGTTGCTGATGGCCGGGTGAGAGCTCAACTGGGCCGCATGGTTGTGACCATCTTCTCGGCGGTTGCAATCATCTCGTCGATGCGCGTCGCATGATTGGCCTGTTGTTGCTCAAGGTCCTGCACGGAGCCGTTTGGAACGAACGGTGGAACCGACATGAAGTAGCGGAAGAAGATGGCCTTGCCTGCTAACGCGTAGAAGTATTCGAGCACCGCGACGGGCTGACCAACATGACTGCCCAAAGCACTGCAACGGATGCCCTCAGCCATCGTCGTCTTCAGTGGATCACAGCGCCGAAAGTTCACCATGCCCATAGTTTCATTGGCACCTAACTGCCTCGCGCTCTCAGCTGAAATTGGTGTCTTCCCTTCGACAGCGACGACCGTGAGCAGCTCGCTGAAGTTGCTCGATGAAGCTCCGCGGAAAAACACACTTACCCGCCGCTTGCCCTCCGGTACACCCTCCGAGTCGTCCAGTTGCTCGTTGTGTTTCCAGCTTCCAATGAACTCCCACTGCACCCCGAGATGACTCGAGGAAAAGTGGCCGCTAACCGTTCGCGCTGAAGCCGCGTAGAGCGCTCTCGGGAACTTGGTAATGAAGGACAATAGTCCTATTCCAACGAGCGCCCCTGCCGCAATGGCCGCCCTGCGACTCGTTCCGAGCGAGGGGCGCACCCCTTCCGGAACAATCAGTTCCTGTGGAATTGGGCGAGCGGGTGGCCTTTCAGAAAAGGCCTGTGGTGGTTTGACCGAAGCGAGACCAGGCCGCATCGAGCCTGGTCGGTTTGAGAGTGAACCAAGCCCAGGGGGACGAGAGCTGCCGGTCTTTGATGAGGTGTCGGGGGGCGGTGGTCGCGACGACGCGAGCCCAGCGGCCCCATCAATAGGGCTTTGGTCCAGTCGCGCCTGTTTCAGTTTTGCTTCAGATACTCCCTTGAGGGATTGTTCAACCGAAAGCCCTGTTCGTGGAGGCGGAGGTTGTGAACGGTGATTGTAGCCGGTCGGCCTTACAGAGGTGTGCTTGTCAACCTCGAGCGGGTCGCGGACCGCATCAGCCTCTTTGGCAAACAGCGCATCCCAAGATGATTCCGGCGGTTTGGTTGAGGGTGTTACTCGGGCAACCTTGCCTTCCGAGGAAGGATTAGGCACCGCTTCCGGAGCAACGCTCGACTCGGGTACATCGGAATGACTTGAGTTGGTGAAGGTCGCGAGCCCGCCATCCTCTTGCCACTCTAATATCTCCAGGCCCGTTTGGCGGGCGGCGAGAACGGCCCGTGAGCCAACCAAGCCCTCCCGATACCTCTTGGTTAGAGCGTCGACATGCTCCTCGGCGATCGGCTTGTTGTCGGTTAGCTCGAGCAGATCCTTCAGCACGCGTTGCCGATCAATGTCGCGTGTGATGAGCCCACGCTCCTTCGACCAGGCAGCGAAAGCTTCAATCTGAGGCTTGCGGCCCATGCGCGCGCAGTATTGCACGCAGCTCGGGTTTGGCGAAAATCATTGCGGTGTTGGCAGTGCCCACAGAAACTTGCCGCTGTGACCGTGGACCTGGCATCACTGGCGAAGACGATAGCAGCGAGCGTTAACGCGGGTGCGAGTGCTTCCTTCGTCTCCGGCACGACAATCCGCCCCAGCCACGTTGACTGCTCGGCAACGCTCCCTCAAACGAGCCGACTTCCGGTTGTTTCGCTGAGCCGCTCTCCCGGCTCTGTTGACGATGTCGAGCTTGAGCTGGCCAGTCTATTGGGGCAGGGGGGCATGGGCGCCGTTTGGGTTGCTTTCCAGCGTTCGCTTGAGCGTGAAGTCGCAGTGAAGGTCCCGCGCATCGGTGGTGATCCACTCACGACCAACGCGCTGCTCAAGGAGGCGCGCGTCGCCGGCAATCTCGAGCACCCACACATCGTGCCGATTCATGTCCTCGGGGTCGATCCAGCTGGCGGCCCAGTGTTGGTCATGAAGCGGGTTGAAGGACAAACGCTAGCGACCTTGATCGAGCAGGAGGACCATCCAGCGTGGCCAATACTCGTTGAACGTCACGGCGATCGTGACGGGGCCATTTTGGAGGTGCTTATGCGAGTAGCCGATGCTCTGCAATTCGCTCACTCGAAGGGCATTGTTCACCGGGACGTCAAGCCCGAGAATGTAATGGTTGGCTTGTTCGGGGAGGTCTACCTCTTGGATTGGGGGATTGCCCACCGGATTGGTCAGCCAACAACTGAGATCGTAGGTACTCCCGGCTTTCTCGCGCCCGAGATGCTTGATCCAGAAGTAGGCCAGGTAGACGCACGGACAGATGTCTATTTGCTTGGCGCTACCCTACATGCAGCGCTTACCAACACGCCGCGACACTTGGGTAGCACGCTCGCCGAGGTCTTTGATGCTGTGCTGCATTCGCGGCCGGTTGAATACGAATCTACGGTTCAACCGGAACTTGCTGCGTTGTGCAACAGCGCAACCCAACGCGACCCCATGTTGCGACCCGCCTCGGCCTCAGTCATGCACGACACGATGGCGACTATCTTGCGTCATCAGGCGCTGGCAAAGTTGACCGCTGCCATAGAGCAGCGTGTTGGTCCTGTCTTGGCCTTGCCACCCGATCCAAGCAGGTGGCGAAGTCTGGTTGAAGCTCGGTTTGCACTATTGCCTCTGCTACGCGAGTGGACCCAGAACAGCGCCGCGCTCGAACTGCAAATCCAGGTGTTGAACAGCCTCGTTCGCACGGAGATTCTCCGCGAACGACCGGATGATGCCGCTGCCGCGTTACAAGAACTAGCGGAACTCACCGATGTCGACAGCGAGCTTGAGGTTCTCGTTCTCGAGTGCAGACGAAGCATTGAAGAGCGGTCCCGACTCGTGGACCTCGGTCGTAAGGAGCAGAAGGAGGCTGAGGTCGCCCCATCCTTTCGGGGAATGGTCTTCTTGGTTGCGCTCATGGGCTTCAGTACGATCGTCATCCTCGGCGGCTTTCACCGGCTCAAAGACCTCAACATGTGGAAGGTTGTTGTCTATGACCTGGTTAGCTTGAGCCTAATCACCCTTGGGGTAGTGTGGCAGAGGCGCTCGCTATTGTATAATCGCCGCGGACGAGAGATGGTGACTGGCGCATTCTTAATGCTCTTCGGTACAACTGCCGTTGATCTGTTTTCGGCGCTCTCGGGGCTGTTGCCAGAGCAGGGCGCGCCTTTCACTCTGTTACTAATGAGCAGCGGCCTCGCGGGCCTCGGCTTCCTTGTCAGTGGTGCTACCAAAGTTATGCGTTGGTCCATGCGGGGAGCCGCTATTGTGGTGCTGACCGCGGGAGTCGTCGCTATTCGATACAAAGCTTGGGCAGTTTCTTTGGTCTCGTTCGGAACGTTCGTTGGTATGGCTAGTGCCCTAATTTGGATGGCAATTCTAGCGCGCGAGAATCGGCTTGAGCGGAGCTAGGTACGCTTGTTGGCCCGCTTCTTGGCGGCGAGCCGCTCGGCCGCCGACAACGGCTTCCCGCCCGTTTCGCTAGGACTGTTTGGGACTGGAGCAGAGCTGGCGGCTGGTTGTGTTGGGGATTGCGCTGCCGGGGTGCCTGTATCCCTCTGGGCTATCGGATGAAGCCCCACCAGTCTAGTCGGGCGCGGTCGTGCAGGCGCTGCGGGAAGTCCGCCATCAGGCTGTGACTCAATTGACGTGGCTGGCGTAGAAGCCGCAGCAGGCGCAGCAGGCGGGACTCTCACAGCAAGAGGTGCTCCGCGAGTCGCCCTCTGTTTTGCTGTACGTAGTGTCTCCAACATCGAAGGCTGTTCCGGCGTGATAGCCTCTCCGCTGGGCGCAGACTGCGCGGAAGGCTTGCCACGAAGAAAGTCCGCCAGCGCCTCGGGCATGCCAAGCTTGCGGCTAGCCACCATCAGCAACAACGCAACCGCCGCGACCACTAGCAGCTGGCTCTGAATATCCCGGTAGGCAAATCGAAGTTTGGGCCGGTCGTTGAAGATGCCCTCGAGCGACTCGCGCTTCGTGCCGCCAGTAAACTCGGCGAGTCGCTCTAGAACGGCCACATCCGACCCAGTCACTTTCAGCTCCTCGCCGCGTGACATGACCGCTCCAGTCGTGCCGAGCAGCTCGCCGCTGAGCGCGTCGCTCGCGAGTATGACGTAGTTGCCCGGCCTCTCGACCGGAAGGTCCGCTGTGTAAGAACCGGCGCCGCTGGCCTCGAGTGCTGCGACCTTCTCGAAGCCATCGGGGCCAATCACCTTCATCTGCACACGCCGAAAGTTTGCAGCCCGGCCGTCATTGCTGACCACCGTGGTGCGCACATGCAGCTGCCCATTGGAGACCGTAGCCTCGGTACGCACCTTTTGATCCTCAGCGCGGCGCAGCAAATCTCGGCTCAGTTGCACCACCAACTTTGCTGCTGTGGGCCACTCAGTCCAAGCTAGGCCCCAACGCGACTTGAAGTCACTGGTAAAGATTCCAGCACGTCCGACCCCCACGGACCAAGTCGCCAGAATGGGGTCCTCCTCGGGCCCTGCCAAATGAATGGTTGCGCGTGGCTTGGGCAGAGTAACCACATAGCCCAATAACTCTGGCGCCTCGTCAAAGCTAAGTCCGGCCGCTACCGCGCCGGGAGCACGCATCGTCGGTTGGAAGGGCTCCTCGTAAAGTGCGCTCCGCGCTGCCAGGATGGTCTCCTGCGCGAATACCGCAGGCAGCCTCGAGGCGTCCTCAATTAAGTAGAACCTGCCCTTACCCAGCCGGGACATCTCTTCGAGATCCGGGACGTCCTTACCCTGACCTAGCGCGACGACGCTCGTGGTGATTCCGTCAACCAAAGCCGCCGCGGTCAGGGGCTTTGCAGGCTCCATGTCCTCTGCATCCGAGCCGTCGGCGAACAGCAGTAGGTGCTTGATATTGGTCTTTTCGCTGCGAAGAGCGGCATACCCTTCGGTGAGTGTGATCGGCACGAGTATGCCCCCGCCCCCTACCGGCATTGAACGAATAGCGTCCCCCAGCTTCGAGGCATCTACGACGGGAGCGAGCGGCACGGTCCAATACACCTTGGTATCGACATGCTCAACGCCAAGGCGATCATTCAATCCAAGCAGTTCCGCCGATCTCGAGGCCGCCTCATTGGCAAGCTCCAGCTTGGTCTTCCCGTTGACCTCTGCAGCCATAGAGCCGGAAATGTCGATTGCGATGACCTGAGCAAGACTGGCTCGGCGCTGGTCTTGCTTGAGGTCGAACGAGACGGGAGAAACCTCCTCGATAGGTGTTTTGCCGTATCCGCCCGGGCCAAGGCCGCGGTCTCCGCCCAACAGCAGCAACCCGCCACCAAACTCCCGTACGTAGGTCGCTAGCGCATTCAGTTGCGTGGGCGACATAGACGCCGCTGGTATGTCACTTAGGACGATAAGGTCATAGGCTGCAAAGGCGCCCAGGTCGGCTGGCACTGCCCCGGGCCCAACCACGTCGACATCGATATCGGCTTTCGAGAGTGCATTCTCAAGAAAGGCCGCGGCGTCGCGGCCATCCCCCTCGATAATCAGCGCCGACGCACGGCCACGGACCCGAACGAAGGTAGCGCCAGCATTGTCTTCGGGCGTTGAATCCGATGAGGCGCCCTTGGCTGAGACCTCGACGTCATATCGATGTAGTCCTGCGTCACCCAGCTTCTCTCTCACGCGAAGAACGTCCTCCCCCTTTGCGATGGTGACCTCCCCTCGCCGAATCAGTTGGCCATCGCGCTTGATCCGTATCTCCGCGACTGTCTCTTCGCTCGCGCGGGTTACCACGGCTAGATCGACAGCCTCCCCCGTATTGCCTTGGGTGGGGGCACGCACACTTACTACGCGAAGTTCCTTGTTCTCCTCCTGCATTAGCGGAATGACGTCGACCGGGATTTGTGCGGCGAGCGCGGCCGCCGCTCCAGCCATGACGTCACCACGGGTCGCTACGCCGTCGCTTATGACTACGATCCGTGCACCCGAGTCTGCTGGAACCTCGGAGAGCGCACGCCTGATAGCGGCATCCAAGTCGCTGCCCTCGCGGGCGACTGCTGCCTCCTGCGCCGACTTCGGCTCGCTCTTCGTCCGTGGGGCCTGTTCGGTCGTTGCGGCTACACCGAACGCGACGACGCCCAACTCGTCCTCGTCGCGCATCGATTCTTCAACCTTGACCAGCTCGCTCAGCACCCGATCAGCTGCACCGGGGACCAGATCGATCGAGCGGCTGCGATCGACCGCGACAATCACCGTTAGTCGGTCGATCGGCTGGCCCACTTCCATGCCCATTACAGTGAACGAGAGCGAGAGCGTGAGCACGACGAGCGACACGTCAATCGCTACTTGGCGCGCCCGTTGTGTGCTCGACTTACCCCTGATGGCTAATAGTGAGATCGCTGCCATTGCGGCCAGCGACACAGCCGCCAGCATAGGCTTGTGAATGCGTACATAAGCCTCTGCCAGAAGCCCGGTCGAAACGAGGCTGACGTACAATCCCGGGAGAAGGCTGATGCCTAGTCCAAGCAGGAAAACCCAACGCTTGCCGAACTCCTTGAGCTTCTTCGCACACAAGAAAGCCGTGACTACAAGAACTGCAAGTACGGGAATGAGCGTTAGTGCGAGGCTCATCGAACCCGTACTTTACCGATTGGATGAGTCCCCTTCAGCCCAGCGGATTGCGGGTCGCGGGTGTGGTACCAGACTTCAAATAGCAGGAGTGCGAGTCCCAATGCTGCCAGGAGCCAGCCAAACTCTAGAAAATGCTTAGGAGCGTCTTCGCTCCGTCTGGTTGATACCTGACCAGAGCTAGGGAGGTTGGCAAGCGCGCTCAGGTTTGACTCGGTCTCACTCGTAAGATTGAGAGGTATGGCTATGGCCCCAGTCGTTCGACCCGAGTACGAAAGCCTATAGATACCGACCTTGCTCGACCGAGGAATTACGGCGAGCCCACTTCGGAGCGAAACGTCCAACGTTGCTCCTGTGGGACTCGTCGCTGCGACGGAGACTGTTCCCGCTGGTACACTCACTCGTAGAGGCGCGCCAGCTACCAAGGTCGTGTTCGTGCTTGCGGTGCGGTGGAGGCGCGCTTGCTCGGCAATGTTGCGACAGAAGAGCACCCAGGACGCCTTCAAGGGCCAATCTGACTCTCCAACGTTGAAACCCACGACGGTCGCCGTTCTTCCAGGAGTCGACGCGTCGCGAATAATGACGTTGTCATCGGCTCTGGCAAGTTCTGTAATGTGGGCACCGCCCTCCAGTGGCGTGGCTTCGGAGATGTGGAGGCGATCGAGTGAAACGAAGCGCATCCGGGCGTCTCCAGTCTCCCAGGAAGTAATAATCGGCTCTTTCACCGCGGGCTTCGCGTTGAGCCCGAGACACGCGCCGGGCCCCGGATTGATTACCAGTAAGTCTCCGCCTGGAAAGTCTGCTGCTGGACACGCCCCGTCGACGACGACCAAGGCTTCAGCGGGAATGCTCTGATCGTTCGCCCCTAATACCCCTTTTTTCAGCCGGACCTTAGGGTCGGCGGAGAATGCACGAAGGGCCCAAACGTTCTCGTCCGTAGGCGTTTTGGGGAGGTACCAAACTTCTAAGTCTTCACCGTAAGGCACCTTCGTGTATGCAACGTCATCCACCGGCATTGCATCATGCGGAGAGACGTCCACCACTAGCGCTCGTCCTGCCTCTGCCGAGCTTGCCTCGAACACGAGTACTACTGGCGTCCGTTCTCCCGGGGGCAATACCAGCCTGCGTGAATCGCGCGGGGATTCCTCGCCATCCAAGCGAACAGTAACAAATGCTTCTCGGCTTTCAGTGCCGTAATTAGCAAGTAGGACGAATACCTCGCTGAGCTCCTTCTTACTTTCGCCGTCGGTGTAGACCCGCGCGTCTAGGCGAACGATAGCCGCATTGTTCTGCGGCTTTCCAACGAGGACGAATTCGATGGGTGTCTTGGTCTTCGCGAGCTCCGGCGGCTCTGCCAAGTAACCGTCGGTGAATACGACGACGCGTCCGTCTTCAAACTCCTTGAGACGGTCTACCGCCAATGCGATGGCCCCGGAGAGGTTTCCAACCACGTCCTGCTGCTCGACGTTACGAATGGCCCCATCTATGCGAGCTCGGTCTCTGTCCAAAGGGGAGGCAATTCTGGGCTCGTGGGACGCCTCCACAATCATGAGTTGCGCACCGGGCGGTAATCCCTTTACCAGCTCGACAGCTGCTGCCTTTGCGCTTGAGAGGCGCGTTTCGGCCTCTCCCTCCTGGGTCGACATCGAGGCGCTTACATCAATGACGATGGCAACATGCTCGCCGAACACACCTTCCGCCAGTCGAGCAGGTTTGGCTAACGCAACGGCGAGCGCAGCTAAGAGCGCAAGCTGCAACAACAATGGTACCTGCAGCAGGAGCCGCTTAAATGGCGACTTGGCCATCAAGTCGCGCTGAGCAGCTGCCCAAAGCCAGGTTGAGCCAACGCTTACCTTCCGGCGGCGGACCCGTAAGATATAAAGGACGACCAGCGGGATGGCCAATAGCAAAAGCAGCAGGCCGCCCATGGAGGTCAGCGCCAACGAGTTCAAAGGCGCGCTCCTCGCTCGACGAAGTCCCGAACAGACTCAACTATACTATCTGTCGTCGAGTGGCGCCCATAGCTCGCGCGGTGCCTCCGAGCGAAATCCGCGAGTGTGTCACTAAGGCTTTGCAGTCTTTGCCTATAGGCCTCCAAAGCGCCGATATCCATTGTGACTTCGATGGTGACTCCTGTCTCAGCATCTACCAGCGCAAGGTCACCTTCATAGTTTGGCTCGAGCTCTTCCGGAGCGAGCACTTGCAGAATGGATACCTGATGCCCAGCGAAGACGGCTTGCTTCAGACTCGAGATGACCTGCGACGGATCAAAGAAGTCGCTAATGACGATCAGCAACCCGGGTCGCGGACTGCGTCGCAGCGTTTCATCGATAGCCTTTGAAAGATTCGTCTCGCCGTTGGCGGCAAGCTGCTCGAGTGATGCCAGGAAGCCTGGCAAGCCAGGCCGGCCTCTGCTGGGCGCCCGCGTTGAAACGAGCCCATCGGCAGCAGAAAGAACTTGGGCGCGTTCGCTTCGGGCCAAAACCATGTAGCCGACCGCCGCCGCAAAACGCTGAGCAAATTCAAGCTTCGAGGGGTCCCCAAAACCCATCGAGGCTGAGGTGTCGCAGAGGAAGCGGACGACGACGTCTTCCTCTGAACGAAACACCTTGATCATTGGCTCGCCGGTGCGCGCGTAGGCTCCCCAATCGATACGGCGGAGATCGTCCCCGGGCTCATACCCGCGGTGCTCTCTAAACTCGACGCTGGAGCCCTTTCGCTTGGAGAGGTGATCGCCACCGTGGCCTGACCGCGCGCGCACCTCAAGTCGGCGACGTAGAGCTTCCAGCTCGCGGACGTTAGCAGGGTCAAGAAGCGCGGGGCCCGGCACGCTCATGGTGTAGACGATGCCTCAAGGCCCGTCGAGCTACACGTGAGCAGTCTGCTTCTTGCGAGCGCAGGTCGAATTGTTGGGTAAGTTTTGTGCGCGTGTAACACTTGGGGGATGCTTAGCGACGGTGCACGAGAATTGGCATCCGCATGGTGTTGCCTAGTGCTCTTGGCCTGTGGCGCAAGCGAGCAACCCGAAACCGCACGAGTTGTCGCGGGGGAACCTGGCCGCCAGGAGCCGAAGGCGATGCTATCGACGTTGCTCTCATTTGAGGTCAGTGCGCCACAATCCGACGCCGACTTGCTCAAGGCAATCTGCGCGCAGACAGGTCTCGAGCCGCAAACGAAGGGGGGAGTCGTCTCCTGCGGGCCCCTGCTTAGCCGCTACGAAGCTGCCGTCTTGGCCGGGCTCGTTCCAGGAGCCGTGATTAGTGAACGGGACACGTTCCCCGACCCGGCTACTTCTGCGTCGTGGGACCGCGTTCGGGCTCCCTACGCGCGGGAGACAGACCGAGTAATGACTCGCCAACTGTTGAATGGTCGCTATGCCCTCGTCGAGTGGCGCTTAGCCGATGAGGCCGCGCTCGCAACCCGAGTGGCGTTGGAGCGCTCTGATCGAGATACCGACTTCGGTCCGGTGCCGGAGCCAACGCCAGGCGAAGAGCCGCCGCAAACGCAACCGATTAGCTTCCCGCTGGCGGAGCGTGAGCTCTACCAGATAGATGGTCGGAGCCCGCGCTTCATTGCAAAGCTACCCCTACTTGATGCCTTCAATACATCGACTGGATTTGGACTCGCAAGGTTCGACGACGAAACCACGTTCCTGCAGGTGGTGGAGAAGCGCCAGACTCGTGAGGGAAAGACCGAGAACCTCATTGGGTGGCGCTGGTCGGTGCAAGGGCGTGAGAAGGTCTTCGAGTCGAGCTTCGTGGACTACCGCGTTCCAGTCAAAGAGCAGCCGACGTTGACCGTTACGCGAATCACTCCCACTGCTGACGGGCTCCAGCTCAAGCGCTACCGCATCTCGTTGAAACTCAAACCTGGCGTGACCGCTTCACAAGTACTTTGGAACGATTGGGAGAGCCCGATCTGGAAACAAACGTCTCCACTTCCCAATCTTGTCGAGCTTGTGTCTGTTGAGCCGATAGGTGAATCTACAGAGACATTGGGGCTTATTGGGGAGTAAGGACTCGAGCGAGCATGCGGTCTCGCGACTCAAGATCGGGCATCGTTGGTACTTCAAGTTCCTCGACACATCGAAAGTCCTGCGGGACATAGGCTCTGCCCGGATCGCCAACGAACACCTGAGCGCCCAATTTTGCCAGAGTTCGGAACCACTCCGAGAATGTCCGCGCTGGTTCGGCCTCGTAGAACAAGTCGCCTCCCAGTACACAATCCCCGCGGCTAATTGGCGGCGGCTCCGCCGCGACTCCTACAAGCCCCTTCCAACTTGCTGAGTTTAGACGAATAGCGGTCCTAGCCAATGGATCGCGGTCGACAGCAACCACCGAGGCAGCGCCTGCAAGGGCGGCGGCGATCGCCACCAATCCGCTGCCACTTCCGAAATCAACGACGGCTCTGCCTCGCACCGTTTCGGGATGACCCAGGACGTAGAGCGCTAGTGCGATACCCCCGGGCCACGCAAAGGCCCAATAGGGTGGATCAAGCTCGTGCCGCTCGAGGAATTCCTGGGACTCCGTCCAAAGCGGGGAGAGTGAGGTCGCTTGATAGAGCAGGATGTTGGGCAAAAGCGGAACGGGAGCGAGCACCGTTTGCGTAACGATGAATCGCTCCCGCTCTTTCTCCACCGCGTCCACGTCGGTCCCCCGCGGCGTCATCTTGCGCTACTTTTTCGAGGGAGACCTAGCCGAGGTATAGGTCGTACTTCGCTTCTCTCCTCGGGCAATGAGTCGCCCCTGATCTTGAAGTCGCTTGATGGGTAGCAGCCATTGGGCCTTGGAGATCTTCAAAGAGGTCTTGATTTGTTCGGCCCCGGAGCCGGGGTGGGCCGCGACATACTCGTGGATGGCGTTTGCCATCAAATCAATCTGGTCGTCGGAGCGACGGATTCGCTTCTGCGCAGCCGCCTTTCCACTGGCCTTTGCGGCTTTAGCAGGTTTGGCGGGCGCATTCCTCGGGGCCTTCGCAGGTTTGGCGGGCTTGGCCTTGAGCGTCTTGGTGACCAGGCTTGGCCTAACGACGGGTTTTGTGGTCTTGGTCGCCGTCCCAACTTTTGCTGGTTTGGCTGCAACGCGCTTGGAGGCGAGGGCGGTGGCTAGCGTCTTGTCAAAGGCGACCTTGGGCGTAGCGCCTCCAAGTGCACTTTGAACCGCCGCTATCGCCGCCGTTCGCACGAGGCCCTCAAGGTCCGAGGTAAACTTCCCTACAAGACTTCTAATCTCATCGCGCGATGTGGTCACAGTTGTTCTCCTGGCTATCGCCGCGCCCGAGTGCAGTTGGGGCTGGCTTTGGTCGCCACGTTGGATCATGGCGCATCGACTGCTTGGGCAGCCCCCGTCAATGAACGGGCTTACAGGAGTCAGATGTTCCACTCACCATTGGAACGTGTCAATGGCCCACACACGCTTATTTGTGAAACTGGGCTTAGTGTCTACGGGTAGCCAACCATCTCCTTTCGCTCCGCGTCCCACAGTTTCAATTGGAGACAGCGTGCAACATCCGTGGGCGCCAGCGAAGTCTGCCCGGGCGCTTGCAGCTCTACGATCGACGCCATTGTTTCGGGAAGTCGGTAGAACGGTATCTGGGAGTTGAGGTGGTGGACATGGTGAAACCCAATGTTCCCCGTCATCCATTGCATGAACGAGCCCATCGGCATGTAGCTTGAGGACTCGAGCGCGGCACCAGCGAACGTCCAATTCTGGCGTGGCCGAAGCACCATCGAAGGGAAATTATGCTGAGCGTAAAAGAGATAGCCTCCCATCGCGGTGGCTACCATCAGGGGCAGTAGGTAAGTAAAAAATGTAGTCGCGACACCAAACTGCCAGATCAGCGTTGCGGTCAGCACCCAGTTGATTGCCAGTGCCGCAGCAGAGTCCCAATACTTAGTAAACGACTTGCGCAACGAGTTCACGCACATGCCGATCATGAAAATCGGCACATAGCCGAGCAGAATCGTCAGCGGGTGACGCACGACTTTGTACTTGAGTCGGTCCCGCGCGCTCATCTTCTTCCACATCTCGGTGGTCACGACCGGAAATGACCCGATGTGCGACCCAATAATCTGAGCCGTATGCGCGTGATGGTAGTTGTGCGTTTCTTTCCAAACCCGCGGGGGCGCAAGCACCAGCATCCCGTAGATGCTGAGCACAACCTTGGCGGCTTTGGAGTTACGCAGTAGCGCCCCGTGAAAAAAGTCGTGATAGATGATGAAGAGCCGCACGATCAGCAGCCCAGAGAGAACTGCGCTGCAAAGTCGCGCCGGCCAGAACGGCACCAACGCTGACGCGGTGGTTGCACCGGCGATCAGCACGATAGCGACGATGAGGTGTCGCCAACTCTCGGCGACGTTCTCCTCGACGAACGGTTTGGTAGCTTCAATGAGCTCGCGGCCTTCTCGGGGGGCAGCGTTACTCAGGGCCTGTTCGGTTGCTACTGACTCCATGGGCTTGGCTCATCTGCACTGAAAGCAAAGCTGAGGCAAGTAGTCTGTCCGTTTTTCGACACCTCAAGCTGACTGTTTTGTTGTCGCTTTAGAGCCGGTGCGAAACCCTCTTCGCGTTCCGCCGAAGGCGGATACAGCGTCATTCGGCTAGGCCTTCTTTGCTCTCTTGTTCTTGCCCTTGGAAGGACATGGTTCTGGCGACCTATCCTTATGCCCGATTGGCAGTTTACAGGGGTGCACACGCACCACCTTCCGCGAAGAAAGATAGACCACAACCTCCTGGTCAACCTTCTTTGGCTTGCCGGGATTCTGGATTGTGCGCTCCACGCGTACCGACCGTCTGGGCGACCCCGGGCGCTCAACCTTCTGCTTCGAAGGCGAGACTGTCGCATCCCCAACCAGCTCAACAGGCGCCGGCTTGCGTTCGAGTTCAACTGGAGCTTTGCGTTCCACTTTCCGTCCTGGCGTATGGCCAAGCAGCTTCACTGAGACCCGGTCTTTGGACACAGTTGCCTTGATGACCACGGGCGATTCTGAGTCGTTCTTGAAGACGAGGTCCGGGCCCGGCCACGAAAGGGTGGCTTCGACCCCAGGTGGGTACCGGCTTATGTAGTGGCTGTGTGGCTTGTGCTCGAGGATCGGAAAGCCAGCATTGTAGAGCGCGTTATAGAGGGTTGTCGCAAACTGGCTTACGCCGCCGCCGACCGTTTCTACGTACTCGAGGTCAAGAATACTCGGCGCTGGAACGAAGCCCCGTTCTTCCGTTCGCGCGCCGACCGTTCGGTTGAGGCTAAAGGATTCACTTGCGGGAACAATGGTCCCGTTTACCAGCTCGGCGATGCGCTTGATGTTCTTGACGCGTGCCTCACCGGGCTTGAACTTGGTCGAGAAACGAGAAAGCACGCCGAGGTCGGCTTCAACCTGAGCAGCCTTCTTCTTGTCTCTCGAGGTCTTTTGAAGGCCCGTTCGCGTTGATCGGCCGTCTGCCGCTGAACTACTGCCGCTGCCGGCAACGATCACGACGGCTAGTGCGGCAGAAACGGCGAGTCGAAGCAGACGGAATGAGCCCACTGTCGACCCGCTCTAGCACGCAGACCGGCGAAGGTCTTGAGCTTATCCAGGTTCCGATTGCGTTCCGGTCTCCACCCCTTGCGCCGAGCCCCCGCCATCATGTGCGGGACCAGCCTCGACCGCCAATGCAAGTGCGTCCTCTTCGTTGAACATTCTATCAGTGGCCTTGAGCCGTGACTCAAAGTCCGCAATTACAGCCTCGATTCGATTCTGGCCGACTCGGAACAGGAAGACCCCAATCGCGGCCCACCCGAAGGTCGCAGCCCAACCAGCTACTACGGTTGCCGTGCTCCCACCCCGCGCGAAAGCGGCCATATAGAATGGCGACGGCGCCGCAACGACCCAACCGTCATCGGACCCGCGAAAGAAGACGACCGACACCAAGAACGCAGCAATGGCTGGGACCACACAGATCGCTATGAAGATAATGCCGACCACGAGTCTCACGCTTGTCGCGTTATTGGATCGAGACCGGAGAGCCACGGCCAACCCGACGATGAACGTGACAAACCCGGCGCTGTAACAAGCAACGGCAAGCGCACCGTCGCCCACCGGCACCCCCAAGATGGCTCCTAGGATATGGGCCGTCGCCAGGAAAATGGCCAGCAGACCCAAAGACGCAAACAACACGAGCTTCATCGTCCGCACGAGTCCTGGCCCATACCAACGATTGACGCGACCAGCGTTCGAGAGTTGCCATTGGCGCTGTACCCGCCTCGAAGCCCCAAGCGGATCCGCCAAAAGGATCAACACGCCAAAGATGCAAAGGAACCCAACCGCAAGCATCGCAACGATTGCACTCTGCGAGGTACTAACCGACCCCCTCGCGGTAGACCCTAGAAGCCCAACGCCCGCCACTGCCGTAGCGATGCAAAGCCCACTAAACCAAACCTTCAACCCGGTGGACCTGTCATCCGTCGGCTCAGTCAGGTTCGCTAACGTAGCCTCGTAGAAGCCCCAGAGAGGCGCGCCAAACGTAATCAGCGGGCCAAGCACCAGCACTAGGAGGTACGTGAGCCCAAACTCACCGCGAACGTAGGCAAGAGGCAGCCAAAATGGAGCTGAACTGGGAACTTGAGGCCAAAGTTCGTGAATGCCCTGGCCAAGGCCCGGGCCAAAAATCGCAAACACGAACCCAGACAGGGGGAAAGCGCAGATGAGGGTCAGCACAATCGCCCCCCGCGACTGGGTCATCCGAGAACTAACTGCCAGCCCGAAGCTGACCGACAGCATGGCTGACCAGAAGAGATAGAAGAAAGCAATGAGTACCTCGGACCAGTGGACCCCTCCGAAAAGAAATGCCAGCGCACTAATGGGCGCCGCCGCTACTACGTAAACACCCACTGAGGTTGCGGCAGAAAGGAACTTCCCCCGAGTGATCTGGCGAGCTGTCATCCCGGTTAGAAGCATCGCCTCCCAGGTGCGACCCTCGCGCTCTGCCGCGATGGAATTGGCAGAGACGGCAGGGCCAACGATAGCCAAGGCGAAGTATGCCAAAATGAAGAAGGCCTGAAAGACCATCATTCCAACTTCTTCAGGGGCCGCGCCAGCGCGTTGTGAACCCATACTTGCGATCGTGAGCCCCAGCAGCATCGTGCTGCCCATAATGAGCCACGGCGTCCTTACCAACCGAGCGTCTTGGCGAAGCTCGCGCATCAAGATGGGATTGGGTGAAGTCCGCCAACCCTCCATTGTCGCTAGCGCCCTTTGAACCAGACTCATTGCATCTCCCCACGCGTCACCTCGAGGAAGATACGCTCGAGCTCATTCTTGTCCTGCTCCACGCCCACGACACCAATGTTGTTGCGAACGAGGTGGCCAACCATGTCGGCGATATGCCATTCCGGACCGGTCATCGAGACGATGAGCTGGCCGGCAAGGACTTCCATTCCCACGATGAAGGGGGCACCATTGAGCGTGGCCATAGCCGTCTCTGGCGGTCCAATAACTTTGAACTTCACGCGCCGCACAGCGGCCTGATGTGCCGGCCCGGTGCTGGGATCTCCTTCGCCGTGCGCTGGCGGTCGGAACACGACCCCTGAGCGTTGGGCTTCCAGTCTCGCTCCTATCTCACTAATCGGTCCGGCGACTACCAAACGGCCACGTTCAAGAATGCCCACGGAGGTGCAAACGTCTGCCAGCTCCGTGAGGATGTGACTCGAAAGCAGGATGGTCTTGCCCATCCCCCGAAGCTCTGAGAGTAGGTTGCGCATCTCGATCCGGGCGCGAGGGTCAAGATCGCTCGCAGGCTCGTCAAGAATTAGTACTTTGGGGTCGTGCAAAAGTACCCGCGCAAGCTGAAGGCGTTGCTTCTGTCCTTTGGACATGGCGACGACAAGGCGATCTGCGAGGGTACCCAAGTCGGTCAGTTCAAGAACAGCATCAACTACTGTGCTTGAGTCTACCGCATATGAATCAGCGAAGAACTCCAGGTACTCCCGCACCGAGACTCGCTCGTAAACCCCGGCATGGTCCGGCATGTAGCCTATGGTCCGGCGTACTCGTTCGGGTTCGACGGAGACGTCTATCCCATCGATCTCAATGCGGCCCGCGGTAGGCTCGAGCAGCGTGGTCATCGCACGAATCGTGGTCGTCTTGCCCGCTCCGTTGGGCCCGATGAAGCCAAAGACCTCACCGTAACCAACGTCAAAACTGACGTCTCGGACGACGTCGTAGGGGCCAAACCTATGCCACAAATGCCGGACGCGAATGGCGTAGTCAGCTTGCTTCTCAACGGTCTTGCTAAGGTTCACGACCCCTCCCCGAACCCAACCACGCGAACCAACATGACGGAGGACTTAACCTTGAAACCGGAGTCAGACTCAGGCCCCAGACCTTCTGTGACCACGGCTAGGGCGACTGGCAAACCCGCAGGGAACCAATTGGCGCTCTCAGCGTTTGCCCCATCCATCGCATCCCATAGGTCACCCGTCGCGTCGCGGTCCTCAAAAGCACTCTTGAAAGAGAAGTCCTCGAACGGCCGCATTCTTCCGCTGAGCGGAGCGGCCGACCAATTCTTGAAGTCGAGGTTGTCGCTCTTCATGTCTTGGCTATTGAGGGCCTGCCCCGGCGCCAGCCGCCGCGCGTACACCACTTGCTCAGTTTGCGTCTTTACGACGATATGCTCGAGCGTTCTTGACGTGTTGTTCTCCAGGGTGAGCCCGCCTGAAGCATCTCTGCGCATCGAGATGTTACCGCCAATGTCGATGAGCCCATCCTCGCGAATGACCACGGTTTGCGACGGGACCGACTCGAACCCGCCGATTCTCGCCGCGTGCCCCTCGACTGAGTAGTGCGGGCCTAGCTCCAAAGAATAGGGCGCATTGAGCGAGCTTGTTGCATGAGTCTGGCCAACGTCTACTCGTTGACCCGACGGGGTATAGAACCCTCGATAGTGGTTCCCAACACCCACGTTCATCCCCGACCCCAACTCGACGAAGGTCACTCGTCGAGCCTCCCCACGTACACCTTTGGAGAGTGACCCAAAGGCGACGACCAAGAAGAACGCTGCCAAGGAAACCACCGGCATCCAACGGATGGGCAACAGAAGGTCGTTGCGCTTCTTGCCCAAACCAAAGAGCACGGGGCCGACCAAGGCGGAATAGGCGCATAGCAAGATTGAGATGACAATGATTCCCCAGCGAAGTGAGCGATCTTTGTGCATTACCTCGCGCACTTGCGAATGCCCGCCAAAATTGCCGACGAGCTGAGTCGCTCCAACGCCGGTCGTGCTTACTGCCTTTCGCTCGAAGGATTGGCGAGTAAGCTCCAGCAGACGGATGCCCACCCAGGGGTCGTCAACGTGCTGGGGATTATCCAAATCAAAGGAAAGAAGAGCTACCTGACCGAGGCCGTAAGCCGCTGTAGCTCCGTAAATGTCTGCCTGGAGGTTCCCCCCAGCATATCCGTGTAGCTCGACCTCGTCCCGCGGATTGACGATGCCAGTGAACTTGTTGAACTCCGGCGTGACAGCGAAAGGCTTGGGAAACGAACTCCGTTGAACTTCCTCGACCCGACCTTCGCTCGCCTCACCGCCAACCAATTTGATCAGGCTTGGGTGCTTCAGATCCTCTGGCCGCGTTACGGACAGGGCGAGTGTACCTCCGGCAAGCACAAACCCGCTCAAGGCAGTGAGCTCTGTCGGGTCGAGGTCTACCAGGAGCTGCGTCGGCATGAACACCGTCTGAATCCCGTGCCACGTTGGGACCCGACTCGGAAGGACCGTGGAGCCATCCCTCGCAACCGCTGGGACCACACGGAGTTTCAATCCCCCTGAAGGAGGCGCGGCGGAGCCTGGGCCGTAGGGCCCGGGCAACGCGACGCTCATGTTCATCGGTAGGTTCTCGAGCACCGCTCGCAGGCGGGGAACAGCGTGCGCGTCAACAACGCGCACAGCTTGCTCCGGCGATGCGTGGTACTCGACGAATAGCAGCTCGTCTTCCCCTGCAGAAACTCGGATGGTCGTTTGCTCAAGCGCGAAAAACGGAAGTCTGACAACGACGCTCGAGTTCGCGGCGACCTCGAATTTTCCTGTCGCAGAGGTAGACCGCTCACCCAGCCGTGATTCTGCTTTGACAGTCCCTTCCCGTCGTTGTGCCGTCGGATTGTAGATCCAGGCGACAACTTCATTCATCCCCTTCAGGTAGTCCCCTGAGCCACCCCCTACGATAAATTGCGCAGTCGCCGATAGCGATGCAGCAAACGCGACCCTGGCCGGCAATGCAATGGCGATTAGTATTGTCAGCGCAAGCCAGCGAAATAGTCGTTTAAACATCATAGTGTGGTAGCTCGCTCGACCTTCGCTGGTAGCTTCTTGACACCTTCGAGTATCGCGGTGACGACGCTGTCGGTGGTTACCCCATCGGCCTCGCCCTCGAAAGACCGGATCAGCCGATGTCGCAGGACTGGCTTGGCTACTAGATTAATATCGTTGAATGCGATGTTGGCGCGTCCATCGAGCAGCGCAGCTGCCTTTGCGGCTAACACGAGTGATTGGGCTCCGCGGACGCCGGCGCCAAAGCGCAGTGAAGTTCGAACGAGTTCGGGGGCAGCTGCGTTGGCAGGGTCACTCGCTGCGACCACTCGCGCCGCGTATTGTAAGACGTCCTTGGAGGCTACGATGGCCCTGCACGTCCGCATTAGCGTGAGGACTTCGGTGTGGGTCAGCACGGCGGTGGGAGTCGACGTTGCCACGCCCGTCGTCCTTGCCAAGATTTCAGTCATCTCTTCTTCGCTGGGCGTAGGAATCAACACCTTGAGCAAAAACCGGTCTAACTGAGCTTCTGGGAGTGGGTAGGTCCCCTCCATTTCAATTGGGTTCTCGGTTGCTAAAACAAAGAACGGTTCGCCAATAGCGTGGCGCTGCCCACCAATCGTGCACGCGTGTTCCTGCATCGCCTCGAGCAAAGCGCTCTGGGTTTTGGGCGTTGCCCGATTGATCTCATCGGCCAGAACAACCTGCCCAAAGATGGGGCCTTTGTGCAGCGCGAACTGTCGTTGTCCCTTGTCGTCGGTGACCAGGATATTGGTGCCGGTAACGTCACTCGGCATCAGGTCGGGTGTGAACTGTATGCGAGAAAATTTGAGGTCCACACATTGTGAAAGGGTCCGAACGAGCAGGGTCTTACCGAGCCCCGGAGCACCTTCCAAAAGGACGTGCCCGCCAGCGAGCATGCCCCAAAGGACCTGACTGACGACTTCTGATTGTCCGACAAGAACGCTGCCAATGGCTTCGCGCAGCCTTGCGCTGGCCTCTCGAGCCGTCTCGAGCGCGACGGCGAAGCTGGCGCTGTCTGCAACGTCGGAATCCATTCGATCAGGCGTGGGCTTGGCTGCGTCAGGCATCTTGGCGCGCATCCTACTCGACTATTGACGGAGCCTTACAAGCGAAGGGCTCTTCTTCCGGGCGCGTCTCTCTTTAGGGCTCAAAGTAGCGGCCGACTTGCTCTCGGTACTCCTCGGGGACGTCGCTTCTGGAAACACCGCTAACCTCCTCCGCACTCACCCGACCGAGCGCCCCCGAGCCGACACGGTTGGCTACCTCGCCGGGTCTCGAACCAGCACGGCCAGTCTTGATAGTCGGTAGAGTAGCTCCGTCACGCACCGGTGCATTCGCTCGGGCTTTCAGCGATTTCCCAGATGAAACTGGACTGGGAGCCGTGCGCCGTTTCTTGGTCGGGTTGCCGCCCGCGCCGGTATTCCCCACGCCTTCTTGAGGACCCGCTTCGGCTTGTTGACCTTTGCCTTCGCCCGAAGTCTTACCGTGCGCTTCCTTCAGTGCCTGTTGTGCCTGCTCGAGTAGCTCCTGGTTCTTGGCTTCCCCTGCGCCATTTGGGGGGCTATTCGCCAACTCCTTCAGCGCTTCTTCGAGCTGCTTCTTGCCTTCGCCGCTCTGAAGTTGCTTCGCCAGTTGCTCCAAGCTCTCTGCGTCGGGTTGCGGCGACGTGTCGGGCTTGGGGCCGGGTTGTTGCTCGGAGCTTCCTGGTTCCTCAGCTTTGTTCGGCCCTTTTGTTGCAGCTTCTTTGGCCGCAGCACGCAGCTTCTCTGCGAGTGCTTCACGCTCGGCCTCGGACATCTTGCTCAGGACTTCCTGGACTTCCTTCGCGAGTTGGCGCTTGGCCTCCGGGTCACCTTCATTCTTCAAGGCGTCGAGGTTGGCCTTGCCCTGTTCCGACAGCTGTTCGCGCAGCCCTTCTGCCGCGTTCTTCAGAGCGTCGGCTTTTGTCCCTTCGTCTTTTAGCTTCTTCGCTTGACGATCGAGCTCTTTGGCGACGGTCTCTGAACCTTCCTCTCGCGCTGCCTTCGCAGCATCTTCGAGGGCCTTGCGAGCTTTCTCCCTGGACTCCTTCTCCAACTGATTGGCGAGCCGCGAGGTCTCGTCATCGAGCTCGGTGAGGTCGCGGTCTTTGATGGCTTGTTTGGCTGCCGCTAGCGACGGGTCGTCAAGCTCGCCTAACGCTCGTTCGAGGCCGCGGCGCTCTTCACCTTCGCCAAAGCTGAGCTTTTCGGCCAAGACACCTTGCGAAAGTTCTGCGAGCTCGGCTTGCACCTCGCGCTTGGCGGCGCCGTTCTTCAGCTTGGCCTTCAACTGCTTGGCCTTCTCGCTCAGCGTTTGGAGTCTCTGCTCTTGCTCCGCATCTCGCGGTACGACCTGATCCAGCACTTCGATCACGCGCTCGAGCTCCGGCACGACCGTCTCGGTCATAACCTCCGAGCCTGGTGGCGGCGGCGCCGGCTGCGGAAGCGGGGCTAGCGGAACCAAACAAACTGCTACCGCCATTCCCAGGCCTAGTGGGACTGAGGCTTGCAGCTTCGACCAGACTTTCGGTCGCGCCACCTGCAGATCGGACTCGGTCAGCAAGGTCGCGGCCTTGTCGACGATGAAGGTGCTTACTTCATCAGGTTCTGACGAGACACTGAACGCAGTCGACAACGCCTCTTGTGTTTCGAGCTTTGCATCCAAGTAGAGGGATAGCTCGTGCAGCGTTAGTCGCCGGCGATGCGCGCTCACAAGTCCGACCACAGTCCCAACACAAGCTGCGGTGCCAACTACGGCAGCTCGGGGCTCTAAGCGCAGAAGCATGGCGGCTGCTCCAAGCAACGCCCCTCCGATAAGCCCCCCACCGAGACCGATAAGCGCTCGCCGTAGGAGGAAACGAGAATGGATAGGCCGGCCAGCATTGGCGAGCGATCGGAGAAAAGCGCGGTTCACGCTCGAAGCTTAGCAAAGTGGAGCTCATTCGCCTGCTCCGCGGCGAAATCTTGAGAAGCGTCGCTAAATGCCCTTTATGCGGGATGGACGGTCCCAAATGCGGCTGACTGTCGCTGGGTCTGACTTACCCGACGCTCCAGCGAAGGCGCGCGCGTCGGTTCGACTCACAAACACAGCTCCGTATTGGGGTGCGGCTTGAGCTGCAATTCGTGTGACCTGGAGCTTTTGGATCGGGTCATCCAAGACGAGGAACGACATCCGCTGCGCCGTCGTCTCCCAAACACTAGCAACGACAAGCAGCAACTGCTCGATCCTAGGAGATTGCGCCCCCGGTGTTCGTCGAAGATCCAATACGAAGCCCGTCGTTGTCGCATCCAACGCCAACGTTTTGGAGGTTGGCACCAGCTTCTCCAACCCAGCGGCAAGATCGGCGGAGCTCTGCTGCGGATTCTTGAAAACCCTGCAAACCGCCACTCCTTCTTCGTTGCTTATAACGAAGTTGTCGCTGTGGAGGTCAGTCATCTATTTTCGTAGACCCTCTTTGTAAGCTTCGTACGCGTGCATCAAAGCAAGATACTCCATCTTGCCGAGAACATTTCCACCTGAACCGGTTGGGTGAATGAGGTCGGCACTACCGAGTCCGCTTTGGACCCAGGCCCACATCGATCCAGCTCCCCCCATAGCCTTGTATTGGTTCCAGTAGGCCCAACGGCGCTCCTTGGCACAGTTCATCTGGTGCTGCGCGATCGTCGGGACCATGGGCTTTGAGTGGCCTTCCTCATCCTTCTTGGAGGCCATATCGGGAGGCCCTACCAGCATGAAGCTGGCTTCCGGAAGAGCGGCCTCGGCTTGGGCCATGACGCGCTGGAGGTTGCGTTCGTAGTCGCCCATAGGGTCTTTCGAGCGCTGCCCCTTCTCATCGAATGCCATTTGTCCGTCGCCCACTTCGTTGGTTCCAAAAGCCAGGACGACCAAGTCGGGTTTTGCCGCTCGCAGCGCTGCCGCCCAGTGAGCGTCGTCCGACTTGTCCAAGAAGCGAGCACGAGCACCTGTAATGCCGAGGGCACTGAGCGTTACCCCTGGCACATTCCTCTCCATCCGCATTCCAAACAGCCTTGTAGGTGCGTCGCTGACCGTCTTCACCAGAAGCTTATGAGGGCCGTCGTCCACCTCAATCGTGTGGTACTTGAGGGCCTTTTCAGGGCCACTCGTCTCGAGTGTCGAGTGCTGATTGCCGTCGAGGCTAAATTCGACGGCACCACCCTCTGGCTGCTCAAGATACTCAAGTTCGAAGCGAGTTACCTTCGTCCCCCACTTATCGCGGTCGGCGGTGCCCATCGAGAACCACTCTCCCTCACGGCGTGCCGCAAACGAGACGCACCCGAGACCGTAGAGGCCATCCTCCGCAAACGGCCCTATGCAACGAGAGGTCTTCCACTGGTCACTTGATTTGCGCGATACATCAATGTGAAACCATCCTGGGAAAGCGTTGGCTACGATCGCGTAGCCGTGGCCGGCGTCACCGAACCGGTCTTGCAGCAGCCTGCGCAACTTCCCGGTAATGAAGTCGCTCGCGACGATGCTGTCGCCATAATAGACAATGCGTGCAATCGCTCCGGGCTCCTTCTGCTCAACTCGGACGAGCTTCGCAAAAAACTTCTCGAGCGCACCTGGATCGTCGATGAAGTGTGGCGGCTTGTCTTCGCTCAACGAAACTGGAATGGGCAGCGGTTTAGCGTTGGCGATCGGCCCGCGTGGGGTGTTGGGCGTTTCAGATAGCTCGTCGCCTCGCGACTGCTGATCGTCCGTTGGACCTGGAAGAGCGGCCTCCCCAACAACCTCAGGAGCAGGAGGTGGCGGCGCGGGTTCCTCTTCATCTGACCCGAACACCGAGACACCCTGCGTGAGTAGGCGAAAACGTTCCAACGAAGGGTGCGCATAGGGCAACAGGACGAGCACGCCGAGGCTGATGGCCATGCTGAGCGTCCTCCCTGAGATGGGAAACCAGCCTGCGACCAACCGGTCCGCCGGTGCTTGCGCCGCATTCTGAGTGTCAGCCGCTAGGGTTGACGCCAACTCTCCAAACGCAGCTTCGTCAGAAGACGGATCTTTATGCGCACTCGACACCTCCTCGGGTTACCACACTACTCGGTGAAGTCCCAACTCACCGACACGCTGCGCGCGAGTTAGGCAACCAAATCTTTTCCAGGCAGCTTCGTATCTGGTAGGTGCTCCCCGGCCGCGCGCATGCTCTTCAACACCCTCGCTTTCGCCAAGTTTTTTCTCCTCGTTTTTTCGGGGGCATGGGCGCTATCTCGCTGGCCTCGAGCGCGTTTCTGGTTCCTCGCTACCGTGAGCTATTTGTTCTACTCGGGGCTGGATCTGTTCAGCTTCGAGTTCGTTCAGAACATCCGGGACGCCGGGCTGTACTCCGCTTTGGTACGTGGCGCTCCGAATCTCAAGTTCGTCCCCATCGTCTTTATCGGGTCGACCGTCGACTATTGGCTAAGCCTCTGGATCGGTAGGACCGAGGAGGCAACTGCACGGAAAAACCTGGTCTATCTCACTATCGCTATGAACACCGGATTGCTCCTGGTGTTCAAGTATTGGGACTTCATGGCGGAACAGGTGATCGCGCTGGGCGGTCCGGACGGCCGTATGGGCCTGCCGATGCCCATCGGGATCTCCTTTTTTACCTTCATGTCGCTCAGTTATGTCGTGGACGTCTATCGTCGGGAGCTGCCTCCCTGTCGCGATTACGCCCACTACGTTACGTATATCGCTTTCTTCCCCCACTTGGTGGCAGGTCCGATCATTCGAGGTAAGGACCTTCTGCCGCTATTCGCTAAACCGGTGGTGCTCACAGCCGCCGCAGCGAGCGAGGGCATTTTCCTGGTGATGGTGGGCTTGGTAAAGAAGGTCATTGTCAGTGACTACCTCGCGATCAACCTAGTGGATCGTGTCGTTGCTGAGCCGACGAGCTTTTCCTCCGTCGAAGTCGCCGCGGCGATGTTCGGCTATTCGATTCAGATTTACTGCGATTTTTCCGGCTATAGCGATGTCGCGATTGGAGTGGCGTTACTGCTCGGGTATCGGTTGAAGATCAACTTTGACGCCCCGTTCAAAGCTTCCAATCTGGTCGAGTTTTGGCGTCGCTGGCACATCTCGCTCTCCAGCTGGCTGCGAGACTATGTCTATATCCCCATGGGCGGTAGCCGCGTTGTCCGAGTCGGGGAATCGCCTGCGCGGGCTGCTTTGCGGCGTAGGCTCTCGCTGTTCCTGACCGTTGCTGGAACCCTGGCCCTCACTTGGCGTGCTCTCGTCGGCATTCGGAGCACTGAGGCCTCGGCGTCTCTAGCCAATATGCTCTTGTTCCTTGCTTCGGCCGCTTTGATGCTGGGCGGCCTGTACTTGGCAGACCAGGGTCGGAAGTACTTCAACGTGTGGAGCACCATGGTGGTGTGCGGAATCTGGCACGGAGCCGCCTGGAGCTATGTCTTATTCGGCGTTGTCCAGGGCCTAGCCGTGGCCGTGTCCCATTTTACCTTCGATACGCTCGGCCGAAAGCCAGGTGATGCTGGTGATGAGGCGCCGGGGCTCAAGAAGGTGGCCGCTGTGCTGATCACCTTCGTGTTCACGACGCTAACCTTCGTTTTGATTCGAGCGCCGCTTGAAAAGGCGCTGCTGATGTACAAGCAGCTCATGGTGTTTTCCTCCTTCACGCCAAACATCACGAAGCCGCTGGTTTTGATTATCAGTGCGGGGCTCTTGTTGCAGTGGGTGCCGCGGAGGGTCTTTGGCGCAGTTCGTGAAGGCTTTGCAAAGCTCCCTGGTGTCGCGCAGGCGGTCGTCGCATTCGGCGTTGCTCTTCTCCTGCGGCACTTCGCCAGTGCTGAGGCTGTTCCCTTCGTCTACGGACAGTTCTAGGCCTCGCGGATAGCCTGAATGGGTTTGCCACCATCGGTCATGGTGATTGGTCGCCCGTTGGGTGTGGTTTGGAACAAGTCCGTCTCCAAGCCCAACGCTGAGCCCATCGTCGCGACGACGTCTTGTAGCGATACTGCGTCGCGGGTGACCTTGGCCCCGTGCGAGTCCGTCTCGCCATGGACGATGCCGCCGCGAATCCCAGCTCCAGCCAGCCAGACGCTGAACGCCTGCGGGTGGTGATCCCGACCTTCGTCAGCGTTTACTCGTGGCGTCCGCCCGAACTCGGTGACCCATGCGACAAGCGTCGTATCTAGTAGTCCTCTCTGGCGCAGGTCCGCGAGCAAGGAAGCAGCGCCCGCATCGACCGTATCGAGCAGTGAGCCAACGCGTTCGAAGTTGTTCTGGTGCGTGTCCCAGCCGTCCAACCCGACCTCGACAAAGGGCACTCCGACCTCAATCAGTCGACGTGCAGTCAAACAGCCACGCCCAAACGCGCTATCACCATAGGCGGTCAGGGTGCTCTGGGATTCGGACGAACAATCGAAGGCTGCAAGATTGTTCGAGTGCATCATCGTTCGTGCGGTTTGGGTCAGCATCGCCCGCTGCGACGCCATTCGGCTCTTTGTGGTCGAGTCGAAGTCACGATTCATTCGGTCGACCAAGGAGTTGCGGAGATTCTCGCGTTCCGGCGAGAACGCGCGAAGCGATTGAATGTCTTTGGGCATCGCTCCTGGCGTTGCAACGACGAAGGGGTCATACGCATTTCCAAGGAAGCCAGCATCGGCACTGGCCCCTCCGAGCGAGATGAAAGGGGGAAGAGCAGAGGTTTGCGCCGAGCGGGCCTTGGCGACCCAAGCCCCTAGCGTGGGTGCACGTACGGTCGGGTTGGGGGTATGGCCAGTGTGAGCCAGCGATTGTGCGCGCGGATGGTTGCCCTCCTTCGATGAGACCCCGCGCAACAACGCGACTGAATCCATTTGTTCGGCAAGCTGCGGAAGTCGTTCGGAGATGCTTACCCCACGAGCCTTGGTAGGGATCGCCTTGAAGTGCCCGCCCGACTTCAGGTCGAACGAGTCAAGGTGGCTCGCTCCGCCGTTCATCCAAAGCAGGATGCATTGTTTCGGCTTCACCGCTGGTGCGGCGAATGCTCGCGGCGACGCTACTTCGGAGAGTAGGGTGGATATAAAGGTAAAAGCGCCGAGATTGAGTAGATTTCTGCGGGTGGTGTTCATGGTTTGACTCAGCGGCGGAAAAGGAATTCGTTGGAGTTGATCAGGACCCAGAACAGATCCTCGAAGGCGCGCGCCTTGGCGGAACTCTCGTCAGGACGCAGTGCTCGCAGCATGGTGTTGTCCGCGCGCGCCTCTCGTTTGGCTTTGCCTTTCTCGCCGCTAAAACCCTCAAACCTCACGGGGGCTTTGCTGCGGTCCTGCGCAATGAAGCTGAGGGCCTCACGCAGCTCGTCCGCGGAGGGGTCGCGGGTGAGGGTGCGACGGTAGAGTTCTGTGATGATGGCCTCGTCGGAGTTCGCGCTAGCGAGTAGCTTGGCGAGTACACCCTCCTGCGAATGCGCCGTGGAAGCAGTGATCAAGGCGCTATTGGCGAGAAAGAGACTCTGCGTAAGCGTCGTCGACTGCGGTTCACCGTTCGATTCAGCATCGGTATCGAAGACGAACTCCATTCGCTGCCGGAGCAGCGTCTTTAACGTGTTGGCGCGTTGTTCCCCTTGGTCCTCCAGCTGTTTGGCAGCGTCCGTTGCCGTGAATATCGAATCAAGCAACGCGTCGCTCGATAGAGGAGTTAGGTCAGAAGCCGCGAACAGCGATTCGCGCGGCGTCACCGTCCCGTCTACCGCGTTCGCATAGGTCGGTCCGAGCATGATGGTTTCGTAGAGCGCATCGAGGTTGAACTGGTTGCGCTCGAAGTCGTCGGCTAGGTAGTCGAGCACTTGAGGCAAAACAGGAAGGTTCTTCTCTCGAAAGTCGTCGATGGGCTCGACGAAGCCAGCGCCATGGAGGTCCGCCCAAACGCGATTGACCAGCGCTTTGGAGAACCAGCGATTCTCTGAGTTGGTCATCCAGGTAGCCAAGGCAATACGCGGATTGCCCTCCGTTAGTGAGGAGCCATCAAGTGCCTTGGGGGATGCTTGGACAATCTCTTGCAGTTCCTCGTTGCGAAAGGCTCTGCGAGAAGGGCGATCGAGGTTCTCGAGTTCGAACACGGCGAACTCTTGTCGGCCTCTTTCCACAGGCCTTGCGCGAACTCGTACAAATGCGGCTGAGAACTCCTGGAATTGTGTTTGGGTCCAGGCTTCTGTCTTATGGTCGTGGCATTGGGCGCACTGGATCTGAACGCCCAAGAAGGTCTTCGATACGTGTCCGGCGAGATCCTGTGGAGCCTTCTGGTGGCGAAGAAAGTAGTTAGCGGCGCCGTTGACGTTTGCTGCCTTCTCGGCGGTCCAGCGTTCACTATCTGATTGGCCAACGGCATCCTTGATGGAGCCACCGAGGCTCGTGAGCCCTTCGGCGGTAATAAGTTTCTGGACGATTTCGTTCCACGGGACATCGGCGGCGAACTGAGCGGCTAGCCATCGACGCATGGCCCCGCGGTCGACCAGCTTGAGTTTGACCTCTGGGCCGAGAAGAATCTGCTCCCACTTTCTAGCAAGGTGATCTGCGTGTGCCGGGTCATCCAGAAGTTGGCTGACCTTGCGCGAGCGCTTGTCGTCGCGGGAGTCCGCGCGAAATTCAAGCAGCTCCGCAGAGCTGGGTATTCGGCCGAGGAGGTCCAATGAGGCCCGCCGAAGAAATGTGTCGTCGTCGACCTCGCGTGCGGTCAGCCCGCCCTGCGACCATACCTGGCGAAAGAGTTCGGAGAGCTCGCTGGGTTTACTTGCAGCCGGCGTGGTTGTCCCCGAGGTTCCCGGAGCCGCTGGTCCCGCTCCACCTGGGCTGCAACACGCCAGCGTCAGCGACAGCCACAGTGCGCTTGAACGACGTTTCATGCCTCGGACATTGCACGGCGGATGCCAGGCCTATCTGCGCTCGAAAGCTGAAAACTCCTGCGAAAAGGCGATGTCGTGAGCCTCGTCTAGCTGCGGAGTTGGTGCCGCAGTGCGGGGCTGACGCCGCAATCCTCAGCCGAACATTTCGATCGCGCTGCCATGCAGTGCGGGTGCCGCAGCTGTGGCCAAGTGCACAATCTCATGTGCAACGTCTGTCGGGCTCATTGCCGCCGCAAAGCCGCTGCCCTTCAACATCTCGGTATCAACAGAGCCCGGGAGAATGCCCGTTACAACAAGCCCCGTGTTGCGAGTCTCCTCCGCGACGCTCTTCATCAACCCCAGCATCCCCCACTTGGAGGCGGCATAGGATGCGTTCTCGGGACAGCCAATCGTCGAAGAGATGCTGGCAACGAACACGATGCGCCCGCGTCGACGTTGCTTCATTGCGCCGATGAATGCGCGCGTGGCGAGGAAGGCTCCAGTGAGATTGACGTCGAGAACTTGCTTCCAGTCAGCGATGGTCGTGTCCTCAACCGCGGAGCCACGACGCACGATGCCAGCGTTATTGACCAGCACGTCGAGTGCCTCGAAATCCTTCTCGACCAAGTCGCGCAGTTGCGAAATGTCCTCAGGTTTACTGACGTCGGCTTGGATGCCTTGCGAAGAGCCCGAAGACTGAACTTCTCGGGCAGCCTCCAGCACGTCTACCCCACGTGCCGCCATAATCACGTGGAACCCCTGTTGCGCGAGAATCCGGCTGGTTTCGAAACCGATACCGCGTGAGGCTCCGGTGACAAGCGCGACTGGCTTCAAGCGCGAGCTCCGAATGCCAGGCGCGTTGCGAGCTCACGATCACTGGTTTCACAGCTCCCGCGGAACGAGACCGTCTCGACCACGGCACGGGCCTGCCGTTCTCCACGGGTGGAGAAACACGTGTGTGTCAATGCCAGCCGACAGAACGTTCCCGTTGCTCCGAGCCCAGTCAAAAGCGTTTCCGCGATCAGCTCGCCCAACGACTCTTGGAGAATGAGCCGGCGCGCGCAGAGATCGACTGCCTGTTGAATGGCCCCAAGTCCCGCGAGCCGTGACCCAGGAAAGAACCCCACAGAGGCCGTCCCGTGGCTTGGAAGCAGGTGGTGAGGACACATCGTCGCTACCTCGAGCCCATGCAAGACGACAGGCCCAGCGCCCGCCTTTGCTTCCAGTGCCCCGTCGATCAACACTCGCGTCGGATCGACCCCAACGCCGGCGAGAAATTCTGTGGCCCAAGCTGTGGCAACCCGTTCCCCGGTTCCAACGAGCTCCCCGTGAAGTTCAAGGCCCAGCGCACCAAGGAACTCTTCGATCGCTTTTGCTGCCTTGGAGCGCTGAATCTCGTCCGTCATTCTTCAGGGACCGCCGCTTTGGTAGGTTCCGGGGTTCCCTTCACGTCCCACAGGACTCGCATGCCGCGGGGGAGCGGCCGCTCGAGGGTCTCACATTGGTTGCAGCTATCAGGGAAAAGCTGAGGAGCTTTGCAGTTGCGACAGTGGCTTGCACATTCCACCGTTTCTTCGAGATCCTTCGCCAATCGCGAGAGTATCTCCACCTTTGTGCGCAGGCGTTCCACGCATTTGGTTAGCAGCGCCGTTGCCTTTTCCGCGGCGACGTCCGCCGAGGATGCCAGTCGTTTCGCCGCCAGAATCTCGCGGATATCGTCAAGCGAGAGTCCTGCTTCTCGCATGTCACTCACCAACTTGAGGCGGTCGAGTTCAGACTTCTTGAAGACGCGATGTCCGCCCTCGGTGCGACCGATCGGCGTGAGGATCCCTGCCTCTTCGTAGAATCGAACCGTTCGCAGGGTGTTGCTCGAGAGGCGAGCCATTTCGCCGGTGGTGTAGGTGCTCTCCTTCGACTCACCAGAAGGGAGAGAGCTTTCGTTCTGCGGTAGGGCTCGGGGTGAGACTTTCATGGCGGACCCAATTTACCACGTTGTTCCCCGAGGCACGAACCATGTTCGCCATTGAGCTGCGCTGGTGGCAGTTGCGTGGGAAATTCGCCAAGTGGGCCTGAGTCGGGTAGCTTCGAACGATGGAAGTGCGCCGATGTGGCGTGCACGGTCTGGTGCTGGGCGATGACGCTAAGTGCGTAATCTGTCGCCGTGGCGATGCAGTGCTCGAGCCGCCGAAAACCAGCTCTGATTGGCCGATTGTGGCAGTCCTGGCTGTTACAGCCCTTGGGTTGGTCGTCAGTTTTAGTGTTTGGCTTTCGAGGAATGTGGGCAGCCAACAGCCGATGAAGGAGGAGATTGCGGTTCCCGCGCCACCTCCCGCGGCGGAGCCAGCGCTCCAGCTCGAACAGGCCGCACGGCCCACAACGGTGCGAGAGGAACCGCAGCAACCCCAGGCTGTTCCGTCGGTTGCCGAGCCCGAGCCCGAAGAAGACGACGCTGTGGTCGAGGCAAAGAAACGGAAGGTGCCCGTGACCATGTTCATGACGCCCAAGTGCTCGCTTTGCAATTCGGCGAGGACTTTCATGAAGGCCCGCGGCTACCAGCTCCGGGAGTTGAACGTGGAGTCCAGTCCAACCGACACGGTGCTCTTGAAGTCGGTCAACCCGGCTGGGACCGTTCCAACGTTCGATGTGTCGGGTCGGATCCTGGTTGGTTATGACGCGACCATCCTCGACCAAGCGATCGCGAACGCGGCAAAGAAGGTTCGTTAGCGGTGGTAATCGCAAGGCGTGACGAGCTTGAGGAATCTCTTTCGTGCTTGCCGCTTTTTCCGTTGCCAGAGGTCATCCTACTGCCCGGCGTGTTGCTGCCCCTCCACGTCTTCGAGCCTCGCTACCGCAAGATGGTGCGAGACGTTTTGGAGTCTCATCGACACATCGTCGTGGTTCAGATCGTCGATGGTTCGCCCTTGGGTGGTGAGGGTCATCCACCGATAGCGCCCATGGCGGGCGTGGGATCAATCATTGACTCCACCGAATTGCCGAACGGTCGCTGCAACATCGTGTTGAGAGGACGCGCTCGGGTCGAGCTCCAAGAGCTGCCATTCGTCCCCCCGTATAGAAGGGCCAGCTGTCGCTTGCTTCCCTCAATCGAAGATGGGTTGGTACCCCACGCGATGCCGGCTCTCTTGGCGGCAGTTTCCTCGTTCGTCGCAACCGTCCAACGGCGCGATCCGAGCTTCGAGTTTCGAATCCCCCGCGGCGTCAGTGATGAGGTCGTGATGAATCACTGTGCTCAACAGCTGCTGATTGAAGGTCGTGACAGGCAGAAAATTCTGGAGACGGCCAGGTTGAGCGAGCGGGCGGAGCTGCTCACCGAGTTCATTGCTCTGCAACAGATGTCGTTGGGGAGTGCGGGTGGGGTTCTGAACTGAGCGCCAAATTGTCACGTCCGTTCCTCCTGCCGGGGGACCTCGTGACAACCTGACGAACGACGCTGTGCGGAAGCTGGAAATGTAGCAAGGTTCTCGAGCGAGACGCTGGCATCTGCCTTGCAAACATGCTTCAAAAGAACACGCCATGAGCTTCGACTCGACGCTTCGGACAATTCAGATCCCGCTGTTAGCGGGCGCGATCCTTGTTGCGTCCTTCTTTCAAGCGCGTGGCATCAGTCAACTCGTTGCGGGTCATTTGGTGCCGCGTGAGCCGGCCGCGCTACCGGCAAGTCGCGCCCAGCCCGAGACCACCCAAAAGAAGAACGGTTCAGACATCCTCTCGCGGAATCCTTTCGATTCTGTGACGGGTCCGTTGAACAAATTGCCGACAGCGCCAACGGCCGAGGACTCAACACCCAAGTCGGTATCGGCTAGCGGTGACCCTTACGAGGACAGCCCCTGTTCGGGAGTGCGAGCTTCTCTGATTACCGCCACGGACGACCCAGCGTGGTCTTTTGCTTCGCTGAGCTCTGGTGACGGCGAACACATGCGGAGAATCGGCGACAAAGTCGGCACTCAGACGGTTACTCACATTGGTTACTACGAATCGCCGAACCTCGGTTCCATGCCGCGCGTCTGGCTCTCCGAAGGCGGATCACGCTGCATCGTGGCCGAAGGCGCACCTGAACCGGCTGCCAAACCCAAACCGGCAACAGACAAGCCAAGCTCTAAGAGCAGTAAAAAGGCGAAGCTCGAGGCGGAGGTTAAGTCGAAGATAACGAAGATTGGCGAGAATCAGTTTGAAGTCGACAAGAGCGGCGTCGAGATCATCATGCAGCACTACGCGAAGCTTGCAGGTTCCATCCGCGCTCGTGGGACCAAAGAGGGTATGCGTCTGAGTGGCATCAAGCCCGATTCCGTTCTCTCGGAGATCGGGATGCAGAATGGCGACCTACTCTCCGACATCAACGGCTTCGACATGTCCGACCCAGAGAAGGCCGTGGACGCCTACGCCAAGCTCCGAAAGGCCGGCAAGCTCGATATTACGATGAATCGCGGCGGCTCTCCCGTCACCATCAAGATTCAAATCAAGTAGCGCTTGTCCCTCATTCGGTAGCAACGAATCCAACGACACGTTGGCCGACGACGAGGCCCGCGCTCTCCTCGAGTTCGGCGACGACCTCGAGAATCTTGGCGTCATTCCGTTCAACCGGATCATCGCTGCGAACATTCTTTCGGCCCATGCGGCGGCCGAGCTCCACGACTTTGGCTGCGTAGTCGTGACCGGGGTTTGCCGTTACGCGAGCCACCACGCGAGCTCCCAGTCGCAGCTTCGTCACATCTCGTTCATCAATATCGATGCGAACGCGCAGTGACTTCGTTTCTCCCATAACGACGCTGGCCTCGGAGCTTGGCTGATAGTACTCGCCGGCGCGCACTTTGACCGACAGCACCTCGCCATCGATCGGCGCGCGGATAATGCGTTGTTCGAGTCGCGCTTGCGCCTCCTTGAGGCGGGCTCGAGAACCGGCAAGCCGCGCTTGGGCGGCGCTCTTATCCTCCAATCGTGAGCCGGCAAAGGCCGCCCGTCGCCGAGCCTCCGCTGCGGCTGCTGTGGCGCTGTCTTGTGAAGCTTGCTTCTCAGCGCGGTCGAGCTCGTCGCCGCTGACTGCTCCACCGGCGTGTGCTCTTTTGGTTCTCTCCAGTACGCCCGCCGATTGAGCTGCGCGTGCGGCCGCCGCCTTGGCCTCCTCATCGGCAGCGGTCCGATCCTCCCAGCGCTCGCCAGCCGCTACTCGAGATGAATCAGCTTCGTCTCGTGCAACGTCCGCCTCCGCGATCGCGATACTCGCGTTTTCAACCACAGCGTCGAGCTCGATCAGGACGTCGCCCTGTGCCACGCGTTGCCCCTCCACCACGAGTACACGCGCAATGCGACCAGGGACTGCCCCGGCAACCTTGGTTTCGCGGTCCTTCGGCTCCACGACGCCTTGGCCCGATGCCCAGCTGCCTTCGGGAACGAACAGCTTCTCGTCATCCGTTGCGAGCGAGCGCTTCGAAGTTTGTGCGTCGGCGGAGCGTGGGATCGTCGGATCCGCTCCGGCTAACGCTTTGCCGACGCTAACGGCAGATAGCCCAAGAATAGCGACTGCCAGCCATGCACCCCAACGAACTTTAGGAAATCTCATGCTGCCTCAACTCCCGAACGCTGAATTTGGCCGTCCTCGATGTGAACCATGCGGTCAGCTAGATGAAAGATTCGACTGTCATGTGTAACAACGACAACAGTGTGGCCGCTCTCACGACTTAGGTCTTTGAGGAGCTCGGTCACCAATAGGCCGCTCTGCGCATCCAAAGCAGCGGTTGGCTCGTCAGCTAGGATGAGCGGCGGTGAGGCGGCGAGAGCGCGCGCAATAGCGACCCTCTGACGTTGCCCGCCTGATAGTTGATTGGGCGAGCTATGTCGCTTATCTCCCAATCCGACCCGCTCAAGCATCGCGTCAGCTCGCTTTAGGGCGACCGACGAACTAGCTCCCTGCAGACGCATCACCAGCGCCACGTTGTCGCGAGCGGGTAGCGAGGCGATCAGGTTGTGACCTTGAAAGATAAAGCCAATCCGCGAAAGCCGAATCTGCGGAAGTTTGCGCGCCGGCAGCTTGCTAATGTCTTCGCCAAACAGCTCCAGTGAACCGCTCGTCGCCGAGAGCACGCAGCCGAGGATCGACAGTAACGTGGTTTTGCCGCTTCCTGATGGTCCGGCGAGCATCATGAACTCGCCCGCTGCAACGTCGAGATCGACGCCACGAAGCGCGTGGTAGGCGACGTCTCCCTCGCCATAGACCTTTCGAATGTTGCGTGCTCGTACGTTGATCGTCATCGGAAAACCATCCCTGGTTCGAGCTTTCGGATGCGCCCCAAGGCGAGGAGCGAGGCGACTAGGCAGACCATCACCATGATGAGCGGAACGACGGCGTAGAATACCTCCGGCACGATCGGTACAAGCTTTGGTCCACGAATCCCCTCGGCCATGCGGGCTACCAGTCCCAAGCCCAAGAGGGAGCCAATCAGGCCGTAGAGCGTTGCCTGGCAAAATAGCAATAGCGCCAGGTCGAAGTTGGTACAGCCAATCGCCTTGAGTGTTCCGAACTCGCGCAGATTGTCCAGAACGCTCGAGAACATCGAAAGCGCGACAATCACAAACCCGATAATCAAGCCGAAGGCGGTAGAGGTCGCGAAGGAGGCGCCAAGTTGTTCACGCAAAAGCGTGGTAACGACGGTTCGCGAGAATCCGGTGCGCGTAAGCACCAGCTGCTCCGGAATTTTCTTCGCGAGCTGCTCACGAACCACCTCGATGTCTTCCCCAGGCCGCACTTTCACCAGGACGAAGCTCATCTGGTCGGTCGCGGTTGAGGTGATGTCGCGCGCGTGTCCGAGCTCAGCGAAGGCGTACGCCGGGCCGAAAGGCAGCAAACCCCACGTGAAGGCGCCCACGCGAACTCGCCTACCGTTCAATTCGCGCACCGAGCCTAGATCGATACCACCGTACTTTTCGCGCTCCGAATCCTCGAGGATCACAGTGTCGGGTTCGGTCAACGCCTCCGGTTCGCCCGCTACCAAGTTCCAGGGCCCGCCGAGTCTCGAGGGGAAACTCGTTCCCACCAAGGTTACTGGCTCAACGCCACCCGAGGGCTTCTTGAGGGTCGCGCTTCGGTAGAGCAGTGGTTCGGCTATCGCCACGCCTTCGGTGGTGCGCGCTCTTGCGAGTACGCTATCCGACATGAGGCTCCCGGACTGCAGCTGAGACGTACCGGGCGGGACGATCCAGAGATCAGCACCCGAGTTGTCGATGAACATCGTGTTCTTGGACAGCAGCCCGAGCAGAATGCTCAATTGCTGGACCCCGAGCACGACCGCGAAGATAACGCCGAGGATCGTCCCGACGAGCTTGGCCTTGTCGTAGAACATCATTCGGAAACCGACTGATGCCATGACGCGATAATGGCCTAGGTTCCTCATGGAGCAGTTCCTTGGCGCTGCGCCAGTAGAAGCAGCGCGCGAGAGAGCTCGAGGTTCGCTTCGGCCTGAATACGGTTGACCTCAGCCGCGAGCGCGTCGCGGTCGGCGGTGATGACCTCGAGCTGTGAGGCCTTGTTGGCTTGATAGAGCAGTTTAGCATTCGCTGCTGCGCGAGTGGCGGTGAGCGCCTCGCTCCGCGCTGACCTGACGGCCTCCGTCCGACTTTCTACCTCGAGCCAGGCATCCTCGATTGCTGCGTTGGCCGCAGAGACGGCGCGCGCATGACTCGCCTGAGCAACCTTCAAGGTTGCGCCCTCGGTTCGAGAGCGACCAATCACAGCAGGGTCTAAACGCCATTCTGCTTGAAGTGCAATCGAATACACCGGACTTGGGCCAAAGCCTGCCGCGTTGGTGAATCGCTCTTGGGCACTTGCGCTGATCCGGGGGACGAGCCCAAGCCAACTGACAGTCTCACTCGCTTCAGCGCTCTCAACGTTCTTGGCGGCCAGCAGCACCGATGGCGTATTCGCTGCTCGGTCCTCCAGCGACTGGAGTGGCGCCGCCGGTTCGAGTTTGGCCTCGAAGGTTGGAGCGGCGCCATCGGCCGCCAGGCCAGTCAGCGTGCGCAGCTTCCGGGCTGCAAGCGACTTGGATAGGGTGGCGTCTGCAAGCGTTTGTTTCGCTCGCGCTATTGCCGAATCAGCCCGGTCGAGGTCAAGCTCGGACGCGAGGTCTGCCTCTTTGCGGACGGCGACAACTCGTCGGTTCTCTATCGCTACTGCGATACTGCGCTCCGCCGAGCGGACCACTGCTTCGGCCGCGACCCGCTGCCAGTAAGCCTGGGTAACCTCACGTTCAACATCCAGCTCCGTGGCCTGCTTTGACAGTTGCGCCGATTCAACTCGAAGGCTGGCACTCCCAATCCCATAAAATGCGCCTACATCGACCAAGGTTGCGTCGAGTCGCACCGTGAAGTCGAGCTGGTTTTGGGGGGTAATCACAATGGAGGTTACCCGGCCTGTGGCGTCCGGAATCGACACAGACGCCTCTGTTTGGTTGCGCGTATAGGCCGCATTGGCAGATAGAACCGGCAATAGTCCTAGGATGGCTTGCTCGTGCTCACGTTCGCGCTGCCCAATGATTGCCTCTGCCTCGAGGTTGGCTGCTGCGTGAGCTGCTCCAGCCGTCACGAAGTCGGCCAGCGTCGGCATCGTGGGAAGGGCTTCGTCCTTTGCAACCTCCGCGGGCGGAGCCTCAGGGCTAGCCTCCTGAGCCCGTGCACCAAGGGCCCCGATAATTGAGGGAAGAATCAAAAATGACCCAAAAAAACGAAGGTTCATTGATGGGGACCTCAATCGGTGGTGTGACATGGTCAGGGGGAGCCTTTCTTTGGGGCCGGCGAGCTCTGCCTCGGCGTTAGCCCTTCGAGAAGGAGCGCGCAGAAGGACCTCACGAAGGTTGCCTGTGCCAAGGGCATCCGCTCGCGGCTCTCGAACATGAGTTCCATCGAGACGAAGTTCCAGAGCGCGCCCATGAACGTCCTGGCGACGACCTCAGGATCACGCACGGCCAGCCGCCCAGCGTTCATCTCCGCCTCGAAGTAGGCTGCGAGACCCTTCAGCGCTTTGAGCGGCGGGGGCTCGCCTGGTCCGTGATCCTGGGGCCCTTTCGACCACGTCAGCATCACGAAGGGGATGAGCAATCGAAAGAACGCAATGCCTTCATGGCACATCGTCTCGAGTTGCTCCTCGATTGTGCCTTTGCCCACGCGGCGCGACAGACTTGCGATCCACTCGGGCAGCTCACTCGCTCCCTGCCCCGACAAGAATGCAGCGCCAAACAGCGCTTCCTTGGTCTTGAAGCGGTGAAAGATGGACCCTTCACTAATCCCGGCGCGGGTGGCGACCTCCGCTGCCGTGGCGAACAGCCCACGCTCGAGCAGCACCGTCCGTGCAGCCTCGAGAATGTCTTCGTCGCGAATCGTGGGAGGGCGAGCCATTTTGAGTTCGGACTCAACAATGGCCCCCAGCGATGGAAAGGTCAAGGCCCCACAACGACGTTGTGAGGCCTTGGCTGATCAGACGGTTCCCCAGCTCACGGAGAGCTGTTCGCTAGCTCAGGGAGAGGTACACGTGAGGTCGCAGATGGCCGTGGCCTTGTCTACGCAAGCTGCATCCCAGTCGTTGGCACAGCAGAACGCATCCTCGCTGCAAATCAAGTCGGTGCACTGGTCACAGGACGGCGACCGAGCCGGTCCCGCAATGCAGATGTCCCCGCAAGCGCCTTCTTTGACTAGCGAAGCCGTAATAAAGGCTTCAGGCGGAAGGACTAGGCTGGTGAGCCCCTTCACGGTGCTCTTCTTGCCGCACTTGTCCCCGTTGGCCTCGGTGCACTTGGTCAGCGGCCCGTCAATGTACTTCTTATAGATATCATAGTAGCCGCGCAGATCGCTGCTCGCCTCGGGCGGGGCGAGGCTTGAGCCCCAGGAGTTCTTCATGCGGATGAAGTCGATGGTGGCTTGGTCGGCCAGCGCGGCGTCGAGCGCCTTGTTGTCGGTCACCAAGGTACCCGCTGCGAGTGTGCCGAACCCCGGAACGTTGGAGACCTGGTAGTCCTCGACGATCGTCATGTGGCCGCCCTGTCGACCGGGGGTGGTCGGAGGCGCCAAGAAGCGATTCTGGCTGTCCAAGCCTGCGAAGTCGACGTACCAGACCATTACCACCGGCATGCCGACGTGCATCGCGCTCTGCATCTTCTTGAAGAAATCGCGCTGAGCTTTGGCGGTGCTCGGATAGGAGACTTCATTCCAGGCGAACTTGCCTTTGCGTTGCAGCACGTTGGTGCTGGATGCAGGCGTGCCGATCGCGTCTGCGAGCGATATGCTGCTACCGACCGTAATGTCCTTGGGATTCATCAGCCCAGAGCCGGCCGGCAGGCTGACGCCCGAGATCAGGGTCTTCGACATGTCGGCGCCAAACACCTTATCGAGTAGCGCGCTGGTCTCCGCGTTCAAGCCCCAGGCTTTGTCGAGCTCCTTGCGCACGAGCTTGCGATCCCGCCTGGCCGCGGCATCCTTCAGCGCGCCGTTCTTGAGCGACTCATTCACCGCGGCAAGAGCCGACGATTGGCGCGAAGAGCGTGCTGCTTCAGCTTCTTCGGGGATGAACTTTCCTTCGGAGATGACGCCGTAGCGTCGCATCAACTCTGCCGCGAGCCCGAACCAACCACCCGTCGAGAGTTGGCCCTTGTCCAAGGTCGCCACGGTTACTTCGCCTTTGGGCGGCCCCGCGATCTCCTCGAGCCAGTGCATATACGTGATGTAGGACTCGGAGAGATTGAGCTCCTCGCCTGACTGCGTGAGGTGCAGTGATTCCGCCCAGCCGATCGAGGCGTAGACCCAACAATTCCCGATCGACTGGTTCTTGACCGAGGAATTTTTAACGTCGGTGATGTCGTCCGAGTTGGACTCCGTGCCGTCATCGCAGGAGACGAGGACGGGCAGGGCAAGGGCCAGGGCGGTGACGAAGCGACGAGTGCGGCTCAACATGGCGTCTACTCAAGCACAACTCGAGCCGCGCATGGGTGCCCATCGAAAGTCGCGGTTGCGTGGGCCAAAGTAGCAGGTGTGGGCTAAACCTGATGGACCATGGAGGATCCACCTGGTACCTAGCGAGCGGGCTCGTCAGGGTCAGCTGCTTCTAGCAACGGCGCGGATGATGTGGCGCTGAGCAACGAGAAACACGAGCAGCACGGGGGCCGAGAGGATCACGTTGCCCGCCATCACGATGTGCCAACGAACTCCGGTTCCCTGTTCACGCAAGAGAGCAATGCCCATCGGAAGCGTTCGGTTCACGTCGTCGGTGGTCATCACCAGCGGCCAGAAGTAGTCCGAGTAGTGGTAGATGAACGAGAAGAGGAACATTGCCACCAAGGTGGGCCTTAGCAGCGGAGCGAGGATTCCGAAGATGATGCGCAGCTCGGAGGCACCGTCCAGCCGAGCCGCCTCTACGATCTCGTCGGGAATAGCGATTAGTGCCTGCCGTATCAGAAAGGTACCAAAGGCGCTGACGGCGAAGGGCGCAACCAAAGAGGTCATGGTGTTGATGAGGCCCAACGGGGCCAGCATCGCAAACACCGAAACGAAGGTTACTTGAGGCGGAATGAGCAGGCAGCCGAGCACCAGGCTCATGGCTGCGCCCTTGCCTCGCCAATGCAACTTAGCGAGCGCGTAGCCTGCCGGGAGCGCCAGCAGAATCTGCAGCGTCGCGATCAACAGCGCCATGATGACCGTGTTGAGCAGGTAATGCCCGACCGGGACGCTCTGAAATACCTCGCGATAGGCCGCGAGGTTGGGCTGCTCAGGCCAAGGCGCTGTGGGAGCTCGCACAATCTCGTCGAGGCTCTTGAAGGAGGTGGTCGTCATCCAGGCATAGGGGAGCAGCCAGATCGTTCCGGCCGCGATCAATGCGCCGTTGCCCGCAAGGCGCGAGAGCCAACCGGACTTCATCGCGAGCCCTCGGCGCTCGAGGTCCGCTGGCGAAAAGCTCTGAGGTTGAGCGCGGTCAACCCCATGAGCAGCACAAAGAAGCAGACGATGAGGGCGCTGGCGCGTCCAACGCGAAGGTTCTGGAAGATCTCCTCGTAGATGGCATAGACGAACAGCGTCGTGGATTGCGCGGGGCCGCCCTGCGTCATCACGCGCACTACATCAAAGGCCTGAAAGCTCATGATGAGACCGGTGGTGGCTACGAATACCGTCGTCGGTTTGAGCGAGGGCCAAGTGATATGCCAAAAAAGGCTCCAGCGCTTGGCGCCATCTAGCGAAGCCGCCTCATACAAAGACGGCGGAATTGCTGTTAGCCCGGCCAGGAAGATCACCATGGCGTAGCCGGTGATCTTCCAGATCGTGACGGCGGCAATGGCATAAAGAGCCGTACTTGGGTTGCCCAGCCAATTGGTGGTCGGTAGTCCAACCGCTCGAAAGATCCTCGAGACGAGCCCAGCGTCACCGTCCAAGAGCCACATCCACAAGAGCGCAACAGCTACCCAGGAGACGACGTAAGCGCTGAAGATAGCTCCGCGAACAAACGCGTAAATGCGGCCTTGGCGATTGAGTAAGATCGCCAGTAGCAAGCCGAGCGAGGTGCTGCCAACGACAACAATGGCCCCAAAGGTCACGGTCCTCGAGACCACTCCGAGTAGCTGACCACTCGAAATCAGTCGGTCGTAGTTCGAGAGCCCCGCAGGCTCGGGAGGCGTCAGCAGGTCCCAATGGCTAAAGCTCAGTTGCAAGGACCTGAGCAGCGGAACGACGAAGAAGACGCTCAGCACGAGGACGGTTGGCGCCACCATGAGATAGGGGTGCAGCTTCGCCCGCGGCTTCATGTCTCCACCGCTACCGACTGCACTGCCGCCCTCATGGCCGCTCCAGGATGCTCATTGTTCAGCACCGCAGACTCGAGCCGGGACTGCATGACTTCGCGCTGAACGCGGAACAGCTTCTTGCTCCACGGCCACGGGCGAACCGCATCGAGTTGGCTGATGGCAACAGCGTCATTCGGGAATCGCTTGTAGTGCCCGGATTCTCGCAGCGCCTCGATACCGGGGCGGGTAACTGGGATATAGCCGGTGTTGGTCGCGAACTGGTTTGAACAGTGCGGGCTCATCATGAAGCGAAGAAACCTGCCGACGCCTTCACGCCATTCTGGGGGGCAGCTGCTCGGGACGACGAACATCGTTCCACCCGACGGCACCCCGGTCGTGAGCTTGGCGGGCAAGGGAGCGGCAACCACGGGAAAGCTCGCGTTGGTCTCGAGGTAGCGGAGGAAGGCCGAGGAGTTCCAGATCATGGCGAACCGACCTGCTAGAAACTCCTGATTGATATTGCCCCAAGCTGTGTAGTCGCGGCCCGAGGGGGGACGCATCGTCTTGTCCTCGTGTACCAGCGCCTGCCAGAGCGCGAGCGCTTCAACCCCGGCCTCACCGCCGAGCGTGAACCGGCCCTCCTGGTCGCAGAGCTCTCCTCCCGCCTGATAGACGAGGGCAACCCAGAACCACCAATCGACCGGACAAGCAAACCCATAGCGGGTGCCCGACTCCGTTGAGGTGGTCGCCGCTTGCGCGAACGTACGTAGCTCGCTCCAGGTGGTTGGTGGAGAAAGGTTCAGCTCCTTGAGTAGGTTGCCATTGAAGTAGGCGATGGGCGTACTGCGATTGAACGGTAGCCCGAACGTCCCTGGTTGCTGCTTCCCAGAATAGGTGCCTAGCTCGGAGAGCTGTGGGACTAGCTCGAGGTCGCCCTCGAGCATTGGGCTCAGGTCGGCGAGCACGTTTGCCTGAACGAGGTAGGGAACCACCTCGGCGATCACGTGGGTGACAGCTGGGGCACGGCCCGCGGAGAGCGCCGTTCGAAGCTTCGCCAGCAGCTCGAAGTAGTCTCCTTGAAAGACCGGCTTCAGCGCGTGGGCGGGCTCGAGCTTGTTGAACTCATCAACCAGCTTGAGCAGCTCTTCGCGATTCTTACCGCCATAGCTGAACCACAGTGGCGGACGGTTGTCTTCTTTGCAGCCAACGAGCGAAGAGACAATCGCCGCGGAGGAGGCTTGCAAAAGGCCGCGTCTTCCAAGTTGGTCTCTCCTCACGAAAGCCGCCTACCGGTCTCCGGGTCGAAGAACAGCGATGCTTTCGTCTCGAGCTTCAGCGCGATGGTGGCATCGCGGTCTGGCTTGAAGAAGCCGCGGCAGACGGCTCTCAACTCGAAGGCTGCACCGCTAGGATTCTCAACCCGGGCGTGGACGATCGTCTCGGCGCCAAGCGGCTCGACCATGGTGACCTTCGCCATCACCTCCAACCCCGCGGCTTCCGAGTTGTCCCGCACGACGGTGATCGCCTCCGGGCGGAGAGCCCAGATCACTCTGTCTTCACTGCCCTTGAAGTCGAGCTGCGCATTGCCGACGGAGAAGCGGCCCTCGGTTCGAGTGAGTTCAGCAAGGTTGATTGGCGGTGAACCGAGGAACCCAGCAACGAACTGGGAAGCGGGCTGTTCATAGACCACGCGAGGAAGGTCGGCTTGTTCCACGTGCCCATTGCGCATGACGACGAGTCGATCCGAAAGGGTCATCGCCTCGACTTGGTCGTGGGTTACGTAGATGGCCGTTGCTTCAAGCTTTCGTAGCAGCTTGGCCAGTTCCACGCGGAGCTCTGCGCGCAGGGCCGCGTCTAAGTTGGATAGCGGCTCATCGAATAGAAACAGCTTTGGCTTGCGCACGATGGCGCGGCCCATCGCAACGCGTTGCCGTTCGCCACCGGAAAGTTCATGCGGATACCTCTTTAGTAGAGGCTCGAGCCCGAGCATCGCAGCGGCCTCGAGCGCGGACTTGCGACGCTGCGCAGTCGGTACGTTGCGCATCTTGAGCGGAAACTCGATGTTCTCGGCTACCGACATATGGGGGTAGAGGGCGTAGCCTTGGAACACCATCGCGATGTCGCGATCTTGTGGCGCGATTCCCGTGAGTTCGCGACCGCCCAGCTCGACGCTGCCGCCATCGGCATCGGTGAGGCCGGCGATGATGCGAAGTGCGGTTGATTTTCCGCAGCCCGAGGGCCCTACGAGGACCACCACCTCGCCCTGTTCCACGCTCAGGTCGAGGGTCGAGACCGCCGCACGCTGCGTGCCGTCGAACCGTTTATTGACGCCTCGGAGCTGCAGGTAGGACACGGCGCTGCTCTACCAGCGGTTCGACATCTGGCCAAGATTGGGGCCGGTGGCGGTTAGTCCCCGTCAATCAGCAACATTCGTGGAGTGCTGGCGACGACCTTGCGTAGGGCGGCGGCTGGTTTGACCGCAACGGGCACCGCGCAAAGCTGAAGAAAGTGAAGATCGGCCAGGCTATCCCCGAAGCCGCCGAGCAACTGGGCCTCGGGCAGATGTTCGCGAAGGCGGGCGACCTTCCCCTCGGCGTAAGGCAGGGGGCCTGGGACGAGCTCCGGCGTAAGCACGCCGTCGAGGACAGCGGGCGTAACGGCGATGACGTCGTCGGCTGAGAGGCCGAAGGCTCGCGCTCCGACCTCAACGATCGAGCGCGGGGACGCGGAGCAGATTTTGACCGCGACTTCGCGAGTGCGGGCCCAGGCAATGACGGTGCGTGCATAGTCGAAGCTGCGCTCGCGAAGCCGCACGTCGAGCACGACCTCTTCGGCGAATTGCAGCATTTCCTGCTCGCTGTACCCGGCGAAAACCCAGGCCATCATGGCGAACGCACGAGCGTTTTCGTACTGACCGAGCTCGTTGGCGCGCAACAGCGCGCGAGCCAAGTCGACGGTGGGCAGCTCGGGATCGACGCCAGCGGCTTGTGCCTCCGCCTGCAGCTGCGGCACGGCAAGCTCACGGATGGCTCCCCGCTCCATTACCGCGGAGAAGAGGTCGACCCCGACGTCTCCTGACCAAAGGGTGCCATCCGCGTCAAATACGAGCGTGGCGTTTGTGCCCAACTCGAGCCGAGCGACTTCCAGGGCCTGAACGAGCGATGCGACGGTGGCCAACACGCTCGTAAGGTTGTTCGGGGCGACTCGCTGCGTCAATCGACTGGTTCTTGGGCTGGCGAAGGACTTTGTAGTAGGGACCCTGACGCGATGCTCTACCTCCACGGGCTTGGCCACTTTCATCCCGAAAATCAGATCGACAACGCGTTCTTGGAGTCTCTCGATATTGGTACCGATAGCGAGTGGATCGTCTCGCGAGTAGGGATCAAGAATCGCCGGACGGTGCTACCGCTCGACTACATTCGGGCCACGAAGAACAAGGACCTGCGTGGAGCGCAAGAAGCTCGCCTTTACTCGAACGCTGAAACCGGTAAACGAGCCGCTGAGCTGGCCCTAGCGCGCGCTGGATTGAAGGCCGCGGACATTGGCATGGTCATCGCGGGGGACTGCTCGCCGGATACCTGCATTCCGGCTGAGGCGAGCAGCATTGCCAAGGCGTTGGGGATCGAGGTGCCTTGCTTCGATCTCTCCTCGGCGTGTTCGACCTTTGGGGCGCAGATCCACTTCGCCGGTCAGTTGGGGATGTCCCTCCCTGAGTGGGTTTTGTTGGTCGTCCCGGAGAACACCACGCGCATCACCGACTTTTCGGACCGTTCGAGCGCGATCCTGTTTGGCGATGCAACGGCCGCCGCTGTTGTGTCGACGAAGCATGCCTCTCGCGTTGCCGCGACCTTTACGACGTTTGGCGGTGCTCCCTCGGGAGCCGATGATGTCGTGATCCCTCGGCTGGGCCACTTCCACCAGAACGGCTCTGCGGTGCAGAAGTTCGCGATCAAACGAATGAGCGAGCTTTTGTCGCAGATCCAGAATCGAGCGGGCGAACGTGGCGAACAAGTGATCTACGTGGGGCATCAGGCCAACCTCACGATGCTGGAGGCGGTGGTCCGTCGCTGCGAGGTTCGGCCGGACCGCCATCAATTCAATATCGTCGAATACGGCAACCAGGCAGCGGCGGGTGCGCCAGTGGTAATGAGCCAGCACTGGGAGAGCTATCAAGCCGGAGATACGGTGGCCTGCGTGGTGGTAGGGTCGGGGCTCTCGTGGTCGTCGGTGGAATTTTCGTGGTCCTGATCGTGGTAGCCTCAAACGAATGCGCTCCAGACTCTTGAAGCACGCGTCTCCACTGCTCTTGGGCTCGGCGTTGCTGTGCGGGTGCCTGTTTCCCGAGTACACCTTCGACCAAAACGGAGGAGGGGGGATCGCAGGTAGCGGCGGAGTTGCTGGCGGCGGTGGAGCGCCATCCGGAGGCGGCGGCGCCGGGGGTGGCGGTATGGCCGGCATGGGCGGGATGGGCGGAATGGGCGGCATGCCGCCTACGGAAGACTGCTTCGTCGCAGGAGATGAAGACGATGACGGCCTCTCCGACTGTGAAGATCCCGACTGCACGGCCGACCTCGAGTGTGTTCCGGCCATCCCAGTGGGGTGGGGGACCTTCGGGCTGGTTGCGCTCTACGCGGGCTCGGCCAACAACGATCCCGACTGTCCAGAGGGTACCTCCTCCCAAGTTCACACCGGCAACGGCGACCTCATCAATACGAGCTCGACGTGCTCGAACTGTAGTTGTGGGTCGCCGACCTGGGCGGATTGCGAACTCAACGACTTCAACGCGGGAGCATCCGGCCTTCAGGGCGCGCGGACCAAGAACACCGCCTGCGGAATGGTTGCAACCGCGCCACAAGCGGAGCTCAACATTCCGCTCTCTTGGGACGGCTCGTGCACCGCGCTCAACACGGCTCCTGGCGGGGCGACCTGCGCTGGCAACGCCTGCAACACCGCAGTTGAAGCTGCGACAGCGCGACCGGTGAACGGAACCTGCGCAGCAGGCGGTGGCGAACAGACTGGGGGAACGCCGACCTTCACCAATGCGAGAAAGGCGTGCCGAGCAGACGCGTTATCGGGCTGTGAAGGCACTGAGAAATGTGTGCCTCGTTGGCCAGCTCCGTTCGAGGCTCGAGCGTGCGTGGCCAAGGTTGGCGATCAAGCGTGCCCCGCCGGGTACCCTCAGAAGACGGTTTCCTACGTCGGTATCAGCGATGACCGCGAGTGCAGCGCGTGCAGCTGTGGCGTCGCCACGGGTGGTTCTTGCATGCTCAGTATCTCGCTCTTTAGCGATGGTGGCTGCGTGACCCCGCTGCCGACCGACAACACGGTGGACAGCGGTCAATGTCAGAATCTCACTGGAAACCCGACGGTTGCGGGTCGTTCGGCGACGGTGAGTCAGGCTCCAGCTGGCGGTAATTGTGCCGTTACGCCCGGTGGAGCTGTTCCCTCGGGAGCAGCTGTTCCCTCCGACCCGACAACCTTTTGCTGCCTCGTCGAATGATCGAATTTTTCGTTCGGGTCGCCTGGCTTTTGGGGCTGGTTCTTTATCCGCCCGCGCTCTCTCCGGAACCGACGGCGCCATCCGTCGTGATCGGCTTGGTAGGCGTTGGCGTCGTTTTGGTGCTGGCGCTACTGGTGTATCGCTTTGCGCGTCACTACTTCGGCTTTGAGTCCAAGGTGGCCGCCGTTCTCAACGCGGCGGCGCTGGTTGCGCTGCTGGTTGGTGCGCAGAGCAGTTCCAAGCCGTTGCTTTCGGCCTACTACGGCGTGGCGCCCTTCGTTTGGGCAGCGCTGGCCTCGACCTTGGCGACGCTTGCTGGCGCTCACCTCGGATCCAACTTCAAGAACAAGCGGATGGGGGCAGCGATTCTCACCATCGCCATCGGCCTATTCTCCTTTCGCGGCTCAGCGACGTTGATCGGCTCGGAGACGGAACAATGGCGGAGCTTGCTCGAACGCGCCCCGGCCAACCCGCGCGCGTTGGAAGCGCTCAAGGACGAAGTCGAACGTGGGCCGCGAAGTGAGCCGCTCACGGCAGCGTGCGTCGCAGCCGAGCCGAACCATTGCTACTGCCGCACCGTTCGCGCCGAGTTGGCGCTATCGCGAGATAGGTTCGCGAGCGCATTGGAGGAGCTTGCCCAGGCTTCAGGATGCGATGAGAAGCAAGACCGCCGGATCAATCGCGCGAAAGCCCTAGCGTTTGCTTTGGGCAATCGAGGCGAAGAGGCGGAAGCGGCCCTGCAAGCCTGGGGTGCGGGCGACGACGGGTGGATCAGCTACGCCGCTGCACTAACGGCGAGTCAACGGGGGGACTCGTCAGCAGCGCTGCAACATGCGCTGCGTGCTGTCGAGCTCGAGGCCGGTCGGGGGGCGGAGCTGTTGCTCGCTGCGCTCCAAATCGTTGCGGGCCAGCTCGAGCCTGCTGGCGTCATTCTGGACCGGCTCATCGCCGCCAATCCGAAAGATGCCGACGCTGTTTACAATCGGGCCCTCATCTTCGATCGAACAGGCAAATACAACGAGTCGCGCCAGGCCTATCTACGCACCCTGGAGATTCGGCCCAACTCCCCAGACGCTCGCTACAACCTGGCTTTGCTCACGTTGCGTCACGGCGCGCGCGCCGAGGCAGAGCATCACGCGCGGAAGTTCGCTGAAAGCTGGCCGAATGACCCGCGCGGCCAGGCTCTACAGGCCCGTATTGGCTCTGGACCTTGAAGCGCAAAGGTTTTTGTAGGACACGGACGCCCAATTTCGTTTGCAGAATTTTGTCTGTGCTCTCGTCCAACCGCGCTGGAGGTTAATTCCCATGCTTGGTCGCTTGGTTCCCGTTGCAGCCGCAGCTCTTCTTCTCACCGTCACTGGTTCAGGTGAAGCCGGCAACGAAGTGGGCATCCTGATTCTCAAGGAGCACGGCGTTGGTAGCGCGGCGCAGGCCCAGCCTTACGTCGACAAGTTCGTAAAGATCGCACAGGAGAAGAACGGTTGGTCCGCTGCCAAAGGTACCTACTTCACCGAGCGGAAGGCGGCGGAGAAGTCAATTTCGGCGGATAAACCGTCGTATGGCTTGCTTGGTCTCTCGGCCTACCTGGCTTTGAAGGACCCACAGAAGCTCGAGGCGATCGGTCAGGTGCAGGTTTCTCGGGCCGGAGGTCAGCAGTACTTCATCGTGAGCAAGTCGGCGAGCGACCTCGCTGGGTGCAAGGGAGCGAAGCTCGCCACCGATTGGGCGGATGACCCTCGCTTCGTCGACAAGGTCATCAGCGGTGGAGCCTGGAAACTCGCCGACTTTACCGTGGAAGCCACCAAGCGGCCGCTTCAGGGCGCGAAGATGGTGACCAAAGACGAGGCGAAGTGCGCTTTGGTCGATGACGCCGTTTTCGCAGAGCTCGCCTCGATCGACGGCGGCAAAGATCTGAAGACCGTTTGGAAGAGTGAAAAGCTTCCGCCGATGGTCATCGTCGCGTTCCCTTCCGCCTCGGCGGCCGACAAGACCGGCTTCAAGAAGAGCCTTTCCTCGCTTTGCAGCGGGGACGGTAAGGCTGTCTGTTCAGAGATCGGCATTCAGTCGCTTACTGAAGCGAGCGATGAGACGTTTGCCCAAGTTCTTGCCGCCTACAAGAAGGACAAGTAAACGCTTCGTATCCTGCGCCGCTTGTCCTTTCTTCGCCCATCAAGTCTGCTCCGGCCAACCGCCCTGCTCGTGGCGCTTGGCCTGCTCGGCTGCGCGATGAGCAATTGCATGGGCCAGGCGCAGCTCCGGCCTGAACTGCAGGCCGCGAGTGAGAGCGCGCTCGCCTTGAGCGACGCGCTAGAGAAGCTGATCTCGGACGGCCACGACACCGAGGAAGACCGGCAGGCCGCCTACGACTTGGTAGTTACGCTGCCGACTGAAAGCGCGGGGGACGCGTTTGCTCGCGCCGCGATTGCCGGTCGCTTGGCGGAGAAAAAGGGCGCTTTGGCCCTGTTGGGCGACCACAGCCCGACCGCTCTCGTGTCGGAAGCGGAGAAGTTTGCGCTCAAGAGTCGCAAGCTGGACCCAAGCTTCCGACGAGCGGCCGCTACGAGGCTGCTCGGAACTCTTTACGTCCTTGCTCCAGCCAACCTGCTTGAAGGAGGAAACTCCGAGGCCGGGATTGAGATCCTCGAGGGCTTGGTAAAGGTTGATCCCGAGCTGGTGTCGAACCAGCTTCGGCTCGCCGAAGCCTACGTGGCGCTCGGTGACAAGGAGTCCGCGCGGGAGCCGCTGTGCCGTGTTCTCGGCGCGATGGACGGTCTCCGGGGGGACGAGGTAAAGCTAGCGCGTTCGATCGAGCGGGACATCGGCGACCTCGAATGCCCCAAGAAAGCTCTCGAGTCGCCCTCAGGCGCACCGCCAGGCGGTTGACATGCTGCAAGCATTGCTGGCCTTCATTCGAAGCCTTGCTTTGTTTGGCGCTCGACGGCCTTACGTCGCCTTGGTCATCGGCCTTACGACCACGGTCGCGCTTGGGTCGTTGATTCCGTTCCTGAAGATCTCGACCTCACGTCGTGACCTCGTAAGTCAAGAGAACGCGAACCAACGCAGGACTGTCGAATTCGACGAGAAGTTCGGTTACCCCAACGCGCCGGTGATCGTCGTTACCGGCGGCAACGTAGCGGAGCGCCGCCGCGTCGTTGACGAGCTCACGCAGGAGCTCCACACGGTGCCCGGGTTGGAGAAGGGAGTGCTCGGGCGGATTGGGCCTGAGGACGTCGCAGAGGTGCTCTTGCTCAGCGATCCCGAGGTGGTGGCGAAGTCGCTACCCAAAGGAGCCGCATCGCGCGCCCTCAATGACGGCTTGCCCGGGCTCGCCGGTACGATCGATGAGCAGCTCAAACAAGGTCTTGAGCAAGAGCTCGCTTCGCAAGCGGACTTGAACAGCGGCTTCACGCAACTCGGACGCCTGTTCGACTCGCTCAGCGGTGAACTCGAGTCTAATTCGGGTTTGGTGACGCTGCTCGACGGTGAGTCATCGCGTGATTTGGGGCCCGCCGTTGACGACGCTGGCTACCTCAACGGAAGCCAAGAGAATCACTTCGTAGCCTTGTTTCCCCCTCTCGATGGCGATGAAGGCTATCAGGTTCGCCCGGTGGTCAAGTCGATCCGCGCAGCGCGCGATACAGCGCTCGCGCGCGCCAACGCGCCCAACGTACGCGCCGACGTGACCGGCCTACCGGCGCTGGTGACCGACGAACTCGCGATGATTGAACGAGATCTGGCGGTCACCAGCATCGCCTCGAGCGTCGCTCTATTTCTGACCCTGTTTTGGGCTTTTCGCTCCTTCCGACAGTCGCTCGTCAGCTTCCTCCCGCTCGGCTTCGGCACGTTGGTCACCTTCGGGATCGTTCAGCTCACGCTCGGCAAACTCAACCTGATCACGGCCAGCTTCACCTCGGTGCTGCTGGGCCTCGGCGACTTTGGCGTTCACATTCAGACTCGTTACTCGGAGCTGCTGCGGCGAGGGGAGAACCCGCGCGAGGCGATGCAGAAAGCGCTGCTCGGCGCGGGCCCTGGTCTCGTCGTTGGCACCATCACCACGGCCGTCGCCTTCCTCACCACCATCGTGACCGAGTTCACCGCGTTCGCCGAACTCGGCTTCATCACCTGCCTCGGCTTGATGGTGATGCTCGCAGGTACGTATCTACTCGTGCCCTCGGCGGTTCTCATCCTCCTTGGCAAGAAGCCGCGCCCCTCGCCTCAGCTTCCTGGCTTCGGCTTGCTCGCCGCCTTCGTGCGCAACCACCCTCGCAAAATCGTCGGCGGGTCGATCCTGTTGTCGGTCGTGATCTCCTTGGCGATCCCGGGGTTGCGATTCAACGGTCGCTACTTCGACTTTTTGCCGAAAGAGACCGAGAGCGCGCGCGGTCTCGTGGAGCTCTCCAAGGACGACATCGTGAGTCCGTTCGTCGCCAACGTTCGGGCCTCGAGCATCGAAGAGGCGCGGACCGTCGCGATGGCGTTGCGTACGATGGATTCGGTCGCGTCGGTGGAGACGCCCTCGGACCTGCTGCCAGAACTTACGCAAGAGCGGCTGACATCGCTTCGCACGGTGGTCGCGGCCATGGCGCCTGATGGCAAGCCGCTCGATTTTGCAACCATCGCCGAGCGACCTGTCGATCGAGCGGCGCTCGACAAGAAGCTCACCGGCCTGATCGATACGATGGAGGAGGTGTCCTTCGCGGCCAAGGGTGGAGGCTTGGCCGCGGCTTCGGTGGAGGCGGCGAAGGTGAAGCTGAAGCGTCTGCAGGAGATCATCCGCAAGGTCGACGCCAAGGAGCTCGACCGTGTGCAGCGGACCTTCTTCTTGATTCTGGATCGAGCTGCTACGACGGCCCGTCGTGTCGCTGAACGCGGCGAGTACGCCCCAAGCGATTTGCCGCCAGCGTTCCAACACCGCTTCCTGTCCAAAGACGCGAGCGAGGTCGCCTTGTTCGTTCACCCCAAAGGCGACATCTGGGAAGTTGAGCGCGCCGAGAAGTTCACCAAAGACGTGACCTCCGTGTCCGAGAAAACCTCCGGCATTGCAGCCACGCTGGCCGAGCATCCCAAAATGATCATTCGCGGCTTCGAGCGAGCCACGTTGTTGGCCGCGTTGCTGGTGGTGGTGATTCTCGCGGTGAGCTTCCGTCGCGTGGTTGACGTGCTGGTCGCGTTGATCCCCCTCATTCTCGGGACGTTGATCATGCTAGGGGCGATTCCCCTGATGGGGCTCGCCTTCAATCACGCGAACATGGTCGTACTGCCCCTATTGATCGGCCTCGGGGTAGATGCCGCAGCTCACATCGTGAGCCGTTTTCGGCAGAGTGAGAAGGAGCACGGGACGGCCTCGCTGGAGGACATCCTGTCTGGGACTGGCAGCGCAGTGCTCGTTGCCGCGCTAACGACGGTTTGGGGCTTCAGCGTAATGATGCTTGCCCAACATCGAGCCATGTTCAGCATTGGGCTCATCATGACGGTCGGCATGACTGCAACGCTCGTCATCAGCCTAGTCACGCTGCCGGCAGCCTTGGTGCTGCTCAAGCGCGTTCGTTAGCGGCGAGCGGCTCCCTAGCGCTGGACTCACTTTCGCGGAATGCCGCTGTTGCGCAAAGGGTCGGTGTTCAACGGCTTCGCCGTATTGCGCGGTCGTCCAGAGAGCACGAGCGGAGCCGCCTTCGCGCTGGCGGAAGCAACGGCCGTTGCACTGCTGCTAGCACTCGCGGTTGACGTTGAGGAAGATACAACGGTTGCCGTGGCTGGGAGGCTCGAGGCGACGACCGGCGAGGAGCTGGCCTCCGTCTCCGCTTTTGAGCCTGAGTTGAGCAGCACGATGCCAAACAGCAAGCCGGCGGCAACCGCGCCACCGATCAGCAACACCGTGCGCTTGGACTTCGGCAGTCCAACCTCGGGCACGACTGCGCTGGGCACGATTGGAGCCACCGCAGGGCCGCCCATGGTCATGCTCGAGACGCTCTCGGTGGAGGTTCCGTTCGCCCGCCTTGAGTTCTCCGACTGCGTGCCGTTTGCCAGCCCAGCCGCTGGGCTTAACGCGTTGAGTCCAGGCGTTGAGATCGCGAGCGTTCCCGTTAGGCCTCGAAGCGAGCCAGGGCGCGAGTCCGAATCATAAACCAGCGTTCCGGCCTCCTCCTCAGCAGGAGCGGCCGTGGACGTTGCAGGCGGTTCCCCCGGCTCTGAGGCGAGCGACGTACGCCGCTGATTCAGTGAAACCGAGAGCTGCCCAGGAGCGGGCGTCAGGCCGCCGATACCGGAGCTCGTGTGGATGACGAAGTTGTCGGGCCGCTTGATCGCTTTGCGGTTGTTGCCCGAGCGTACGACCTTCAGGTCCGAAAGATCGTGCGTTGCCAGCAGCTCTTGCAACCGTTCAGCCAAGATCTCGGCCTTCGCGATGCGCGTCTCTGCAGGCTTCAAGCAGTCGTCCACGATGGCCGCGAGCGCCTTCGGCAGATGGGGCGCAACTTCGAGAATCGGCAACGGTGGGCGCGTGGCGATCGCGATAACGATCGCGTTCGAGCTGTCGCCCTCGTGCGGAAAGCGGCCTGTCAGCGCCTCGAAGAGGATGACGCCCAACGACCAAATATCGCTGCGACCGTCGGCTTGTGCAGCGCTCACGGCCTGCTCGGGCGCCATGTAGCGCGGAGATCCCAAGAGCGAGCCAACTTGCGTTGCCACGCCATCATCTTCACCGAGCGCAACCTTGCTCACGCCAAAGTCGAGCACCTTCGGCCGCACCATCCCCGATACGCGATCTCGATGCAGGTAGATGTTGAGCGGCTTGACGTCACGGTGAACGATGCCGGCCGTGTGGGCCGCGCCCAAGGCTAAGGTCGAGCCGATCATCAGCACGAGCAGCTCGCGCACCGAGAACGCAGGCTCGACCCGGAGAGCGTCCCCGAGCGACAGCCCATCCAAGAGCTCCATCACCAAGTACAGCGTGCCGTCTTCGGTCTCCCCGACGTCGAAGATGTCGATGATGCTGGGGTGATTCACCCGTGCCGACGCACGTGCCTCCTGAAGGAAACGGTGCCGCGCGTCGTCGTTGCCTTGCGCAACGAAGGAATGCAGGAACTTTATGGCAAACTCCCGCCCCGTCTGCGTGTGCTGCGCAGACCAAACCGCTCCCATGCCGCCCTGTCCGAGACGAGTCACGAGACGGTACTTGGAGCCAACCAAGTCGCCAGTTTTCACTACAAACCCTATGGTGCACGCTGGAGAGCGGCACGGTCAAGTTGTGTCGTGCGTTCGCGGGCCGGGGACCAGCAAAAGTCCGCGTCCTTGGAGCAACCTGCTTCAGCGGCCCACAAACAGGCCACGATGCTTGACATCGGGGCAGGGCGTTCCCGATGCTGCGACGGTGCACTGTCGTCCATTCGTTGCAGCCGCGTTGGGGATGCTCATTTCGCTGGTGGCGCTAACGGCCACAGCGGACGATTCGAAGACTGCAGAAGCCCAACGCTTGTTTGAGCAGGGGGAGCGCGCTGAGGATGCTGGTGATTGCGCCGCTGCTGCGAAAAAGTTCGAGGCAGCGGCGGAGCTCGTGGAGACCTCTCAGCTTCGGCTGCGCGCAGGGCGATGCCAGGAGAAGGTCGGGCAGCTGGTGAACGCCGAGCGCAACATCCAACGTGGGCTCTTGCTCGCAAAAGATGATGCGGTGCTGCGCAAGGTTGGTCAGGAGCTCGAGCAGAAGCTCAAGGGCCGGATTTCAACGCTGGTTTTTCAGATTGAGCCAACACCTCATCCCGAGGGCATGACCGTGGTCATCGACGGAGCCTCGGTCTCCCTCGATAAGCCGCTTCGGGTCGATCCCGGTCGTCATCGCGTGGAGGCGAAGGCCCGCTCCTACGACGACGTTACGCAGGTGGTCAACGTCGGCGAAGGTGCCACCGAGATCGTCAAACTCCGCATGGTTGGTGCGGTTGCAACCACCACCACGCCCGAGGTCGAGACCAGCACGCGCTACGGCGCTCTTCCGTGGATCGTGCTCGGGGTTGGCGCTGGCTCGTTGGGCGCCTCGATCGGACTTGGCGTTGCCTATTCCGGTGCAAAGTCCGACTACCTCGACGAGAGCCTGGCGATCGACGCCGGATGCACGCTCGTCGACGGTGAAATCTCTTGTCCCGCGCAGCTGGAGAACGCCTCAACGGCGCCGCTCGAGGAGCTCCGCTCCAGAGCGAACACCGCCAACCTCCTCTTGGGTCTGACCGTGGGCGCCTCGGTTCTAACCGCGGGGCTCGTGGTGACCGGCGCTGTGCTCGCCGCATCCAATGAGGAGCTTCCAGCTACGGCGGCCTGGGTTGCACCGTGGATTTCAGCGGATTCCGCTGGGCTTTGGGTTTCCGGCGGCTTCTAACCACCCGCTCCTCACAGCGTTGGCGCTCGTGCCGATAGAGCGGTATGAGCAGGCCATGACTCAGGAGCGTGTGCCCTCTCCGCTTAAACCGTTCTTGGAGGCCGTAGCCCAGGGACCCCTCGTCTCCGACGGCGCCATGGGCTCGCTGCTCTACGAGCGCGGCATCTTCGTTACGCAGAACTTCGAGCAGTTGAACGTCTCCCGTCCCGACGTGGTCAAGAAGATCCACGCTGATTATCTCGAGGCGGGCGCGCAGATCATTCAGACCAACACCTTTGGCGCCAACAGCTTTCGACTCGAGAAACACGGCCTGGTCGACGACGTGGAGCGCTTCAACCTCGAGGGCGCACGCATCGCGCGCGAGGTGGTTGGAGATCGCGCCTATGTGGCCGGCTCGATCGGCCCCAGCGGGCTCGTTCCAGGCGCCGACCGTCGCCGCGAACTCGCGAGCATGCACAAGACCTTCGTCGCGCAAGCCGCCGCGCTCCAAGCCGGTGGTTGCGACCTTTTGGTCCTCGAGACCTTCCGGCACCTCGACGAGCTCGAGGCGGTGCTCAAGGCCAGTCGTGAGGGCGCGCCGCGGCTTCCGATCGTCGCCACCGTCACCTTCGACAGTGAAGGCACCGTCGCTGATGGCAGCGGGCCGGAGACGGTCGCTGCGCGGCTTCGCGATATTGGCGCCGACGTGATTGGCGTCAATTGTGGTGATGGTCCCCAGCTGTCACTGGCGATGGCCGAGCGCATGGTCGAAATTGGGTTGCCTCTTTATGTGCAGCCCAACGCCGGGTTACCGCGCACGGTGGACGGGCGCCTGCTGTACATGGCGACGCCCGAGTACTTTGACGTCTTCGCTCGGCGCATGATCCAGGCCGGCGCGCGCATCGTCGGCGGTTGTTGCGGGACGACGCCGGAGCACACCCGCTGGATGGCTCGCTCGGTGAGGATGCTCGCCGGAGCCTCCGCCGTAACCGAGTCCACTGAGCGTGTACCTTCCTCGGCGAAGATCACCGGGGGCGGCGTCGAGCCCGTCCCAACCGCAGAACGCAGCCCGTTTGCCGCCAAGATCGCACGCGGCGAGTTCGTGGTCAGCGTCGAGGTCAATCCCGAGCCAGGCACTTCGCCCGAGGGCGCGCTGGCCGCGGCCAAGATGTTGATCGACCGCGGCGTCGACATCGTCAACATCGCTGACGGACCACGCGCGACGGCTCGTATGTCCAACCTGGCGTTTGCGGCCTTGCTCAACGCCCGGCACGGCATCGAGCCCATCCTTCACGTGTGTGGGCGCGACCGAAACATGCTCGGACAGATGTCCCACCTGCTCGGCGCGCACGCGCTCAACCTGCGCAACCTGGTGGTGATCACCGGAGACCCGCCGAAGGTTGGCGATTATCCCGAGGCGACGGCTGTCTACGACCTCGACTCGGTGGGCCTACTGCACATGGCCTCGCAGATGAACCGCGGGCTCGATCCGGCCGGAAAGGTCTTGCGCGGAGGCCCCACCTCCTTCTTTTGCGCGACGGGATTCGAGCCTGGTGCGGCCGATCTGGATCGCGAGATTGCTCGCTTGGAGCTCAAGGTGGCGGCCGGCGCAGAGCTGGTGATGACGCAGCCGGTGTTCCAAGAGGAGCTGCTGGTGCGCGTGCTCGAGCGCATCGCGCACCTCAAGGTGCCGGTGATGTTGGGCGTACTGCCGCTGGTTTCCTTCAAAAACGCCGAGTTCCTCCATAACGAGGTCCCCGGCATGCAGATCCCCGAGGAGATCCGCGAACGCATGCGCAAAACGCCGGCCGGCGCCGAGGCGCGTAAGGAAGGCGTTCGCATCGCCCGCGAGATGCTGTTCGCAGTGCGTAATCGCGTTCAAGGCGCCTACTTGATGCCGCCGCTTGGTCGCTACGAGCTCGCCTTGGAAGTGCTCGAGGGGTTATCAACCGGTGTCAGCTCGGTAACGGACACAGTTCCAACGGCTTAGTCAGCGTGTCGAAAGACTGACAGCGCTTCGGCACGTCCCTCGCTTCATCGCTGGGCATGAACCCAGCGGTCTCTTCTTCAGCCATCGGTTTCAAGCTTGCACGCTTGTTGCGCAGTGTCGGAGTGGGCGGAGTTGGTACAGCGGTTGATCTGCTGATTCTTGTCGGTCTGGCGAGCGGCGTTGGCTTGGGTGCCCGCGTCGCTTCGCCCATCGCGCTGGTGGCTGGGCTCTTGGTCCAGTTCGTCGGCCAAAAGCTGTTTGCCTTTCGTGACCAGCGTCCCCAATGGGGCAAACAGGCGGTGCTGTTTGGTTTGGTGGAGGGCGTCGCGCTGGTGCTGAACCTGTGGCTCTTTGACCTGGCGGTGCGGCTCATCCCAGCGCCCTATCCGCTGCTGCGGGTAGCCGTTCAATTCGTTGTCTACGTTGGCCTGTGTCTGCCGCTGTGGAGCCGGATCTTCAGTGAGCGTGAAGGGGTGAGCGCATGAACTCGGCCATGGTCGCGTTGCTCGCGCTCTCGAGCACTTGGTCGTTGGTAACGAGCCTCTCGGTGTCGGCGGTCACGCTGCGCAAGCCGGCTCGCGCCGGAGACGTGCCGAGCGTCAGCGTGCTCAAGCCCCTATGCGGTGCAGACCCCTCCTTGTTCGAGAACCTGCGCAGCTTCTTCGAGCAGGACCATCCTTCTTTCCAGCTCGTCTTCGGCGCCCAAAATCCGAAGGATCCAGCGCTCGAGGTAGTCAACGCGTTGCGGCAGCTCTACCCCCAGGTCGATGTCGCGGTGGTGGTTCACGACTTCGCCGAGGGCCTCAACCCGAAGGTACGCAACCTTCGCGGCATGTTGGGGCACGCGAAGCACGAGCTACTGCTGATTAGCGATAGTAATGTAAAAGCCGGTTCGCGCTATCTGCTCGAGGCCTGCGCCGAGAAGGTTGCGGATCCTCGTGTTGGGCTAGTTACCAATCTGTTCGTCGGGGTTGGCGGTAATACGCTGGGCGCAGCCATCGAGCGCGTGCAGCTGGCAGGCTTTGTCGCTGGCGGCGCCGCAACGCCTTCGCTCTTGGGCCACGCGGCTGTGATCGGTAAATCGATGTTGATCCATCGGCGCGAGCTCGAGGCCATTGGTGGGCTCGAGGCGGTGAAGGATGTGCTGGCCGAGGACTATGTGATTGGCCAGCGCCTCGAGGCGGCGGGCTTTCGCGTGGCCATCGCGCCGACTGTGCTTTCAAACGTCGTGGGCGAGCTCTCGCTGCGTGCGCTGGTCGAGCGCCACGCACGTTGGGCGATGATGCGCCGGCGCCTTTGCCCAGCCGCCTTCTACCTCGAGCCGCTGACCAACCCGCTATTGCTATTGCCGCTCGCCTTCGCCGCGCTCGGCAACCTGGCCTTTGTTTGGCTGCTAACGACCTGGTTCATTCGTGACGTGCTCTCAACCATCGCGCTCAACAAGCGGAGCGCGCCGCAGGCGCAGGGAGACAGCAGCGTTTGGGCGCTCATCGTCTCGCCGCTGCGCGACCTCGCGATGATGGTGGCTTGGAGCAGCGCGCTCTTTGCCCGTCACGTGTCTTGGCGTGGGACACGCTTGCGGGTGGGCCGCTCAACCACCCTCTCCCCGGTGAACTCGCATCGCAGGGCAACCCACGCACGCGTTCAGGTTTGAGCTTTACAAGTTCCGGGCGACGTCGAACGATGCCCGCATGAAACGTCTACTGAAGCTCGTCCTCGTCTTGGGAGGAATTGGCCTGGTGCAGCCCGCTCTGGGCGACGGTCCGAAGGACCGCAAAGAGGACCGCAAAGAGGACCGCAAAGAGAACCGCGAGGACCGCAAAGAGAACCGCGAGGACCGTAAAGAGAACCGCGAAGACCGCCGTGAAGACCGGCAGGAGAACCGCGAAGATCGCCGCGAGGACCGCAAAGAGAACCGCGAAGAACTCACAGGGACTTGGAAGGAGAAGCACCAAAGCTGGGTCGAGAAGCGCAAAGATCGGCGCGAGGAACGGCGTGAAGAGCTGAAGAAGAAGTGGGGCACCTTGCTCGAGCGCCCGGCCGTCAAGGCGGAGTTGCGCAAGCATGCTCGCCGCGTCGCTCGTTTGCAGCGCGTTCAATTTCTCGCCGAGGCCGCGAGCAAGCCTGAGGTGGTGGAGCGCACCAAGAAGCTGCTCGAACAGGAGCAGGCTCGTCACGAAAAGCGCATGGAAACCCTCAAGTCGGAGCCGGCAAAATGAACAGCGCTCGAATCGTTTGGGTGACGTTTGCAGCCCTGATGCTGCTCGCCTGCGGTGATGGCGGTGGCGCAGCTGCCTCCGCCACGGCCAAAAGCTCAGCCTCCGCCAAAGCCTCGGCTGCTCCTACAACCAAAGCCTCGGCCGCCGCCTCAGCGACCGCCGCTGCTCCGCCTGCCGACGCCGATGAGCAATTGACCGAGGCCGACTTCGAGGAAGCCGCCGACAAGGAGATCGGGCTCGATAACTTCGATACCGAATTAGCGGCCTTGGAGAAAGAGCTCGCCGAGGACCGCTGAGCGGTGAGACTTTGGAAGCTCCCTGCGCTGTGCGTGCTGCTCGCAACGGCCTGCGACTCGGCTGAAACGAGTAGCGGCGGGGCCGGCGGGGTTGGGGGTTACGGCGGGATGGGTGGCGCTGGTGGAGCCGGCGCCGTAATTCCTCCGTCGCTCTTCGATTGCTCGCGAACGAGCGAGCCCGAGCGCATCAACAAGATCCCCATCGACTGCGCGACCGACCGAACCTGTCGCCAGGTGTTGGTGAGCGGCCATCGTGGCGCCGGCGGATTGGCTCCGGAAGACACGGTGGCCGGCGTGCGAGCGGCGATCGCGCTGGGCATCGACTATGTGGAGACCGACCCCAGGCCGACCAAAGATGGGTACCTCGTCAACGTCCACGATACCTCGGTCGATCGAACGACCTTCGGCACAGGCGAGGTGGCCGATCTGACGTTGGCCGAGATCCAAGCGTTGGAGCTCAAGACCTTCGATCTCGTGGGGGACTTTTCGTGCGAGCGGATCCCCACGCTCGAACAGATCCTCAGCGCAGCCCGAGGCAAGGTCCACGTGCTGATCGACGCCAACAAGACCGACCGCGTGGATCTCTTGGTCGCGGCCGTCCTCGCCACCGACACGCTCGATTGGGCGATCTTCGACACGAGCTCGGTCGACAAGATCGATCAGGCGTTGGCGATCGAGCCCAACCTTTTCACGATGATTCGCGTCGAGAGCCCCGAACAGCTCGCCACGCAGCTCGAGCACTTCGCCGATCATCCGCCGGTGATCGTCGAGGTCAATGAAGGCTCGGTCGAGATGTTGGACGCCGTGCACGCCGCTGGCCATCGCGCGCTGCTGGATCTGTTCGTGATCGACGTCGCTGTGTCCTTCTCGGGGGACCTGAGCGCGTACGAGCCAAACTTCGCCAACGGCCTCGATATTGGGCAGACCGACCGGCCTGACTTTGTCCTGCAATACCTTGGTAGGTTCCCCGAGCTTTAGCGGCCCATGTTCCCGCTGGACCTGCAGCTCTCCTTGATCCCCGGGACCGTACGCAGCGCGCTCTTCCTTTGGGGGATGCTGCTCGTTCGCGGCGCCGTGGTGACGGTCATCGCGACCCTACTATGCAATACGCGCTGGGCGCGGCGGCGAGCGGTGGTGCAAGGGGCCATCTCTTCCTCCCAGCTGCGTAAAGAGCTGGTCGCCGCGCTCGGCGTTGTTGCCGTGGATGCAGTGGTCATCGCGCTGGTCCTGCATGCCCAACTGCTGGAGACGATCTCCGCTTCACCGACGCTGGACGGTGCGCTGTGGGTCACAGCTTCCTTCGCGCTGATGTTCGTTTGGTTTGAGATTTGGTTTTACGCAACCCATCGACTGTTTCACACGCGCGCGCTGTTCTGGATGCACCGGACTCATCACGTCGCGCGGGTAACCCAGCCCCTCTCCGCACTTTCTTTCTCCATCCTCGAGCGCTTGGTGTTGCTCGCGGGGACCGTCGGCGCGGCGGTACTGGTCAATCGCTTCGTGCCAGTGTCCCTTCGCGGTCTCGAGATCTACCTGTGGCTCAATTACATATTAAACGTCGCGGCTCACAGCAACGTTGAGCTGACTCCGCGAGCGTTTGGGCGGTCCCTGCTGGGGGCGGTATTCATCGGCACCAGCTTTCACTCACTGCATCACGTACGGCTCATAGGTCACTACGGTCTCTTCGTGCGCGTGATCGATCGCGCGCTCGGCACCGAATTTAGCGACTATGAGACCGTACGTGAGCAGGCCGCACGAGGTGAGAGCGGGCTCTCAGCAGCCGTGGTGGAACGTCCCGGTGGTGTTGAATAGCGTGTCGACCTTGCTGCCCGTGGGGCCTAAAGGTGAAGTGCACCAACGACCTTTTGTGCAGAATTCGCCGCAATTCGATAGCCAATTAAACCCGGTCGCAATCTCCAAACGCACCACTCCCTTGGCGCTGCTCTGCGGCGCCCTCTGGGCCGTGTAACGCTCTAAATCAATAGTGCAGTGACAAGACGGGGAGATGCTCCCGTCCACGAAACGGCTCTACGCCAACGCGGAGCTGCTTCACGTAGCGAACTCGTCGTGGGTGGTCTCGCGCGCCGCGGTAAGCAGGCCTCGGTTTGATGCGAGGTTGGGGTTGCATGCGTTTACCGCGCAACCCGGGCCTCTGTCCGCCCATACCCTCATGCGGCCGATGTTCGTGATACCAGTCTACAAACACACCAATCTCAGCCGAGGCCGCTTGGAGAGACCACTAATCGTCTCCAGCCTTCGCTCTTGAGCGTTCTCCAAAAGCGCTCAATCACAGCGATGCTGCCGTGTTTACCCACGGCGCCAATTCGCGTCGCCTACGTGCTCAGCCGTTTCTTGAAGTGATCAGCAAACCGCGCCACTTCGTCAGCGCACTACCGAGCTTCTGCTCGATCAGTCGCATCTCGTTGACGAGCTCTGGCTCTTCAACGCCGGCGGCGCGCGCTTCACGGGCGCAGTGCAGGGCGGCGAGATAACGCTCGCGCTCGACGAACACCTTCGTCAGCATCGGCCAGACGACTTTGGGGGAGGCACCGAGGCTGATGGCCCTGCGCAGCGGCCCGATGGCCTCTCCGGGGCGGCCTGTCGAAAGCATGGCTTGGCCGAGTCTGCGGAACAGATCGCTCGCGACGGGGCCGTCCTGAGCGTATTGAATGCCGAGGCGGAGCACTTCTTCGCCTTGTTGAGGCTCACCGAGTTCAACGCAGGCGCTGCCGAGCAGGCCGAGGCCCTTGGCGATCAGCGAGCGTGCTTCCGGCGCGAGCATTTGCCCTTCGGGCGTGCGCAGGAAGATGGCTAGCGGAGCCGGCCAGGCGGCGAGCAGCTGCACCACGCGCGAATAATCACCGCTCTCGGCGGCGAGCTCGGCTTCACCAACCTTGGTCAGGTCGATCGCGCTGCGGTGGCCGGCTGAAGCCCGTTCGAGCTCTTCACGGACGTGCGCGCGGATGTGGGCTCGGAACTCGGTCAGCTCGAGCGATTCCTCCTCACCGTCATGCAGCATGGTGAGCAGCGAGTGCGAGCCGGTGACGGTGAGCTTGCGTAACGAGTAGCCGTAGATCGGCGCGAGCAGCAGGTAGCGAACGCCGATGTGCTGCTGAATCGCTTCAACGTCTTCTACCGCAGGGGCAGGTGGCGAGATGTCGTCGGTGAGCAGCGCACCGACCAAACGGGTGCGAAAGTCTGCCAGCTTCAGCTGTTGCGCGTCGGTGGCGTCGTCATCGGGGGCAGCGCCCACCACGAAGTCCACCAGCGTGTTGTCGGGGTTCCGACGATCCACCGTGAGCGCCGTGATTCTTGCGCCGGTGATCATCGAGAAGGCAAAGAAGGTCTCGCCGACGATCTCGCACAGGGCTTGAAAGCTCCCGATGCCTTCGCCAATGCGCTCGAACCAACCATCCGTGCGGACGGCGTCGAGGTTAAATTCGCGAGAGTTTGCCATTGGTTTCAGGGGAAAGGTTCGCACGGCTTGGCAGCCATTGCACTACCCTTGCTAGCAGGCGCCCGCGCAACCTTCTTTAGAGAAGAACCAGAGGCCTTCAACTTCTTCGCATTCGCCAGCGTCCTCGAACTTGTCGATGCAGCAGCTCATCGCGCCTTGGCACTCTTTCTTCAGCAGGTTGCCCTTGCGAATGCAGCAATTGCCCTCACCCTCGGGGGGCTTGGCGGGGAGCTCGGGGCCTTCGGGCGGTTCAACCGTTGGCGGCGTGAACTCGGGGATCTTGAGTTCAGGTGCCTGCGGTATCTGAAGCTCCGGGGCCACAGGGGCGATGGTCGGGATCGCCGGGAGCGTGGGTAGACAGCCAGGCGAGGTGATCCCCAGCCCGACGATCAGGAACCCGAGGACGGCTACACAACCCCTCATCATTGGCGACTTCGGCTCCCTGGATGTCTGCACGCTGGCCATCTTTACGCCGCTAACGATGCCGGTTGCTTTAGCGCGCGTCCAGTTTTTGGCCGAGTTGCTCATGACTTCGCCGAGTGTCCGCAGATTCGCCGCGCGCTGCAACCCTCATGAGAGGGTTGGTGAATCGCCAGCGGCCTGTTCTCAGCGAAAGAGGCCACCGAAGTCGATGCCAACAAGGGTGCCAAGGGCTGCAACCTCTGGACCAACTCTTTGATGGCCGTAAACGTTCGCCAGGGCGCGGGCTGACTCTGCGTGGACCACGTGAAATTGTTGCGCCAACGCCTTTCGTTCTTGGGCGCGTTTCTGGGCCTCACGGGTCGCGGCTGTTTTCAAGCCGCCGGCATCGATGAAGGCCACGATGGCTGCAACTTCGCCGGCGTCAAACCAAACGCCGTGCTCTTTGCACACGTCCACGATGACTCCGCTGATCTGCGCGAACACTTTGCGATTCATTCGCGTGCCGCAGGCCAAACAAGGGATGTAGCTGACGGGTCCCAGCTCAGGAGCTGGCCTGCGAGGGAAGGCGATGCGAAACGCTCCTCCGAACGGGCCGTCGAGCATTTCGACCATTGGTTTGGATAGGAAGAGGCCACAGCACTGCAGGCACTCCACCACGTCCGCGTCGAGGTAGCGCTTGATGCTGAGCCTCCCGCGACAGCGTGGACAAGGACTTAGCGCGGGGCCATTCCGATAGCTCGTTGGGCCCTCGGTCTGGCTGCGCGGTTGCATCGATGGGGGAGGGCAGGTGCAGCGCTCGGCGGCGATCGGGTCCACGATGCCGCCGCACCCGAGACAAACTTCAGCGTCCACGCGCGAAGAGTATCAATCGGCGGCGCGCTGAGCCACGTGTTCCCACGCGCTCGCTGCGTCCACGTGGCCGTTGGCAAACGCGAGCTGCGCAAGGAACCTGGCGCAAGCACGTTCACCGCTGGGATCTTGGCTTTGCCTCGTGATGGAGAGCGCGCTGAGCGCCTCGAGCAGCGCTTCTTCATGACGACCCGCAGCGGCGACGCCGATCGCGTAGGCCAGCACCGCGCGCGCACGTTTGTCATCGGTCTGCTCGGTTTCTGCGGCGCGCCGCAACACGCGTAGGCCCTCCTCATTGGCGCCGCGGGTCATCGCCAAAACGCCTGCCAAGCGCTCGACGATCTCCTTGTTCTGCGCCGAGAGGTTGAGCTCGGAGACCGCTGTATCGAGCGAAACGGAGTCACTGCGAAGCAGCGCACTGCGCGCTAACTCGAGCATTTCGTACGAGCCGGTGTGACTGCGCCGAGGAGGATCTGCGGCCGGGGGAAATGTGGAGGGCGCCATCACTGGCGCCACTCGCACTTGGGCTGTCTCCGAAAGATTGTGGGGTTCTTCAATGACCGCCGAGTCGGCCTCGAAGGAGAGCGCCTCGAGCTTTACCGTTGCTCGGGTTCGCCCCGCGAACGGTAGCTCCCGCCCTGGTCCGCCGCTTTGCAGCGCATGGGGGAACTCTTTCGCGAGGTCCTCCAAGAGCAACACCGAGCCGAGCTCTGCCAGCCGCGCGAGTGCAGCCGCGATCACGAGCGGCTCACCCCAGGCGAGCTGGTTCAGCCCGTCCGCCGTTTCAAAAGCGGCTACAGCGCCGCGAGCCATCCCCGCGCGGCCCAGCGACGGAATGCGCTGAACCACGCTGCGCGCGAACAGCGCCGCGGCTTCGATCTCTTCGGCATCGAAACGGAACGCGACCTCAAAGCCGCCAAACCCCGCCAGCCGACCGCCAAGCTCGGCGGCCTCCACCGCTGCAGCTCGGGCGCGCGCAACGGCGCGCTCAGGGGTCTCTAGCGCGGACCAGCGAAAACTTACGACGACGGCCTCAGTCACGGCGTTCCTCAGCTGCCGATGCGAATCTTCTTTTTGAGGCGCGATATCTCGTCGTCGAGCTCTGGCGTCGGGCCGCCCTCGCTGGGAGCAGAGCCCTCGAGCCGGCGGAACTTGGCTTCGAGTGCGGCCTCATCGGTGCCGCCACCAAGCGCGTCATCCACCTCGCGCCGAGCCGCCGCTTCCTCGACGTGGTGCTCGATCTTGGCCTCCATGCGCCGAAACTCGTCGAAGGCGCCGCCGCTGCTTTTTGCGCCCAGGCCCTCCGCTCCGCCGCCAGCACGAGCCTGTTTGAGCTGGGTTGCGATGGTGCCTTTGCGAGCCTCGTACTCCTGCTGCTTCGCTTCCATGCGCTCGAGCTCGGCCTTCATGCTGAGCACCGCCGCACGCTGCTCGGCGCGTAGGGACTCGGCGCGATCACGTTCCCCAACGACGCGCTTCTTCTGCGTCAGCGCCTCGCGCGCGAGCTTCTCATCGTCGGCTTTGAGGGCGAGCTCGGCGCGCTTCTCCCATTTTTCGACTTCAAGATCGAAGTCTTCGACCTTCTTGCGTAGGACCTTCTCCGCGGCCAAGCCCTCGACCAGCTCTTTGCGGCCGGCTTTGACCTGGTCCTTCATTTCTTCGACCAGGAACTCGACGGACTTGCCTGGATCTTCCGCCTTGTCGAGGAGGGCGTTCATGTTGCTCGAGATGACTTTGCCCATGCGGTCGAAGATGCCCATGGGCCTAGGGTGCAACGCGAGATGCCGTCTGTAAATGACTCGTTGGCGAGCGAGAGCCTCAGGCGGGGTCGTCGCTGGTCGCTGCGAGCGCCGCTAGCCTCGCATTGAGCACGTCATCGGCGTCACAAACGAGGAAGCCCGCTGCTTCTTTTCGGCCTGGTCCCGCTGGTACCTCGAGCGTTCGTAGCTGAATGTTCAGCTGCTGCGCAGCCGCTTGAAGAACGGCGCTGAGCTGCTCGCGCGCGAAGACGGGCAGGGCGAGACGATGGGCCGCTTCAAGCAGCGGAGAGCTCTCCTCGTCGCGCTCGAGGAAAATCCCTCCGGCACCGAGGTTCTTGGCCGTTGCTACGTCCGAGGCGGTCCTGCTGCGTACGAGGACGTTTTCGTTTGGTAGCAAGGCGAGCACGCGGGCGACCTCCGGGCTCAGTGAACCGAGCTTGCGCGGTACGAAGCCCGCCACGATCAGGCCCGTCTTCCCGTCCAAGGTGATGGCGTCTCCAGGATGAATGGTGGCTCCGCCACCGCGCACTTCACTCTCGGTCAGCGTCATCGCCGAACCCGAGGCGATGCACGGCTTTGAAAGGGCGCGGGCCATTACAGCGGCCTCGCCGGTCAACCCGCCCCGCACCGTAACGATGCCGGCGGCTGCACGCAGCGCATCGGCGTCGTCTTTGGTCACCTCGTGCACGAACAGGATGATGCCCTCCGAATCGGCGGCGCTGTGCTGCCGTGCCTCGTTCAGCGACAAGCACGCTCGGCCGTGCGCCGTTCCTGGCCCAGCTCCGATACCTGCGACGAGGATGCGCGCGCTGGTCAGATCCAGCTCCAACGGCGCGGCGACGGTGAGGTCCGCCTCATCGATGATCGACGGGAGTTGGTTCGGTTTGATGCGGCCTTGGTCGAGCAGTTGGGAGGCCAGCGCGAAGGACGCGAGGCCCACTCGTTTGGCGGGCACGAGGTGGACCGGAAAGACGCGGTTGTCAGCGGTCGAAGCGAAGGTGCCACGAATGGGGCGCTTGGCGCGTAACTCGAGATCGTTGAACAACGTCTGGATCGCTGTGGCGACCTCGGGCAGTTCCACCGTCTCCGGTCGTAGCGAACGCGTCATCAGCCCCGGCGAGAGCGAATGAGCCACCGGGCCGGGCCAGCTTCCAGTCCGCAGATCACGGCTATCCGCGGTGTGGAAACGAAGGTCCGCCTCGAGCAAACGCAAGTGAAGAGTCGACTGTCGGTTCCTGCGCCGCAGCAGCGAAAGCACGCTAATTGCGCGCTCCAGCGACGGCGGCGGAAGCGAGGCATCGTTCGACAAGGCGATTGAGCGCAACAGCTCGGCGATGGCTTCAGGAGCTGGCAAGCGCGGTAACAAGTTCTGGAACCGTGAGGCCGATACCCCAAAACAACTCTCAGCGATCGAAACGGCCTCGCACAAGAGCAGCTCGAGGTCGAGCCGCGGTTGCAGCAGGATCACGGTAGCGCCGTCACCGACGCCCACCACGCGAGCAGCGGCGATCAGCGCGCCATCAGCCGTGAGCCCGCTCGAGCTCGGAGCCGTATCAGGGCGAAACACGGCCTCTCGGCCGGGCGCTCGGAATGATGCGAGCAATGCGAGTTCGAGCGGGTCGCTCAACTCAGGTTCGCCGGGTGTTGTCACCCAGCCACTCTACTCCACCGTTACTTCACGCGGCAGAGCTGCCGGTCCGAAATCTTTGCATAGGGCAGATTCTTGTTGCGCGGCCGGACGTACAGGTTTCCCCCGGGCTCGACCGGGCGCATGATCGCGCCCGTAGCGACAGGCCGATCAGCAGGCAGCTCTTCAATCTCGATGACCACGTCTTTTCCGACGCGATCCACCGCGCGAATCGACGGTCGACGATCGGCTTTGTTGGCGGGCCCGCCTGGGCAATCAACGTTGAAAGCGCTGACGGCGACGGCCACATTGACCGGGTTGAGATCCGGCCGGGGCCCACGCCAAACGAAGCGAGGATCGCTCGGGTCGCCGATCTCCACGGCGAGGCAAGTGCAGTCGGGCGTCTTCTGCTCGAGGTTCGGATTGATCGAGAGATCGTGGCGCACGCCGACCCAATCAAAGCCTGAAAAGCGCGTGCTTTTCGCTGCAAAGTCAACTTCGCCGTCTTCGTTGACTCCCGGCATCCTGAAGCCCTGACGCGTTTCCCAGGCCGTATTGTCAGGCTTTTCATTGCTTCCGCCACAGCCGAGCACGGCGAGGAGTGTAGCGGTCCCAACGAGCTGCTTATCCAGACGCATGGGCCAAGCATGTCAAGCCGCGCGCCGGTGAGCAATGTTTCGGCGATCATGGGCGTCTTGCCGGCAGCTTTTGAGCGGTCACCTACCGCGCCTTCGGCGGAATTGACGAAGGTGGCCCGCACGCGTAGCGAGGATGCTGAGTGACCGCGTCCGCCATCCGCTTGCCCCTGCCAGGCGAGGAAGTCCTCGGGCGCTTCCACGTGATGGCTGCGCGTGGCGGTGGGGCAATGGGCGTTTTGTTCGAGGCCTTCGATCGCGCACGTGGGCACAAGGTCGCGCTGAAGGTTCTGCGGCCCGAGATCCTTCACCTTCCCGAGATCGTTGAACGCATTCACCGTGAAGGCGTGGCCATCTCGCGCGTGAACAATCCGCATGTTGTGCGCGTCTTCGATACCGGGCGGACCGAGCTGGGTTTGCCGTTTCTCTCGATGGAATGGCTGGAAGGTACCGACCTTGGCGGCTTGCTCGATAAGCTCGGATCCGTGCCGATTCACACCGCGGTCGGCTGGGTTCGGCAGGCTTGCATCGGTCTCGCCGAGGTTCACGCCGCTGGTATCGTTCACCGCGACCTCAAACCGGAGAACCTATTTCTGGCCGCTGCGCCGAATGGCGCGGGCATCCTCAAGGTGATCGATTTCGGCGTTTCCAAGGTCGATTTGGGCGCAGCTCATCTGACGCAGACTCACGTAACGGTGGGAACGCCGCTCTACATGTCACCCGAGCAGGTGCGGGCTCTGCGCGACGTCGACGCTCGAAGTGACGTATGGGCGCTGGGCGTGGTGCTGTTTGAGCTGATCAGCGGGCAGCCACCCTTCGCGGGTGAGTCGGCGCACGCGGTGACTGCGGCGATCGCCGCCGATCCTGCCCGCAAGTTGCGTGAATTTCTCCCCGGCGCTCCCGAGGCGCTCGAGCTCGTGGTCGATCGCGCTTTGAGGAAGAACCGCGCCGAGCGTTTTGCGTCGGTGCTCGAGCTCGCCGAGGCGCTGGCACCGTTTGAAACGCCCGTGCCGTTGCAAGCCGAGATGACGCTCGTAACGGAGTTACCGCCGGACTTTGCGCAGTGGGAGGTCACGTCCGGGCCTAGTTCTGTCGGGCCTAGTTCTGTCGACCCTGCGGTGCTCCAACCTGTCGGAGCTGCGCCGCCATCGTCTCAAGCGCTCTCGAGCGATGGGACCAACGGCCAACCGCCGCTGCCCGCCGCGCCGCAGTCGGCTGCCGCGCCGCAGTCGGCTGCCGCGCCGCAGTCGGCTGCCGCGCCGCAGTCGGCTGCCGCGCCGCAGTCGGCTGCCGCGCCGGTCGTTGCCGCGCCGCAGTCGGTTGGCGCGCCTCGCTCGGCTCCAGTCAGTTCGATCGCCGCAGCTACGCCCGCTACCTTGAAGCCGGCTCATCGCATCGCGCTGGGAGTTGCGCTTGGTCTGAGCGTGGTGGTCGTCGCCTTGCTGATCGGCTTGGGTTCGCGAGAGCGACGCGCGTTGCGCGCAGGGAGTGGGGCGCCGTCGGTTAGCGAGCCGGGAGGCGTCACGCTGGCTCAGCATTTGGCCGAGCGAAGTCAGCAGGTCGCGACGCCGTTTGCTCCGTGTCTCATGCGCGACAATCCGTTGACCTTGGGCGCCGTTCGTCCAGGGCGCTTGCCTCCCGCCGAGCCGGATCTCGATGCGCTCTTTGCCCAGCCCGACGAGGTTCGCTTCACCCTCGGCGGCAGTGGAAGGCCGGCGCGGTCGGAGCTGCCGATCGCGCTCGTTTCACCGCGGATTGAAGAGATTGGGCGCGATGACGTTTCGATCTTGGCGGTGACGAACCGTGGTTACTACGTCTCCATCTTGGGCAAGCCCGGCGTCGAGCAACTCGATGACGACGCGCTGGCCCGATTTAGCGCGGTGCTCGACGAACGGGCTCCCGGGTTGTTGATCGTTGCAGAGGGAGAGTTGCCCCTGCTGCGACTCAAAGATGCCCTCAAGCTCGTTCGAAAGCTGCGCAGCGTTGGGCTAGCCATCCCGGTCAGCGAGCTGCCTGTAGAGCCGCGCGAAAAGAAGGCCTTCGCTTGCAATGACTCCTGGGGACTCGGTGCGCGGCCAGCTTCTCAAGCGGAGATCGCCGGCATTGAAACAGGCCTCGAGCGCGGAGAAGCCTCGTGCGGACGTGAAAACCCTTTTGATGTGAATGTGCCCGTGAAGCTGCGGGTCTGGCCCGGATCGAGCGGCGGTGGGCAGGCGTGCTGGGAGGACTCCGGTGGTGCCTCGGATAAAGCCGTGATTTGCGCGACGACTGCAGGTAAAAAGCTCAGCACCGCGATGCCCGCTAGCCATGAGCGCCGCGCGTTGACCTTCGACTTCGTGCCGCGTGGCAGCGGGTTGCGGGCGTTCTGCGAATAGAGCGCTCGCTCGTCTCCGAGCTCGAGCCGCAGCGGTTGCTAGTTGGCAAAACCAAAGGCGCGGACGTAGTCATCGCCACTTGCGTGGCAGTCGAGACAGATGCCTGGTTCGCCCGAGAAGAGAGGTTCGCCGTCGCCGTCGTATTCAGCCCAAAACCAGCCTGATTCACGCTTTTCCATCAGCGCGATCAGCTCCAGCGCGCCATCCGAGTCGTAGCCGTCTTTGGCGACGATCGAACCCACGGGCCACTCCACGAGCCCTTCCTCTGTCAGCGCCTCTGCGAGAACGTCGTTGACGAAGATCTCCACGGCGTCCGCATGAGGGGCGCTGGTGGGCGTGCGTGAAGGGTAGCCTGGTGCGCGCTGCCATCCTTGGTAGTCATCGGCTCGAACCGACTCGAGCAATGCAACTGCCTCGTCGGGTGCGTCGTTCTCTCGGCACGACATCCCGACGAGCGCGATTGGGAGAAGCACGCTGGCTAGCTTTAGTCGAAGGCTCATCGCGTCCTCTACGGACGAGGTCGTCGGTCGTTGCGCAAAGACCCTAAAAATCGACTTCGTTCTCGAACAGCGGCTCGAGCCCGAAGTGCCGCTGGAAGGTCGTCCGGTAGAGCGTAAGGGTTCGCGAGAAATCGCTTACCACGGTGGGAAAAGAAGCAGGATCCACCGCCGCCGAAGGCACGAAAACGCTGAGGTACACGCTCGAGTCCACCACGCTCAGGCGGTACTCACCGGAGGTCTCGTCATTCAGGGTGAGTAAGTGCCGATAGAGCGGCTCGAAGTTTTCCACGGGAAGCCGAACGACTGGGCTGCGCAGTACAAGATTTTCCCCTTCGTCATCGGTGGTCAGGTCCAACTGTGCGCCGACGGCTTGATCTTGGATCGCCGGTGCGAAGCGCCAGGTGCGCGGTCCAACTTGGGCGCGGTTGCGTGGGATGCCCAACGAGGCGAGCGCTGCCTTGACCGCAAAGCCGCCCCTCAAAGATGGTTTCGTGGGAGGAGCCAACGTCTCGCGGACAAAGCGATGGGGTAGCAAGGTGCCGCACTCGAGGCAGCGATCCAGCTCCGGCTCGAAGATCGTGTCGCACCTGGGACAACCGTATTCCGGTAACAGCTCGAGGATCTCCTCGTGAGGGCCGTCGGCGGAGAGCAGGCCGCCCTCGAACGATGAGATCGGGAGTACGAGGCCGGAGACCCACTTGTGAGCATTGCGGTCCCCGAGCGTGCGTACCCGGCGTGATCGAACGAGCAATCCCAGCACCCCGCCGTTGGCGTCGAGCACCGGCGCGCCCAGAGAAAACTCATCGGGAGCTACGTCCAACTGAACGTGACTGAATTGTTCGTAGATGCGATTGGTAGAGGCGATCCGAGAACGCACAATGATTGGCTCGGAGTGTGCGCGGCCCATGATTGCAACCTCATCACCGAGCTGCGGGTCTGCCCCGCTCGTGAGAGGAGGCAGCTCGAGGGGCTCCTTCGGCAGGAGCAGTGCAACGTCCAAAGCCACGTTGGCTCTCACCACGACGGCCGCGACACTCGAGCCGTTCTCGAGCATGAGCTGAACCTCGCGGTCATAGCCGACGATGTCCAGACTGGTGACAACGAGTCCATTGGCGAGGGCGCAGTAGCCCGACCCCCGATTGGTGGGTGAAACGACGCCAACCACCGAAGGCCCAACACGCGCGGCTAGTTCTGAGAGCGCAATCATCAAGCGATCATCCGGTTGAGCGCGGTCATCATCAGCTCCACAACCTGCTGTTTGGGGCCTTCTTTGCGGGCGTGCGCCAGAATGCCTTTGAGTCGTTCCTGCGTCGCCGGCGGCAACTTCGCCCGGACCAGCAGCTCCGAGAGAGCGCCAAGTGCCAAGAAGTGCCGAAGATCTACATCGCTGGGAGCTTGGTCGATTTCAGACACATAACGAGCAAGGTGCTGCTTCGCCTCTTGCGCGGTCGTGATTGGCTGAATCACCAACGGCTCGCTGGACTGCACCACTCCTTCCTTTGCGACGATTTCCGACATCGTCTCGAAGGCTGGGGCTGTCGGCGGGATGGCCATCGAACCGCGACGCTTCCCGGGAGCCGTGATGTAGATCTCCTTGGTGATGCTTGCGGTGGTTGTTGCCAGATGGGCGGCCGCGCCTGGAGCAGCCTGCTCGTGCTCGAGGATCGTCCGGTAGACGGTGGCGCGAATCAGCAGGCACATGGTCGCTGGTTGGTCAGCGAAGCTCAGCACGGCGCCGAGCGTCTGTGCCTTGTGCAAGAGCTCACACAGAGCCGCGTGCCGTGACCCTGCTTTGGGCGGAGCGGCCGGACTCACTTGCGTGATGGGAGTAACGGCCGGAGCTGGCGGCGTAACTGGCTTGGCTGGCCCAGGTGCAGCAGGCGGGAAGTTCGATCCGCGCGCGTCAGCCGGTGACGGTGCGGTTGGCGGCGTGTGCTCCTCACGCGGCTTCGGGACCTCGCGTTGGGGGGGCCGCAACGCAGGTTGGGGGCTTGCAGCGGGCTTGGGAGCGGGGGGAACCGAAGGAGACTTTGCGGGAGTTGGGCGTGCAGCGGCTGCTGCTGGAGCTGGAGCTGCTTTGGGCTGTGCCGAACCGCCGGGGGGCATCAAGATGGCGGGTACGTCGGCTACGGGCGTAGGCCTCGTGGGGCCAAGCAACTCGCGGGTTGGTACTCGCCGCGACGATTGGGCTGCCAAAGCGGTGCGTTGAGACGAGGTCGGGAGCTCATCCGAAAGCACGATGCCGCGGGGGAAGCTCTCGAGCGTCAGCGCGCCGTACTCCTTGGGCGTGATCTCGCGTGCTTGAAACGAGCCGACGAGAACGCGAGCACAATCGAGGGCGGCCTCGAGCACCGCCTCCACCGCTTGGAAGAAGGCGACTGGGCTCATTGTCGGCAGCACCCCAACGAAGCGGGCGATCACCAACTCGCCGCGGGTGGAGTAGCGGACCGCCGAGCGATCGCGATCCGAAAGCTCCAAGATCAGTCGCAGTGCGGCCACGTACTGAGTGAGCGGCAGCCTTACGACGGGCACCTCGACGACAAGGTCGCCAATGTTGGGGCGGATGCGGAAGAACAACGCGAACCCTCGCGAGATAGCTCGAAACAACGGGCCATCCGGCGTGTCAGCAGACGTGACATCGGCCATTCCGAGCGCCGACGCACAGCGCGAAACCAAGTTGCTGAAGTTGCCGTCTGCAAGGTCTGCGTGGGACCCAAGCTCAGGTCGCTCAGCTTCCGCTGCGTAAGCCCTTGCCGAGCCAGCTACACCGTCGGCTAGCGCCAAGGGCAATCCGCTTCCCCCGCAGGCAGCACAGGCGGACCCCGAGAGCGGGAGCCCGCAGCTTGTACAACTCAACCGGGATTCATCCAGTGACACACTCACAAGTTAAGCTGTCCTTACGGCAAGGGAAAAGCTCTTTCATGTGGAAGTGCACGGCAACTGCCCCGGCGGGCGGTGCTTTAGAGGAACGGGTTAACTCGAGCACGCTCCGAAAACTCTGGACGGCGAATTCGCCTCCCGAACGCCGGAGCGAGGAGCAATATCAGGACCAAGCAAACTCCGGCTAACACCACCAAAGCGGCAGCGCGCTCTACCGCTGGTAGGGGTGGGTAAATTCGGGAGAGGATCGTAACGCCGAGAGAGAGAGCCGCAAAAGGCGCGAATAGCCGCAGCGCAAGGGTTCTATAGAGTTGCGGGCGGATGCGTGGCAGCGCACTTCTGAGCACCAACACAACCAGCGCAATCGTTAGCGACTTGACCAAAAAGACGACCGACCCGAGCAATTGCAACCAAGGCTGGACCGTGAGTTCAGAGGTCGCCGTTCCAGGCAGGCCGTAGCCACCGAAGAATACGATGGCCCCGAGGCCGCTGCAGAGCAGCAAATGCACCCAGTCCGCGGGCTGCATCTCGCCCTGATCACGCTCAACCAGGGCGATGACGAACACGAAGCCGTAGAGCAAAGCCAGCAGCGGATTTCTGAACACCAACCACATCCAAGGTTGACTGCCGGAATCAGCGAAGCCGAGGCCAGCGGCACATTGAAAATGAACCACGTCCTTCACGTGGAAGCTGCCGACCGTCCAAAGCGCAGCAGCGAGCGCCAAAGTGGTTGGCAATTCACTGAGCAGCGTCCACAGGAGCGCGGTGGCACGGCGGCGCACCACACCAACCCCGGTCCCCCAACCACCCGTGAGAATAGCCGTCGTTAGTCGAGCCGTTACGCTCAACAAGTAAAGCGTGGGAATGTCGAGCGGTAGGCCAAGCCGCAGCTCGATGAGTGGAAAGGTCGCAAAAAAGATCACCAGCACACAAAGCAAAAAGACGGGTCCCACCGAACGAGTCTGGCTTGCTCCCCATCCCCCAGCGGTACGCAACACCGCGCCAAGCGCTGAGGTCTCCCGCCGACTCACAAGCGCCTCTCGCACACGGAAAGACAGCCACCTGAGCCAGAAAGCCAGCGGTCCGGCCAACGCCGCAAACGCTAAGAACATTGCTCCCAGCAAGACCAGACCAAAGTTCGTCGACGTGCTGGTCGTTGAGCGAAAACCATCGGTTGGCATTGCCAGCAGGAGGGATTCCTCCGCCCGTAGAATTTCGATCGCTGCTGGCTGACCATCTCCTCGCAGGCGCAGGTCGTCTCGAGACAGGACGGTGAGCTCGTCGAGTGCGAGCACGATATCCCCGTTTTGAGCACCGGCCTGGGCCAATGGGCTGTCCGAAGCAAGTCGTGAAATCGCAAAGCCGGTCCCATCTGCGACCGGCTCGAAGACCGTTCCAACGACTTCTTCTGTGTCCCTCACGGCGGCTTCCCGCAGCTGCAAGACGCGTTGGGAAGCCCGTCGCGGTACGAAGTCGATGACGACGTCGCCCTTGAGTGAACCGTAGACAGGAAGTCGGCCCGTCGACGGCAACCACACCTCGACTCGGCCGCTGAAGGTCGCGTGTTCTGCCTCTTCTCCCTCACCGCAGAACCGGGCAAGGAGCGCGTCATCCACGTGGAACTCGACGCCTTCGCGCGTCAGCCGCGCTCCTGTGACCTCGATCGAACGTTCGCGACTGCTCGGTTTGCCAGGCTGGCTCGTGGAACCAACGAACTGGACTCTGGCGTCTGCAACCTGGCCGACGGGTAGGTCCCGTCCAAGTACGACCATTTGGTCTCCCGACTTCACCAGCCGCGGCGATACGTCGGACAGGTCGAGCAACTCGGGGGTGTTGCGTTGGGAGTGGCAGCCCACACAAAGCGTCACGAGCAGCGCAAACACGAGCCAAAGCGCTCGATGAAACATGCCCCGCTATATCGCAGGCCCCCTAATTCGCCGAATTTCTAGCCGGGCAAAAGGGCTTGTTGCGGATGTACCGTCCGAGGTGCTCAAATGCCGCGCCGATGGATGCGAGCAAGGACACGGGAGTTTTACGCGGGGGGCCGCGGCGCGTCATCAAGCGTTACTCAAACCGAAAGCTGTACGACACCCGAGACAGTCGGTACGTCACCCTCCAGCAAATCGGTGAAATGGTTCGTGCCGGTGAAGAAGTTCAGATCATCGACAACAAGACCAAAGAGGACAAGACCGAGGTCACGCTCGCGCTCATTCTCTCCGAAGATCTTCGAGCGCAGCCACGCAGCGTCCCGCTGGCCGCACTTCGCGACCTGATTCAAGAACGCGGTGAAAAGCTGCTGACTCAGCTTCGCGAGGGGACGCTGGGCCGCTTCATGCCGCCCGCAACAGCTGATCAGGAGCCCAGCGACGCCGCGGGGGCCGTCGCTCCACCCAAAGTAGTAGAGCCGGTCCCCGATCTCGAGGCCGAGGCTCGAAAGGAAGAGGAGCGCAAGGCGGAGGAGCGGCGCGGTGGGGACGAGCGTAAGGGTCGCCTCACGGAGCTGATGGAGAGCAGCATCTCCTCGCTGGATGAACGAATTCGCGCAATTGTGCCGAGCGCCAAGTCCTTCGCCGAGTTGCGGGATCAGGTGGCCGCTTTGGAGGCAAAGGTCGTGGAACTCTCGGCTCAGCTCGCCGAACTCCAAAAGAACTCGAACAAGCCTTAGCCTAGATCTTTGTTGATCCTCGCTTTTTGCGGGTAAACGAGGATCTTAGCTTGGCGCACACGGAAAGGTTGCGCTCGGGGAATCAATTGCCAACCTATCGGTTGGTAATTCCAAGATGGCCTTCTTCCTGTTCCGACGACCTGCAACGAAAGAGGCACCGCCCTCGAGGGCTGATGCCTTTTCCACTGAGATGCTCGGACACATGGACACTCTGTTCAGTGTGGCCAGCCGGATGACCCGCGGCAGCTCGGAGGCGGAGGACTTGGTGCAGGACACCATCCTCAAGGCGATTCGGGCGAAAGACCAGTTTGAGCCTGGTACTAACCTCAAGGCTTGGTTGCTGCGCATCCTCACCAACACCTTCATCAACAAGTATCGCCGTGGCGGTATGGAGCGCGGTGTGTTGGACGGGCCTACGGCCGACACCTTGGTTGAGAACTGGACGAGCGCCTCCACCATGCGCGCGGTGCGTGACGCCGAGTCAGCCGTCCTCAAACCGTTGATTGAAGCCGAATTGTCGGCCGCGTTGGATGAGCTTCCTGAGGATTTCCGCTTGGCGGTGATCCTGTCCGATGTGGAGGAGTTGTCCTACAAGGAGATCGCCGACGTCATGGGCTGTCCCATTGGCACCGTGATGAGTCGGCTCCACCGCGGCAGAAAGCTCCTCCAGAGTCGACTGCGCGACCACGCCGAGGTGCTCGGCATCCTACCCGCACAACCGTCCAGTCGTCCCGCGCAGGAGAGCAGCCCGGAGATTTCGGCTCCGGCGGATCTAGCAGCCTTCCGTGAGCGGCGTAGGGCTGTATCATGAGCGCACTTCGCGTGAGTACCCGAACCCCCTGTTGCTCTCGAAGCGTGATGCTCTTGGTAGATGGTGAACTCGAGCCATCACGAGCCATTGAAGTCGAGAACCACGTACTTGAATGCTCCTCCTGTCGCGACGAGATGGAGCTCATTCGCTCGATGCGGGCGAGTTTGCGACGCTCCTGTGCCAGGCGCGGCTCCGCTGCCGCCCGTGAGCGTATGGAACGAGCCATCTCGCTTGAAGTTTCGGGCGTACGCGCATCAGAGTCCAAGCTCACGGAGGTCGTTGCGGCGCAGGCTGCTCAACGGGACGTCCGGAGCCGCGTGGGCGTGGTTGCCGTGTTGGCCGTAGCGGCGTGCTTTGTTTTCTTCGTCGTCGTGCGAGCCACCCGCGACTCGGCCGCCGTCGCATCGATTCAGGCTTCCCCGGGAAGCAACGTGGACGCGCCTTCGGCCGCTCCCGGCAAGGCGAAGGAGTCAACACTCGACACCGTGTTGGATGAGCTGGTCGCCCTCCACGCGAATCCGCTGCCCCCGGAGGAGGAGAATCCGGAGAAGCTTGCACGACTGGAGCCCTACGTCGGTGTGCCCGTGCAGCGCTCGGCTCTTCAACTCTTGCGGCGCAACGAGCGGATAGGCGCCAGCCCGAGCTTCGACGGCGCTCGGCTCTACATGGTGGAGAACTCACACAACACGGCTGCGCTTCACTACAAGGTGAAGGGGCACCGTCTGACGGTTTACGTGTTTGACGCGAGCGTCATCAAGATGCGCCAAACTCGTCTTCGAACGCGCATCGTCCGGGAGGTGCCGGCGCGTGAATCGCCTGTGTATGTCGGTGAGATGCGTGGTTTCTCGATTGCCGCGTCAGAGCGCAGCGGTGTCGGATATGCGCTCGCCTCCGACCTCGATGAAGACCACAACGTGCAGATGGTCGCTTCGTTCTAACGGCTAGCTCTAACGACTAGCGAACCAAAGCGCACAAAAGGAGAAACGGCGTCCAATTGGACGCCGTTCTCGTTGCAACTCCCGGAGGAGAAGCTCTTAGAGCTTGGAGGCAGCGTGGTCCCAGTTGACCAGGTTCCACCACGCTTCAACGTACTTGGCGCGCGCGTTGCGGTAGTCGACGTAGTAGGCGTGCTCCCAGACGTCGCAGGTCAGAACCGGCGTCTTCCCCTCGGTGAGGGGACAGCCGGCGTTGCTGGTCTGCGTGATCTCAAGCGTGCCGGCTGCGTTCTTCACGAGCCAAGCCCAACCTGAGCCAAACTGGCCGATGCAAGCAGCGGTGAACTTCTCCTTGAACGCCGAGACGCTGCCGAAGTCCTTGTTGATCGCCGCGAGCAAGTCCCCGGTGGGCTCCCCGCCGCCCTGCGGCTTCATGCTGTGCCAATAGAACGTGTGATTCCAAACCTGCGCCGCCTGATTGAAGACGCCGCCTGAGGTCGTCCGCACGAGGTCCTCCAGGCTCTTGCCGGCGAGCCCAGCGTCTGCTGCAACCAGCTCATTGAGCTTGGTCACGTAGGCTTGGTGGTGCTTGCCATGATGAAAGTCCAAAGTCTCTGCGGAGATGTGGGGAGCGAGCGCGTCCTTGGGGAAGGGAAGCTCGGGAAGGGTGAAAGCCATGTTCGGTCCTCTTTCGTGGTGGAAAGCCTCACGACTTCGTGTGGCTTGCTGCTGTGACGTCAGCGCCGCGAAGACTACGCGTGCCTTTGCCATTCGCAAGCCCCACTCCAAAAGAAGCGTGCGCTGTCTAATCTGTTGGAAGGCTAGCTCTGTGCTGCGCGGGACCTGCGGGTTCGACGCAAGATGCTATCCACGACGCGCAGGCCTAGGAGCACCGCTAACACCGCACCGTGCAACCACGCCTCGGTAGCGTCTTTTTTCGCTCGCATCACGAAGTGAACGATCGCAAGAACGCCGATCACGTAGACCAGCTGGTGCAGCCGTACCCAGGTGCGAGGCTTGAGTCGGCGCCGCATGGCGTGGAACGACGTCACGGTAAGTGGCAGGAGCAGCGTCGCCGCTACCGACCCGACGATGATGAAGGGGTTCTCCAGCATGTCACCAAGCAAGCTGGACCACTCACCGTAGTGATCCACGCCAACGTACAAGAAGGCGTGCATGCCGGCATACGCAGCCGCCAAGAGGCCGAGGTGCTTTCGCGCCTTCATCGGCCAGGTCAATCCGGCAAAGACGCGCAACGGTGTGCAGGCCAAGCAGAGCAGGAGGGATTTGAGCGCGAGCTCACCAGAAGCATTGAGGGCTTCCCCAACGGGGTTTGCTCCAAGCTCGTTTTGCGCCCAGCGAAAGCCCAGCCACGCGGCCGGCATCAGGCCGCCAACCCAGACCACCCACGGAAGTGATGCAGACTCGTCTCCCTTACGCTCAGAAGAACTTCGCAAGATCCATCCCGCTGTAGAGGCCAGCTACCTGTTCTGCATAACCGTTGAAGGGAAGCGTGGGGCGTCGAGCGAGATCCCCGATGCGCCGCTCGGAGGCTTGGCTCCAGCGCGGATGCGACACGTCAGGGTTCACGTTCGCGTAGAAGCCGTACTCGCCTTTGGCGGCGGTGTTCCAAGCGGTCTTCGGCTGGTGCTCGGTCAAGGAGATCTTCACGATCGATTTGATGCCTTTGAAACCGTACTTCCAAGGAACAACTAGGCGAATGGGCGCGCCGTTTTGGTTCGGTAGTGCGCGACCGTAGAGCCCCATCGCGAGAATGGTGAGCGGGTGATTGGCCTCGTCGATGCGAAGTCCTTCGGTGTAGGGCCAGTCCAGCACGTTGGACCGTTGCCCTGGCATTTGCACCGGATCTTGGAGCGTGGTGAAGGCCACGTACTTGGCGCGGGAGTTCGGCTTCACCTTCGCCAACAATGCGGCGAGCGGAAAACCGAGCCACGGAATCACCATCGACCAAGCTTCTACGCAGCGCATTCGATAGATGCGTTCCTCGAGTGGAAAGGCCGCCATCAGATCTTCGATCCCGAAGGTGCGCGGGCTATCAACCTCACCATCGACCACGACCGACCACGGAGTAACCTTCAGCGAGCCAGCATTTTCTGCGGGCTCATCCTTGTCGAGGCCGAACTCGTAGAAGTTGTTGTAGGTCGTCACGTCCTCGACGCTGGTCAGCGCGTCTCGCGGCCCGAGCGGCGCAATGGGTGCAAGCGGCGCCGCACTCGAGGGCGGTGCTGCCGATAGCTCCGGTAGACTCGAGAGCGCCGGAGCTTTGGCTGTCCCACGTTTTGATGAAATCGCGAGCAGCCCACCTCCAAACGCCGCCGCGCCGGCCACGGTGAGGGCACCACGCTTGAGGAACTTGCGACGCGATTGATGCTGGGCCATCTCAGCCTCATCGGTGATTTCGCTCGGTAGGATGGGCGGGTCCTTCATGGTTCTAGTCTACGCTGGAGGTGCTATTCGGTTACGTTTGCAGGTGCCTTTTCAACGGAAACGGCGCCTCCCTTGCGTGTGTCAAAGACTGGCGTGAAGGTCGATCCGGCTTCTCTTCGGCTGATGGCGATGCCGGTTACCGCGCTAAAGCTGATCGGTGACCGCTCGACGGTTTCACCCCGGCTCGTAAGGTCGGGCAAGAGCTCCATCAGCCCTTCCTCGAGTCGCAGCGCGCCACCGGCGTTGACGTGAACTCGCGGGTTCGCCACGGCTTCACTCAAGGATTCGGCGCGACCGAGGTGCGCGAGCAACACCTGCGTGAGGCCCGTGATCCCCCGCAGGCCGCCGGAAGCACTGACCCCCAACACGGCTCGGCCGTCCTTTGTGACAATCGTCGGCACGAGGTTCGACACTGGGCGAGCGCGGCCTCTGGGAAAGTTGGGGCCCCGGTTGAAAGCCCGTTGGCCGTAGTCATCCATGGAGAATTCAGAGAGCGCGTCATTGAGCACGAAGCCACGTTTGGTGATGATCTTCGAGCCGAACATGCTGGTAAGTGAGGCACTGAGCGAAACCACGTTCCCCGCGGAGTCGGCGACCACGATGCTGAACGTGCCGCTCTCCGATACGCTCGGTAGACGAGGCATCTTGGTCTTCTTCAGATCGATGGCGGCTCGTCTTTCGGCCATGCGCTTCGCGTCGAACAACGAGGTGAAGTCGCTCTTGGTGAAGCCGGGGTCCCCGATCGTTGTGGCGCGTTCGGCGTAGGTCGCGCGCAGGCCTTCGGCGAGCACGTGGAGGAAGGCACCCGACCCAGGCTCGAGTGAAGCCAGCTGGGAAGGCGGTAGCATGTTTAGCATCGCCAGCATGGTGACTCCGCCCGCTGAGGTCGGGGGCATCGAGGCGACGTTGAACTCTCCGTAGCCGATCGCCACTGGATCCCTTTCGACCGCCGCGTACGCCTTGAGGTCAGCCAGCGAGAGCCGACTGCCGTACGCTCTCGCAGCGCGCACAACCTCATCCGCGATCGGACCTTCGTAAAACCCCCGCTCACCTTCACCGAGCGTTCTCAGCGTTGCTACGAGCGGTGCATTGAAGAACTTCTTTCCGACCGAATCACTCGCGTTCGCAGGTCCCAGTACCAGGTGGTCAGCTTCGCCCGTCAGCCAGGCTTGGTTCCACACCAACGCCTGCGCCATGTAGGGCGACAGTTCGAGCCCGCTCTCGAGTTTGAGCGCCGCGATTTCCAGCAGGCGCCGCCACTCCAACCTCCCCGCGAGCGCGTGAAGCGCGTGAAGACCAGCCGCCAAACCTGGAACTCCAACCGCAACCCCCCGCTTGGTCGACTCTGGCGGGCCGATGTGATCGGCGCGCTTCAGCCCTACGGGAGCCGTCTCGCGAAAGTCGAGCGCGCGGATGCGCGAGCTGGATGCGTCGAACAGGAGGGCCGCTCCGCCCCCACCCAAGCCGCACGAAGAGGCATGCGCCGCGCAGCCCACCAAGATACCGGCGATCGTCGCGTCTGCAGCACTGCCACCCTCGCCCAGCACGGCACGAGCTACTTCAACGGCGTGGCTGTTCTCTGCCGCTACCGCGTAGACCTCAACCATCTTCGCGGGAGGCGCAGGAAGGCGCTGCTCCACCGCCGAACTCGTCGCGCTCGTCCCGGATATGGCTGCGATCGGACGAGTTGGCGCAGGGCCTGAGCAAGCGAGGCTAACCGCAAACGCAGCAGCGAGCACGGGCGCCGCACCGAAGCGTGTGGCTTTGGCTTGTAGTCCCCAAGGGAGGGTGCGATGAAGCATGTCGGACAGCGAAGAGCGGAGGCTCCTATGCGTTTTCTCTTTCTGATGGACTCCCTGGACAGGGTCAACCCCGACAAAGACACGACCTTCGCTTTCATCGAAGCGGCCAAGGAGCGAGGTCACCAGTCGCTTCACTGTCTCATTCACGAGCTTGGGGTTCGCGCTGGGCGCACCTTCGCCAAGGCCAGGACGATCGAGACCTTTGCAGAGGAACCGCGGATCCGTTTAGGAGAAACGACGACCGAGATCTCGCTCGACGACGTTGACGCGGTGTTCATTCGCAAGGACCCGCCCTTCGACCGTGCCTACTCCTATGCGACGTTGCTCCTCGAGCACGTGCGCGGCGGCCCGGTGATCCTCAATGACCCACGGGGTTTGCGAGATGCCAATGAGAAGCTCTACGCCATGCACTTCTCGGAGTGGATGCCGAAGACAATGGTTACCAGCGATCGGGAGACGATTCTGGCGTTCGTCGACGAGGTTGGAGGGCGCGCGGTGATCAAGCCGCTCGACGGTGCTGGCGGAGTGGGCGTGTTGACGCTCTTCAAAGACGACAAAAACGCGCGAGGCATCGTTGATGTGCTGACCTTCGAAGGCAAGCGACTCGCCATGGTGCAGGCCTTCCTTCCTGCTGTATCCGTCGGTGATAAACGCATCCTGTTGCTTGAAGGCAAGCCGCTCGGAGCGATCTTGCGGGTGCCGCGCGCGGACGACATTCGTTCGAACATTCATGTTGGTGGCAGCGTCGTGAAGACGGAGCTGACGCCGCGTGAACAAGAGCTAGTGCAGGCCATCGGTCCGCGTCTCGTTGCAGACGGGCTCAATTTCGTTGGGCTCGATGTGATCGGAGAGCATCTCACCGAAGTGAACGTTACCAGCCCAACGGGGATCCAAGAGTTGGGGCGCTTCACCGGTACGAAGCCCGCCGCGAAGGTGATCGAGTGGGTTGAAGCAAAGCGAGCCGCACAGCGCGCATAAGAGTTTGCAAGAAAGTTGTCCGCGGCCTCGAGCCTCTGCTCTCTTGCAGCGCATGGCTCGAAGGCAAGCTGAAGCGCCCTGTGCAGTGTGTGGCGAAGTTCTGGCGAGCGCTAAACTTTGTCGGGTCGTGATCGAGACTCGAACGATCCTGCTCTGTCGGGCGCACTCCACGGTGGTTGCGAGCAGCATGCCCAAGACCTTCGAGCAGTTGCGGCGACTGTTCGTAGAGCCTGAGCATGAAGCTCAGCCCGCGCGTCGCTCTGTAATCGAGCGGAGGCGCAACGACGATCGGCGCATCTTCCCGCCGCGGCCGGAGGGCCGACGACTCGGCGGGCGCCGAAAAGACGACGTGGCGGCCTAGCGGGGCTGTTTCACCTGGGCAGCTTGTTGATTCGCTCCGAAGTCGACCCGGGGCTGTAGTAGATGGTGAATCGTGGACCACATCCGTCGGGTGGTGGTCGGCTTCGGGGCTAACCTCGGGGACCGACATCAAAATATTGCCGATGCTCTAGAGGCTTTGCGGGCTGATCCAGACATCCATGTCACCGAGCAGTCGCCAGTCTACGAGACCGAGCCTGAGGGTGGCCCGGAGCAGGGCATGTACCTGAACGGCGCGGTTTTGCTGCTCACGGCGATCGAGGCGGCCGACCTGTTGCTTCGCCTCCAAGGGATTGAGGCTGCCCTCGGCAGAACTAGGGACGTCAAGAACGGACCGCGTACGATCGATCTCGACATCCTTTGGATCGAGGGCGAAAGCATCCAAACAGAGTCGTTGACGGTTCCGCATCCGCGGCTTGGGGTGCGAGCCTTCATGTTGCGGCCGCTGCTCGACGTCGCGGAAGACGCCCGAGATTCAGCCTCTGGGCTCGTCTTTTCGGAGCTGCCCTTGGCCAAGGTGAAGCTCAGCCGCAGCTAACGTACGGCTCTTCGACGGCCCAGGTTGAAACCGACGCGAGCTGCCAAGAGCGCGGTAAGCAACAAGATCACTGTCGAGAGTAGCCAGGAGAGGTTGAGGTCGGCGTCGGTTGAAGCGACACTCATCGCGATGCCCAACACGGCAGTGACTGCCGCTACGCCCTGTGCACCGCGCGCCGTGACGACGTGGGCTCGGAAACCGAGTAGCCACGCACCAGCAGCTACCGCGAGCGCGTAAGCGAGCACGTTGCCGAGCGCGACACCAAAGTATGCGTGAGGAGCGACGCGCTGAAAGACTGCGTTGACGACTCCGGCTAGCAAGATCCAGCAGAGCAGAACGCAGAAGCCACCAATGAGCAGCCATTGAAGCTGCGTCCGTTCTTCTTCCGGTTCGGTCGCAGCGTTGGAACTCTGAAGCACCGGAAGTCGTCGCACCTTTTTCGTCGGCGAAGCTGACTTGGCCCCTTCGTTTGAGCTGGGTTCCTTGGCCGACACGCTCCGCTCGACCTACGACGGCTTGCGCCAGAAGCGCCGGCCTTCCTCAAACATGCGACCCAAGCGACGTTGCTCTTGCAAGAGTGCCGCGTATCCACGCGGTAGGCGCGGGTCTTTGGCAAGGGCGTACAATACGCGCAGGGCTGCTTCGGCGTCGTGCATTGCGCGGTGAGCCTTCTCCAACTCGATGCCAAGGCGCGTCGCCATGTCTGCCAAAGCGCGACTCTGCTCGTCCTTATAGATCTCTCGCGCGAAGACGAGCGGATCGAGCCATTCCACCTCTTTGCGGAAGGCTGGCGGCAGCTTGTCCATCTGCCGTGTCTGGGTGAAACGCGCGAGCTCCGCTTTGAAGAAGTTCCGATCGAACTCGGCGTTGTAGGCGGCGGGAATGGCGCCTTCCAGGCAGACAAGGAGCTCCGGAAAGATGGCCTCGATCGTTCGCTCGTTGCGCACGTCATCATCCTTGATGCCGTGGATCTCGGTGGACTCTGCCGGAATTGGCATCCCTGGATTGATCAGCCAATTGCGCCGATCGAAAATTTCACCGTTGCGCCCGAACACGACGCCGATCTCGATCACGCGATCAATAGCGGGGTTTCTGCCCGTCGTTTCGGTATCGATGAAGGCAATGATCTGATCCTGCCACGCCGCTTCCGGCGGGATCTCCTCGACCACCCCAACCGCGCGAACGCGAATGAGGTGGGCGATGCCCGGGTAGTGGCGCCCTGTCGGGAAGCAGCCGCACGGATCTGAAACCTTCACTTCGGCGACGCTGAAGCTGCTGCCGAAGCTGCCGACGACGGCGCTGCGGACGGGGCGGCAGAGGCACCAGCCGATGCGCTCGCTGACGCGTCGGGAGGGGGCGTCTTGCCCTCTTCTTCAGCCGCGGCCATCAGCATCTTCTTCATCGAGTGGTACTTCTCAGTGCCCTCTGCGGGTGTCTTCCCCGCCAGCACGATCTCGAGCTTTACCCACTCTTCGAACTCTTCGTAAAACGGAGCCAGTTTCTCCATCGGAACAAGTCGCCCATTGATGAAGAGCGTGGGTGTCCCCTCGACGCCGACCGAGTCTCCGTAGGTGATATCATCCTTCAGCGACTGACGAAGCTCGGCGTCGTCAAAGTCCTTCTTGAACTGCGTGAAATCGACGTCGACCTCACGCGCATATTTGAAGAGGTCCTTCTTCTCGAGCGCCTTCTGGTTGTCGAACAACATGCGTTGCATCTCCCAGAACTTCCCCTGTCGATAGGCCGCCAGAGCAGCGTAAGCCGCCTCCGGAGCGTGAGGGTGACCGGGCAGTGCATAGGTCTTGTACGCAACCCGCACCTGCCCGGGGAATCGCTCGGTGATGAGATCGATCACTGGGACCATCGCTGCACAAAACGGGCACTCGAAATCCGCCCATTCAACGATGGTTACAGGGGCGTCTGCTGGCCCTTTGGTCGGCGCGTTGCCCAGCGTGAGCTCCTTGACGTTCTTCGCGTCGAAGCGCTGCCCAACCAAGCTAACCGCTTCAGTGCTTGGCAAGCCGCCTCGGACCGCACGGGTGAGCATCGCTCCCGCTGGTGCGCACAACTTGCAGTCGCGCTTCTCAGCGAGACATTGACCCAGCGGCACGGGGACATTGGGACAGGGCGACATCGCTTCACCGAGCTGGAGTTTGAGTTCCTCCTTCTCTCGGTCGTTGAGCTTCGTCGTATCGAGTTCCTTCAGCGCGGCTTCGGCAAACGGGCTCAGCTTTCGAACGACGGCAGCTGAGGGCGCTGCCGACGCGGATGCCTTGGGCTTTGAACCGGCGACCGAATCTGCAGTCGCCTTCCCCTTCGGATCGCCGCAGCCAAAGGTCGCCACGGCAACCGCGAGGGTGAAGAAAAGAGATTTTGAGTTCATCAGAAAGAGAGCTGAATGTTCGTGTTGATTACGCCGAGCGTTTGGTTGTACTGGCCCCCCGCGTCAGGCGTTCTTGAGGGTTGTTGCAGCTCTGGCAGCACGCTTTCTCCAGCTGTGTCGCGCTCGATGTAAAAGAGGTGCGTGTAAGAAAGCGCCATCGCGAAGGTTTGACCGACCTGGAACCGGAGTCCGCCCGCTAGCGAAGCCTTCTGGAAGTCGGTCAGCGCAGGCTCCAACGTCGAGTCGGGAACGGCGTTCGAGTCGTAGCCACCACCGAGGAACAACTCGATTTCTGGAACGACCCAGTAGGAGCCGCCGCCGCGGATACCAAAAGACGGGCCCCAATTGCGGACGATGTTCACCAGCGGAGGATTCTCGGTTCCTTCGACTGTGCTTCCGTCCTCATTCACAGGACAATCATCCGCAGCTTCGGGAATGATGCATTGGCTCTTGAAGGTGCCCCAGTTTGTGTAGTCACCGAAGACGCGCATCTCCACGGTCTTGATCGGGCGGGCGCGGACGCCGAGCCGGAAGATGTCGGGAAGAGCTTGGATCAGCTTGATGTTGTCTTGGCTCGTGTTCCCGCCGTAGTTGCTGTCGAGCGTGCCATTGAGCGCCATGTCTCCGAGGCCGGGTTGCGACTGGTACGACATGCCAATCCAGACCTTGTTCTTCGCGACCTCGCCGATCACACCAACGCCAAAAGAGGCGTTCCAACCATTGACGTCGATCAGCGCGCGGCCCTCGCCACTGACGCTGTTCGAGCCCGATGGTTCGCGCGCTCGCACGGTGTTCACTTCCGAGCGGATCATGTTGAATGAAGCGCCGATACTCACCCGATCAAGGATGTCGTAGGCGGCAGCTGCGGAGATGTAGAGTGAGCGCAACGTCCCGTCGATCGTGTGCCAACGCTGCGGGCCGTCGTAGGGGCCAGCGAAATCAGGGTCGTCTTGGTACGCCTCGTTCTTGTCCCACGAGGAGGCTCCACCGAAGGGCACGAAGAAGCCGAGGCCAAAACCGAAGTTCTCGATCTGAAACGTCGCTCCAATCATGGGCGCCGTCGCAACGTTGAACAGCGTGGCTTCTCCCGAGTTTGCCGCTGGTTTCCCCGCCGGTTCAGTGGCGTCGGTCGCACTTGCAACGTGGCTCCAGCTCGCCCAGCGGAGGGCCAACGTGCCATCGACGAAGACCTTTACGCGCCAGTCCTTCTCTTCGAGATCTGGGGAGTCCTCTGCGATACCCGCCGGATTGTAGTAGATGGCCGTGGCATTTTCGGTCGTGGGATGTCCGTGTTCGCCGCCGAAGCGCGCCGTGGCAAAGCCTGCGGCTTGCGCGTCCTCCACGAGAAACAACGATCCGCCCGAAGCAAGGATGGCGGGCACGAGCCAACGACTGTGCCGACGACTGAGTTTGTTCAAGGTGCGCATGGGTCTTCCTGTGAGGTCAGTAGACAGCGGGGTCTTTGGCACAGTTGAGCAGCGGCGAGGGAATCGTTCCCTCGTACTTCTGGAACGTGAACGTCGACCCCGCGAGGTCGAACATGTTGAGCGGCTTGGTTACGATGCCGGTGGCACTTCCGCAGACGAAGTCAGGGGAGTTCGAGCAGAGGTCACCTTGGATGCCCAGCGAGGTCTCGACGTCTGCACCCGTCACGGGATTGGCTTCACCAATCAGCGTAACCATGGCTCCCAGGTCCCAATCGAAGCTGCCATCCGCGGCCACCTCGAGGTCGGAGTAGACCAAGGGGTCCCCGACGGGAGTCTTCTGATCATCCTTCGAGAGCGGCTGAAGCTCCAAGTCGAGCAGGAGGCCGTCAGTGCCCTCTTTGGTGGTCATGGTCACATCGAGGGCGAACGCCTTTTCGGGGCTCAAATTGGCGGAAAGCGTGAAGAGATACTTTCCGTCGGCCTCTCCAACCGCCGGTGCACTGCACTCGGCACTACCCCCGCCGCCAGTGGCAGCGCCGCCCTGGTCGTTGATGGCTGCGTATCGTTCGCCGAACGCATCGAACTGGCCTTGGGGATCGGGACAGCCGGCCAATGCGGCCAAGCCTAGGGTCAAAGAAAGTCGTTTGGGTGATCGCATCAGGACCTCTTCCATTTGGCTCGAGCTGGGCCATCTCGACGGGCGACCCACTCCCTGGGTCAGCCGCCGTGGACTCTATCATGAAGCGTTGCCGCAAAGGTGCGTGTCAGGCGTACGGCCCAATCGGACACCGATGTCACGGCAAGCCTCCCGGCAAGACCACGGTTCCGTGCATTTGGGCTGGCGCCATGCTCGAGGAGCCACGGCACGAACTGTGACTAGGAACCTATCGAGTCGCCGAAGTGCTGCCCACACGCCTCGGCGGGGCCCCACCCTTGAATCAGTGCTACCCTCGGATCCTTACCTTCGCTGGTCACCTATGAATTACCGCTTTGCCCCACCTTTGGTTGTTGCCTCGGTCCTCACTGCGTGCGGCGCGTTCGGAGCGGACTTCAGTTCCAGCGGAGGCTTCGGCGGTCTAGGCGGTTTTGGCGGTGAAAGTTCAGCCAATACCTCAGCGGCTGGCGGAGGAGGCGGCGGCGCTGCGCCGCCAGGCAAATTCACCTACGCCTCGTATTGTGGGCTGAGTGAAGACGGCTGCGTTCCCGGTGAGACCGGCGGCTGTGTTCAAACCGATGGTGGTACCGGTGGTGTTGGTGGAAGTGGCGCCGGGGGAATCGGTGGAATCGGTGGACAGGGTGGAATCGGCACTGGTGCTGGCAGCGCCGGGGGCAACGCCGGCTCGAGCCCAAGCGGCGGCACAGGTGAGGGCGGGTCTCCCGGCGAAGGTGGTGCGCCAGCCGCCCTCAGCTGCAAGATCGCTACCGAGGCCGGCGTCGCAAAGAGTGTGTGCGCCGCGACGGGCGCAAAACTTGATGGTGAAGTCTGCGGCTCCAGCGCCGAATGCGCCGAGGGCTTTGGCTGTGTGCTCACCGTCGAGGCAGTGAATGAAGGTGGGGCGGGCCCCGCTCCCGTTGGTCAGTGCAAGCCGTTCTGCTGCGGGGATTTGGACGCCGGCTGTCCCGACGTCACGACCTTCTGTGCGCTTCAGCCTCTTTTCGATAGCTCGAGCGAAGCTGCTGCAGAGGTTCAGGTTCCGGTGTGCGTGCCAACCAAGCCGTGCACGTTGTTGGGCGACGATTGCGAGACCGGCGAGAGCTGCACGATCGTTCGGGAATCATCAGGCACGACGAGCTGTGTCCCTGTTGGCGACGGTACGACCTGCCAGCCGTGCCCATGTGCTGAAGGGTTCATCTGCAGCTACCAGACGGGCACCTGCCTTCAGTTATGCGATCCAAACCTGCCGAACTGCGCCGGTGAGGGCGCTATCTGCCAGGGCGGAGTGATCGCCTCGGCGGGTGTTTGTGTCTCGGGAGATGCGGTTTGTGATTGAGCGTGGCTGCTTGGTTACTTGAGTAACCAACCAAACAGTAGGTGCTTGGTCGTGTCGCGCGACATCTCGGCGATCGAGTCCACCAAGGGAATTTCCTTGGGACAAACCTCGACACAGACTTGTGCTTTCCCGCAATCCGCCACCCCACCCTCCCCCATGAGGGATTCGAGCCGAGCGACGCGGTCCGACTTGCCGGTGGCACTCAGATTGAAGAGACGCGCTTGGCTGATCGCAGCAGCTCCGATGAAGGAGTTCTCTTCTGCATATTGGGGACAAGCTTCAAGGCATGAGCCACACGACATACAGCGCGCCAGCGCGTAGCGCTCCTCCTGTTGCTGTTGCGACTCTCGAGGGCCTGGGCCCAAGGCGTGCGTGCCGTCGAGTGAAACCCAGGCCTTCACCTGTTTCAGCGCATCAAACATTCGCGACCGATCGACGACAAGGTCGCGTTCGAGCGGAAACTTCGTCAACGGCTCGAGCACGATCGGCTCGTCCGCAGGCAGCGAGTCCACGAGCGTGGAGCAAGCCTGGCGCACGCGACCGTTGACGATCATCGTGCAAGAACCACACACCTCCTCGAGGCATGCAGCTTCCCATGCCACAGGCGAAACTACCTTTCCGGCGGAGGTCTTGGGAAAACGGCGGATTTGCTCCAGGCAGCTGTTCACGTTCATTTGTGGAAGCCAGTCCACCTCGAACTCTTCCCAGCGTTTGCTATCCGTCGCTTCGCGCGAATCCTGACGCAGAACCTTGAGGCGAACACGTCGCTTGGCGTTGGTGATGCTCGTTTCGTCGCTCAAGCTGCGCCTCCTTTGCTGGCGGCTCCTGCAACTTCGTACTTGCGGGCACGAGGCTTCTCTAAGCTGACATCAACCTTGTCGTTGATGCTCACGCTCTTGCCAGCGCAGTCGTAGGTGAAGTCGCGAATAAAGCGTGGGGTGCCGTCCTCCTTCGCCGAGGCTAGCGTCGTGCGGAGCCAGTCTGCGTCGTTGCGATTCTCAAAGGCAGGCTTGAAGTGGGCGCCACGGCTCTCATCGCGAGCGCGTGCGCCCTCTGCGATCACGCGGGATAACCGCAACATATTGCCGAGATGCCTAACGAAGGGTGCTCCCTGATTCACCCGGGGACTCTGGTCGGGACAGCGCACCTGTTGATAGCGCTCTCCAAGCTCCCCCAAACTGCCGATCACTTTGTCGAGAGTTGCGTTGTCTCGCTCGATCGTACAATCACGCAGCATCAGCTCACCCAACTCCTGATGCAGCAGGTAGGGGTTCTCAGCCTTGTCGGAGTCCTGGTTTTGCTTGAGCGATTGCTCAAACGCATCATGGCAACGTTTCTCCGCCTTGTCGAAGATCGACTTGGGTAGGTCGAAGGCGCTGCGAGCCATGGCTGCGCGATAGCTCGCCACCGCAGGCCCGGTGAGGGTCCCGCCGTAGAGGCAAGAGAGCAGCGAGTTGGCGCCCAGCCGATTGGCACCGTGGTACTGGTAGTCCACTTCACCAACCGCATAGAGCCCAGGGATGCTGGTTGCGTGATTGCGCGGTGAACCCTGAACTGGAAGCCCATCCGCCGTCGCCTCGAAGTCGGTCCACAGCCCACCCATCGAGTAGTGCACCGCGGGGAACACTTTCATCGGGTTCTTGTAAGGATCGACTCCGACGAACTTTTCGTAGATCTCCAAGATCCCCGCGAGCTTCGAGCGGAGGAACTTCTCGTCCTTGTGCGAGAGATCTAGGTAAACCTCATGCTCGTTTTTACCCGTGCTCGAGTTCCGGATTCCGCGGCCCTCGTGGAAACAGGTTTTGAAGATCGCCCGTGAAGCGATGTCTCGCGGCACGAGGTTGCCGTAACCGGGGTACGTCCGCTCCAGAAAGTAGTCGCGCTCTTTCTCGGGAATGTCCTTCGGTGCGCGTGCGTCGGTGGCGTCTTTGGGCACCCAAACACGACCTCCCTCACCACGCGCGCTTTCGGAGATGAGCCGAAGTTTGTCCGCACCAGGGATCGCCGTGGGGTGCACCTGAATGAACTCACCATTCGCGTAAACTGCACCCTGTGAGTAGGCGCTGGCTGCCGCCGTCCCCGTGCAGATAACGCTCAGCGTGGACTTCCCGAAGACGATACCGCAACCGCCGGTGGCGAGCACAACAGCGTCATACGGGAAGGACTTGACCGCCATCGACTTGAGGTCTTGGGCCACGAGCCCAACGCAGACGCCGCTGTCGTCACGCACCGTTTCAAGGAAGTCCCAGTATTCGAGCTTACGGACCAACGGCTCGCCCGGGATCGCCAGGCCACGCTCATCCGACGCGAGCTTCATCTCAAAACGGCGCACTTGCTCGTCGAGCGCATAGAGCAACTGCTGGCCTGTGGTAGCGCCTGCATAGGCTGTGCGGTGGAACAACGTGCCGCCAAAGCGACGAAAGTCGATCAGTCCTTCGGGGGTGCGATTGAACGGTACACCCATCCGATCGAGCAGGTAGACGAGGTCCGGGGCGGCTTGCGCCATGCCCTTTACTAGGGGCTGATTGGCCAGAAAATCACCGCCGTAGACCGTCTCAGCAAAGTGAATGTCGGGACTGTCCCCTTCGCCCTTCGTGTTGACCGAGGCGTTGATTCCACCTTGGGCGCACACCGAGTGAGAGCGCTTGACCGGGACCAAGCTGAAGATGTCGACGGGGACGTTCACCTCGGCCAGCTTCAAGGCCGTCATCAGGCCGGCGAGCCCGCCGCCCACCACGGCAACCCGACGCAACTTACCGCTATCGCTTCGAATCGAAACCTTGGTTGCCATGCGATTAGCGCACCTCTCCAGCGGTCTCGGTGCTGGCAGGTTGAACGTCGGGGCACGTCCTCAACACCTGAGCCGACTTGCTACCCGGCGCTCGACCAAAGAGAGCGATCCGCGAACCGGTTGCGAAGTAGATCGCCGTGTTTGCCCCGAGGAAGAACAACATTACGCCCAGGAGACCAAAGACGGTCGCCGAGAGCCGTTGCGCCCTTCGACTCACGGTGATGCCGAAGGAGAAGCAGAAGCCCCAGAGGCCGTTGGTGAAGTGGAACACGCACGCTGCGATTCCGAAAACGTAGGCGAGGGCGTTGAGTGGAACACCGGCACGCGTTGCCGACAGGCTCTCGCAAAGCTCTGGATAGAAGCCTGCCGGCTCGAGGTTGCCGGTCCACTTCTGAAACCAAAATTCGTACAAATGCCAAATTAGAAAGGCAAACGCCGCGACGCCGGTCACACGCTGGGCCAGGAACATCCAGTTGCGATTGAATGGGTAATTGCCAACGTTTGGACGAGCCTCGAACGCAAGCTTCACCCCGTACAGGGCGTGGAACGCCAGAGGCAGCAGAATCAGGCCGAACTCCAGGACCGGCAGAAACGGCATCTCCTGGATTTGCTCAACGCCCGAATCGAAGCTGGCCTGGCCATTGAGCGCTCGAGCGTTGGTCCAAAGATGGAAGACCATGAACAGGCCGACCGGCACCACGCCCGAAAGCGAGTGCAACTTCTTCATCAAGAATCTGCGCCGGCCCTTCGCGAGCTGCTTCAACTCCTCGGCGGTGGCAGGCGAGTTGGCGTGGTCAGCTTGCACGTCAGCTCTCGTAGTCCACGGTGCGAACACCGCGCGACGTCTTGTTGGCCTCGACCGCGCGCCGCATGACCTCGTACAGCATGACCACGTCTGTCTTCAGTCCGACGAGCTCGACTGTGGGCGTGGTCTTGTCAAAGGTGCTGAGCCGAATGTTTCCAGTTCCCATCATGCGCTGGCCGAGCGGGCGCTCCACCGTGAAGTCCTGGATACGATAGAGGTCGAGCTGCTCCATCTTCTTCGACAGGATGCCTCTATCGATCACGATGCGCTGATTGGTGATGCGGTAGTGAACGCCGCCGCGCTTGAACCAAAAGAACGCCGCCGCGAGTCCAAGAGTAACGATTACCAGGAGCAGCGCGGCCATCGAGTGGATCAAGGCGGGCTTTCCTTCGAAGAGGACTTCCTCGTTGCTCAGGTTCGCTCCCGGTACTTGCTGCATCGCCATTGGGGTGTCGCTACAGGTAGCAGGTTTCCGTCTTCAGGCTCAAGGCAGCTTCGCTGAACTCCAAGGCACCAGGGCGAAAAAGACGACGCCGATCAACAGCAACATGAGCAAGCTACTCACGAGGTAGGTCGAGCGCGGCGACTGTGCTGTGCTCCAGCCGTCCCCGTAGAATTTGCCCTTGGAGCGCACACGCAGCTTCTTTTGAACCCCGCGCAAGAGCGACGGCGCTACCGAGCCCGAGGGCGGACGTAGCGCGCCACGCAGCGCGTCTTTTAGGTCGACCTCATCGAGCACACCGTCGTCTTCTTCGGGCGGAAGGTCCTCCTCTGCTTCTGAGACACGGACCGGCGCCTTTGCCGATGCCATGGCGCGTTTAATCAGCGCCTTCACGTCGTCATCCGAACGAGGCGTGCCAGAGATCGGTTCGCCGGACGACGGGCCGGACGGGGGAAGTTCTTCGTCCTTCTCGTCGCTCATGGGATGCCTCTCAATTTTTCACCGAGCGCACGCTCGACCAGCGCTCGAAGCTGCGCGCGTGCGCGATGGATGCGGCTCTTGACGGTGCCCTCAGCCAACCCGGTGACGCTAGCGATTTCCTCGTACGACATGTCCTCGACGTCTCGCAGGATCAGCACCTGCCGAAAGTCGGTGTCAATCTGTGCGATTGCGCGTTTCACCACGACCTCGAGTTGCATGCCCTCGACCAGCTCGTCGGGCCGGCCCACATCGCCGACGCTGACGCCCTTTGCACTCGAAAGCGGCGCCCGATCGGCCATCGCGTCCACGTCGTCTTCAGAGCCTGCGTGCCGGCGCGAAAGGTACTTCGTGCGATTCTTACAGAGGTTCACCGCGATTCGGTAAATCCAGGTCGACAGCTTGGACTCACCGCGGAACTGATCGATGGCCTTGAACACCTGCACGAACACTTCTTGCGCTAGGTCTTCCGCCTCTTCGCGTCGCCCGAGCATGCGGAAAACGAGCGCAAATACCCGGCGCTCGTACGCCAGTACCAGCTCGTTGAACGCAGCTTCATCGCGCGCCTGAAGCCTCTTGACGAAGGCTTCCTCATCCACCGGATCACTCAAGCTTTGGCTCCGAAGACCTTTTCTCCACCCGTTCGCGGCTCAGAGCTCCCCGATGGAAGCGCGAGAATACCGACCAGCCATGATTGCGGCTACGAAAGATGTCCTGGGCTAGGTTGGCAAGCTGCTGTCTGCGTGCTTTGGTGCGTAAGCGATGCCCGATCGTTGGTTCAGTCTTTTTCTGCTGCTGGCGTTTTTCGGCTGGGTTCTCTGGCGGGTTGCGTCGTCGCGGGTACTTTTTTCGCTGGTCGTGCAGCACGGGAAGATCGTGAAGGCCAAAGGCCGCGCGCCAGGGGAGCTGCTCCACGACCTCGCGGACGTCTTTGGTCGTGCGCGTTGCTCTGGTCGAGCTACCGTGCGCATTCGCTCGGGGCGCGCCGAGGTGGACGCAGCCTCACTGCCCGACAACGTGGTTCAGCAGCTGCGCAACGTCGTTGGCAGGTTTCCACTTCCGCGCCTTCGAACTGCCCCTGCTATTCGTTCTTGATTGAAGGAGAAGCTCATGTCCCTCTCGTTGAAACGCCTCCCAAGTTTCCCCGGGGTCTCCGGTCCGACGGTCGTGATCGTGATGGACGGAGTGGGGCGCGGGCGTCGTGACCAGGGTGATGCCGTCTTTCTAGCTCGAACGCCGACGCTGGACGGGCTCGAGAAGACAGCCTTGTTCACCGAACTGGCAGCTCACGGAACGGCGGTGGGCCTCCCTTCCGACGACGACATGGGCAACAGCGAAGTTGGGCACAACGCACTTGGTGCTGGGCGGATCTTCGATCAGGGAGCCAAGCTCGTGAACGAAGCGATTCGTTCGGGGCGCCTGTTCGAGGGTCAAACCTGGCGGACGGCGGTTGCACGCTGCGTCGGTTCGGGGGAGGCGCTCCACTTCATCGGTCTGCTCTCCGACGGCAACGTCCACAGTCACATCGATCATCTGATCGCGATGCTTCGTCACGCCAAGAGCGACGGCGTGAAGCAGGTACGTGTTCATGCACTGCTCGACGGTCGTGATGTCCCCGAGACGAGCGCGCTCGAGTACGTCGACAAGCTCGAGCGGGCATTGGCTGAACTCAGCGACGCCGATCGGGACTATCGGGTGGCTTCGGGCGGCGGTCGCATGAAGGTGACGATGGATCGCTACAACGCCGACTGGGCGATGGTGGAGCGCGGTTACAACGCTCACGTCCACGGACGAGGGCGCGCCTTTGCGAGCCTACGCGAGGCCGTTGAGACGCTGCGCCAGGAGACGCCAGGGATCGGCGATCAGAACCTGCCTGCGTTCGTGATCGCCGATGCGAACGGACCGGTCGGTCAGATCCGTTCGGGAGCCGCGGTGGTGTTCTTCAACTTCCGCGGGGACCGCGCGATCGAGATCACCCGCGCCTTCGAAGACGACACGTTCGAGCACTTCGATCGGGGTCAGCGGCCGGACGTGTTTTACGCCGGGATGATGCAATACGACGGAGACCTGGCTTTGCCACGAGCCTTCCTCGTGACTCCGCCGGAGATCGATCGAACCCTTGGAGAGTACTTGGCGAACGCAAAGGTCTCGCAGCTCGCGATCAGTGAGACCCAAAAATACGGCCATGTGACCTACTTCTGGAACGGCAATCGCAGCGGCAAGTTCGATGACGCGCTCGAGACCTACATCGAGGTTCCCAGCGACACCCTGCCGTTCGAGGAGCGACCCTGGATGAAGGCAGCGGAGATCACCGATCGCGTTATCACCGAACTCAAGACAGGCAAGCACCGACACGTACGCATCAACTTTGCCAACGGTGACATGGTTGGTCACACCGGCGCGCTAGAGGCGACGATTCTCGCGGTTTCGGCTGTCGACCTGATGCTCGCTCGGATCCTGCCGGTGGTGCGCGCGCTCGGCGGAGCCACCATCGTCACCGCGGACCATGGCAACGCCGATGAGATGTTCGAGTGGGACAAGAAGGCGAAGGGCTTCTCGCTCGACGCCCACGGTCAGCCAAGACCAAAGACGAGTCACACGCTCAACCACGTGCCTTGCTACATTGATGTAGCCAATAAAGCGTTGAAGCTGCGCTCAGCGGCTGGTCCGCAGAGCATCGCGGCGATCCCGGCCACGGTGCTCAATCTCATGGGCTTCGAGGCGCCTGAAGGCTACTTGCCGTCGCTGCTGGAGGTTTGACGCATGCTCGCACTACGTCTGCATGAACTCGGCGGTCCTGAAGTTTTGCGTTGTGAAGAGGTCGAATCACCTCCGCCTCCGAAGCCCCACCAGGTTCAGCTGCGCGTGCGCGCGGCGGGGCTCAACTTCGCCGATACGATGTTCATTCGTGGCAAATACTTCGTGAAGCCAAAGCTCCCCGACATTCCGGGGATGGAGGTGGCGGGCGAGGTACTTGAGGTCGGTTCGGCGGTGTCCTCGCTCAAGGTTGGAGATCGCGTGATGGCGCTCGGTTCAGCTGCCTTTGCTGAAGGCGTGAACGTCGTTGAGCAGGCCGTGTACCCGCTTCCCCCCGGCCTCGACTTCGAAAGGGCGGTAGCGCTGCCGGTTCAGGGCCTAACTGCGCATCACCTGTTATTCTTGATGGGCCGGTTGCAAGCCAAAGAGCGCGTGCTGGTTCATGCTGCCGCGGGCGGCGTAGGAGCGCTCGCGGTGCAGCTCGCAAAGGCTGCTGGCGCGGTCGTCGTTGCCAGTGCGAGCAGCGCTAAACACGACTTTGTGCGGGGTCTCGGGGCGGACTACGTGATCGACAGTCGCGGAGATCTCGTGGCGCAGGTCAAGTCGGCCTGCGGTGAGGTCGATGTCGTGCTCGAGATGATTGGCGGGACTGAAGCCTACAAGCGCAACTTCGCTTGCCTCCGCTCGTTCGGGCGGATGATCGTGTTTGGCGCAGCGAGCGGAGATACGCGCGGCACCTTCGAGCCCATCGGACTTATGGGAAAGAACCTCACCATCGCTGGTTACTACCTTACGCCGTTGATTGCGCAGCGAGAGCTATGTGCGCCGCCACTCGCGGAGATGGCTGCCCTGGCTGAGCGAGGGGCGCTCAAGCTCGAGCTGGGCGGGGTCTATGCGCTCGCGGAGGCCAAGCCCGCGTTTGAGGCGCTGGAGGGTCGTGGGACCGTGGGTAAAATCGTATTGCGTCTCTGAGCGATAGCTCTGAGCGGTAGTCACAGCGGGTAGATGATGAAGTCATCGTGGACTTGATAGCTCGGTGAGTTACCCATCGCAGTTACCGCGGCCTCGAGCTCGAGCAGGTGGTCAAGCGTTAGCTCCAATGGTCGCTCGTTAGCGTGCACATCCGCGCCGAAGTCGAAGTCGACCCCAGGCGTTTGGGTCATCTCGATATGGGTCCCAAGTACCCAGGCCACCGGGTTTGAATTGGCGAAGTCCACGAGCCGTTCGACGCTCGTGACGTAGTCACCAAAGTTCTGAATGTAGAGCCTACCTGGGTACAGCGTATCTCCCGTAAGCAGCAGCTCGTACTTCGGGTCGTAGATCGCCACGTGGGCCGACTGATGCCCTGGAATCGGGATCATGCTGAGCGTGCGGCCGCCCAGTTCAAACGGCACAATCTCGGTTGCCCAGTTGTCGATGCCGAAGAAACTCGTGACGTCGTTGAGCCCAGTCCCCACCAGCGTAACGCCCGGCTGTCCGACGAATTGACCATCGCCCGAAACGTGATCCCCGTGCGAATGAGAGTGCATGACCACGAGCTCGATCGAGGACTTGTTGTTGGCCGCCAACCAATCATCGATCACCGACTGCACAACCTCGCGCACCGGAATTCCGCCATCGCCCGTATCTTCGAGCAAGACTTTGTCTTCCCCGAATAACAGGTAAAGGAACGGTCCTTCAAAGCTGGTACAAAGGGATTGTCGCAATATGTAGGTATCCGGAGTCAGCTGCCAAACGAAGATCGGGTCTTCAGCGCTGCAAGCCTCTCCCGATGGCCACTCTGGCGGAAAGCCGTTGAACGAGGTGGAGCTGCCGCCGCTGCCCCCGTTGCTGCTAGTTGTGGAGGTTGCGCCGCCGCCGCCCGAGTTGGTCGTCCCGGAGCCAGGGCCGCTTGCCCCTTGGTTGGCCCCACCGTTCGGGCTGCCTCCCTGATGACTTGCGCCGCCTGCCGCCGTGGTTTGGCTCGAATCGCCGCACCCTCCGACTGACGCAAGCGCGAGGCCAAGGTGCATCAAGCCGGTACCGAGCTTCATCTGGGCATCTTCTCTGCGGTGCGGGGCTCGTAGCAAGCTTCGCCGCTGGGCCGCGCCGGAAACTTGCCCGTTGCAGCCACGTGGCGGATCGGTGAAAAGGCTCCTCGGAGGACTTATGCGCAAAATCCTGATCCCCGCCGTAATGGTTGGGTTCCTTGTAGCGGCTTGCGGGGACGATTCGTCCAGCGGCGGCGGTGGCAATAACACGGGCGGCGGCGGTGAGAACGCTGGTGGCGGCGGCAACTCTGCTGGCGGCGGCCAAGGCGGCGACAACGGTGGCGGTGGCCAAGGCGGCCAGCCTGGCGGCGGCGGTGAAGGTGGCGGCGGCGCTCCTCCCGTCGTGTGCGGCGACGGACTAGTCGGCGCGCCCGATGAAGGCTGCGACGACAACAACACTACGAACGGCGACGGCTGTGATTCGCAGTGCGCCGTTGAGACTGGCTACGCTTGCAACGGCGAGCCGAGCGACTGCACCGCAGAGTGCGGTGACGGCGTTATCGCTGTTGGCGCTGAGACCTGTGACGACGACAACACCGTCGTCGGTGATGGTTGCAGCGATGCCTGCGCCATCGAGAACGGCTTCAGCTGCGCTGGCGAGCCCTCGGTCTGCATGACCGGCTGCGGCGACGGCATCGTCGCTGGCACCGAGCAATGCGACGAAGGCGTGATGCCCCCGGTCGACGGCGACGGTTGCAGCGTCAACTGCGCTGTTGAACTCGGATTCGCCTGCAGCGGCCAGCCGAGCGTTTGTGCGCTCGCAGGCAGCTGCATGACGCCCATCGTCGTGACCGGAGACGGCTTCGTCTTTGCCCCCACGGACATTGCTCTGTTCGGCGACGATCTGCTCTTCACCGACGCATCGTGTCTGGACCCGAGCAGCAACATGAATGCGAAGCCCGACATCGTATTCAGCGTTGACCTCGCGGTTGGTGACACGCTGCAGGTTGCGCAGAGCGGCACGCTTGACGCTCTCTTTCACGTAACCAGCACCTGCGACAACGCAGCTGTCTGCGTCGAATCCTTCGACGGTGTCGGTGCGGCTGAGGTCGATCCTGGTCTCGTATTCCAAGCCACCACGGCAGGCACCTACTTCGTCACGATCGACTCGTGGACCTTCGACGCGGGCGACACCACCGACCTCCTCTTCAACATCAGCCCCTGCGGTGACGGCGACGTTGGTCCGGGTGAAGGCTGCGACGACATGAACGCCATGATGGGCGACGGCTGTTCGCCGACCTGTGCAGTCGAGCCTGGCTTCGAGTGCACCAACATGATGGGTATGGCCTCTGTTTGTACGCAGCTCTGCGGCAACAGCGTTCTGGATGCCGGCGAGACCTGTGACGACGGCATGATGATGGCTGGTGACGGCTGCTCAGCGACCTGCGCCACCGAGGCGGGTTACAACTGCAGCGGTGAACCCTCGGTTTGCGTGCTGATCCCTGGAGAGACCTGCGCAGACGCAATCGTCGCGACGGATAACTTCACCTACGTGGGATCAAACATTGCGGCCTACGGTGATGACTACAACTTCATCGACGCCTCCTGCACCAACGTTGCGGGTGCGACGAACACCTCTCCCGAGATCGTGTTCAGCGTGGCCATGGCGGCTGGGCAACGGCTCAACGTGAAGAACTTCGGCACCCTAGACCTCGCCTTCCATGTTCGTCCGACCTGTGATGTCGGGGTTTGTTCGGCTACCTTCGACGGCTTCCCCGGGGCGTCAGGAACCGAGCAGAGCACCGGCCTCAACTTCACCGCCACCACCGCCGGTACCTACTCGGTGTTCGTGGAGAGCTACTTCGGCGCTGCCTCGCTCGACCCAGCGAGCACGTTCGACATCCGCTTTGATCTGCAGGCCTGCGGAGATGGCGTTGTCAACGGAGCGGAAGCTTGCGACGACGGCGACACCGACGCGTTGGACGGTTGCTCAGCCACTTGCACGGTTGAACCGGGCTTCACCTGCACGGGCACCGCACCCTCCGTTTGTATGGGAGCTCCCGCGGCGAACTGTGCTGCACCCATCGTGGTTTCAGGCAACAACTTCCAATACACCGGCACCATGGGCGGCTTCGGTGACGACGCCAACTACAACCCGGGCGCTGGTTGTGCCGACGTCGCAGCAACGGCTGGCAGCGGCAAAGAGATCGTCTTCCGCGTTGATGCTGTTGCAGGTGAGACCATTCGCGTGAGCGAGCAGAACGCGGCCTTCGACGCCGTTATGCACATCATCACTCCGAGCAATTGCGCTGGTGGCTCTGCCTGCTCCGCCAGCATCGATGGTGGTTCCACCGCGGAACAGACCGGAATCTCCTTCACCGCGACGGTGGCCGGCCCCGTATTCATCGCTGTTGAGACCTTCTCCGTCACCGACGACGCAGATCCCTTCGACATCCGCATCACACGCTCGATCTGCGGCGACGGAGTCATCGGTGGTACCGAGGCCTGCGATGACGGCCTTACCAACCCCGGAGACGGTTGCTCAGCAACTTGCACCCAGGAAGCGGGCTTCATCTGCCAGGGTACCCCCAGCAGCTGCTTCAACGCTTCAGCGTGCGGTGACGACATCCTCTGTTACCTCGGCCCCTGTGTCGGAGGCACCATCGTTCAGGGCTCCGCAATGGGTCTGCCCGTGGCAATTCCAGACAACAACGTCGCGGGGACCAATCTCACCATTCCGATCGCCCAGACCGGAACGGTTCGCAATGTGGCAATGCGCTTCCGCGCGACTCACACCTGGGATGAGGACGTTGACGTTCGGCTAACTGCGCCCGGCGTGGTGGCTCCTCTCGATGTCTGTACCGATAACGGCAGCAGCGGCGACAACTTTGGCAATATGACCCAGGCAACCTTCTTCCGTGACGGTGCCGTTACCGCTATCACGGCAGGAACAGCGCCTTTCGCAGGCGTTTTCCGGCCCGAAGCGCCGTTCTCGACCTTCGTCAACACAGCTGCCAACGGCAACTGGGTTCTGAACGTAGCCGACGATACAAATCAGGACACTGGAACGGTCACTGCGTTTGATCTCGCGATCTGCGTGAACCCGTAGTCCGCCTCGAATAAGTGAAAAGCCGCGGAGCCCTTGGGCTCTGCGGCTTTTTGCTTTTGTGGTTCCGGTGCGTGGATTCGAACCACGATTAGGGGATTCAAAGTCCCCCGTCCTGCCCTTAGACGACACCGGAGAGAGCCACAGCCTTGGCTGAAGCTAGCGAGCGGGATGTTTAGCCGGTTTCGATCCGTTTTCCAACAAGACGATGGAGCAACTTATCTCTGACGGCGTCGATGTTGACCGCTGTGCTGGGGAGAAACCCGCTTTGGTCGGTTGGTCGCTCTCGCCTGTTCCTTGATTTGGGGCTGATTTTGCTGAATTCGCTCGTCTGCCAACCTGGCTCCAGCCCACCCCTTGAGGGCCTCGGCCTGGTCTGCAAGCCAACCGAGCGCCGCCTCCGGCGCGACGCTCGATGCGTCGGCCTGCTGTGTTGGGCCTTCGTTGGGCGCACGGCCAGCGAGCAGCCCCTGCGACGCCGACGACGCTTTGGGAGCGTGACCCGCCGCCAACCCGAGGGTGGTCAGCGTCAATAGCGCCGCACCAAGCGCTGCAAACAATCGGGGCTGCGCCCGCCTCGCCCGCGCCTTGCGGCGAGGGGCCTCTGCCGCCTGTGCATCCTCGAGCTCGAGCGCGACGAGGGGCAACGGCGAGGGCGCGAGCGTGGCGCTCGTTGCGGGCGGCGTTTCGCTGTCGTCGAGCTCGAGCGCGGGTTCGGGCGCCTCTGACGAAGCCGTCTGCGTCGCGAGCCTGTTGCACTCAAAGACGCCCGAAGTCGGAGTTTGGGCATAGTCGAGCGTCGCGCGTTCAACACTGTCGCTGTCCCGGCTCGCGGTAGCGCTATTCCGCGTCGGGGTAACACCGGAAAGGGCGCAGGCCAGCTCAGGTACTTCGTGCGCCGGGCTCCAGCACTCGCGACCCATGCGCCAGACCAGCACCTCAGTCGAGTAGTCCCCACGGGAGAGCGCCATCCAGAGCTCAAACGTGGAAACGGCACGCATCTCGTTGCCCAGATCGACCGCCCAGATCGGACGATTGATCTCCACCGGGCTGCTCTCGGTCGCCGACGCACGCTCGCCACCGGCAACCGTCGGGAGGGACGCCTGGCGGCTCGCAACCGAGACGCCGCTCTCGCGGTCGCTCTCGTCACGGCGGCCCGTGCTCGTTGCGTTGTTCGGCGACATGCGACCCGGTTAGCGAAAGCCGACGCTCTCGGCCAACTGTTCGGCAAAAACTCAGTGGCAGGATGTCGGAGGAGCTCCCGAGCGTTCCGTCCAAGCTGGACTCTAACCACGACCTTGCAACGCCGACGCACCCGCTGAGGCCAACCTCGCATCGAAGCCGACGTTTTCGTGGTATCGCCACCTCGTCAACTTCCGAGAGATCAACGACATGACCGCCGTCCCGCTTCCGACATCCCGCCGCCATTCAGTCTTCGCCTCGGCATCGTTTGCCGTGCTCGTGTCGTGTGCCGGCGGCGCGCCCACCGAACCGAGCCCGGGCCTTGTTGAACAGACTCGGCCGCAAGCCACGTCCTCAGGACCAGCGGTCGCCACCACCCCTGAGCTGGCGCTTGTCGCGGCACCCGCGACAACGACGCCTGAGCCAGCGGCGCCGCCGCCTACCTGCCCGGCGAATATGGTGCTCGCTGAGGGGGACTACTGCACAGAGGTAGAACACAAGTGCATCAAAGAGTGGTGGGCCGAGGCCAACAAGAAGCGCGTCTGTGAGGTGTTTGAGCCCACGGCCAAGTGTGCAGGCTCACGAG
>CAITIQ010000343.1 GCA_903892415.1 uncultured delta proteobacterium | reverse complement strand
CTCTAGCGGGCCTCTCTTCAGCGGGCCTCTCTTCAGCGGGCCTCTCTTCAGCGGGCCTCTCTTCAGCGGGCCTCTCTTCAGCGGGCCTCTCTTCAGCGGGCCTCTCTTCAGCGGGACAGCGCCCTGCCGGAGAAGAACTCAGCGCCGGCCTGTTTTGCGGCGTCGACCTCGGCTTGGCTACCGAGGCGCGTGGCGTGGACGCTCAGCCCAACGTTGGGGGCTTGCGCGCACACAGCTGCAAAAACGGTCTGCTCGAAGGCGTAGGGAGCGCTCGCGTAGGCCATGCGGATCACCGTCGCGTCGAGCGAACGGGCCAGACCAATCACGTGCTCGGCCGTGGCGAACTCGGGACAGCGGACGCCACCGCCCACCGAGTAGCGGACCCCGAGCGAACGCAGCTCAAAGAAGGCTCGGCCGACGGCGGTGGCCTCCAGGCAGGTCTCCCAGGAGGCGTTCAAGATCACCTTGTTGAGCTCCACTCGGTGAACCCGCGCCAGCTCGATCAGGCTCGACTTGAGCTGATGCGGGCTGCGCAAGGTGGCTGCGCTTAGATGCAGGATCAGCGCTGTCTCTCCACCGGTTGCCGCGTTGAAAGCCTCGAGCCGCACGAGCCGATCAATCAGGGCGCCAAGATCCAACTCGCCGGCGGCCCGGACGATATCAAGCCCAGTGGCCTGCGATTGCGAGCTCCCGAGACGCGCGAGCGCGTCTTCCGCGACGCGCTCGCCCTTGGCGTTGAACACCGGTTGGAGCTGCGGAAAGACTCGCCGCGCCACGATGTACGGCATCAGCCATTGCGACTTGAGCCGAGAGAGGAACTGTTGCAGCGGCTCGAGCTGTGTGAGGATCTCCGTCAGGCTGGGTTCCCCTAGGCCGTTGAGCAAGGTCATCTTCGCGCCTGGCGCGCCGCCCCGGCCGACTAGGGCCTCCATCATCAGGGCCAGAGCCTCCGGCTCAATGACCGCGTGACGCAAAAAGATGCTCGGGTGGTGCAGCTGCGACTTGAAGCCAGCGCGCGAGATCTTGTCGGAGAAAGCGCCGCCGAGTTCTTCTTCCGGGAGCTCCACCACGACCCAAACCGGGTTCGCCGAGGTGGACGGCACGTCCGATTGTTGGCGCTCCTCCCCGAGGTCACGCTGAGCAACGGCCACGCGACCGCTGCCTTCAGCGGGCGGCGACAGCGAGTCGTCAATCGTGGGTTCGCGTTCGGAGTTTGTCATTGCAGGCGTGGAGTCGTAAAACGGAGGAGCAGCGCTGAAAAAGTACGGGACCTATGAGCAGTCAAGAGACAACGAAGTCGTGCGGCGTCATTACGAAAGTGAACGGCGTTCGTTTCACTTTTGCACGACTTTGTGAATCAGGTTCGCAGCGGTCACGCTTCGTACAGGTGCCTTACCTTCTCAAATCATTCGTGATGATGCTCGTCATCTCGTGCGGGGGAGGTCGGGTTGACCAGGGGTTCCAGGATCCAGCGGACGAGAGTGCAGCAAGCGTGCCGGCCCTCCCCGCGGCGGCGGCGGCGGCGCGGCCCGCCGTGCTGGTGATTCGCTCGGACAGTTGCGTGCCGTGCCGGCGCACCGAGTTGGCGATGCTCCCGGCCTATGCTCCGTTTCGAGACAAAGTGGATCTCGTGTTTCTCGATGTGACCGACGACGCGCACGAGGCCGAGGCGCTCGAGACAGCCCGCGCGCTCGGTGCAGAGGCCTTCTTCTTGAAGAACCGCGACGTCACGCCCTCGATCGCCCTGGTGTCGAAGTCGGGGCGAGTGCGTACGTATGGCGGCAACACCTTTGGGCGGCGCACGTGGGAGCGGACCTTCCGCGCGATGGCTGAAGAGGAGTGAGGTCGGGTGTTGCAGAATTCGCAGAGGTGCTCGTGCGAATTCTGCAAAGTCAGCGGCGCTAAAGCGGCGCGTCGAGAGCGCCGCTGCGGCGCGCGAAGTCCTCG
>CAITIQ010000342.1 GCA_903892415.1 uncultured delta proteobacterium | reverse complement strand
GCGCTGCGCTGGCCTCGCGCTTTGCCGACGTGCGCACGCTGGCGTTGGCAGCCTTGCCCAGCCTGCACGCGAGTTCGCCGCTGGTGCACAGCTGGATCTGCGAGCACCTCAGCGATGTCGACGCCGGCGTGCGTCGCAGCGCCCTCGGCGCGCTCATAGCCCTCCAGCCCGAGGATCCGCGAGCCGCGCTGCGCACCGCCTTCGAGCGCGGCCAGGCGGACGTTCGGGCTGAGGTGTTGGTTCGCGGCGCCCTCGCCAAGCTGCTACCAGATGAGAGCTTCAAACCGCTGATCGGCAAAGCGCTCGACGACGCCGATGAGCAGGTGCGGCGCGTTGCCTTCGTGATCAACGCTGCAGCGCGGCCAGCGCTACTTTCTTGGTTGGAGGCCAAAGATGAAGCCTTCCAACGCATGCTCAGCGACGTGTTGCGCCGCATCGTCGAGCTCGAGGGTGGGACGTTGCGCGCACCGGGCACGGATGAAGCCACCGCCACGGTGGTGTCGATCACCTCGTCCTTCATGCAGCTGACCCACCCGACCTTGGGTGATGTATCGATCTTCAAGCCCAACCTTCATACGCCGGTCGAGCCCGGGTCGAAGGTGCGGTTGGTCGGGATCAACGGCAAGCGGGCCGCTGACTACGTTGGGCTGAGCACCGCGACGATCAACCCGGCGGACGTGCGAGACAGGCTGGCGCCGGGCACCGGCGCCGCACCGAACGCCGAGGACCGCGAGCCGCTGCTGGCCGCCCTCGCCTGCCGCACGCCCGACACAGCGCTGCGCGGAGCCCGCGGGCTAGCCTGGTTCGGCGATGCGCGGGCGCTCGGCGCGCTGCTCACCATCTCGCAAGATCCAGCGCCGGCGCTGCGACTCGAGGCGGCCTACGCGCTGGTAGCCCTGCGCGATCAACGCAGCGAACGAAGGCTCGCGTGGATGATGAGCGACGCCGACGCCAAGGTGCGCGACGCCGCTTGGACTTGTTACGGCGCGCTGCAGACCGAGCCGCTCACGCTTGCTACGGCGGCGCTGCAATCGGCGCATCAAGATCTACGTGTGCGCGGGCTCGAGCTGCTGGTGAAACGTGGCGCGGGTGATGCACGCGCGGAAGCTCTGCTTGAAGCAGCCCTCGACGATGAGGCGCCTTCGGTGCGTGCAGAGGCCTTCCGCACGCTGTGGGCGTGGCACACGAAGGAGCCATTTTCGCCTCTGGATCGCGCATTGGGCGCGCGCTTCCCGGATCTGCGCAAGCGCGCGGTGCACGAGCTCGAAGCGATCGTCAAACACAAGGAAGGCGGGCTCGAGGGCGCCGCTAGCGAACGCTTGCTCAAGGCCGTCGGGGACCGCGATGGCGCGACCGCGCGAGCTGCCTACGATGCCCTGCTCGAGCTGCGAGGCCCGCAGGACGACGCCACGCTGCTCGCGGCGCTAGGCTCATCGGTCGCTGAGCTCCGCGCGAAGGGCGCACAAGACGCCGCTAAGGGCACGCTCTCGGCCCTGCGAGCCGCGCTCAGCAAGCTGCTCGAGGATGGCGAATCCTCGGTGCGCATCGCCGCGATCGAGTCGTTGGCTGCGTTGGTCGGCGACGAGCTCGGGCCGGTGGCGGTGGGCTTGCAGAGCTCGCACCTGGATCTGCGCGTGCGCGCGGCGGAGCTGCTCTCGATGCGCCGTGACGAGCGCATCATCGACCCGATGCAGGCGCTGATCGCCGACAAGGAGCTGTTCGAGCGGCTGCCGCAGCTCGTGCCGCTGCGTCGACGGGCGGCCGCTGCGCTGGCCAATCTCGGCTCGCCACGTTTGCTCCGTTACTTCGGTGCGCAGCTGATCCTCGAGGAGGATCCGGCATTGCGTGAGCAGGCCGCACGCGGGGTCTCCAACGCTAGCCGCTCCGGCGAAGAAGGCTTCCTGCTCGACCTGCTCGGTCACAGCGATTTGGCAGTGCGCTCTTGGGCCGGCGAAGGCTTGGCGCGCTTGGGAGATGCCCGCGCATTGCCGGTGCTCACTGGTACGCTGCTGCATTCGCACCCGCCGATCCGCATCGGCGCGGTGCTCTCCGTCGCTGCGTTGGGAGTCGAGGGCTACAGCGGCATCTTGCAAGGGCTGGAGGACCCTTCGCTCGAGGTGCAGCGCATCGTTTTGTGCGTGCTGCTCGCGCGGGATCTTCACGCTTACCGCAAGGGCGAGCCGCCGGAGCTTTTGACCACCGCGCTCTCCTCGCAACGGCCGGAGGTGCGCTACGCGGTGGCGCGCGCGCTCGAGCTGCGCAGCGAACCCGAGCGTTACTCTGCGCATTTGGTGGAGCTCTTGTTACCCGAGCGCCCGGAGAAGGCCGAAGAGCTGGCCAAGTGGCCTAACGAGAACGCGCGCGCTTGGCTGATGGTCGGCCTGTGTGAGGCGATCGCTGGAGACCGTCCGGAGCAGCGCTACGCGGCTGCGCAAGCGCTGCGACTGCGCGATCGGCTGGAGGCGTTCTTCCGTGAGGTGCAACGTGTGGTGAGCCCGCGGGCAACCCGATCGCCGTGGATACCGGAGACGGCTCCGGAGGGCGCGCCGATCGCCGAGGATCCCTCGACGAAGGGGCCGCTCGGGCTGCTGCGCCGCATCTTTACGCGCGGAACCAGTGAGCCGAACACCAAGCAGGAGGAGCAACCAGCGCCTGCGGCCGTGAGCGGTGAAGAGCAGTTGCGACTACGTTTGCTCGCCTTCGGGGCCTACCTGGGGCTCTTGCGTCAGAGCGGCGGTGAGGAAGAGGGGCCACGCATTCGCCGCGATGCGATCGAGCGCATCGTCGAGTTGGTCAAGCTCGGCGCAGTCACGGCCGAGAGCGCGACTCCGGCCCTGGCGCGCGCGCTCGATGATGCTCATCACACGGTGCGCAAGAGCGCCCTGGCGGCGCTGCGCGGTACGCACGCCGAGCGCACGCAGGTGCTCGAGCTTGCGCTAGGTTCGAGCGCCGCGGACGTAGTGCGCGCCGCGCTCGATGAGCTGGTAACGCTGGGTGACGCGGGGCGCACGCAGATCGTCAAGGCGCTCGATTCGCAGGTGGTCGAGGCGCGCCGTTACGCCTTTTCACTGCTCGAAAAGACGGCCGCGCCGGGAAGCCTGGAGCCGCTCTTGGCAGCGCTCGCCAGCGCCCACTCGGACCTGCGTATCGGGGTACTGGAGCGCCTCTCGAGTTCGAACGATCCGCGCGTGAACGCTGCGCTGGTTTCGGCTCTCGCGAGCGATCATGAAGACCTGCGTTTGCGCGCCGCCGAGCTCTTGGCAGCGCGCGGCAACGAGCAAGCGGCGCCCGTCCTCGGGGCGGCGCTGCGCGGCGGGGATGCCGCCGTGAGCACGCGGGCGCGCGACGGGCTGGTGCGCCTCGCAAGTCCAAGCGCCGTGGCGCAGCTGGCCGCACGCTGGGATGAGCTGGAAAGCCCGGCCGAACGAGCCCAGCTCATCGCAGCGCTGGCGCAGCTTTGGCCGAAGAGCGCGGGCGCGAGCAGCGCGCTCGACGCGGCGCTGCAGCGCCTGATCGATGATGAGCCCAGCGTGCGTACAGCCGCCTTGAACGTGGCGCTGCACTTGATCGGGCCGCGCTCCGACCTGAAGCGCCTGCTGCCCGGCGCACCGGGTTACACCGGCCCGCAAGCCGAGACCGAGCAGGAGTTCGCGTTGCGCTTCTGCAACGCAGCGGTCAAGAGTCACTATGCCGAGGTGCGACTCGAGGCGGCCAAGCGCCTCAGCGATCTGGTGGACCCATCGGCCGACGCCACGCTGACCAAGCTGTTCGCCGATCGCAACGTCGAGGTGCGCGCTGCGGCCGTCGCCGCCTATGCCAGCCGGGTCGAGAAGAAGTCGGCCGATCCAGCGCCGCTCGCGGCGGTGGTGCGAGCAGGCGCGCGGGAGACGATGCTCGCGGCAGCGCTCGGGCTCGCACACATTGCCCAGCCCGACGGCTCGCTGGCCTTGCGACCGCTCTTGCTGTTCGTACGCGCTGGTGAAGAGGGAGAGCGCGAACGAGCCATTCTCGGGCTCGGTGCGTTAGGCGACGTACGCGCGCTGGACGAGCTCGAGTTGATCGCCGGCGGTGGCACTGAAGAGGCGCCGGTGGAAGAGTCGATGCAAGCCGCGGCGGTGGAAGCGCTCGGCTTCATCCACCGGCACGTGCGCGACGCCGACGTGCAAGAGCGGCTTCGCGATCGGGTCGAGTCGATGCTGGTCGCCAAAGTACCGGGGCTGGTGCTCGCGGGGCTGCGCTCGCTGCGTGGCCTAGCCGACGAGCGTTCGCGAGCGCGGTTGCGCGCCGCTCTCTCGTCCGAACAACCCGAAGAACGGCGCGTGGCCTGCGAGCTGCTCGCGGAGCTCAAAGACGGTGCGGCCGAGTCGGCGCTGGCCGCGGTATTGCGCGATCCGTTCGTGCACGTTCGGTGGGCCGCGCGCGAAGCCTTGGAGACCATCTTTCCGAAGGAGCGCACCCGCGTGGAGCTTCATGCGGTGGAGAGTGAGTGGACCGACATCTCCGAGCCCGCCGCGGCCTTTCTCTCGCAGCAGGGGGAACCGGCGGAGCTCTTGGCGAAGCTCGCGACGATCAAAAATCCGCTATTGCGTGAACGTCTGCGTTACGGCCTCGCGCGGCGCCCTTCCCTGCCTCACGCCCAGCTCGCACAGCTACTGCAGAACGGCTCCGCAGCGGCACGCGCCGAGGCCAGCTGGGTTTCCGGCGTCACCGAGCTCGCGAGCCCGGGCGCTCGCGAGCAGATCGGCCGCGCGCTAGTAGCGGCCGTTCGCAGCGGCTCGCAGCAACGCAAACACGCACGCAAGTTCAAGAACGAGACCGAGGTGCGGCACGAGCAGGAGGTCGAGCAACGCGGGCTTTGGGCGGCGCGGCGGGCTCATGCTCCGGACCTCAAACAGCTCGCGACATCGTTGCTCAGCGATCGTGAAGAGCCGAGTTCGGTGCGCGTCGAGGCGGCGCGTGCGCTCGACGCCAGCGACGTCGAGGCCTTGCGCGCCGCGCTCGAGGATCCGGATTTGAGCGTGCGCGCCGAAGCAGCTTCGGCGTTGGGCCAGGCCAAACAAGCCGCTGGGCGCTCGGAGGGCAGCACCTTCGATCCGGTGATGTTGAAACGCAGCTTGTTCCAAGCCGGGCCGCTCACGGGAGCCGAGGATCGACGCTTGATGGTGCCGTGGCTGCTGGCGAAACACAGCCTCGAGCCGCTGATCGCTGCAGCTCTCGACGCCAAGAACCAAGGCCGTTTGGAAAGCATCGCTGCGCTAGGTCTGGCAACCGACCAAGCCTCGTTGGACGCGCTGACGCGGCTCGCGAGCAAAGACGCGCGCGAATCGGAGCCGGTACGCAAAGCTGCCTTCCGCGCGCTCCGCCGCGCACAACGCCGCCGTGCCCAGGAGCAACGATCGTGAGCGCCCGCATTCTTGAACTTCGCTATGCCGCTCCCAGCCAGGTGCTGGCAACACCGGCCGCCTCGAGCTTGGAGCTCGCGCTCGAGGGTGCACGCACCGTCGGCGTGAGCGGCCGGGTCAAGCAGGTCGAACTGTTTCGTGACGCCTTGCTGCTCGCAGCGGCGATTCGCGATAGCGACCTGCGTTACAAGGGCAAAGATCGCACGGCGTACTTGGCCTACTTGATGAAGCAGGGCAAGAAGGCCAGCAAGGCCATCTGGGAGGCACAGAAGTCCTTCCTCGAGAACGCCTTTGGCGATGAGGCGCCGCGTCCGCGCGGGCTGGATCCGATCCTGAGCGTGGACCCGGACGAAGTATCGCTCGAGGTGTTCTCCAAAGATGAGAGCGCCTATGCGCGCTTGGCCTTCGACAACGCCCTGTTCGAACAAAGGACCGCAGCCCACGGCACCACCCTGGCGGATCTCTCACCCGCGTTGCTCGAACAGGTCGAGCGTCTACGCAGCTATCAGCCCCTCGATTTTTCGGCCAGCAACGCGGCCAAAGGCACGGCCGCCGCGCCGGCGCTCCAGCGCAGCGTCGAGCTGCCCGACGCTTGGCTGCGTGGCTTCTTGCAGGTGCAATCAGCGGCCACGCTGCCCGCCACCACGCTCGAGCTCAAGCCGGTGGACCTCTACAACGTCCTATTCACCCTGCGCACCCGCAAGGCCAAGAAGCCCCCGCGCGGGCTGCGCTTTGAGTTGGTTCCAGGCGAGCGGCCGCGCCTCACCTTGGAGCCTTGGGAGATCACGGTCGAGACCCACGGGGCCGTCTACAACGGTCCCAGCCCGCGCATCGTTCGGCTTTACGGTCGCCAACGCTTGCTCGCGCTGACGCGGGCGCTGCCTCATCTGCGCTCGGTCAAGATTCACCTTCTAGGAGCGGGCTTACCGTCGTTCTGGGTGCTCGACATGGGCCTCGCGCGGCTGACGATCGCGTTCACCAGCTGGGCCGAGAGCCAATGGGGCAGCACGGCCTCGTTTGATGCGCTGATCCCGGGGGAAGGCAAACAAGCCGAGGTGGACGCTGTGGCCAAGCTGCTGGCGGCCGAAGGCCCGCGCAGCTTGGCCCAGCTCGCCGCGAGCACCAACCACAGCGAGCTCGAAGTGCGGTCGCTGTTGCAGCAGGCCTGCTTGCGCGGGCAGGCGCTTTTCGATCGTGACCGCGGCGTGTTTCGGCCGCGCGCGCTGTTGCCCCAGCCGGTGGACCTGGCCGCCATTCGCTTTGGGTCGCCGCGTGAAGCGGCTGCGCACCGATTGCTCGCAACCGAGGGCGCCATCACCATCACCAAGCTGCACAACCTCTCCGGCGAAGGCAGCGAGATCAGCGGTGAGGTCGTGGACGCGCAAGCGCGCCGCTCGTTTGTCCCGCGCTTCACGTCGAACCTCGAGGGCCAGGTCAAAGAGGCGTTCTGCAACTGCCCGAGTTATCAACGCTCGGCGCTGCGAGAAGGCCCGTGTGAGCACATGATCGCGCTGTTCGTCTTCTTCAAACGCAAGGCCGCCGAGACCGAGCGGCTGCGCCTCACGCCCGAAGGTCGCAAGCTGATTCGCGCCGAAACCCGCACCTTCTTGCAGCGTGATTCGGCGGGCTACCAGCGACGCTGCCGGCTGACCCTCGACGATCGCACGGTGCGCTCCGAGGTGCATGAGACAGCGGCGGGTGAGGCGCTGGCCGAGCCGCGCTTCCAGCGCTTGTGGTTCGACAGCGACAGCGCCGCACGCGACGCCTACTTCGAGCGACTGGATCAACTGGCCAAGGAGGGCTTCATCGACATCGACGCAGAGAGCGCATGAAGGTTGCTGCTGAGCCCTCTGGCTCATTAGCGGTGGAAGAGCTACCGTGCGGCCTCGGGGTTTGCACGTCACGAAGGAGAACGAACGAGACGAGAAGCTATGCAGTGAGGGCGTCAGCTCACCAGCCTATGCGCCTCGAGCGCAAGGACGGTGTTGCGCCGTCCTGGAAATTCGCCGCATCACACATCGCAAGGTAGCCTGTTCTTGGCTCTCTCCCGGTAGGGGGCCCTCCCGAGTCGGGAGAGCTGAGCCAACAACGCATCCGGTGTTTCTCCCGACTCGGGAGGGCCCCCTACCGGGGAGAGCCGGTGAGGCTACCGTGCCCCTTGTGGGAAGGTGATGGGCTGACGACCTCACTGAATAGCTTGTCGGTGCTCGCTCGGTGCGACCAACGATGAGCGGACAAAGCGAAAAGAACGTCCCCGCAACGGGGCTCGTAGTGCTCGATCCGGGTCAAGCGGTGAAGCCCTCGGCCGAGCTGCGAGAGCAACGCAAAGCAGAGCGCACCGCTCGAGCCCTCGAGCGCGACAAGGCGCTCCAGCGCTGGAAGGCAATCGAGCAGGCCGGAGGTGTACCTGCTTGGATCAACGCTGAGCTGCGGTCGCAAGGCCTGCTGGTGGACGAGGAGGGCGGCGCAGTTGCGGAGGGCGCAAAGTCCTCCTTTAAGGAGCGCAAGAAGGCCGAGGCGGAGGCACGTCGCGGCTTGGTCAAGCTGGCCCGCAAAGCGTACCTGGCAACCCACATCGACTTTCTCGGACAGGGAGTTTTTTATCGCGACGAGGACGACGAGACCAGCCGCGAAAAAGAAGCACGGCTGGTTCGTGCGCGCACCAACGACCTCTCGCTCGAGTCGTTCAACGAGCTGGCCAAGGCGCTCGCGGTGGACGTTCCGACCTTGCGCAAGCTCTGCTTCCACCGCGACGTCGAGAGCTCGTCCAACTACGAGTTTTGGACCATCGCCAAACGCGACGGTTCGCGCCGCACCATCTCGGCGCCCAAACCGGAGCTCAAACGCATCCAGCGTTGGCTGCTCAAGAACCTTGTCGACAAACTGCCGGTCCACGGTGCAGCCCATGGCTTCTTGCGCGCCCGTTCGATCGCATCGAACGCCAAAGCCCACGCCGGCGCCGAGCTGGTCGTCAAAATCGACGTGAAGGACTTCTTTCCCACCGTCACCTTTCGTCGGGTGAAGGGGCTGTTCCGCAGCGGCGGTCTGCCCGAAAGCGTGGCAACCCTGTGCGCCCTGCTAGCGACTGAACCTCCGCGCGAGTTGGTGCAGTTCCGCGGCAAGACGCTGTACGTCGCACAAGGCGCGCGCAGCTGCCCACAAGGCGCTCCCACCTCCCCGGCGATCACCAACGCGCTTTGCATGCGGCTGGATCGGCGCATCTCCGGGCTCGCGCGGCTGCTCGAGTTTTCGTACACCCGCTATGCCGACGACCTGACCTTCTCGTGGAACGCGCCCAGCGTCGGTCCGGACGGCCAGCCGCTGCCGCCCCACTCACGCGCGGCCGCACCAGTTGGCACGCTGCTACGCGGAGTCGCCCAAATCCTCGAGGCGGAGGGCTTCCGCATGCACCGCAAGAAGACGGCGGTGAGGCGCGCTGGCTCCAGCCAACGCGTCACCGGCTTGGTGGTCAACAAGGTCGCTTCCCCCGAGGTACCGCCGGCGCGCGTGCCCCGCGAGACGGTGCGTCGTTTGCGTGCGGCGATTCACAACCGTGAGCAGGGTAAGCCGGGCAAAGACGGTGAGAGCCTCGAGCAACTGCAAGGGATGGCGGCCTTCATCTTCATGGTGGACCCGAAGAAAGGCAGCGCATTTCTCGAGCGCATCAAGGCTCTGCAAGCCTCTCCCAACGCGGGAGGGGCGGCGCGGTCAACCTGACTTTTCGACGTAGCCCTTCTTCGTCTTCTCGGCCACGAGCTTGTCGTACTCCTTCTGAGCCTTCTCCTCGGAGTCGTACTCCTTCATCGACATCTGGCCGTCGGTGCCGAGCTTGCCGTAGCGCGTGGTGAACGAGGTGCCCTCGAGTTTGATCTCCCAGAATTTCGCTGAGGAGCCCTCGACGAACTCAAACAGGCGCGCTCCCTCACTGGCGGTGGTTGCGGCTGTTGCGGGAGCGGCAGGCTTGGCTGCCGGAGCGGCCTTCGCTGGCGCTGCAGCTTTGGCGGCCTTCTTGGCTTTGGGCGCCTCATCCTCGTCGTCGTCGCCCTCGTCATCAAACACGGCGGCCGCTTTCTTCGATGCTGCTTTGGCCGCAGCGGGAGCCGGTGCAGGTGCAGCCAGAGGCGCCGCCGCGGTCGCCGAAGCAGCTGGCGCAGCTCCCCCACCGACGAGCGCGTAGCCCTTCTTGGTCTTCTCGGCGATCAGCTTGTCGTGCTCCTTCTGAGCCTTTTCCTCGGAGTCGTACTCCTTCATCGACATCTGACCTTCAGTGCCGATGCGCCCGTAGCTGGTGGTAAACGAGGTCCCCTCCAGCGTTATCTCCCAGAATTTTTTGGATGCCCCTTCAACGAACTCATATCTCGGCATGGCTTTCTCCCGTCATTCGTCGACTTCGACGAACCCCTTCTCCAGCTTTTCTTGAATGCGCGCAGCGAGCCCAGCCTCTGCTGCAGCCTCTGACTCGAACTTCTTCAGCTTCTGTTCGAAACTCCCGAAACGAACGCGATGTTTGGCGCCCTCCCGCTCGATCTCCCAGAAATAGCGCGTCTCACCGTCGGTCATCTCGAAGCGGCGACGTTGCGGCGCTTCATCCGGCTCGGTAGCGACGCTGGGTTCGGTAGCGACGCGAGGCGCGGCAGCAGCGGTAGCGGTCGCACTGACGCTCGGCGACCTGGGCGCCGGTGCTGGCAGCGGCGCAGGCTTGCTCGCAAGGTTGGTCGCCAAGCTCGAGGGGCCGCGAGCGTCGTGACGCACGCCCACATACGAAGGAAAGCGCGGTACGCCACCGTCGGAGAGCTCCTGATAGCGAAAGGTGATCAGCTCGCCGACAGCCGGCGGGTGTTCACGCTCGTGATCGGAGAAGCCGGTGCCGACGTTGAAGGTGGTGCCGTCTGCGAGCTCCACGAGCAAGGCGCCCATGCGGCCTTTGTGCCGCCCAGCGCCCGCAACGTGGCCGAGCACGCGCGCCTCGGCGTCGTGGAAGGTCTTCACCTTGAGCAACGTATTGCTGCGCCCCGCCTCGTAACGACTCTGCGGTTTGCGCGCCATCAGCCCTTCACCGCCGAGCGCTTCGACCCGCGCGAGCTCGGCCTTCAGATGCTCGATGCTTTCGCAGCGCTCTTGCGCATGCACCCTCGTGTACGGGTGTTTGCCGCCACCAACGAGCGTCTCGCAGTGCGCCATGCGTTCCTCGAACACCGCGTCGTGCGCGGGCGCGTCAAACACGACGTACAAGAGGTCTTTCCAAAGCGGGCTTTGATCCTGGCGTTTGACGATGCCCACGGTGCGCTGAAACAGCTTGCGTCCGCCCCACAGCTCGCCGTCGAGCGGAGCCTTCGGCAGGCCCTCGGTGAACCAAGCTGGAGGGAAGAACTTGTTGCCCAAGCGCGATAGGAACTGCGTGCCGTCCCAGTAGGCGCGTACGCCGTCGAGCTTTTCGCTGAGCCACCAGCCGGTCACGTCCACCGTGCTTTCCCATTTGTGGGCCAAAAGCAGCGGCGGACCATCGGCGTCGGCTTCCTCGGCGGCAGCGCCCTCGGCCTTAGCGGGACGTGCTGGACGAGCAGGCTTTCCGCTCAACTCACCGACCCGCGCTTGCTCAGCGTCGTCACCACGCAGCGCGCGCAGGTGTTTGCAGCTGCGACGTTCGATGCCTAAGGACTGGTGCATCCAGGCCGGACACGTGCACGAGTAGACGCCACCGCTGTTCTTCAGGGTGTAAACCGCAGAGCCCGAGCCCTGGACCTTCTTCTCCTCGCCGTCGGCGAGATCGTTCATGGGCGCCGATGCTAGCGAACTTTGTGCAAAGGGCGAACGCAGCGACGGTCGATGTGGATGCGGTTCCGTCGAGGGGCCGCACCTGGTAGGATGCCTCCCACCTAAGTACGATGTCGGGACCGCTGCCAAGTTTGCTGATTGCCCTGAGCGCTGCGGTGCTTGGTGCGTTGTTCGTTGCGGCGGATGCGGCGTTGGCCAACCTGACCTCGGCGCGTATGGCGGCCTTGCTCGAACAGGAGGGTTTGCCGCATCGCAGCGCGCTCGAACGCTACCAGCGTCACGGCGCCCAAGTTCACGCGGCTTACGTCGTTGGTCGCGTCATCTCCGCAGCCGTCACGGCGGTGCTCTTGGCCGAGGTGGTCGAGGGCTGGGTCCCGGGCCGGCTGGGCACCGCGTTGGCCATTCTTGCGGCGCTGCTGCTCTACGCCCCCATCAGCTCGCTGCTCGCCACCATCGCGCGCAAAAACTCCGACACCTGGGGGCCGCTGCTCGCGACCTATCTGCGCGGCTTCGAATGGCTGTTGTGGCCCTTCTCCAGGCCGCTCGCTGCGCTCTCCGAGAACATCGCTGAGCGCATGCCGGAGAGTGAGGATACCGACTCGAGCGTGGCCAGCGCCGAGGTCGAGTACTTCGTCGATGAGGTTGAACGCAGCGGCGTCGTGGGCGCCGAACCGGCGGAGATCATCCGCAACGTGCTCGAGTTCGAGGACCGTCGCGCCCGCGAGGTGATGCTGTCACGCACCCGCATCGAGGCGATCGACCTAGCGACCCCGCTAGACGCTGTACGCAAGCTCGTGGCCGAAAGTGGTCACAGCCGCTACCCGGTGTACGAGGGCCAGCTCGACAACGTGGTCGGCATCCTGGTCGCCAAGGACGTGTTCAAGGCCGAGAACAGCGGTGACGACGAAGAGCCGATCAGCCGCAGTCGCACCCTGGCCGACGTGATCCGCAGGGACGTCATCTTCGTGCCGGAGCAACAGAAGTTGGTCTCGCTGCTGCGCGAGATGCGTCAGAAACGCCAGCACCTCGCGGTGGTGGTGGACGAGTTCGGCGGGACGAGCGGCATCGTCACCTTGGAGGACATCATCGAGGAGATCGTCGGTGATATCCGCGATGAACATGACGAGGTCGAGCATGCGCCGATACAGGAGCTTGGCGCCGACAAATGGCTGGTTTCCGGCGCTGTCCGTGCCTCCGACTTGGGCGCTTACCTCGGGTTTAGCGTCTCCGAGGATGAAGCCGACCGCACGTTGGCCGAACTTTTCGCCGGGGCCACGGTTGGTGCACACCAAAAGCGTTGGGACCTTTCGGTGGTGGTGACCGAAGAGAAGAACGGCACCGTAGAGCGGGTCGAGTTCGAGCGCCCCCCGATGTCCCTACGGCCCAGCGTTCGCTCCGCCTGAGCGGCTCCGAGCCGCACGAGGCGTGAACGCCGCAGGACATCGCCTCGCCGCCTGAGCGCCGGCGGCGCAAATGCCGGCGCCACAAACGACAACGACCTCCAGGTTCACTGGAGGTCGTCATCCCGACCCGAGGGTCAAGCTCCAGCTAGCGGAGGCAGAGCTTCTCGAGTGCAACCGAGAGATCGGTGCCCTCTTTCATCGCGCCGGGCTTCTCGCGGCCAGGCGTCTCGTCGCCTTGCAGGATCATGCGGATCTCGAAGAGACCCTTCAAGATCGGCAGCGCCGCGCGCTCGTCTGTGAAGCCAGCGACGGTGGCCGGATCCACCGGCATGTACACCGGACCAGTCTGCGCCGTGACTTCCTTCTCGAACTTGGTCGCCTTCTTCTCGTCTTCGACGCGACGGCCGTCACGCATGCCGGGAACCTTGATGGCGAGCTCCTTCGGCCACTCTTTGATGCTGGTCTCGAACGGCTCTTTGATGCCGACGACCTGGCTCAACATTTTGCCTTCACCGGCCGCGCTGAAGATCACGGCTAGCTCGAAGAGCGGCTTCTCTTCCTTCTTCCAAGCGCCCTCGATGGCGACCTTTTGAGCGCCGAGCGAGTTCTTGAGCGACTCTTTCTTGTCTTCCAACTCTTCTGACTTGCGCAGGTAGAGGAAGACCTTGCTCTGAATAGCGCCGGGAAGGTTGCCGACGTTCTTGCCCTCGATCGTCGCGGCGTTGAACGGCACGGCGAAGGAGCTCAGCTTGCCCAGCGCATCAGCTGGGTACTTCTTGGCTTTGAGCCCATCCTCGACCTCTTTCAAGATCGGGATCAGCTCTTCAATCTTCTTGCTGCTGTTCGCCACCTCGGTCTCGAGAGCGCAAGCGCCCTTGATGCCTTCAGCTTGGCGGGACTGCTTCTCACGAGCGCCACCGGCAAAGAAGCCGATACCGCCGCCGACAAGCAACATGGCGAAACCGACGATCACCGCGAACTTGGTGGCCTTACGGCGCTCGTCGTGGATTTCTTCACCGAGCTCGACCTTGATGGTCTGCTGCTCGGCCGTGAGCTTGGGCGGCGGCGGTGCCGGAGCCGGCGCGACCTTGGGCGCGAACGGGTTCACCCCACCAAAGCCTGCACCTGCGATGCTCGGCGGCGGTGCGATACCGACCGGCGGAGCAATTCCACCCGGCAAACTCGGACGCGGCGGAGCACTTGCGTGGTCTGCCTCGGGCCGAACGCTTGACGGACCGGCCTCCGGCGGGCCCGAGAGGGCTCCGGGCGCGGCGGTACCACCAGCGACGGTCTTGCCGAGACGCGCCTTCAGGTCAATCTTCGGCTTTTTCGACTTCTCTTCAGCCATCGGCTCCTCTTGCGCCTCCCTGGCGCCGAAACTCGGTCGCACGTTAACGGCCGACAAGCGCAGCTGTCAACGGAATGCCTTCGGCCGAAACTCTTCGCGGTTCGTTGAGCGATCAGGCGAGCGAAGGGCGCTCTGAAGTTGCCACGTCCACGCGGCCGAGCAGGTGCGCGAGCTGCAGCCGATCTTGCGGGGCTAGACCAACGAATCGAAGCGCCTCGAACTCGCCTTGGCGCCAGACCGGCGAGGCACAAAGCCAGAGTCGCGGCAACGGCTCGGTCGGGTGGCCGATCTCGATCGCGTAGCAAGCACGGTCCAAATCCGGGCCGTTGACTCGCCGAACCAGCACCCCGGTCATCGAGATCTCCCAGGCCTCACCGAGGATCGGGCTGCCATCGATGTATTGGTTGCAAAACAATCGAACTGGCTTGCGGCGAGCCGTGCGTCGTTCACTGCGCGAAACCTCGTGGCGAGCGGAGACCTGAATCAGATTTCGTTGCATGGTAAAAGGCTAGCGACCGGTTGCGCCGCGGGAAAAGTTGTTGATGAAAAAGCCCCATATCCTGGTCATCGACAACTACGACTCCTTCACCTTCAACTTGGTCGCGAGCCTGCAAAAGCTTGTGCGCTGCACCGTGCTCCCCAACGACGCGCCGCTCCCGGTGGACCTGCAAACTCGCTTCGACGGCGCCCTGGTTTCACCTGGCCCGTGCTCACCCTCGGAGGCTGGCAGTAGCCTGACGCTTTATCAGCGACTGCTGGCGGGGGACCTCCTGCTCCCGACGCTGGGAGTTTGCCTCGGTCACCAAGCCTTGGCCCAGGTCGCCGGAGGACGCGTGGTGCACGCCAAGAGGCCGATGCACGGTAAGACCATCCAGATTACGCACGACGGGGCAGGACTATTCGCTGGGCTCCCCTGCCCCCTTCAGGTAGCCCGTTACAACTCGCTTTCGGTCGAGCAAGCTTCGCTGCCGAAGGAACTCACCGTAACGGCTCGCTCCCTCGACGACGACGAAATCATGGCACTCACGCACACGACGCTCCCGCTCTCCTCGGTCCAGTTTCATCCAGAGTCTCACCTGTGCGAGCAGGCCGAGCAGGTGCTGATGAACTTCGCGCACAGCCTGCGGGCGGGAGTTCAGCAATGAGCGCGCCGCGAGCACGCCGCTGGGGCGCGATCGAAAAGATGGTGCGCTTCGCCGAGGCGCGTGACGCTCGCTTGGGTGCGGCCCCGCCCATTGGTCGCAAGGCGGCCGGCAGCGAAGTCGCTGCGCCGCTGGAGTTCACCGAGCTCGCGGCGCAGAGCGTCGTCTTACGCTGCTTACGTACGCCGTTCGAGGAAGAAGGCGCGCCACCGTTCGGGAGCCCCCGCGGCGCCGAGGCTTGGGAGCAGGCCTCGCTTCGGCTCGCGACCACCGAAGGGCTACATTTCGGCGGGAGCTTCGCTTGGTTACGCAGCCTCGCCAAAGACCCAGCCGTTCCGCTCTTGGCGTCGGATTGCTTCGTCGGCGTCACCCAACTCGCCGAAGCGCGGGCCTGCGGAGCCCGCGGTATCGTGCCGCTGCTGAACGCCGCGGCGCGCGCCGAATTCGCGTGGGACAGCTTGCTCAGCGCGGCGCAGGATCAGGCGCTGCTCTTGGCGCCGGAGGTAACGACAGCCGAGGAGCTGGCCTGGGTCGAGCAGGCGGCGCAACAAAGACCCGAGGCGTTCGTACGCGTGGCTGGGCGGCCGCTGGTGGTGCTTTCAGCGCGCTCACGGGAGACCTTTCGAGCCGAGCTGCCCGCCGAGCTCGAGCCGTTGCTCCCTTCGGCGCAGGTCGCCTGCTTGCGGCTGTTTGCGGAAGCCAGCGATACGAGCGCCCACAACGTCGTCACTTTTGTCGACAAAGCGGCGGAATCTCCGTAAACCGGCCCGCATGACTGACTCGCTTGCAGCGCTGGCCGGGCAACTCTTGGTGGTGGGCTTTCCCGCGGAGGAGCTTACTCCGGCGCTCCAAGCTGGGCTGCGCACAGGCCGGCGAGCCGGCGTGATTCTGTTTCGGCGCAACCTACACAGCGCCGAACAACTCCGAGCGCTGTGCACCTCGGTGCAAGCCGAACGGCCGAGCGGGCAGCCACCGCTGCTTGTGGCGATCGACGAAGAGGGCGGCCGCGTCAGCCGCTTGCCCAAGCCGGAGCCGGTGCTCGGTGCGATGCGCGCGCTCGGGGAGCGCAAAGACGAGGCGCTGATTGAACGCTCGGGGCTGGCCATCGGCGCGCGGCTCGCGGAGCTGGGCGTGAACCTGAATTTTGCGCCGGTGCTCGACGTCGATTCCAACCCCGCAAATCCGGTGATCGGCGATCGCTCGTTCAGCACCGATGCGACCGAGGTCGCGCGCTTCGGGCTGGCCTTTGCGCGCGGACTCAATCAGGGCGGTGTGCTGGCCTGCGGCAAACATTTTCCCGGACATGGAGACACCGACAAAGACAGTCACTTCGATCTGCCGGTGATTCGGCATGCGCGCCCTCGCTTGGAAGCGGTGGAGCTGTTGCCGTTTCGAGCGGCCGCGCAGGTCAAGCTCGATTCGATGATGAGCGCGCACATCGTGGTGGAGGCGTTAGCGCAAGGACCGGCGACGCTTTCGTCGGCGGTTATGAGCGAACTCCTGCGCAAAGAGCTCGGTTACGAGGGCGTGCTGTTCAGCGATGACCTGGAGATGCGCGCCGTGCTCGACCTTCATCCGCCCGCCGAGTCAGCGGTGCTGGCGATCGCGGCCGGCTGTGATTCGGTCTTGGTCTGCAAAGAGGAAGAGAACAGCGAAGCCGCGTTCGAGGGCTTGTTGCACGAGCTCGAAAAGAGCGCGGCCTTTCGCGCCCGGGTCGCCGAAGCAGCGGGGCGGATGCAGGCCCTACGAGTCCGCGCAGCCAGCCTTTTTGAAGCCCGCGCAAAGGACGCGCCCAGCGTGGCCGAGCTGCGCCTTGCGTAGCGGCTGAATCAGCCGTTCAGCGACGAAGCCACGCTCACATCGAAAGGTCGGCCACGGCAGGTGCTGGCGCGAAGAAGTCGAGCCTGGCCTTCGCAACGATGGGTGCGGCCCAAGGCACCACCGCGACGCGAGACGAAAGCTCGGCTACCTCGGCGTGGAAGCGTGTCTCGTTCGTGCGTCGCCGCACGAGCACCGGATCACTCACCGTGAGCGGCAGCAGGCTTTGATTGATGACCCAAGCGAAGGGCCGAATTCCGGCCCGCGACAGATCGCGTTGCAGCGCGGCAGCCTCGTGCACTGGCGTCGCTTCGGGCAGCGTGACCAGCAGGATCTTGGTAAACGCCGGGTCGCGCAAGCGCGGCAACAAACGCAGGACCTCTGCGGGAGCCGAGCCCTTCGTGCGCAAGACCTCGCGCTGATACGACTCCGCGGCATCGAGCAGCAGCAGCGTGTGGCCGGTGGGCGCTGTATCGATCACCACGAAGCCGTGCTCGCCCTCGTCGACGATGCGCGCAAAGGCGCGGAAGACCGCGATTTCTTCGGTACACGGGCTGCGTAGGTCTTCCTCGAGTAGCGCGCGCGCTGCGGCGTCGAGACCGGCGCCAGCGGTTTGCATGACCTCTTGTGAGTAGTCGCGCGTCGCCAACGCTGGGTCGATCCGGCTCACGCGGATGCCCTCGACTTTGGCGCCGAGGGTCTCCGCTACGTTGGCGGCGGGATCGGTGGTGGTGAGGTGGACCGTGTGCCCGCGGCGCGCTAGCTCCAGCGCGACGTTCACCGCCACGGTGGTCTTGCCAACGCCTCCCTTGCCCATCGTCATGATGACGCCGTGGCCGGACTCGGTGAGCTCGGGCAGCAGCTCAATCAGGCCGCGCGTCGTGCGCGCGATGGGCACGTCCACTTCAACCACGTCCGGCTCGGCAGGCCGCGCTGGCGATCACGGCCGCGACCGCTGAGGCGGCCCCGTGAGCGCCAACGCTCAGGTGTGGCAGCTTTGCTAGTTCCCGACGTTGGGGACCAAGATACCGAGGACGCCGAGGCACATTTCGTCGAGCGTCTCTTCGCCCAAACGGACCTCTTGCGGAGCGCTCATGCCCTCGGAGGCGAGCGCCTTCGCGAGCAAGGGGTTCGACATCGAGTTGTCGTAGTTGCAGTCCATCCGCAGCGTATCTCCACTGCCGAGCGTCGGGAGGTCTTTGATTGCGGCGTCGTACATGTAGCCGCGTTGCCAATTGAAGTCCCAACGCGGGGTCTCGACGAAGCACTCGTCCTTCGGCTCGTCGCCGGGGGCTTTGCGTTCGATGCTGAAGCGCGCGCCGACTCCGACGTAATGCATGTGGGTTCCGACCACCAAGATCGGGATGCGAATCGGAAGGTCGGGGACGGTGAACTCCATCGCCTCGGTGTGGTTGGTTGCGCCGGCGGGGACCTTGAATTCAGGACCTCCCGCATCGTTCGGACCGGCCAGGAGCTCGGGCGCGTTGGTCGCGTTGCCGACCAGCGCCATCTCGAAGGTGTAGGCCGGGGTGGAATCCATGAAGCGCATCTGGATCGTCGAGCGGTCTTGCTCCGGCCCAACGCCCGTCGGGTGGTAGTGCATTTGCACGACGATCACGTCGTCCGCGTCCATCGCCAGACCGACGTTCTGCGGTAGCTGAAGCGGTTGCGCGCCGGGCGCCCAGGCTTGCACCAAATCGCCGGGAGGTGCGCCGAAACACGGGAACGAATCCCCTCCGCCCGAAAGCTCCAGCGCGTCGGCCCGCGTCAAGCGGAACATCAGCGCGTGATGAGCGACCTTCTCGTTGCCCGGCACGATGTTCATGCCGTCGAGGTAACGCTTTTGGTCGAGCTTGGGGTCGTGGATCAGGCACACGAACTGATCCGAGTCCCCTTCCACCGTGGTCGCCACCGGCGCCTCAATATCGAGATCGGCGTTGGGCAAACCAAGCTCGGCCGGCTTGAAGGCAGGCGGCGCATCGGCCGGGTTACCGCGCGGAGCTTCTGCGTCGGCCCAGGCTTGCAAGGTTGCGATCGTCTCTGCGCTGAGCGAAGGGTTATCGCGATACTCATAGCGCGGCTGACACTCGTCGGTGGTCTTTGCGTGCCACGGGGGCATCTGACCAGAGGCCGTGACCGCCGCGATCATTGAGGCAAGGGGAGCCGCCTGCTCGTAGGTCTCGAGCGAGAAGCCGCCGATGCGACCCTCGTAATGGCAGCCGAGACAGGAGGCCTGCAAGATCGGCTCGACGTCCTTGTGGAAGCTCACGCCCGAGGTGGAGGCACCGCCAGCGCCGCCCTCACTACCCCCGCTGCCACCGCTGCCGCCGCTCCCAGCACTGTCACCGCAGGCGACAACCAGAACAGCGATGCTCCCGAACCCGACGATGCTGCGCATGTCCGAAGGCTACGCCGGAGTTGGGCTATTGAACAAGAGTCGGCGAACCGGAGCATTGAATCGTCGTTCGACCGGGACGGCCCTGGCACAGCTGTCGCAAGCCTCCGCTAACGGGAGTGAATCTCGGCGTCGGGCTCGGCATCTGCAGAGGCCTCGCGAGGTCTCATGAGACGACTGGGGTATGTGGTTTTGGCGTGCGCGATCACCGGCTGCGGTGATGAACCGCAGGAGCTCGCCGGAGGGTTCGGCGGCAGCGGTGATAGTGGTGGCGGAGGCCAAACAGAGTCAGGACCTTCGGTTGGGCCCGGCGGATCGACCGAAAATCACGCGCCGATCGCCTCTGCGGGCCAGGACCTAACGGCGGCGCCCGGCGACAAGATCCTACTCAATGGCACCGGCAGCTCGGATCCGGACGGCGATGAGCTGAGCTTTGAATGGCAGATCGACGACCTCCCGGCGATTGGTCCGGGGGCCTTCGAGATCACCTCGTCAACCCTGCTGGCCGACCTCATCCCCGGCACCCACACCATCGAGCTGACGGTGCGGGATGCAGAGGGCCTCACCGCTGTCGACTCTGCAACCCTCCACATCAATACCAAGCCGAAGGTGGTGGCCGGAGCCGACCGCGAGGGTGCGGCCGGTGCCACCGTTTCGCTCGCGGCCAGCGCCAGTGATCCGGACGGTGACGTGATCACATTCAACTGGACGCAGGTGGCTGGGCCGCCTGTTGCGCTGTCCGACCTGAAGTCGGCGACGGCGTCTTTGGTGCTACCGCCAGACCTTCACGAGCCGCTGGTCTACCAAGTGACCGCGAGCGACAGCGAGGGAGAATCGGAGCCCGATTGGATCACGGTGGTCGCGCTGTTTGGGCCCGATTCCGACGCCGATCTTTTGGAAGACAGCGCCGAGCTCGCGTTGGGAACCGATCGGCCGATGCCGACAGCGACGACGACGGTATCCCCGATGGCTGGGAGGTCGGTAGCCACGAGTTCGTTGACTACGCGGCGCTCGGCTGCAGCCCGCTGCATCGCGATGTGCTGCTCGAGATCGACTATCAGCCGGCGGTACAACCGAGCGAGCTGCTGATCGAGGCCTGGCGCAGCTACTACGCTGGCCTCGCGATCGACAATCCTGACGGAACGCAGGGACTCGCCCTGCACCCCGTGCTCGACTCGGTCTTAGACGACGACTTCTATTGCGGCGATCAGTTCGTGCTCGGAGATCGTGCGCCAAACCCGCTGTATCGAGAGGCCTTCCACACACTCTCGCTGTGCCAGAATGACTTCTACGGCGGAGTTTCGGAGCTGCAAGGCAAGTACTCGAGCTGCAGAGCTCCCGCGCCAAACAGCGACCCTGCCGACGACCTGCAAGAGGAAGCAGTCTTCACGCTTTATGCGCTGACGCTTCACGAGCTTGGTCACGCGCTCGGGCTGCACCATGGAGGAGATGAAGCTGTGAACTACAAGCCCAACTACCCGAGCTACATGAACTACGAGTTCTCGTTCGAGCTCATCGACGCACCGCGCTCGATCGCTGAAACGGACATCGCGCTTTCACGCGGCGTGCTGCCCAACATCGACGAGTGTGCTCTTGTCGAGAGCGCGGCCTTCGCTGGCGTGGCCGCTGAGGACAGCGCCTTTCTTCAGACGTACGATTCGACGGGTTGGCTCGTCGAGGACGACGGGAGCATCGATTGGGACCACGACGGCACCATCGAGTTGGTTCCCTACGAGCTCGTTCTGCGCTCTTCCACCGCCGCGCCAGGGCGCGATTTCTCGGCATGTCGGCTGGTTACCGACAACGACGATCTGACCTTGATGGCCGCCCGCATGGCAGGGGCACTCGATAGCGACCCTGTGACGGGCCCGATGCTCCTCTCGCTCAAGACGCGCGAAGTCGTGCCGTAGCGAGCAGCTCACTCGCGCTTTCCTTGAGTACGCGCGTCCTGGGCCATGCCCACGAGCGCCGTTGCGAGCCGGGTCAAACCGGACTCGCTGGTGTAGATGATTTTGGGGTACGGCGGATCGTGGCGAAACCCAGGCAAAGCCAGTTGCGCGGCGGTAGCGGCCAAAAGTGCAAAAGGCCCGCCCAGCGAGCTACCGTCGCTCGCGACCAAGTTGAGGATGGGCTCGACTCGCCAGCGTGCGATCGCCAGATGCAGCGTGAACCTATCCGCTGCCTTCGCCGTTGATAGCCGCCAAAACGCCCCATTCCGTACGAAGGTGAAGCGATGGCCGCTTGCTGCCAACGGCGCCGCAGGCGAACCGGGCTCCGCAAGCGGGACCTGGCCCGCCGTCTCGGCAACCAGCGCATAGAACCGTGTGTGGAAATCGGTCTCCGCGAGACATGCTAAAAATTGCTCTCGGTTCGCCACGACGGACAGAGTCTAAGCCAGAGTGGGCCATTGCGCAGCGCCGCGTTCGCGGGTTGCGAACCTCAGCGCTGGGACAAGAGCCGCGCCAGCGCCTCACCGCAGCGCTTCGTGATCTCCCCCAGCGCGCGGGTGCCCATCAGCGTGTCGTCGAGTTCATCGGCGACGATCAGGATCGTCGGTCGGGTGCGCAGTTTGACGACGTAGACGGCCACGTCGGTGCTCGCCCGGCCCATCACGCGCAGGAGGCCTTGGTGAACGGCCGTTTGCGGGATGGGCCCCAAATAAAAGCCTGCCGCAGCGCTCGTCGCCAGCACGCTCGGCTCGTTGCCGCGAATGGTCACGGTGCGCAGATCCTCCTCCGAGCCGAAGGCGGGGTTGCAAACCCAACCGACGAAGCCCTCTTTGCGCATCACGAAGATCGCCGCGCGTTGCGCGACCAAGGTGCTGGCGCGGAGCACAAGATCGATCAGATCGTCGCGGTCACGAGCGCGCCCGATCAGCTCGAGCAGCTCGGGCAACGTTGGAACCCAGCCGGCCTCGCGCGTGCGCGGCAACGTGGGCGGAAACGGACCGGAGGGCGTGGGGTAGACCGAATCGATCGGCGTTGGGTCCTCCTCCCCCATGGTCGGCCCCTCGAGATCCGCGCTCTCGGGGGGTTGAGCGAGTGCGTCCTCGGCGCCGCTTGGAATGAGCGGAGCCGGGGGCAACGTGGGAAAGCTGACCGAACGCCGCTCGTGCGTCGGATAGCCCTCCACGCTGACGTCCCCATGCCCCGCGGTAAGCGGTGCCCGCCGCACCAGCGGAATCGGCACGTCTTCGGGTTGGGATTGTGAAGGCGGCGGCTGGGAGGGCGGGACTGATTCGGGAGCACCGTGTGGAAACGCCGGCGTTCTTCTGCGACCTCGCGTGCCGGGCGTAGCGTGCGCGAGCTCCATCCCGCGAATGGCCTCTTCCACGGCCACCATGGTCGCGCGGCGAACCCGCACGTTGGCCCCCAAATGAAAGCCGAACTCGCTCGCGACGTGGCCATCGAGCGGGTCCACCACCGCTAACTCGACCACGCCCGCAGCGTCGGTTCCGAGCGGCACCGCAGCCAACATGCGACAGAGCCCGCGCGGCAAACGAGCAACCAGCGCAGAGTCCGCTTGCACCTGCCGAAAGGGAGCCCCCGAGCGGCGACTAAGCTCTTCCTCGAGCGCGCGTTCACTCATGATCCCGCGGTCTACCAAGGCCCGCGGCACGGAGACTCCGCGCACCACTGAAAGATAGAGCGTCGCTTCCACGTCGCGCGCCGAAATGGTCCCAGTTGCAAGCAACCGACGCGAGAGCTCGAGCGTCACGGCGCTGAGACTAGCCCTCGCGACGGGCAGAACCTACGACAAACTTGGCCCGTCGGGCGCCGAGCCGGCACAAGGCCCGGTTGTGGAACTTGGCAAAGCTCCGAAGTCCAAAGGCCGTCCGAGCGCCCCCCCGGCTCGAGAGCCGAGTCTCGAGCGCAGTTCGCTCTCCGACAAGGTGCGCCAATGGGTCGAGCGCGGATTGCCCATCGGCGTGCTGGTGGTGGCGTTGATCGGCGCGCCGGTGATGATCTTCTCGCCCGAGGGTCTGCCGCGCTTGCGCGGCCTAGAACGCGAGCTGGCCGCTGTCGAGGCGGAGAACCGCGAACTGGCGCACGAGCTCGAAGAGCGACGCGGGGCTGCGGCCCGGCTGCGCGACGATCCGGCAGCGCTCGAACGCATTGCGCGCGATGACCTCGGGCTCGTCCGGCAGACCGAGATCGTCTTTCAGTTCGAAGCGCCCAAACGCTGACGCCGAAGCGGCGCGGGCCGCGGGCGCGCTGTACGGTCCGGGCTCGCTCAGTGGGGCGGCAAGCTAGCGACCTCGGCCAGCACCTGCGCGCGCAAAAGCCAGTGGCCGCGCACCGCCGAGTTGGGCTCGACCGAGCCTTGCAAAACATAGCGTTTTCCGGGTTCGAGCCGACTCGACTCGAGCAGCACCGCGATCGGCTTCACGTCGTCCGGCTGGTCGTTGATCAATGCCACGCATTTGCCGCCGACGTTGGTTTCACACGAGCTCACGCAAACGCCGTGGACCAGCACGCCCTGCGTGTTCACCCACAGCTCGCTGCCCAAGCGCCGCATGCGATGCCGCAGGTCCTCCGCCGTCAGAACGTAGGGCGGAACTTTGGTGATGCGCTCAGCCGAATGAGGCGCACTCGCGCCACATGAAGTGAGCACGACCAGCAACCAAAACGCGCAAAACCGACGCAGCATCAAAGACACTAACGGACAAAGTCCGGCAACCCTTAGGGCACGAGCTTGGAAGGTCGGTGCGAATCGAGCGCTACGATTCGCACCGACCTTCAGAATTGGGGATAGCCTGCGCGCCATGCCGCGCGCTCTTCTGCTGACCGCTCTCACGCTTGGTTGCCTCGCCGGGGCTTGCAGCTCCAAAGACGCTGGGAAGTCCCGGGGCGACGAGAGCGCCGATGATGAAGCTTCTGACACAAAGGGCAAACGCGAGAAGGCGAAGGCTAGCGCCAGCGCCAAGTCGACCGCTGCGCCCTCGGCTTCGGCGAACCAACCGTTGCCGACGCCCAGCGCCGAAGCCCCGGCGACGGTGAGCGCAATCGCTCCGCCGGTCAGCGTCCCCGGGCGCTCGCCGGTGCCGACAACAGCCGAATGGGACGCCACCAAAGAGGTGGGTGTGCGCGGCTCCGGCGCGCTCGGCTGTGAAACCAAGGTGGTTCGCGAGTGGTTGCGGATCGCCTGTCGCGGCAAGAACGATAGCGGCGGTACCCCGACGACGATCAAGACGCTCAAGGGCGTACGCAGCGGGGAAGCGTTCGTTTTCACCGGAGCCGGCGCCACCAGCTTGGTGCTGCCTTATCTCGAGGGCATCGCTGCAGAGTTCGTCTTCTCGTGGACCGACAAGAGCCACAAACTCACCCTCTCCTGGCCCAAGGGCGCACCACGTCCGTTGCTGCTCGGAGTGTTCGAAGGAGCGGCCTCACCGCTCGACGCAGCTGCAGTAGGGAAGCCGAGCTGCGGTGAGATTTACAACGGTGATTGCGAGCGCTCGTTCAAAGGCGACTGCCAAGCCATCATCGAGTGCTCACGCGGCGAACCCGGCCGCATGCCCTCCTGCTTGCGAGGCACGCGCATGGGCCCGTTCAACACTTGTTACAAGGAATGCAAGACCGCGAGCGACTGCGCAGGCGGCACGGAGTGCGCAACGGATTGGGGCGAGCCCTTCGTTTGCCGATGACGCCCGCCGAGAGCGGCGCACCCAATGGTGGACGCTAACGCGGCGCTAGTGCCGCCCTCCCTGCGCTCACCAGGCGCGGCGCTCCCAGCGCGGGTCGAGCTTCATGTCGAAGGCGAACGGGTAGCTCGGGTGCGAAGTGATCCACGACTCGACCAGCGAGGCGGCCGGACCGCCCTCTTGGACGCGGAAGTGGAGTTCACGTCGTCCTTCGCTGGTCTTGCGACCGAGGTACAGCGCGTGCTCGCCGAGGCGCTCGCTCAGTTCGTCTTCGAGATCGTTGAGCGTGCTGGCCTCGGCGTCGGTGGTGAGGCCTTGTTCGGTTGGGTTCGCGAGGGGAAAGCGGACGACGAGGTGGACGTCACGCTCGAGGTTGTTGATGCGCTTGGCCGCGAGGTTCGCGCTCACGTAGATAGGACGATCGTCGCTGCCGGCGCGCAAGACCGCCCAGCGTTCGTGCGTCGCGTGTTCGGCGAGCTCGACCACCGCGTCGCGCAGGCCTTGCAATGAAACCCCGTCATCGATCGGGTCGCGGCTGACGTCGATGGCGCCGATCCAGCGCTCGACGCCGTCCTCGCCAAGCGCCTGGTCGAGCGCGATGAAGGTGATGCGGTGGCGAAGATTCTCGTCGTCGATCTCGAGGAACGATGGGTGATGAGCGACGACGTCGAGCAGCTCGCGGCCCTCGTCTTCCTCCAACGTGAACACGAAGTCCTCGAGCCTGACCTCGTGACCGGCGATCTCGAGTCGCATGCCCGGAGCCCCGGCTTGCCGGGCTGCGTGGTACTCCCAGGTTTCATCGCGCTCGGGCGCGCTCGCGAGCCAGCGCTGGGCCGTCACGCGACCGACCGGGTCGCCCTTCGCGCTCAAACAAAAATGGTGAGCGCTCTCCAAGCCCTTGCCCAGCTCCCAATCGAGGTCGGGGCTGATCGCCGCCACCCGCTCGTTGATCTGCTCGACCAGCGCCGAATCGAAGCCCTCTCGGCTCGAGATGCTCCGGTCGAGCTGCGCCTTCACTGAGGGCCACCAGGCCCAGAATGCGTCGATAGCGGCTTTGCTCATGCCGCGAGCATAGCCAATCATCTTTCCGCCCGCGCGCCCAAGACTCGAGTACCTCCAGTAACGTGCTCACCGCCATTCAATCGTATCTCTGCCTGTTCGCTGCCTTGACCCTTGCTGGCGGCATTGTCGGGTTCGCCAAGGCGGCCAGCAAAGCCTCCCTGATTGCGGGCAGCATTGCTGGTGCGCTCCTGCTCATTTCGGCGTGGCTCGTGGGCACCTCGAACTCGCTTGTGGGCTTGATTCTTGGCGCGCTGACTTCCCTCGTCCTCGCTGGTCGTTTCCTTCCCTCCTATCGGAAGACCCGCAAGCTGATGCCGGCCGGAATGATGGTTGGGCTAAGCCTTGTGAGCCTGCTCATCGTCTCGACTGGTTTCTTTGTCGACAGAAGCAGCAGCGATTTCGCCGGCGCGGGGAAGACGGTCGATCTCGACGAGCGAAGCGTCATCGATTTCACTGGCGCACTGAAGAGCGCCGATAGCGCCTCCGCGTTCGAAGGTTTACCGCACGAGCACTTCGAGAGAAAGCTTTACGCTCAGGAGCGCGCCAAGCCCGTAAAGGAGCTGCTCGGGTACCCGTTCTACCCGGGCGCAGTGGAACTTAAGGCTGAGGACCTGGCCGCGGTACGCGCCGTTCTTGGCGACGCGCGGAACTACGAGCGTTTCCTGCACGAGAAGAAGTGTGGCGGCTTCCACCCCGACTGGGCCTTCGAGTGGGCGCTGGGCTCGGACCGCTTCACCGTCCTCATCTGCTTCGGCTGCCATGAGGTCAAACTCCTCGGTCCCGGGGGAGAGTCACGACATGACTTCGATGACGACGCGGCCCGCAGCCTTCAGACACTCCTTCGGCCGTACCGGAAAAACCGGCCGCGCGGAGAGTAGGTTCCCGCGTCGCCGAGGCAAACATCGACCACGGAGCGAGTGCACGGATCTGAGATAGCTGGCATGCTCACCGCCGAGATGTCTGAGCTCGATCTACTGCGCGTCCTCTTGCTCTTCAGCATGGCCCTGGGCCCGCTGGGTACGCATCGCCACTTCTTGGGGCTCTCACCGCTTCGCGTAGCGGCCCACCTCGTCGCATTCGCTTGCGCCGCCACTGGGCTTTTCTTGCCGGTGCCGCTCCTGTGCGTGGCCTGGCTCCTCTTCTGCGCGGGGAGCTTCGCGCTCTTTCTTCGCTCGCGCGTCGCGTCGCTTGGCTCCCCACGGATGCTGGCGGCGTGCGTCCCGTTTCTCTTCAGCAACGTCGCAGCGGTGTGGCTCGTCGCGGGCTCGAACGACCTCCATCTCCTCGGTTACGGGATGAACTTTAGCTTCTACGCGGCTCTCCACGGCAATGTGCTCGGCTGGATCGTGATGGGCGCGCTCGCCATCCTCGTGGACCGGGAGGATCTCGAGAGCACGCCCTACCTCCCTGCCCTGTTCATTTGCTTCGCGTCGTTCCTCTTGATCGCGCTGGGGATCGACCAACTGCACGCGCTCAAGAAGATCGGCGTGGTCGGGATTTCGGTAGCGCTCCCGCTCTCGCAGCTCGCGTTCCTCCGGAGCGTGTGGGGTCGGGATCGCGCGGCGTTCGCCCTCGGCGCTTTGAGCCTCGTGGGCCTGGTGTTCACGATGGTGCTCGCGTGGGGCAACGAGCTCGCGATCCGCGTGCTGGACGACGTACTCGGGATCCGCGCGATCGTCTCGGTGCACGGCGTGCTCAACGCCATCGTCATCGCGCCGACTTTTCTCCTCGCGGTAGCGCTCGCGCACCCCGCTAGGCCGTCCGGTCCGAGCTCGGCGACCTGACGACGCCTCAGGCCGAAGGGCGGCGGCTATCGCGGCAAGAGGCGCATCGGCTCGGGCCACTGACCGTGCTCGGAGAGGGGCACCAGCCGCATCGTCGTGAACTCGTAGTGGAAGTCCCTGCGAGCGCGCTCCACCATGGCGTCGCGATGACCGGTGCCGTCGGTTGCGGCCGCTCGGCCTCGGACCATGCCGAGCATGTCCGCTTCACTGCGCCACATGCTGAACGTGGAGAAGGTGTTGAACGGGCGAAAGGCGACCGTGGCGCGAGTCACGCCGGGGTGGTCGCGCACTTGCGCTTCGACCGGCTTGCCCCAGCGCGCGAAGCGGAAGGTCTCGCTCAGCTTCAGCCGCGCGAAGGTCACGCCCACCACCGGCCCCTCGGGATCGGCGAGCTCGGTGTACAGCTTCGCTTCGTCGAGCCCTCGATACGTGCCCCAGCGCCGGTAGAAGCGCAGTCGTACGTGCCAATGGTCACGCTCGAAGATCCGGTACGGCGGGGACGCGAGGAAGCGATCGAGGTGCGCCTCGTTCTCCCACCAAGCGAAGAGCACCAGCGTCGTTACGTGGAAGCGACCGGGGAGCATTACGCTATGGCCCATTCGCATGGGGAACAGACACTCCGCGTGACGCAGGCCCTCGACGCGGCGAAGCGCCGCCGAGCTCAAGAGGCGCGCCGCGACACTGAAGAGCGGCGCTTGGATCAGGTGGTAGCTGAAGAGCTCCAATGGGTGGGCTTGAGGCTATCGGAGCGGCGGAGGCTCGCGCAAGCCACGCGCGCGCTCGCCCTTCGATCGCGTCGCACCGAAAACGAAGTAGCCGGACGCGCCTGCGACGACACGCTAGAGTCTCCCGGCCGATGCTCGTGCTTCTCGAAGACGGCGGCTCGCTGGAGACTGCAGCGGGCCAGGACACAGCGGATACGGTCGCTGCAGCGAAGGCGGCTGGCCTCGAGGTGCAGACGTTCTCGGGAGCCACCGCAGCGATCTTCGGAGCCGAAGACGCGCTGGCGCACCTCGCTGTGCACGACCCGCCGGAGCCCGCGGTGTGGATTGGCTACATCCCTGAGCCTGCCCTCTATCGCTCCGTCTACGACGCGCTGGCGGCGAAGGGCCTTCAGCTGCTCAACGACCCGGACTCGCACCTCCTATCGATGGAGTTCCATCGCTACTATCCGCTGATCGCCGATCTGACGCCCAAGAGCCGATGGGTCGCCTCGGTGGAGGAATGCGAGGCCGCTGCGCTGGACGTCGGCTTTCCGATGTTCGTCAAAGGCACGATGCAATCGCTGAAGGCCCGGGGCTGGTCCGCCTGTGTCGCCAACGACAAGGACGAACTGCGAGACAGGGTCGGCGCCATTCTCGAGCACGGACTACGTTCTCGCGGCCATGCCATCTTGCGCGAATTGGTGGAGCTCGCGCACGTCAGACGCTCGGACCACGGCGTGCCGTTCGGCCGTGAGTTTCGCGTGTTCGTGCTCCATGGTCGAAGCATCGCGCACGGCTACTACTGGCATGGTGAGGACGAGCTGATGCACCTGTCTCCGGACGAGGAACAAGCTGTGCTTTCTCTCGCTGAGCGCGCGGCCAGCCGCCTGCCGACACCTTTTTTGGCGATCGACGTCGGGCAGCTCCGCGATGGGCGTTGGACCGTGATCGAGTTGGGGGATGGGCAGTTCGCGGCCGCCGCGCGCGCATCGCGCGCGGCGCTGTGGGCTGGGCTTTGCGCTGGAGCAGCTCACGCTTGACGATTTAGCGAACGCTCCTTGACGTTTTAAGCCAGCGCACTTTACGTTTCTTGACATGTCCAAAAAGGTCAAGGCGCGCAACCTGATTGGTCTGCTGGCAGAGCACGGCAGCGTGTCCTCGGGGGAGCTGGCAGAAGCGTTGGGCGTCTCTCGCCAGACCGCCCACACGCAGCTTCGCCGCGAAGTAGCGGCCGGAAGATTAGCCCCGAGCGGGAGCGGGCGAGGCGCACGCTACGTGCCAACGAACACGCCCGAGAACCGATCTTTCAGCTACCCGGTGGCGACGTCCGCAGAGGACCGCATCGTGAGCGACCTGGAGCGAAGGATCGAGGCGTTGCAAGAGCTCGACCGTGACACGGCAGCCTCCTTCTCCTACGTCGCAGGCGAGATGCTCAACAATGCAATCGACCACTCGGGGGGCACCACCATCGAGGTGCGTGTACTCGTGCACGAGCACTCAGTCGAGCTGACGATTTCGGACGATGGCGTTGGGGCGTTCGAGCGCGTGCGGGCGCTGCGAGGCCTCGAGAGCCACGTCGAGGCCGCTGCCGAACTCACCAAGGGAAAGGTGACCAGCATGCCCGAGCGCCACTCCGGCGAAGGGATCTTCTTCTCGTCACGCGTCGCGCGCCGCTTCGAGCTTCACGCCAACGGCCACGTGCTGATCGTCGACGCCCCACTCGATGACGTGGCTTTGCTGGCCGAGCCGGCGCGCGCTGGTACCCTCGTGCACGCCGTGCTCGACCGCCCGCCGCGCCAAACGCTGCGGCAGATCTTCGACGCGTATACTGAAGACTTTGCCTTCGTACGCACCCGCACCGTGGTGAAGCTGTTCGGCCTGGGCCGCGACTTCCTGTCTCGCTCCGAAGCCAAGCGCTTGCTCCATGGGCTGGAGCGCTTTCGCGAAATCGTGCTCGACTTCCAGGACGTGCCCGGGGTCGGGCAGGCCTTCGCCGATGAGGTATTTCGCGTGTGGGCCCGCGCCCATCCCGGCTCCATCTTGGAGCCCGTGGCCATGAACGAGGACGTACGCTTCTTTGTCGAGCGGGCGCGGCGCACGCCGGCCTCGTGAACCGCTGCACAAGCTCCCGCGCTCAGAGTCACTGCAAGAGTGCTTACGCCACTTCGTGAGCTAGGCTCCCGTTATCGGGTTGGGCGCGCAGACTTCGCCACCGCTCGCCAGGCAGCTGCGGAGAGCGGCGGTGGGTTCAGCCCGAGTAGTTGTGCGATGGCCTTGTGTTGCGGCGCCGTGAGCTCGGAGAGCCGCGCGCGCACGAGATCGCCAGTGGGCATGCGGCACATGAAGCAAGGGGCGTAGACGATGAGTTCGTCCTCTGCGACGCAGAGCGAGCCGCCACCCATACTCTCGATCTGGCGGCCGATGTCCGAGCTGGACGTCGGCGATGGCTCAATTGGTTTGAGGGTACAGGGCAGCGAGTTCGATGAGGAGGCCAGCTCGGTCGTCTGCCACGTTGCCGATACCCGACCTTGCCCGCCACAGGTTGGCTGTGACGGATGACCGGTACCAGCGCAGGCATCCCCCAGGCGCGCCGGAGAGCCCGCGGGCTCCCGCGGAGCGGGAAAAACCGCGGTGGGCGCCGACGTCTCGACCAGCGCTGGACGTACAGGCTCCGACGGCCTCGTCGTCGCCTCTGCCACGATGGGCGCGCTCGCGCTCGGTAACGTGACCTCGGCAGGAGCGTCCGGCGCTACCTCGGCGCCTCCGCACGCAACGAGGCACACGCTGAGCAAGCCTTTCCAAACGATCCGCATGGCCTCTACCGTAGCAGCTCCCTCGCGGCTGTTCCTCAGCTCCGCGCTGCCGGCGCGACACGGCCTGCGCTTGGGTTCCGAACTTCCCCGCCGCTGCAGCGAGCTCGGCGGCGTAGCCATCAGCGTCGGTCGACCAGACCTCAAGGGCTATCGCGGAGCTCGAGCTGGTTGATCGCACCTTGGCAGGCCTCGCGAACAGGATGCGTGACGAACGCATACTCCCAGAATCCGGAACCCTGGCGTTCGAGCGACCGCGCGGGGTCGGTCTCAGCCAGGCGTTTCATCTTCGCGAGTTGAGACTTGTCGCCGAGGCCTTGGAGCGCGCGACAGGCGTCCATGCGGTCTTCGGCCCAGCTGCTCGCCAGCAGCTCGGTCGCGACCTGCTTGGTCTCCGCAGCACACTTCTTGTCGACGAAGAACGGGAGCAGGACGCCGCGCCAAGGGTGCGGTTTCTTCGAATCGCGTGTGGCGGCCTCGAGATCCCCGCAGCGAGCCTTGTCCTGCTTGCGCACGAGCCAAGAGATAGCCTGTTGCGCCTGCCCGGAAGAAACCACTCCGCTGCGCCCCTTCAGATCGTCCCGGAACATCCCGTAGAGGCGCTCTTGGTCGAGTGCGTCGATGATCTTCGGCCAATCCACGGACTGCGAGGGCACGCGATAGGATGCCAGGAGAAAGTGGGTGGTCTTGCACTCGAGGGCTTTCTCGGCAAGCTGCTTGGCGCGCTGGTCTCGCTCGGTCGCGTCCGCGTAAGCATCGAGCGAGACGTTCTTGTCGGGCTTCTTGCTCTCCGTGTGGTCGAGCGGGTCGAACGTCGCAGAGAACAGCTCGCAGCTGGTCGCGAGCAGCGCCTCAACCTTGATTTCCGCCACGCAGCGTTGTGAAAACACGTGGTCTTCGTTGCGCGACGAGTACACCTTTTGCAGCGTCGGTATGTCCTTCTCCGTGCACGCCTTCTCCAGCGCGACACGCGCATGATCGTCGCGCCGTTCCTGGTTACCGCGCTCGATCGCCTCGAGCGCGAGATGGCAGCCCGAGCTCGGCAAGGCGAGCGTCAGCATAGCGATGATGCCCGCGAGCGAGGTCTGCTGCGGGGTTGCACGGGGGAATCGACAAGAAGCTGCTGCGGTCATGACCTGGATCTCCTGCCTGGTCTGTGGGGGGCAGGCGGGCGATGTCGCGCGGAGCGAGTTCTTTTTTTGATAGCCTGCGGCGCGTGAACAACGCCCTCCGTGAGCTTGCGGCGCGGCGCCCGGGTTTCCCGGCGCCTGACGCGGAGCTGGAGGCGTTCGTGGCCGACCGCGCCGCGAACGCAGCCGGGGATTCGCTCGACCTCGACGGACTGATGTTGGCCTTCCTCGCCAGTCGTGGTCTCGCCGTGGCGTTGCGGGAGATCGCGAGCCTGCTCGAGGGCCTCCGACCTGCACTTCGGCGAACGGGCGCAACCGATGCGCTAATCACCGAGCTGCTCTCGGAGCTGCCCGCGGATCTCGTCGGTCCGCGGGCGCAAGGTGAGCCGCGCATCCTTGGGTACTCTGGCAAAGGACCGCTCGGGGCATGGCTGCGCGTGGTCGCCGTTCGGTCGCTGGTTGAGCGGCGACGGAGGGAGCGACCATCGACCTCGATCGAGGACGAGGTTAGCGAGAGCGTGATCGGCGCAAACGATCCAGAGCTCGATCTCCTCAAGCACACCTACAAGACCGAGCTCGAGCGGGCGCTCCGCACCGCCTTCGGCGCGCTCGAACCTGATGCGCGCCTCCTCCTCGTCCAGCACCATAAGGACGGACTCAGCGTCGATCAGCTCGCGGCTCTGTACGGCGTGCATCGCGCGACCGCCGCGCGGAGGGTCGCTGCTGCGCGCGAGGCCTTCTCGCGTGAAGTGCGCACGGTGCTCTCGCGCGACCTCGCGATTGGTGGTGAGACCTTCGACAGCATCGTACGCCTCGTCCAAAGCGAGCTCTCTCTTCACTTGTCGCGCTACGTATGAAGACGGAACCCGAGGCTTGTCCGGCACCGGAGGCCCTTGCGAACTGGGCAAACGGCTCGGTTGACGACGACACCCGCGCCGACCTCGTTCGACACAGCGAGGGCTGCGAGAGCTGCCGTGAGGCCATCGCGCTGCTCGCGCAAATGCGCACCGGGGACGACGAGCCGGCTCCGAGGACCAATAGCGAGGTGGTCGCGGAGAAGGAGCCCGCGCTCTTGCCAGGCCCGGGCGACCGCCTCGGGCGGTTCCGCATCGAGAAGGTGCTCGGTCGCGGCGGCATGGGCGTCGTGCTCCTCGCCCACGACGAACAGCTCGATCGCGACGTCGCGCTCAAGCTCCCCCGCGCCGAGGGCGGGGCGAGAGCGAGGCTCCGCAAAGAAGCGAGGGCGCTAGCGGCGCTCCGGCATCCGAACCTCGTGGCAGTGCATGAGGTGGGCGAAGAGGACGGACAGCCGTTCCTCGTGATGGAGCTCGTGCGAGGTCACAACCTACGCGCGCATGTCGCGACCAAGCAACCGACCTGGCGAGACACTTTGACGAAGTGCGTGGAGGCAGCGAGCGGCGTCGCGGCGCTGCACGCAGCGGGCTTCGTTCATCGCGACCTCAAGCCGGACAACGTAATGCTCGCAGAGGATGGCCGCGTGCTCGTCGTCGATCTCGGCTTGGCGCAACGTCTCGACGACGTTGGCGCAAAAGAGAGCGCGCTTACCCGCACCGGCGCGATCGTTGGTACACCTCGCTACCTTGCGCCCGAGCGCGTAGCGGGCGCAGGCGCTAGTGTCGCGAGCGACGTCTATGCTCTCGCGGCGATGACGCTCGAACTCGTTCGTGCCTCGTCCGGGAAACCGCCCGAGCGGCTGATCGGTGCGCTCACACGTGCGCTGGACCCGGACCCGAGGCAGCGTCCGGCCTCGGCGGCGGCGCTAGCCCGGGAGATCGAGCAGAGTCTCGCGGCGCCCCGTCGTTTGTGGATCGGCCTTGGGGTTGCGTTCTTGACGGTGGGAGCAGTCGCGATGCTCTCCGTGCGAGGTCCCACACCCATCGCCATGGGTCCGGAAGCGAACCTGGAAGCGACGAGCGTTGTGCCTGCGAGCGAGCCCAGCGCTGCACCCAGCCTGCTCGAGCCGACTTCACTCGCGCCCAGCGCCATCGCGCCCACCGTACCCGCGCCAAGCGCGCTCGCCGCCGATGCTCCAGTTCCGAGCGCCGCCGTCATGCCGTCCGTGGAGCCGACGATGCGCACCACGGCGCCGTTGCTACCAACCGCTGAACCCCAGTCTCAACCTGCTCCGACGATCGCGCCCACCAGCGCGCCACTCATCAGCGGCTCGGCTGCCGCGGCGGCGCTCTCGGCCGCAGGGAGCAGTGGCTGGATCCAGATCGACCCTAGGCCGATGCCAAGTCTGTTCTCGCGCGAGTGGATGCAGCGAATGGATTGGCCGCCCCGCACATTCGAGGTCGGCTACGCGAAAATCATGGACCGCTACTCGCCGTGCAATTCCAACCCCGAGCCGGAAGCCCTCCCGCGTGGGCTGGATTGGGGGCCGATCGAGAAAAAGGGTGTCGTCGAGCTCGTCAGCCCAACCACTGGGCCGCACAAAGAGTTGCTCGTCATGGTGAACGGGCAACGCGGTCGCGTGTCCTTCGTGGGGCTCAACGACGGCACCTACCTCGACGCGGAGGTCGGAGATTGGGTACTCGTGCGTTCGGCACCAGCCAGCAAAGACAAGTTGCCTGCCGGCTGGGAGGCAACGAAGGAGTACCGTTACAGCGAGTTTGCGCCCATCGCAGGGCCTCCAGCGTGGGCCGCGAAGAAGCCCCGGCCAGAGCACCTCCCGTGCGGACCCATGCTGAAATCGGCGAGCGACGACCCGTTCGATAAGGAGAGAATTTGGCCTCACGCCGAGGGTCCTTACCTCTTTGTTGTGACATCGCCCCCAAAGACGCCACTTGCAGACGGGCCAGCGCGCGCAGGCAGCTTCATGCTCGAGGCGCCGTCGACGGTGAAGAACGTGGCGCTCCTCGATAAGGCGACCATCGACATGCCAATCTGGGTAATCGGGCGGTTCTCCCGAATCGCAAGCCAGGGAGATTGGCGCTTCGCGGTGATGACGCTGGACGAAGTGCTGCCCAGGTTGGTGGATCCGCCGAAGAGTAAGTGAAGCGTCGCTTCAGCCTGCGAGCGTGGCGTCGACGCCAACCACCAAGCCGAAGGGCGCCGAGCCCTGCTCGAAGTCGAACCACTCGAGGACGATATCTCCCTCGATCCGCACGTCAGAGCCGCGTTGCGCAACGGTGAGGTAGAGGTCTTTGCCTCCGTTTGTGAGCCCACCGGCACGACCGCGAACGGAGACCTCGCTTGGCGCATCGACGTAGGCCACACGCAGCCTTGCTGGCCCCGGGAGCACCGGTGTCACCACGGTCCCCGACAAGAGCAGCTGCGGAAGAGGTCCTTCGAGTTTGACGTCGAGAGTCCAATCGGCCTCGTCCGAGTCGAGCCCATTGAGTTCGAGCGTCGCCGACAGTGCTCGCGCGCGCTCACCGTTGAAGCCAACATCGCCCACCAGCTCCTGCTCCGACATGCCGTGGAAGTATTCGTCGACGGCGGCTGAGGCAACCGCTGTTAACAGCTTAGGGCAGACGGGCCACTCGCATCTCAATCTCGAACGTTGTCCAGGCGCATTGGACGCTCGAGACCTGTGTGACACCATGCGCGCATGCAGATCGCCGTTGCTCCTGACCACGCACCCGCTCCCGGTCTCGCCGTACGCCCCGACGTCTTGACCGTCGCCATCGCGGCGACCGTTGAGGGCGAGAGCGCGCCTCACGCGATTCGCATCCTGCGCGAGGCCGCATACGAGCTCGTGCGACAAATCGATGCGCTAGCGGAGGGCGCAGAGCTTATCGCGCAGCGTCTCCATCTCGGCGGCGGCAGTGCCGACAAGTCCGACAAGCGTGCACGCGAAGGCGTCCAACTCGACGGAATGCTGCAGATACCGCTCGCGGCTTCGCTCGACTTCTGGGCCCGCGCCGACCTCGCCGCGCGCACCGTCGAAGCCCTGGGAAGCGCCGCCACCCAGCTCCGCAAACAGCGCCCGGCGGTCCTCCTCGCCTGGCGTGAGCCCGTCGCGCGCGTGGCCGACGAAGAGGCCCATCGTGCTGCCTTGCTCGAACGCCATACAGCACAGCTGCGTTCAGCTGCCGTTACGGCGGCGGGGCTGGCCGGCGCGACCGTCGCCGAGGTGGTTCAGATCCCGGTATCGCTCATGGAGGTACGGCTCACGCTGGGCTGGGGACGCGCAGGGCGCTGAGCGCGAGCGGCCGCAGCGCTACTGGTCAAAGAGCTCGAGCAGCTCCTGCACGAGCGGCCTCCGCTCCTCTGTCGTCGCGATTAGCGCGGCTCGAAGTCGCTCCGTGCAAGCACGCCAAGTCTCATCATCCAGCTGCGTCTCGATGGCTGTGATCAGACCCAAGGCTTCGTGCGCCTCCTCGAAGCCACCTTCAATGACGCAATCCACCAACAGCGGCAGGATCGACGAGCAGTCATACGCAGCCAGGGCATACAGCAGCGTGCCGCGCGCCCCAGAGGTTTCGCGGCTCTTGATCAGCCCCACGAGCAGCTCGAACGAGTCGCGGTCTCGCAGATCGCTCAGCGCGAGCGCCACTGCGTTACGGACCCGAGCTTCCGTCGTCTTGATCAGTACGTCGCGCAAAGCCGGCGCCACGACGCCTGCATCTTGCGTCGCTAAATCAGCTAAAGCCTCCGCGCTCTCCGTCGCGCTGCCGCTGTGAAGTCGCTCGATGAGCTCAGCTAACGTTGCAGATTGCATCATCGTCGCGTTCGCGCCCGGGACCGCGATCTTCAATTGTGCTTCTTGCGGCAAGCCTTGAGCTCGGCTTCCGCCTTCTCCCACGGATCTCCAAGCTTCTCGAGCGGATCCTCCGGACCCGGGCCACTCGCCCGCGGAAGAGACTTCCGCCAAGCGCGAAACGCATCGTAGGTCCGCTCGGTGCACGACGCGTCTGCGCAGGCGCACATCTTGTCGCGCCATTCCTTGACCTGCGTCAGCAGGTCCGGCGGCTCTCGATCGACCGCCTTCGCGCTCTTCTCCGGCGAGGCTCGGTCGACCGCCTTCGCGCTCTTCTCCGGCGACTTCGCCGGCGCGGACGATTCACTCGTCGCCGGCGCGCCCTCTTTGGAACCCGAGCAGCCCATCAGGGAAATGAGGGCGCCCACCAAACCGATACGTCGAATCAAGTTCACGATTCACCTCACCGTAGCTCAACGCGTCGGGGCGTCGGAACGGTCGGCGTCAAACCGCCGCCGACTTGCCCGAAGGAGCCATTGCCCCAACACCACACCGTATCGTCTCTGCGCAAGGCACAGGAGTGGCCGCCACCGCCGACGACTTCTACCACGCCATCGAGCCCCTTCACCGCTACCGGTGCGAAGCGTCGCTCGGTCGTGCCGTCGCCGAGTTGCCCGACGCTGTTCGCGCCCCAGCAGCGGACTTCACCCTGTTTCAGCGCGCACGCATGACCATGGCCAGCCGCGATCGCCTCGACACCGCTCAGCCCTTTCACCGTCACCGGCTCGCTCGAGAAAGCGTCCAGTTTGCGCTCGACGCCATCACCGAGTTGACCGTCGTCCCCGAGGCCCCAGCAGTGCACGGTGCCAGTGCTCGAGAGCGCGCAGGCGAAGAGACGCCCGGCCACGACTTGCACCACGTTAGGCAGGCTGGCCACAGCGCGAGGCTCTTCACGCGCGTTGGTGGTTCCATCCCCGAGAAAGCCTGCTTCATTGTTGCCCCAACACGACACTGTCCCTTGCCGCGCGAGCGCGCAGGCGAAGCCGATCCCCACCGCCACACCGAGACTGCCTTCGGTCCCGGCAACCGCTTGTGGCGCGCTACCTGGCGCCCAGCATTGGATCGGCCGGTCGTTCATAACTGCACACGCCCGCTCGTCACCAACCGCGAGCTTTTGCGTACTCCCAGGGAGGCTGACGACGCTGAGCGGTTGATCGTCTCCGGTCCCGCAGGCCACCTCCCCGTCCCTGCGCGTGGCGCATAGAAAGCCGGGACCTCCGCCGACCGCACGCACGTCTCCAAACGGTGAGCGTGGAGCCAGCTGCTCGGCCGCTGGCGGCGACTTCAGCTCCTTCGGCATCGAAAGCAGGCCCCAACAGGTCGTCGTTCCACCGTGCAAACAGCTGAAGTGCGCTCCCGCAGAAAGACGCATCGTTCGCTGCGCAACAGACGCTGCGTCGAGCGGCTGTGCCGACGAGCCGCAGGAGAGCAGCGTTCCGAAGAGGAGCGCCGTTGAGGCGGACGAGTGACGCATGACCGATGCAGTCCGCTGGGCCGAGGACGGTGTCAACGTTTGCGCAGCCTACAGCAGCTCGCAGTCGCAAATGCGCTCGGCGTAGTGCGGTTCGGTCACCTCGGCCCAATCGACCTGCACCTCGCCGGCTGTTTCGGAGCGGTAGGTGGTCGAGGTCGAAGCGCTCAGCGCTTCTTCGACGAATTCTTCGCAGCGGTCGACGCCTTCTTCGATGCGGTCGACGCCTTTTTCGGCGCGGTCGGCGGCTTCGTGACACGCGACCGCGGTTGCCCCTCGCGGCCCGCCGGGTCGTAGCTACCGACAGATTCGTGCAAGCTCTCGATGGCGCGCGTGGGCTTTCCGTCGGGCCCGACCTCGTAGAGCCGCCAACCGACGTCCAAACCCTTCGGCAGAAGCGGACGAAGCTCATCGAGCCCTTCCTCGTCGAGCACATCGCAGAGGTTGAAGAGGAGCTCGAATTGCATCGCACGAACGACGTCGGTGAGGTCGTCGGGATCGGCTCCGCTCGCAAGCAAGCGTTCGATAGCGGCACCTACACCGCTCTGGGGTTTCTTCTGCGAGCGACCCCAACGGAGCCAGCTCTCGATCCACGCGACTTCACCGTCACGCTTCTTGTCTTCGTCGATGATCAGCCGCCACGCTGACTTCAGGAACATGATCCGCGCGAGCTGCGGAGAGCCGCGCTCGATCTCGGCCCTCGCCATCGCCTTCGCGTCGGCCGCACTCTCGCCGAGCGCCAAGAAGGCCTGCGTCAACGTCTCCTGGTCTCTCGCCATCGGAACAACGTATGTCGCGCGCGAGCTCGCCGTCCACGGGTACGGAGGCACCTACGTTGCACCGTCAGAACAATCAGCTCAACGGTAACCTGCGTGCGTCCGCTCAATCATGCGCTCAGCGATGCCAAGTGCTTCCGCGAGTAGCTCCAACCCGTGTTCATGCTCAACCAGGATCTCGGTCTCCGATGCCGTCAGCTTGAACGCGTGCCCTTCGTGCGTTCCGACACAGACGGCATTGTCGAGCTGGCCCTGCTCCGCGGGGAACGGGAATGAAGCGGAGCGCTTGAACCTCAAGGCCGAGCGATCCATGGCTCACCGTAACGTGGCTACTGGCCGTGAACCAGTTGAGCTACTACGCGAAGTCGAGCACGCGACTGACTCTCACTTCGGTAGAACCCTTCGCACTGAGGAGTTTGCAGAATGACCAAACGACTTGTCTGTTGCGTGCGAGCGCTTGCGCCGATGCTTTGGATGCTCTCGGCCTGGCTGGCCGCAGCTTGCGCCGGCCCGTCGAGAACAGCCGGAGACGCACCTGCGGGCGGCGCTGAGCGCGCTGCCGATTCAACTCCCGACCAAATCGCTGTGGCGCCGTCGAACGCTTCAACCGACGCGTGCTTCGTCGCCCTGGGCGTCCGCTGCTCTGTTTACGAAGAAGCCTACGTGAAGGCCTCCAACTCGAACGGCGGAGACTACTTCGGCTTTGCTCTAGCGCTCGACGGGGACACGCTGGCCGTAGGCGCGTACGGCGAATCCGGCGCAGCCCGCGGCGTGAACGGCGACCAGACGAACGAAGGCGCCGTTCGTAGCGGGGCCGTCTACGTGTTTGTGCGCGGCAGCACTGGCTGGACACAGCAGGCGTATCTGAAGGCGTCGAACGCTGACGCGGAGGACTACTTCGGCTGGTCGTTATCGCTCGATGGCGACACGTTAGCGGTGGGGGCGCGGAACGAAGACAGCGCCGCCCGCGGCGTGAACGGCGACCAGGCGAACAACAGCGCCGAGGGGAGCAGCGCCGCTTATGTGTTTGTACGCAGCGGCTCGGTGTGGACCCAGCAGGCCTACCTCAAGGCGTCCAACACCGATAAGGAGGACCTCTTCGGTAGGACGGTG
>CAITIQ010000341.1 GCA_903892415.1 uncultured delta proteobacterium | reverse complement strand
GATCGTGCTCGGCTGGCTCGAGTTGCGGCCGAGTCGGATGTTCCTCGAGCGCCCAACCTCCGCAACCCAGGCGCTGAAGGCCGGCCCAGTCGAGGCCGCAGGCGTGCTGCGCGCCAACGGCGTCGCGCCGCTACAGAGCGGCTTTGGCGCGCCATGCGTGCTGGTTCACACTCTTTATGAGCGGCGCGTCGGGCGGAACAACTACCGTGAAGAATCACGGGATACGGTCGCGGTACCCGCCCTCTTGAGTGACGCAAGCGGCTCATGCGCGGTGGACCTCTCGCTGGTGGACCTGGTGGGCGAAAGCTGGGAGTTCCTCCAAGCGGACGGCCGGCGCATCACCCAGATCGTCGTGCGCGATGGAGCCAGCGTCTTCATGGCGGGCCACGCGACCCCCACCGGCCTGGTCACAGCGCACGACTACCGAGGCAACGTGCCCCAACTCGCGATCGGTCCCAGCCCGGACAGCCCGCTGCTCGTATCGATCGGCAGCCAGTCCAACGCCGTCTGGAGCTACGGCTGGCGAGCCATCGTCTCGGTGCTGTGCGGCGTTTGCTTGCTCGGCCTCAGCGGCGCCGCGGCCTACATCCACGCAGCGCTACCGTGACCTGGCTGATTGTACGATCAACCGCTAGCTTGCCGGAGATGGGGCTCGCGTGACATTGAGGCGAAGGAACGGGGCGGTCGGGCTGTTGCTGCTTGGGGCGCTGGCCGGCTGTGAGGAAAGCTCCCAGCCGAGTGAGGCCACCGAGGCGGAGCGTGAAGCCGAGCAGACGGGGGTGGCGTCAGCTGCTTTGGTTTCACCGAGCTTCGAGCTCGGCAGCTATCCAATCGAGCCCTTTCCCTATGCTTCGGGGAACGACAACTGGGACGTCGAATGGGAATGTGGCGTTGGGCATCTCGTCTGGGTCGAAGCGCAGGGGGACCACGACAGGGTGATGCAGGTCCGCTTCGATCAGGCGGGCCAGCTGCTGGATACGGCCCCGCTGCTGGTCTACGAGCAAGACCCGCCGCTTCCACCGAACCAAGGCGGGAACTACGACGAAGGGCCGCGTCGGGTTGATAGCGTGCACCTCGAGCGCTCAGCAGACGGAGTCTGGCTTGTCGCGCATGAGGTGGAGAATTGGACCCAGCCTGGTTTCGGGTATGGCAAGACCAACCGCGTTCGCGGCTTTGTGTTGAGCGCCGACGGCAACGTGTCGGGGAACACCCTGCTCGGACAGGCCACGGACTCGCTTGCCGGATCGGACGACCTCTACAAGATTGACATCTATGCGACGGGCTTTGACGGCACCCATGCCTACGTCGTTCTCCAGATCACCCTCGACGAGGACCCGTCGATTTGGGAGGGTGACCTTAGGGTCGTACGCGATGACGGGCTCGTGGTTAGGAGCGCCTTCGGCTGGGAACTGACGCACCAACCATACCTATTCAATTCCTTTGCCTGTGGCTTCGGCCACTGCATGTTCCGCTACGGCGAAGCGCCCTCGTCGCCGGATAACAAGTTTCACAGCGACATTTTTTCGAGCAGTGGGCTGCTCCAGGCGACGTACCCCATCTATCCGTTTCCTAACGCCAACCCCTACGGCCAACCTGTCGCTCTCGAGTCTTGTGACTTCTTGGTGGCGTGGTCGAAGTCGTGGGTCCTCGAGGGGCACAGCATCGTTGGCGGTCCGCATACACTGCCAGGAACTGCCGGTGGCTCCTTCGTCGACGATGGCGTCGAGCTGACTCGCTACTTCACCGATGGCGGCGTGTTCTCGTCCCATACCTTTGGCGCAGATGGTGCGCCCGAAGCCGTCACGGTGAGCGAGCCCTCGCTTGTGGACAATCGCATCATTCGTATCGGAGACGGGAAATCCGTGGCGGTGTTGCGCACAGGGAACACGTTTACCGCCCAGTTCGTCGGAAGTAGCGCGCTCGTGGAGGTGGACGGGCAGTGTGATCTATTGGGAGATGCAGGCCTCGCCAGCGGCAATAACCCGGACTGCTCGCAGTTCACTGGGCTTGGCATCCCGTGCACCGTGGATGCGGAGTGTGACTCTGGCTTCTGCGTGGACGAGGTGTGCTGCAACTCAGGCTGTGTTGGCGGATGTGAAGCCTGCAGCGTCGCAAGCGGTGGAGCAATCGATGGCGTCTGCTCGCCGCGCGCGTTGTGGTCGACCTGTCGCGCAGGAGCTGTTTGCAATCCAGCAGAGCATTGTGACGGAGTTTCGGGCGAGTGCCCTGCAGACGTCTTTGAGCCAGACGGCACGAGCTGTGAGGGGGCTTGCGCAAGTGCGTGCGCGGCTGGGCAATGCGTTGTGCTGCCCGCCCCACAATGCAACGACTTCAACGATTGCACGCTGGACACGTGCGTCGGCTTTAACAGTTGCACTCACACTCCGCTCACAGGCAACACCTGCGACCTCGACAGCCCCTGCGCTGAAAACGGTATTTGCACCGCCAACGGCTGCGTCGGAACGGCTAAGCCTGAGGGCACGCCTTGTCCCGGAGGAACCTGCGTCGGGTTTGTCTGTACGCCTGACGGCGGTAGCGGAGGAGCCGGCGGCAGCGGAGGCGCTGGCGGTAGCGCCGAGAACGGCGGCAGCGCCGAGGGCGGCGCAGAGCCGAACAGCGGTGCAGGTTCGG
>CAITIQ010000340.1 GCA_903892415.1 uncultured delta proteobacterium | reverse complement strand
CTCGGCGCTGCGCGAGTGCGGGGGCTTTGCCGTCAATGACGTTCCCACCAAGGTTGCGGGGCTCGCTGGCGTAACCGAGATCAGCGCTGGCTATGACCATTCCTGCGCCGTGCTCGCCGACCGCACGCTGCTGTGCTGGGGGGACGACGTCGCCACGAGCAACGGGCCACCGCTGGGCCCGACGGTGATCGAGCTCGAAGGGCAGCCCTTCAAAGTACGAGAGGCTGGTTCGCCAAACGCGTCGCGCGTTGTTGCTGGCATCGGCCAGACCTGCGCGATTCATGAGAATGGTGCTGTGTACTGTTGGGGCTGGAACAGGTTCTACGTTGAATCCGGAGAAGGCGATCCCGGCCTGCTCGGCACTGGTTCGTCGGCAGGTATCGTCGAGACGCCGGAGCCGGTTCTGATCAGCTGCGGATCTGGAGGCGGTTGAGCGTTCAACCCGCCGCGAGTTCTGGGGCTCGTCGTCTCGGGCGCTATCTCCTGCACCGGCAGCTCGCGAGCGGCGGCATGGCGGCGGTGTATCTTGGCAAGCTGATAGGTCCAGCCGGCTTCTCGCGCGCCGTCGCCATCAAGCGGCTTCATCCACATCTGGCGCATGACCCGCAGTTCGTCGGGATGCTGTTTGATGAGGCGCGCATCGCCGCTCGCATCCGCCACCCCAATGTCGTGCCCACGTTGGACATGGTTTCGGAGCGCGGCGAGTTCTTCATCGTGATGGAGTTCGTCCACGGCGAGTCCTTGGCCAAGATCCTCAGGACCCTGCAAGATCGCGCACAGGGCCGCGTTCCCCCGGCGATCGCGAGTGCGATCGTCGGCGGCATGTTGGCTGGTCTTCACGCCGCACACGAGGCGACCAGCGAGGACATGCAGCCGCTTGGCGTCGTGCATCGCGATGTCTCCCCGCCCAACGTATTGCTTGGGTCGGACGGCATCGCACGCACCGTGGACTTCGGCATCGCGGTGGCGTTGGGCCGTCTTCAGGTGACGAAAGAGGGCGAACTCAAGGGCAAGTTGCCCTACATGGCGCCTGAGCAGATCCGCGGAGAGGTCGTCGATCGGCGTGTGGATCTTTGGGCCACTGCCTGCGTGCTCTGGGAGCTCTTGGCGGGGCGCAGACTGTTTGCCGGTGAAGAAGCCTCGCTCGTCTTCAAGATCCTCGCGTACCGTTTCGTGTCCCCCTTCGAGGGAACACAAGCTGGCAATGGCGCGCTCGATTTGGTGCTCGAGAGGGCGCTAGCGGTCGATAAAACCCAGCGCTACGAGACCGCGGCCGAGATGCTCACAGCACTGGAGCTTGCGTGCCCCCCAGCCTCGCCTCACCAGGTCGCACGCTGGCTCGAGCAGATCCTCGGGCACTCCCTCTCGCAGCAGCGCGTCCTGCTCTCGGAGATCGAGACCTCCGCTGATGAGGCCCCTCCGCTCTCCACCGCGGCGCTGCCTGCGAACGTCGCGCCTCGTCGACCACGTCGTGCGCTGTGGCCTTTCGCGCTGGCAACTGCCGTTGGCATCGGGGGTGCTGGGGCAGTGCTTTACGTCAAGAGCAGCGCGTTTGGCTCCACCGCGAGCGCTCCGCCGCGTCCTTTGAGCGGCGCTGATGAAGCGCCCACGCCCGCGACAAGCGCCGCGAGCGCTGAGCCGTCCAGTGTGCTCTTGGCGCGCCCTGCACCGGCCGAGCTCGAGAGCTCGACGTCGGCTGTGCCGTCGGCCCCGGCTCCCTCCGCCGCGTCCACCTCCTCCTCGTCCACGACCGCAAACCCGCGGCCTGCTCCGGCCGCAACGGGCAAGCCAGTGACGCG
>CAITIQ010000339.1 GCA_903892415.1 uncultured delta proteobacterium | reverse complement strand
CTGACGACTACCGTTGCTTTCTACTCGACGCCGAGTTCGAGGAAGACACCTACCTGATTTCGACCTTCCTCGAGCCTGGCGTCCAAGCGCTGGGACACCACGCGTTGGTCTACTTGATTCCGCCGGAGGGCATCGCCGAGGTGGAAAAGCTAAACGACAAGGACGACGTGGCCGGCTACGAGTGCTTTGGTGGCACGGGCGGTGGCACGCTCAACACCATCGCCGGTTGGGCTCCCGGTGCGCAACAAGGGCGCATGCCAGAAGGCGCCGCGACGATCATTCCGAAGGGCTCGCGGCTCGTGCTGCAGATGCATTACAACGTGCTCGCCTTCGCGGCCGACGCGGAGATCCCGGCGGACATCTCGTACGCCAAGCTGTGGACGACGCCCAACAAGCCGAAGTGGCGCGTCGAGTCGCTGCCGATGGCTCATCTCGCGATGAAGGTCCCCGCCGGCGAAGAAGCCAGCGTTCAGGAGCGGGTCTTCGAGCTTCCCGCCGACGGAACGATCATCGCCAACTCACCGCACATGCACGTGCTCGGCACCGAGATTTCGGTCTGGCACGAGAGCGTCGAATCCGGTGAGAAGCAGTGCATGATCGACATCCCTCGTTGGGACTTCCATTGGCAAGGCGGCTACGGGCTCGCCAATCCGATCGAGGGCAAGAAAGGCGACAAGATCCACCTCTCCTGCACCTACGACAACAGTCCGATGCACCAGCCGGAAATCCAGGGCGAGCAGCTCATGCCGCGCGACGTTTACTGGGGCGAAGGTACCCACGATGAGATGTGCCTCAACTACGTGCTGATGATGGTGCCGTTCGAGCAAGAGAACATCAGCTGCGGCGCCTTCGAGCCGTGCATTCAAACCTGCGCTGAAGGCGACGGCACCTGCTTCTTCAACTGCGCCACGGTGGGCGGCGGGCAATGCGCCTCCTGCGTGATCGACGCCGTCTCGAGCTGCGCTCCGACCCACTGCCCCGACCCGGGCATCGCCTTGATCAAGTGCCTATCCAAGTGGGGTGGCGACAGCGCGTCGGGTATCAACCACGGCTGCAACCCCGAGTGGAACGACTTCTACGCCTGCATGGAGACCCCAATGGAGGCTGGTGACTGCGATGAGAAGATCGCCCTCTGCGGGCTGACGTACTCGGAGCTCTGAGCCCATTCCGCGCACGGGCATCTGTGCACCCGTCCTTGGCCCGACCTCGCTTATGCTGCGCCGATGGCAACGTCGGTGGAGTTTGTAGAGCTTGAGGTAGCCAAGGCCGCTCGCGGGCTGCGGTTGGTTACGGTTGGCGGCATTCCGAGCCCATGGTCGGAGGCCGCCAAAGCCCTTTTTGTGTGCAAGCAGATCCCGTTCGTCGCGGTGCGTCTCAACCCTGGGGACAAGGAAGTTCGCAAGTGGACCCGCAGCGCCAACGCGCCCGCGGCGATGTACGAGGATGAGCCTGCGAAGACCGGCTGGGCCGAGATCCTCGAGCTGGCCGAACGGCTCGCGCCGGAGCGCTCGCTGGTCCCAGCAGGTCCACAGGATCGCATTCGCTTCTTTGGCTTAGCGCACGAGGTGATGGGCGCTGGCGGGCTCTTGTGGTGCAGCCGGCTGCTAACGATT
>CAITIQ010000338.1 GCA_903892415.1 uncultured delta proteobacterium | reverse complement strand
GCGCTTGTCAGCACGCTGTTGGTCAAGGTCACGTTTGCGTTGAGCACGACCAGGCCAAAGCTCGCGCCGCCGCCGCCTCCGCCCGCGCCTCCTTCTCCACCGCAGCCGCCGGATCCACCCGACCCACCGGAAGCCCCGCCGCCGACTTGGTTGCCCGCCGTGCCGAGGTCGCAATCAAGTGGTCCTTTGGCTCCGCCGCCACCACCGCCGCCCTGTCCCGGTGTGCCAGCCGAACCCGCGAGGCCTGCATCCCCGACGAAGCCGCTCGCGGTCAAAGTACCCTTGAGGGAACCTGGGGAACCTGGGGAACCTGGGGAGCCGTTGTCGCCGCCCCCGCCTACGCCAACTCCGCACGACCAAGGGCCGATGTTGGGCTGCCCGATTCCTCCCTGCCCTAGAAGACCAGCCGTACCGCTCACTCCGCCCGCGCCAACCGCGATATTGCCATCTCCACCGCTTCCGCCGGTCGAGAGCATGCCCCCACAGTTGTTGCTTGTACCGGCTCCGCCATCCACGCTCATTAGGTCGGTGCACGCGTTTGCACCGTTGTTGCCCGAGGCCCCGACCCCGGCGTTATTAGCGGGCGCACTCATGCCTGTTGCTCCCACTTGTCCGGCTCCGGCGCTCACGGTGACGGCGATGAGTTCGACCTCGGCCGTTTCGATCACCGCTCCAATACTCGATGCGCCCGCTGCGCTCGCATTGGGCGCGGTTATGCGAAAAGACTCAATCGTCGATGTTCCGGCACCTGTGATGGTCAGGGCAGGCTGGTCGGCTGTGCCGAGCAGTTCGGGCGTGGGGTTGGCAGCCGCATAGGTCCAATCGGCGCAGGCGAGGCCGCCGGAGAGGGAGACGCCAGCCGGCAAGCTGATGGAGCCAGCAAAGCTGTCAGAGCCGCATACATAGATATGTGTGGCAGAGCCAAGAGCTGCGACGGCTTCAGTGATTGAGCTGTAGGGCATGGCCTGGCTGCCATTGCCACCTACGGATGATGCGTTAACGAACACGCCGCAGTCCGAGCCAATCGCTTCACCTTCCATCGGCGTGCAGGTTGGATTGGGTCCGCCGCCCTGGCCGGCATCTCCTCCCTGGCCCCCCGCAGCGTTCCCGCCGCCACCAGCGTTGCCGCCTATTCCCCCGCCTCCTTGCGTTCCGCCCCCTCCTCCAATCCCCCCTCCACCTTCGGGCGTGCAGACGAAGCCTTCGGGGCAGCTCGAGTCGTCGCCGCAGCCGATCACGGCTGAACAACCGATAACCAGCAGAGCCAGAGCAGACTTAGCTGCCCCCCTCGGTCTCGCTGCGCTCGCCCAGTCCCCCCAAACTCGCGCTGCGCGCTCGCGGGGGGACCCACAGGGACCGAGTAACTGACTTTGCATCATGATCGCTGAATCACCGGCTTGAGGTCGAGCTGCTCAGTTTTCTCGCTTGTGGACGGTCGATTTCGGCGCGTTCCGTCCCAAAGACGGTCACCAATCCTGGCGCTGGGCGCTGAGGCCTACCGCACCCGCGGTGGCTTGATTGCCGGGCCCGCCGTCACCACCAAGACCACCCATTCCTGCTGAGCCGAGGGTGATTTCGACGGTGCCTTCCTCACTCGGGGCGGTGCCAACGTAGGCTATGCCAACCGAGGGGCCGCCGCGACCGCCGCCACCGGCTCCGCCGCGACCGCCGGCTCCGCCAGGGCCGCCGGGGCAGGCGCCAGTCCCTATTCCTTGAGACCCTTCTGCACCACCTGCCATGCCGGGTTGGCCTGCATCACCGGCGCCACCGGCGCCACCGCTGGCGGTGCTGATGGTGACATTGTCGAGCGTGAGGCTGGCGTTGATAGAGACGATTCCGAAGCTACCGCCGCCTCCTTGTCCGGGCTCGCCAACGTTGCCGCCGCAGCCGCCTGCACCGCCGCCGCCGCCGGACGGGCCGGCTCCCAGCATGCCGGTGGTGCAGAGGTTGGCGCCACCGCCACCGCCGCCGCCTTGTCCGGGCGAGCCGGCGCTTTGGCCGGGGAGTCCGGGGGCGTTGAGGAAGCCGGTGGAGGAAAGCGTGCCCAGATCGGTCGAGAGGGCTCCGGTGCCGGGGAGGCCGGCTAGGCCGGGGAGGCCTCCTTCACCGGGGGCGCAGGTGCCCGCGTTGAGTGGGTCGCCAATTCCGCCTTCCCCGGTTGGAGCGAGCGGCTCACCGTCGGTGCCAGTTCCCCCACTCGCTCCATTCGTCCCACTACCGCCAATTCCGCCGCCAACATTCATTGCCTGGCACGTATTTTGTCCTCCTCCTCCTCCTCCTAGTACGCCAACCAAACCAAGACAGCCATTGCCGCCGTTACCGCCATTCGCAGCGAGCGGCGTTTGCGTCACACCCTGCGGCGTTCCAGCTGCACCAGCCGCTCCGGTACCCGCGCTAATGGTCAATCCGCGCAGCGTGCCGGTAGCGCCATCCGCCAAAACTGCGATGCTTGAGCTGCCAGCCGTTACCGCATTGGCGCCGAGGATCTGAAAGAACTCCACATCCCGGTCTTCATTGCCAATCAGCGTCAGCGCGGGCTGGTCTGCGGTGCCTTGTAATTCGGGCACTGGGTTGGCGGCTGCATAGGTCCAATCCGAACAAGCGAGGCCGCCGGAGAGGGAAACGCCACTGGGCAAAGTGATTGAGCCATTGAAGCTGTCGCCGCCGCATACGTAGATATGCGTGACAGAGCCAATGTTGGTGAGGGCTTCCGTGATTGTGCTATACGGCATGGCCTGACTTCCGTCGCCGCCGACCGACGCGGCATTCACGAACACGCCGCAGTCCGAGCCAATGGCTTCGCCTTCCGTGGGCGTACAAATCGGGTTCGGTCCGCCACCCTGTCCACCTTCTCCCCCGATGCCGCCGCCCCCAGCGTTCCCGCCGCCACCAGCGTTGCCGCCTATTCCCCCGCCTCCTTGCGCTCCACCACCACCTCCAATCCCCCCTCCACCCGTTTCAATCGCTGGGCAGGTGCCGTTGAAGAATTCGTCGCAAACGTTGTAGGAGCAGGCGCTGAGCGCGGCCGAGACAATGGCGGTTAGGAAGAGGTTTTGGTGGCGCATGCTGGGTCTCGACTTTCAGAAGGCTAGGGTGGTGGTGAGGCCAACGCGTTCGCCGTCCACCCAAGGAGTAAAGGCGGCCTTGGTGGAGGCCGAGGGAATAAGTAGGTAAATCGCCATGCCAACCAGGCTGGCGCCGCCGACGGCGAACATGCCAATGCCCACATTCTGCAATAGCGCAGCATCATCCAGCTGTTCGCTTGCCGTGTTGGAGCAGGCCAGCGTGAAGGGCGAGCAGGCTGCGGTTTGTTCGGCGTCTGCATACTGGCCACCACCGGCAACCGTTAAGCCCACGCCAGCGCCGATTCCTGCCAAGCCCACGCCGCCAAGGAGGAAGACGGGCCAAAGCGGCTTGTCTTCAGCAATAGGGACATCCCCACCTGCTCCGCCCGCGCCCTGGCCAGCCGCGCCCTGGCCAGCCGCGCCCTGGCCAGCCCCGCCCGCTCCGGCGGCACCTTGGCCAGCCGCGCCGCCCGTGCCACCGGTTGCTCCGCCTACGCCGGCTTGCCCACCCGCAGCGGAATCGATCGGTACATCAATCACCAGATTGTCGAGTTGCTCGCCTGCCTTGACGCTAATCGTCTTGTTTTTCGCTTGGCCGTTCTTGGCCACACCAACCCGCACGTCCCCCGGATTGACGAAGAACGTCTGCTTGCCGCGCCCGAGTGGCTTATCGTCAAGAAACACATCAGCATCGTCCGGTACCGGCGTAAGTGTGATTCGCGCCACCTTCGGCTTGACCTTGTCGAACGCTTCGCTGACCTGCGCCAGCTGCTTGGGCGTGCCCTTCTTTTGATTCTTGAGGAAGAAGTCCAGATGCTCGGCAGCGTCCCGGTTCATACCGAGTTCGGCCTCACAGATGCCAAGGATGCCGGCAACGCTCGGGCTCTTGATCTGTTGCCATACCCCAATAGCGCGCGTGCGACAGAGTGCCCAATCACTCTTGTTCGCCGCGGTCAAAGCCTCTTCATAGACTTTCTTGCTCGCCTGATTGAGCTCTTCTTCTTCTGCCTGCGCGGGTGCACTGAGCAGCATCGCGCACACGCCAATCATCGCCGTTCGTTGATGTTTCAATGGTCAATGCCCCAATCAGGCCCACTAAAAGGCCCAGTCTTTGCGGAGGGTGTGCCGGAAACTTCGGGTTTGGGTAGCGCAGAACCTTGCGCCTTGCTGGTCGCCGCGCTCGCTGAGGGCGCGCTCGTGAGCGCCGGCGGAGGCGAGTTCGTCGGCGGCGGGCTCTGCACCGCAGGCGCAGGTTCAGCCGAGGTGGCTGTCTTCACAGCGCTCGGTAGCACGAGCTTCTCCTCGCTTTGGTTGCAAGCGCGCACGAAGACAACCCCACCAACTGCGATGCCTGCGACGAAGATCGAGAGCACGCCAAAGCCGCGCCACAGGATCGTCCGCTCTTTCGGGCTGAGGGCTTCCAGCGGTTCTGCGTCGTCATCATCGGCGGGCAGCGGAGCCTCGATCGCGGTCGGCGGCACGAGATCACGCACGGTATCCTGCGAAAACACAGGCTCGAGCCCTTTGGGCTGGGTGGCGCCGCTCGCCGACTTCGGCTTGAGCGTAATGCGGGCAAGTTTGCCGACGGCTTTGACGAAGCTCGGCTGCTCCGCGGCAAGCTTCGCGAGCCGCTCGCGTTGCTCGGCGATCTCCTGTTCGCTGGGTTCTTTGATACTGAGTTCGCTCATAGCAGGCCGAGCCGCTGGAACAGGTACCACGCAACGGCGGCAATCAGGGCGGCGGACGCACAGAGTATGGCGGCCGCGGCGATCGGGTGGAGTTTGTGCCGAGTAGGTTGACTACGAAGCGAACGGCCTTGGCTATCACAGGCTTGAAATTCGCTCGGGCTTAGGAAGCGGCCGGGCGGCAGCAACAGGACTTGAGCCGCTGAACCGAGCCAAAGACTTTGCATTGGATGAAGGACCTTGGCCTGGACGCGGCGCCGTTTCCCTTGGCTATCCCCGGGCTCTGCCCAGAGGCCGTTAGCGCTTTGCAGATCCTCGAACGCGTAGGTGATTTCACCTCCCTCGGCCCCGGTAATATGACTGTACGCCACGTGGCGCTTGCTCACGCGATTGTTACCGTGAACGACAATGTTCGCGTAGTCCGGTGAGGACCCGATCACGCCCTCATCGCCGAGATGAAATCTCCGGCTCGTTGGCTTATCCCCAGCCTCCATCACGAGCAGCGTTGGGGCGAGCCAGCGATCGCTAAGCTCGACTTCGTGGCGGGGAACGACGCGCTGAGCGCTCCTAGCGCCCACATCATCGAGCGTCGCCGGCAGGGGCCGTACCGGGCTGCGGCCAGCCGCGGTTGGCGATACCGGCGTTGCGGCGAGCTTCGAGGTCCCGCCTCGCAACGCCGGATTGGACGGGTGAGCCTTCGCGTCGCCTGCGCTGGCTACTCTATTGGCTGTGTTGGCCGCGAGGGCGGCATCGCGCAAGCGCTCATTCTCGCGCGCCTCTGCGTAGGTTTGCCAGGCACCGTTGGGTAGCAGCCTGCCTGCGGGAAACAGCACCAGCTCAACCTGGTCGCAGATCAGCGACTCACCAACTCGCAAGGCCGCCACGGTCTCTCGTGCGGGGGCCTCCGGGTCCCCGGCGTCATCCAGGCGAACCTGCCCCACGGCTGTTCCGTTGCGACTCTTCGCATCGCGCACGTTGTAAACGGGCCGCTCGGCGTCGATCACGATCACCGAGAGGATGGCGTGCTCCTGGCTCACGCCTTCGTCCTCGAGCACGATGCTCGCTACTCCTGGGTGCCTGCCGATCACGTGCCGTTCACCCAAGGCAAAGCGAGCACCGGTCATGACTCCGGAACGGACGATGAGGCTCGCGCGCTCGGAAAGTTCGTCGAGTCGAAGTCGCGCGGCGGGCACCGGCACCTCGGAACGCGAGTGCAAGGCCGGCCGAGGTTGGTTGCGCGAAGCATCCTTCGGCACTGTGGGCTTGACCGCCAGCGACAGCACCGCCGGAGCCTTGGCCGTGGCGTCGGGAGCGGCGAGCCATTCACGCAGCGCTTGAGCAAACGCAGCACTCGACGGGTACCGCTTGCGAAAGTCCTTTTGCAGTCCGCGCTCAAGAATGGACCACAATCGAGGGGAGACGAGGTGTGTCGGCGGGCTGTCGAAATGGCCGAGGATCTGCAGATTCGCGAGCTGCTCCGCTGCGGGTAGCCCGTCATCGCCGCTTAGTAGGTGGCGCCCACATAAGCATTCAACGAGTACATGGCTGAGCGCGTACTGGTCAATTTGACCCGTAATGGTGCCACGCAGGATCTGCTCGGGAGCCATATAGGCCGCCGTGCCAATGGCTGCATCATGCGTTGCCGTTGCTGAGGAGTAGGGGCTCTTGGCAGCTCCCCAATCAATGATGACGACATCGCCGTAGCGGCCTTTGCTACTGGCATCGGGCAATAGAATGTTACCGGGCTTGATGTCACGATGAACGACGCCCCGTTCGTGCATCAAATGCAGGCTCGCGGCGATCGAGATGCCCAGCCGTACAACGGTATCGCTGGGCAGGGTTTTGCCTGTGGCGCGCAGGAGCGTAAGGCGCGCGTCCAAGGGCCTGCCACCAAGCTTGTCCATGACGACGAACGGCCCCACTCGTTCATCAACGCCAACGTCATGCACATTGACCAAGAAGGGCAGTTCGCCGCCAAGCGCCCGTAGCAGCTCTCCCTCTGCAACGAGCTTGTCGCGGATGGTTGCGAAGTGTGGATGGCGATAGGGCGCGAGCAAGACCTTCACCAAGAGCTCGCGCCCGTCAGCCGACGTTGCGTCGTACAGGGAGGACATCCCGCCCTTCGCAAACCGCTCGCCCATCCGCAAACCGCGGAAAACCTCGCCCGCTTGGAAGTCCAGCGCGCTCGGGTTGGGCTTCTCGGGAACGCGCGCAACGCCTTCCTGTTCGGAGCGCGGTCGAACCAGGTCCCCAAGCCGTTCAGCCGCGGCGACCACGCGGGGCTCACGCGGGCCGACCTCCACCTCGGTGGTGTCGGCAAGCTCCACCGCTTCATGCCGCCCGGTTCGCAGTCGCGCTGCGATCGACGCCGGTATCGTGTCGTGGGGAAGGTTAACGGCCATGGAACAGTGGGCTGCGGAGAATAACGGAGGGAGACCCCAGCGGGAAAGAGTCGGCGTGTCCGGTGGGCCGCGCCAGAGCATCGCAGCGAGCAGCAGCACCAAGATCGTAAGCAGCGCGATCAGCACCAACATCCAGCGTGGGGTTTGGACGTGCGCGACGGATGGCGCTGGCGCTGGTGGCTGCGCTGGGCTTTGCCTGAAGGGCAGCGGGCTGCGCCATGGCTCCCCGGGTGTTGAAGCCGCGCGCACGCTCGGAGACCGAGGCGGCTCTACAGGCTTGGGATCATCTTCTGCCGACGCAGCACGCTGGGCATGCAACAGGGTGAGTTCGTCAGCGGCTGACGGCGCGCGAACAACTTCTGGCGCTGGCCGCAACGTGCGTGTCTCGCCGAAACGCGCAACGGGGAGGCTCATCAGCGCCTGCTGC
>CAITIQ010000337.1 GCA_903892415.1 uncultured delta proteobacterium | reverse complement strand
GGTTGGATGCCCGAGTTCGGCGGAATCGGCCTGCTCATCGACCTCGACCTTGGGCACGAATTGCCGCTCCAGCGCCTGCTCGTGCGCCCGCGGATTCTGCGTCTTCATCAGGCCTTTCACGGCCTGCTGGAACTCTGCGTTTGCCGATACATGGGCGGCAAATCCTTCGCGCAAAGCCTTGGCTTGCTCCTCGGTCGGCGCCTCGAACCCCTGCAGATCGTCGCCCTCAGGCTGTTCATTCTTCATGGCTTTGCACCTCCAAAGAGCTGCGTGATCAGCGCCCCCACGGCCAGCCCGGCCAGCCCAACCAGCAGCGTGATGCCGAACACGACGGCGGCTCGGACAAGGTTGAAGCGAGGGCTCGCGTCCTTCTCCGAAGACGCGGGGCGGCCGAGGGCCGCGGGCTCGCCCCGGATCTCGCGACCGTGCTCATCGCATGCGATGAACTCCCCTCGCCCGAGGTCAAACGCCCCTGGCGCGAGCAAGGTGAGTTCAATCCCGTCCTCATCGGCGAGGAACACGCGGCTCCCCGGCTGCAGCGCCACCGATTGAACGCGCTTCATGGCCGTGCCCGCGCTCACCCAAAGTCCGTTCGTGCTGCCGAGGTCCTCGACCAAGAAGGTGAGGTCCCCGCCAAACCAACCAGAAACATGGGTGAACCGCACATGCGCACCGCTGACGTAGGGGTTCTGCACGACGATGTTGGCTTTCTCCGGCAGGCTACCGAAGACGCACGCGCGCTCGAGGTGATAGCGCGCCGCACTTTGGGTTTGGCGGACCAACAACGTGGGCGCCAAAAACAGGCTCGTCGCCGGCAGCTGCAGCGCTGGCCGGAGCAACTTCTTCGGCGGCGTTCGCTCGGCCTCGGTAGCGCTCTTCGCTGCCTTTGCAGCAGCCGTGCGTGCTGCCTTGACCTCGGCCGCGCTCTCCCAGCGCCCGTCGGCGCCAAGGCGGCCTGCAGGCAAGAGCGCAAGCTCGACGTCGCCCACCACCAAGCTACCGCCTGCGCCGATCATCGCCGACTCGGGCAAGTGCGCTTCGTTACCGTCACTCAAACGCACGCCTGCCACCGAAACGCCGTTCAAACTCTCGAGATCCACCACGCTGAACCACGGCTTGGCCCCGTCGGGGACGACGCACTCGAGCGCCGCGTGCTTCTGCGTGACCGACTCGTCATTGAGCACGAGGTGGCACATGCCCGCGTGCCGTCCGATCACGGTGCGTCCTGCCGCCAAGATGAAGCGAGCGCCCTTGTGCTGCCCACTGCGAACCACCAAGCTCGCATGCTCGCTGAGTTCGTCCATGCGCAGCCGCGGACACGGATCGGGTAGCTCCGTTGGCGGAGCAGGGGCGAGCCGCTTGCCACTGCGCGCTTTGCCCGCGATCGGCAGCGTTGGACCGACCGGCATCGACACTCGTTCATCCTTCTGCAGCTTGTCCGGCGCGACCAACCATTCGCGCAGCGCGCGTGCGAACAGTTCGCACGAAGCGAAGCGCTGTTCCGCGCGCTTGGCGAGCGTACGCGCGAGGATCGCCCAAAGCCGCTTGGGCACGAAGGAAGCAGGAGGCTCGTCGGGTGGAGCATGGCGTTGCTTCGCAACCAGCTGCTCCTGACTGATGTTGTGGTCGGGCAAAAAGGGATGTCGCCACATCAACTCGGTCAAGAGGAGGCCTAGCGCATACTGGTCAATCGCCCCGGAGATATGGCCGCGATCGAGTTGCTCTGGCGCCATGTACGCCACGGTGCCGAACACAGGTTCGAGTCGCGTGTCCGGCGAGTAGGTGCTCTTGGCGGCCGCCCAATCGAGAAATACGGCTTTGTTGAGCCCACCACGCGCAGCCAGAATGAAGACGTTGGCGGGCTTGATGTCTCGATGGATCGCGCCGCTCTCATGCATCGTCTGCAGGCCGATCGCCAACGTCACCCCGAGCTCGGCCACGTCCACCGGATCGAAGGTCTTTCCGCCAGCGCGCTTGCGTACGATGTGATCGGCCAGCGTTGCGCCCTCGAGCTTGTCCATGATGATGAACGGCCCGCGTCGCTCGTCGTGGCCAACGTCGTGACAAGGAACCAAGAACGGATTGCGCCCCGCGCTCGCCATCAGCAGTTGCCCCTCAGAGATCAGCTTTTGCTGAATCGAGCGATAGGGTGCTTCGCGGTAACAAGGCTTGAGAACCTTGATCAAACAGGTCCGCAGCGAAACGCTGTGTTTGGCCTCATACAATATGGCGGTACCGCCTTGCGCAAACTCCCCGGCGACGACGTAGCCGCGGAAGAGATCGCCAGGTTTGAAGTCGATAGCGCCGGCTCCGCGTGGCACCACGGCGGGAACCTCATCCTTGCGTGGCTCGGTGAGCGCACCGAGCAAACTCGCTTCCTCGTCGCTCAGCTCCGTGGGCTCCGGACGTGCATCGGGCACCGTGTCCGCGCCCACCGGCTCGGTGCTAGCAAGTCGTAAATCAGGCGGCAGAACCACCCGCATCGTGCCTCTCGGCCCGCTCATGCGCGGCAGCGCTTCGCTGCCGTTGAGGTTCTCCGCCGCGCTCATCCCAGCCTCATCAGCAGCAGGAACACGAGCGCGACCACCGCCAGCGCAAGCCCCGCCAATAGCCACGGCCGCAAGCGGCCAGCGCCGGGTTGACTTCGCTCTGGGACGCGCTTTGTACGGGGCGCGGGCACAAGCGCGGGGCTGCGAGCCTCGGCGATCGCTTCGCGCACACGCGCAGCCGCGCCCGGATCCGGCGTGGTATCGCCCAGGAGCTCCTCTTCCTTTTGCGGCGGCCGAAAGATGGTGTCGACGTCAGCCGCGGAGGAAGTACGGACCGGCGCAGCTTCCATCCGCACCGTGCCACGCTGGCCAAGCAGCGCTTGGGCTGGCTTCACGGGTTCGAGCGGCGCCAAGGCCGCAGCGATCTCGGGAGCTGCTTTGGCCGGGTTGGCCGGGTTGGCCGCGTTCTCGTTGGCCGCAGGCGCCAGCGGCTGCGTTGGGTTTGCTACCGAATGTAGCTCATTGCGTGCGCGCACGAGGGCCGCGCGCATCACCGCCGCCGTCGTGAACCGATCCTCCGGCCGTTTGGCCAGCGCTTGTTCCAGTACGGCCGACAGCGTCTCGGGCACACCCGCGATCGTGGGGTAAAGCGAAGGGGCCGGCTGGGTCAGCTGGTTCCCCATGATCTCCTCCTGCGTCCTGCCACCAAACGGCGGCCGACCCGTCAGCAAGAAGCAGCCGATGCAGCCAATCGCGTAGAGGTCGGCTCGCCCGTCGACCGCTTGGCCCAGGACCTGTTCGGGCGGCATGTAGCTCGGGCTGCCGATCGCCCAGCCCACCGTGGTAGCCACCAAGGCCGAGCCTGCGCGATCTTTCGCCTGTTGCGAAAGCACTTTGGCAATACCGAAGTCGATGATCTTGATGCAGCGTCCATCTGGCCGGACGCTCTTGGGCTGCACGGCGTAGAACACGTTGAGTGGCTTCAGATCGCGATGAACGATCCCCGTCTCATGCGCAGCCTGAATGCCTTGCAAGATGGCCTCGAGCACGTCGATCACTTCGGCCGCGCCAAGCGGACCTCGTTGGTCCACCTCTTCCTTGAGCGTGCAGCCCGACAAGAATTCGGTCACGAGGTACGGCTTGCCACCTTTGGTCAGGCCAAGATCCAAGGTCTCAACCACGTTCACGTGACGCAGCCCACGCAGGAGCCGGCCCTCGGCGATCATTCGCTTGGCTAGCAGCTCGGCCGTGTCGGCCCCGAGATCGCGCACCACCTTCAGAACCCGTTCTTCGCGCAGGGCACGGTGCAGCACCACGTGCACCTCGCCCATACCGCCCCGAGCGAGCGCACGCACGTGCTCGTAGGGCGTAGAAACAAGCTCCTCGCGGATATCGAGCGGAGCTGCGGCGTTCACGGAGTCACCGTGTCCACCCCACGTCGGCGCATCGCACGCCAAAGTTTTTGCTTCACGTGGTCATGCCTCCTGCGGGTGGTGGCAACGCTTAGGTTCAGTTTCGTCGCGACCTCGGCGATGGTCAGGTTTTCCCAATAGAAGGCCTGAGCGAGTTGCCGCTCCACAGGCTCGAGTTCCGCAATGGCCGCCCGCAAGTTCACAAGCAAGTGCTGTTGCCAACCCGCCGCTTCCAGCGCCTCGAGGGACGGCAACACGGCCACCGCCATCACGTCAACCGCGTGCTCCTCCACCGGGCCAAGGGTGGCCTCCGCATCGTCGATACTCACGGTATGGACCGTGCGACGCACCCCACCAGCCCAAGCCGCGCGCATCGCCCCGGCGTCATAGAAGGCCGCATCCATCATCGCGCCCTTGATGCGCGTGAAAGCAAAGCCGTTGAACGGCACGCCCTGCTCCTCGTCGAATCGTAAGCTCGCCAGCGCAGCAGCCTCACAGCCCACGCTATGCAGTTCCTCGAGCGGAACGCGCGTGCGCCGTGAAAGCACACTAGCGATCTGGCCGATGAGCGGCAGCGCCTGAGTCACCAGGTGCTTCTGGCGCGCAGAGAGCACAGTGGCTGCGCCCATCACTTCTTTTCCGCCGTACGAGCGAGCTCCGCAGCGCTTGCTCCGGGCTTTTCGACCGTCCCACTTGGGCCAAGGTGCTTGCGTTGCAACAGCTCGGTCTCAAGAACCCCCGACAACGCCGGGTCCACCAACAAATCGATCTCGAGCAGGGCGGCCAGCATCAACCGCTCGCGCCCCTCGAGCGCAAGCGCGTCCACCGCTTCATCCGCCAGCGCTTCAGCGAGCAGCTCTCGTTCTGTGCGTTCATTTCCTGACATTGTCGCTACCACCCCATCACGCCTTAACGGCCGGCCTGCAGGGATATCACCGCCACTCGGCCAGAGTGCTCAACTATTTTTCGGGAATCGAACAGAGCCCGCGCCTTCTCCGGGGATCGGGCTGCGAACTGGGCGTTTTGTTGAGTTGCAGTGCCCATCCCCTGCCGATCGAGGTTCAAACTCAACAAAACGTCCAGTTCGAGCGCCGATCCTGCTCGGCCCAAGGTTCGAGCGAATCTCCACCCCGGATTTCCCGCACAAAACCCGGATCACCCGCCCTAAACAGCCCTCTCCTCCCTCCCAGGGCGGATCACCCGCGAAAAAACGCCCTCCTCCGCCATCTTCGGGCGGATGATCCGCCCTTTGGGACGCCCGACGGTCCGCCGGAGCGGATGATCCGCCTCGTAAGTGCCTGATCTTGCTTAGCCGAGGGCGGTTGATCCGCTCGGGAGTCGGGTCGGAGGGCGGCGGGGAGCGGATGATCCGCCACTGGACGCGAAAACTGGGCGGTTTTGGCCGGATGATCCGGCGGGTTATCCGCTCGGCGGGTGATGGAGGGCGGATCATCCGCCTGCCTGGTTCGGAAATCCTGCGGAATTGGGCGGGTGATCCGCGCGCCGGGGAGTCGAGGGGGCGTTTTGGGGCGGATGATCCGCGTTTTTTGCGGAGATTCGGGGCGCCGAAGAAGAAAGCAGTCAAAATAATTGTCATGCTCTTGACAGTCGGCCGCTCGATTGTCAGTTTCCTCCGCCTTGAATTGAGCCGCCCGGGTGGGCTTGGCGGCGTGAAGACATGGCGCGTAGCGCGCCTGGAGGGTGGTCTATGAAGCTTGTATCGAGCATGGAAGACGTCGAGAAGGCGCATGCGCGTGTGGCCGCGGAGATTGACGCGGTGGATGCAACGGATCTCTCGACGATGAACGTGGACATC
>CAITIQ010000336.1 GCA_903892415.1 uncultured delta proteobacterium | reverse complement strand
CGGGCCGCCCATCCCGGCGGAGCGCCCATCCCCGGCGGAGCACCCAGCCACCCATCCCAGGCGGTGGTCCTCCGACGGCTGTTACGTTGCAGCGCGCTCAGGCTGCGCAAGTCTGGTTCCAGTGATGATTGCTCCTGAGAAGCGGGCGTGGGCCAGCGTCACGCCCTTACTGAACTCCGCGCCTTCCATGTTGGTCGCTTCAAAGCGGGCGCCGTCCAGCACAGCCTCCTCTAGCGAAGCGCCGCGGAAGTCGGCGTCGCACGCGTCGGCTTGGGTGAGGTTAGCGAAGCGGAAGCTTGCTCGCTCGGCGGAGCAGTTCGCGAGCGTCGCGCCCTCGAGGTTGGCGCCCGAGAAGACAGCTCCCGCAAGGGTGGCCGCGGTGAAGGTGCATCGGGCAAGGTCGGCGGAATCCCAGGTGCTCGCCGAGGCCTTTGCGCCGTCGAAGCGTGAGCCGCCGAGCACCGCGAGTTCGAATCGAGCATCCTTTAGCGTCGCTCGCTCGAAGGTGGCGCCTGGTGCCTGCGACTCGTAGAACTTGCCGTCCGTGAGGTCGCTCTCGATGAAGGACGCGGCTTCCAGTCTCGCTTTCGAGAAGTCTGCCTTGGTGAGGCGCGCACGGTCGAGCCGCGTGCGGGTGAGGTCCGCTTCTACGAAGCGAGTCCCCGTGCCGCCTGCCCCAGTTAGAATGGCCTCGGTTAGATTCGCGCGGCTGAAGTTTGTGTGGTCGAGCTCGGCGTCGCAGAAACTCGCCTGCTGTGCGTTAGCCGCGCGAAGGTCCGCCTTGGAGAGCTTCGCTCCGACGAGCGAGGCACCCGCGAGTGACGCGCCAGCGAGCACGGCGCCGCGGAGATCCGAGCCATCCAACCGCACCCCTTCAAGCGATGCCCCACGGAGGATCACGCCACGAAGATCCGCACCACGAAGGTCCGCTCCCGACAACTCCGCGCGTGCGAGATCTCGGCCTAAAAAGCTCTTGCCCGCCGCCAGGTCAGCGAGGATCTCCGCTCGGCGGGGTGGCGGTCGCGCCGGTCCCGGTGCCGAGCGAAGCCTCAGCAAAGCGGCCGTCAGTTCGGACCAATGGGCACGCGCAGCCTTGAGCGGCCGCGACGTTGACGCATCGATGCTGGGTGAAACCGCGTCGCGCCAGACCGGTGCGCGGAGCGAGGCAACCGCATGATCGACAGCCGCAGAGCCCACGGTTTCACGGTCACGCACAAGCAGAAGCGACGGGACCTCCGTGGTCCCCGAAGCAGCTGGGTAACTCCCCCGCCAAACGATCTCGAGCCGCATCGCATCCGCGTCCAACAGCAAGGTGTCGAGCTGGAGTACGACATCGACGAGCTCGGAGTTCGGGCCGCTCAATGCGAGAGCGTGCGGCTTCTGCGTCGGGAGCGGCACGTCGATCGTGCGCCCACCCTCCAGTAGGCCCGCGACCACCAGTCGGGCACCCGAGCGTAGCGTCGGGGTCCTCAGCAACGGCAGAGCGACCTGAAACGCCCGCGGGTCGGCATCTGCAGGGAGGTAGGGCCAGCGCTCATCAAGCCAGGCGTCATCGAAGGTTCCAAATAGGGGCTGCCGCGCGGGATGGGTTGGAGCGATGGGGCCCAGCCTGACCGGCGAATCCGCACCTACCTCGAAGGACGCACGAAGAGTCCCAAGCTCGACGCGCACCGCGGTTTTTGCAGCACCATCGATGGACCTCGCGGTGCCCCGAATCACCAGATCCACCTCCTGCTTGAGCGGCGCGAAATCAGACGCTCGCTCGAGTGCGCCGTCGTCTCCCTGACGGTCGCCTTCCAACGCCGGTTGAGTCTCCGCAAGGCTCAGGCTGCGACCATCCGGTGAGATATCGAACGCGCCTTTCAAGAACACAAGGCGCCAAGTCTCTCCCGGTGCTGGCTTCCAAACCCGTGTCTGCCCCGCCAATGGAGTGAGGTTCTCGAGATTGAACGGTTGCACGACCCGACTCCGAGAGCTGGTCGAAGGTCCGCGTGCCTGGATCCATGCGGCTGGGCGGCCTAGCGCCTTACCGTCATCCTTCACCGGCTGAATTGCAATCTCCAGACGATCTCCCAGTTGTGGCGCCTCGAGCGTTAAGGGCCATTCAATGCTACCGCGATGGGTGACGGACACGACCCCGAGGACCGTCTCGATGCTGAGAGTATCGGCGACGAAGGGGATGCAGTGGCTCTCACTCGAGAGCCCTTTCACCACCCCACGCGGCATCAGCTGAGGGAGCCGAAACACAAACTCATCCTCGACCGACTCGAAGCCCACGAGGCGGATCTGTTCTCCACCCGCAAGATGGGGAAGCCACTGGTCCTCAGGCGTCTGTTGATGGATTCGAGTATCAGTCGCGTCGTTCAAGCTAGGCGGCAGCTCACTCGACTCGGTCCAGTCTTGAGGTGGGTCGCCCGCTAGCAGGCGCTCCTCAGGCCTAGCGAGCGGACCGCTTGACGGCGCGACGGTCATCTTCTGCAGAATGATGTCTGCGCCTCGGGCGATCGCGATTCCCCTGAAGTGCGGAAGCGGAGCGCGCCGGAGTGGCCCTTCCACAACCACCTCAGCGAATGGTTTGTAAGGCCCCCTGTCTAGTTGAAAGAAAGGGCGTGGCGTGATGAGACGCCCTTCTGCAAGGGAATAGGTCACCTTGACGATGAACGTGAGAAACGACCGACCTTGATCGGTTCTCCAACGCAACACTCGGTGGGCGAAGGCCCGAGCGGCAATCACGCACGGAGCCTACAACACTCGAAGCCATCGCGGAGCTGGCGCGCTATCCTCCGCCAACGTTCCAATGATGCGTGAGCCGTTGAGCAGCCGATTGAACGCCGTTGAACAGCTGCTCCTCCGCCGAACCTTACCCGCACGAGCGGCGCTCGCCATCGACGGCCTGCGTGCGGCGCATGCACGTTGGCTGCAAGGTGGCCCTGCTACGAACCGCGAGCAAGAGGAGCTCCTCGGCAGAGTCGGTTCGCACGCAACGGCAGCGGCAACCGCGCTGCACTTGGACGAAGGCCTCGGGAACCCCTTGGTGACACCGCTGCTCGCTGTCGCTCAGGCCGCATCCGCGATGGCCGCTGAAGCCGCGCGGCGCTCGTCGAGCGCAAGTCGCCGGGCCGGCCCCAGGCTTCAAACCATGGCCGCCTTGAGAGAACATCTTCGCCGCGTCGGGCACGCACAATACGCATCCATCGTCGGCATTTCGGGGACGCTGAACGCGGACGGCGTGGATTTTCGCGGGGCGTCGTTCGAGGCTGTTGCGCTCGTCGCGGCCCAGCTCGACGGCGCGCGGTTCGACGACGCTCGCTTCGCGCGGACGAAGCTCGAGGGTTGCTCGCTCGAGGGAGCGTCTTTCTGTGGAGCGAGCTTCGACCAGGTGGCCATGCGTGGATGCAGGCTTGGCTCTAGCCGTTGGCGTGAGGCCAGTGTGGTGCGCGTGGACCTTCGGGATGCCGACGTGCGGAGCGTTGACTTTCGCGATGCACGCACTGTCCTCGATCCAGCGCTCGGGGGCGCGCTTTTGGCTGGGGTGCGCTTTCGCGCGGCTCAGCTTCGGGGGGCGAACCTCGCGAACCAAGACCTTACCGGAGCGCACTTCGAATCCTGCAATCTCACCGGAGCTGTCATGGATGGAGCTCGGTTGGACGATGCGGTGTTGACTGGCGCCCTCCTGAGACAAGCTTCACTTCGCGGCGTAACAGGCGCGCGCGTCAAGGCGGCCAGAGCCGACCTTGGTGACGCGGAGATCTCGGGGGCGAAGCTTCCGGGACTCGACGCGCCAGCGCTTTGTGCCCGGCAGGCCCGCTTCACAGCAACGGACCTCAGTGGGAGCAAACTAGAGCACGCCGATCTCGAGGAGGCGAAGCTAGAGAAAGTGCTGGTGACGCGTGGGAACCTGCACGGTGCGCGCGTCTCACGAGCTACGCTTCGTGCTTGCTCGTTCATTGATGCAAGGCTCTCCTTCGCCGACCTCTCAGCCAGCAGCGCAACCGAATGTCTCTTCGTGGGCGCGGTCCTCGAAGGAATGAAGCGAGACCGAATGTGTGAAGAGAACAACCAATGGGGTGGCCGTGAGTGAAGTACGCCAACTAGCGATGAGTCCACACCGCGAGGGTCCGTCCTCCGCTGAGGTGCTGCAGGTAGAAGACCAGACGGTGCTCGTTCGCCTCCATCACGCGCGAACCGAGCAAGTGCTTCGCGCCGAGCTGGCCGTCGTCGGCTACGAGCCTCGCCCGACCGATCGCGTGTTGGTCGTTGCCGGAGAGGAAGGGCTCTTCGTGGTGGGTGTGCTCGGCGAAGCGAGAACAAGAAGAGCTGCCGCCCAGGAGACGGTGGTTATCTCAGCGACTCAGCGCATCGTCCTCGAAGCTCCAGCGGTGGAATTGCGCGGGGACACGGCAGCCATCGTCGCAACGAGGACGACGTTGACCTCAGAGACGCTCGAGGTCGATGCCAAGCGTGTCGTCGAGCGCGCCGAGGAGACGTACCGCTACGCGAGCGAATCAGCTCATCTCAACGCGGGAACGATTCGATCGGTCGCCGACGACGCTCACGAAGTCATCGCGCGCCGGGCCTCGATGATCTCTGAGGAAGACACCGTCATCGACGGTGCTCGCGTGCTGCTCGGATGACCGCCGTGACATCAACGCCCAAGGCAGACGGAAACCAGTGATCCCTATTTCCACAAAGGCCGGCGGGACCTGCTTCGCATTTCCTGATGTCTGCCTCGTGCCAACGTCGGGTGGCCCGCCGGTCCCAACGCCCTTCCCGAACACAGCGATGTGTCAGCTTGCGGACGGCTCCGTATCGGAGGTGCTGATCGAGAACGCACCTGTGTTGGTCGAGACCTCGGTGATCCCGACGAGCAGCGGAGATGAGCCGGGAACGGCCGGTGGAGTCATGTCCGGCACGTTCCGCGGCTGTGTGAAATACCGGACCGCGAGCGGGAAGGTCTACGCGAAGGGCAAGCGGGTCGTGCTGCTCGGTGCCGTCACTGCACACAACGGAGACAATCCAAACATGCCGGCCGGCCAACAGGTCGCGCCTTCACAAACACGCGTCCTGGCCTCGTCGTAGTCGGCTCAGTGCAGGTCGCTGGGTTCGCGTGGGGTCACATCCAATGCGCCAAGCCAAGGAAGCTCTACCCTCGGCCAGCACCGGAGCCTCTTGCGACAGTCTGCATCGGCGGCACAGACGCTCTTGAGTTCCGTCTCAGTCGGCAATCGCGGCACCGTACCGCCCGGATCGCACACGAGCGCATTGAAGGAGTCGCGTTTCCATTTGCCACAGAACGCGCTCTGGCTGCGCGCACCAAACATGCACGACTCTCCCGCTTTGCAATCGCCCTGGCGCGTGCACCCAAACGCCGGAGCCCTGAAAGACAACACGAGCTCGGACGTCTCGGCCTCGCAGGTTGGTGGCTCGTTCGACTTCCGCGCCATCACGCATACTGGTTTCTCCTGCGGACAGCGTTCCTTATTGGCGCAGGTAGCTCGGCTCGCGGGTGCTCTGCATACACCCTCGATTCCGTTTTCATCGTTCAGCAGGTCGACGCTTCGCGATCGATCACAGGTTGTTCCTCGAGGGCAGGGAGCACCGCCCTCCTGACAAACCTCCATCCTGCAGAATTCGTGGGCACGAGGCATGCACAGGTGCGTAGAAGCAGGCTGAAAGGTATTTAGGCAGCAGGCCTCCGACGCTGCGCAGTCACTAGCGTCGTCACAGTTCGCAAAGTGGGGGCCAATTTGAACGCCCTTCTGTTGAGGGACGCAAGCCCACTGCCTGTTGTCGACGTCCCAGTCGCAGTCATGAGTGGAGGCGTCGCAACGGGCCGTCCCGCAGGAAATGGTCCCCTTGGTTGATCCCGGAGCGCCTGTTCGTGGACCTGTCGGGTCCCGCGGGTCCCGCACCGCGGGCGGTTCCCTGGAAATCCCTGGGTTCTCCGATGACTGAGTCGGCGGGGAACCGTCAGCGACGGGAAGTGGGGCCTTGAGCTCCGGTTGGATCACGCTCTGCGAAAGCCGGGGCCGTTCCTCGCCCACCATGGGTGAACATGCACCTGCGAGGAGCACAAGAAGCGCTGCACACCTCTCCGGAACGTATGTGTTCAATGGTCTTCGACCTTTTGAAGAACCAAGTTCAGCGACATTGGTCACGGCTTAGCCTTGGTTTTTTTCGGGCTTGCAGGCTTGGGCTGTGGCTTCCACAGAGGGTCTGCCTTGCAGGCTGCGTGCGTGCGATAGAGAGCGATGCCTAGCGAGGT
>CAITIQ010000335.1 GCA_903892415.1 uncultured delta proteobacterium | reverse complement strand
GAGGACTCTCTGATGAGCTCGGCCGCTTACTCCGTGAAAAGAAGCGTGCCGGCTCCAGTTGCCCGGCGTAACCGTCAGTTGGCCTGTCGACCAACCTTGTTACGCGTACAAATCAGTTTTCAAGGACCGAGCGCCGACGTTCCCGTCGGCGTTATCCACATCGCTGTGGATAACTTGTTGGCACTTTCATGCCTGTAGCTTCTTTCAGCTACCCACCGAAGCGACTCTCGTTCGCTTCGGGGAGGCGGACTCTATTTCGTCCGCCGGGTCGTCGTCAATCTCTTTTCTTCGACCCGTTTCTTTTTCCGCTTCGCGGTGTTTCCGTTTCCGGTCTCCTGCGAAGGGAGGCGAACCTTAATCAGCGTTGGGGCCGTTGTCAAAGACTTTTTAACGACCCGTTTGCTTTTCGTTTCCGCGCCGCCGTTGCCGGCGACGAGGCGTTAATTAGGCGAGCCACCCCAACTTGCCAAGCCTTTTCTTTTTCGACCCCCAAACTATTTTGGAGGTCAGCCGATTATGGCCCGCTGAGCGGTCAACGCAAGACGTCGACGGAATCGCTCACACGAAGCGCGACCTCGAGCGGCTCATCAGTGAACCAGAGCCCCGACCGCTCGCAGACGAGATTGATCTCGGCGCCGTTGGCAACGTGAATCCGAAAACTTCGTTCTCCTTGCGCCCCTCCGACGTGAACTCCAAGCACGTCGGTTTTGATCCAGCCATCGTCGGTCTGCGCACCAGGCTTCCTAAGCGCCATCGGTCGCGACCTTGCTGCGGTCAGGACGTCTACCCGATGCCATGCGAGTGGGGCCTCGATCGAAAGCCCTGCCTCGAGCAGGATTCTCGCGTGAGTCTCAGCAAGCAGACGCTCACTCACGCAGTGGGTTGCCATGGCCCGCAACACGACCAGTAAGCTGTAGTTCGGATCGAGCACGCGAACGTAGTAGGTCGAAGTTGAAAGATTGGCGGAGATAGCTCGCAAGCCACGACAAAAGGTCAGTTCTCGAGCTTCTGCGAGCGTGATCTGAAATGTCGCAGCCGCCACTCTCAGCTCGTACGGGTCGACGTCGCCAGCGTAGTCAACCGTCTCCCCCTCGAAGTCGAAGACCGCAGCGCCTCTTGCGAACGGCACTAGGTCTAAGAACTCCTGCAGGATCACGTTGAACGGGCTCTCGTCCTGATCGCGCTTCGGCCGTGGTTTGCGTCGGAAGACCTTCATCGGGGCTCGCGCACGATCACCAACGAAAGAGCCTGGTCAATCGCCGGGTCAAACTCTACTGGAGTCTCCCGACGCAAACGGGTCAACGTGTTCTCGAGTTGCATGCCCGCTCTCGCGGCGACGATGTCGGACCCAAACCGCTCGACGAGTTCCTTTCGATTGAGCTGACTGCCTGGCAATCGGGCGAGCAGGAGTACGACGTGATATCCAAAGCTTGACTTAATCGGCTCGGACAGGTTGCCCCGCTCCGCTAGCTTCGAGATCCCCTCGACAAACAGCGGGTCCATCGGGCCCCGGTCTGGAGTGATGGCACGACCGTCCGTCCCGATGGGCGGCAACTGCTCCACTTTCACCGACAGGCCTTGCGGCTCAACCGCTTCAACCGCCCTAACAAAAGCATCCGCTCCGGGATCAGTTGGATACCGCGTTGTCGCGAGGGTTGGGACGTAGTTGGGAGCCGCGGTCTCCTTCACTTGCTTTACCGCCGCCCCTAGCCCTGCGCGTATCTGGCCAGCGAGATCTCGCGCCTTCCGATCTCCCGCTGAACCGTCTTCCTCAGCCGAGAGCACGACAGCGTGGAGCACCACTCGAGCCTCGGGTCGGTCTACCTCGATCCAACTTGCGGCCACAAACTGCTCCACCTCCGCGTCTGTTGGCTCACCCAATGCGCGAGCAGCAGCAGCATGCTCATCGAAAACGGCGCGAGCGTAGAAGTGAGAAGCGGAACGACCGACTCGCCAATCGAGGCCACGGGCACGAGCCTCTTTTGCGCATAGCGCGTCGAATAGGCTTAGTTCGAGCGCCGAGCGTGCAGGGACTGCTTGCAACCGCATGACCCGCTCGAGGGTCTCCACCGTAATGATCTCGGAATCGACCTGGGCGACGACACTCTCTTGAAGGTTGGCAGTCGAGGGCGCTGGTTCGCGGCCGCAAGCCACACCGAGTGCGCCTAACAGAACCGCTCCCCTTCCCCAGTTCATGCAGCGTTGCTCCGAGGCCTCAAGATCTCTGTGCTGGCACGGAGCGACAGCCCGCCAATCACGAGAAGGTAAATCGCGCGAACGTCCTCGAGCTTCTGGAGAGCGTCCACACCGAACGCAAACGCTGCCCCAGCAGCGAGAAAGAGGAAGATGGCTAGCGCGTCGACAAGTCGGCCCAAAGTACGGCCAACATACCCTTCTCTTCAGTCACGCCTCAAGATCAACAACGCTGCCCCCAAAAGAGCCGCAGCAGCGAGCATGAGCAGCGCCCGAACCCCTGACTTGGGAAGGTCCCCCGATGGGACGCGAGTCTTTCCGCGCCCTACCGCGATGTTCCCGGCCACGGTAACCATCGCGACCCCAAGCCCGACCGCACACACCTGGCCAAGTAACGCCCGGGCGCTGTCACGAACCTGAAAGGCGAGCACAACGAGCACAGCCGCAAAGAGAACGCCAAGAGCAGCGACCGGAACCGCGAGCGCCGGCAGTTGGGCGCGAGCCCGAAGAGACGCGCTAAGGTCTTCCGTTTCGGCGTTCGGTCGGAACCGCCAAGGCTCCCCCCACGAGAAGGCGAACACCATCCAGGCAACGGAGCCCGTAACTGACAACACCAGGTCCACCCGCGCAACATCCAAGCTTTGCGATAGGAGCAGCCAGCTTGCCGCGGTGAGCGCAAGGAAGACCGAAATGCCGATGTGCCGACCAACTCGCCGATGCTTCGGAACCCAAAGAGGCCCCAGCACACCCGAGAGCAACGCAACCAGGGCGACCGCTCGAGCTACCCAACCGCCCGCTCGACTAAAAGCAAAGGGAGCTACCGTTACCGCCCAGGCAAACAACGCACAGACCATGCGTTGCATCACCCCAGGCTCTCTCAGAGGCGAGCGGGCCGCCGTTTCCGACGGACCTGCATCACGCACCCCCTCCGCCATCACGACACTCCGCGTTGCGCAGGACGAATCAGTGTCTCAACCGAAATCAGCGGCTGCTCAGAAGGCTGCTGCTCAGACGCAGCTTGGCCTTCACTCGGCGAAGGGAGCCCCTCACCGTCCGGCGGAGCGATGGTGAGCCCAAGCGACTGCCAGAGCTTCCGATCGAACAGGTGCGTCGGGCGAACGTTCATCAACGCTGCCAACATGCTCTCTCGAACACCTGGAGCCTTTTGCTCAAGCTGTTCGAGCAGCAAGCTCATCTGCTTCCGTTGCAGATTCTCTTGTGAGCCGCACAGGTCGCAAGGAAGAATCGGGAAGCCCTTCTCGCTTGAGAACCGTGCGATGTCTTTCTCCGCACAATAAATCAGCGGCCGAATGACCACGTTTTTGCCGTCATCGGCGAAGAGCTTCGGCGGCATCGCTTTGAGCTGACCCGAGAAGGTCAGATTGAGAAGCAGCGTCACGAGGGCATCATCACGATGGTGGCCGAGAGCGATCTTGGTACAGCCCATCTCTTGAGCCAGCGTGTACAAGATGCCGCGCCGCAACCGGGAACACAGGGAACAGTAGGTTTTGCCCTCGGGAACCTTCGATGTGACGATGCTGTAGGTGTCTTCGCTTACCAGTCTGAACGCATGGCCCTTTTCGCGCATGTAGTCGACCAGGATGTGGGCCGGATACCCAGGATGACCTTGATCGAGGTTGACCGCCGTTACGCGAAACTTCACGGGTGACCGCGGCGCCAACTCGGTCAAAAGGTGGTGCATCGTGTAGCTGTCTTTGCCACCCGATACTGCGCACAGGATGTGATCCCCCTCTTGAATCAGCGCGAAGTCAGCAATCGCGCGGCCCATCGCCCGCGCGAGCTTCTTGTCGAGGTTGGGTTCGCTCACCCTCTCACGGTGGGTCATCCCGAGTAGGCCTCAATGAGCTTGAGGAAGGTAAGGACGCCATGGCCAGTTCCACCCTTCGGGTGAATGCCATACGCCCGATGAGCAGAGGATGGGCCGGCAATGTCCACGTGAACCCAAGGCGTTTGACCTACGAACTCGCGAAGAAAGAGCGCCGCCGTGATTGAACCGCCCCAACGATCAGCCGTGTGTTTGAGATCTGCCCAGTCGCTCTTGAGCCCCTCGCGCAACTCGTCCAACAGCGGCATGTGCCACATCGATTCACCCGCTGCGGCTGCGGCGCGCTTCACGGACTCGGCAAGCTCGTCTGAAGACGCATAGTAACCGCTCGTTAGGTTGCCAAGCGCCACCATACAAGCGCCAGTTAGGGTTGCGTTGTCCACCATCAGGTCAGGCTTGAGTTCACGCCCATAAGCGAGCACATCAGCCAAGACGAGCCGACCTTCTGCGTCTGTGTTGATGATTTCGACGAATTTTCCATCAAGAGACCCAAAGATGTCACCGGGTCGGTAGGCGTTGCCGTCTGGCATATTCTCAACCGCGCCGATCAGACCATGAACCTCCACCGGAGGCTTGATCACGGCGAGAGCTGCCATGAGCGCCGCTACGTTCGCCCCACCGCCCATGTCCCCTTTCATGTCCTCCATGCCCGGCGCGGGCTTGATGCAAATGCCGCCCGTGTCGAAGGTTAACCCTTTGCCAACGAAAACCAGCTTCTTCTTGGGCTTTCCCGTCGGCGTGTAGACCATGTGGATGAGCCGGGGGTCACGTGCACTGCCCTGGGCGACCGCCAACATCAGCTTCAAGCCGCGTTTCGTCAGGGCGGCTTTGTCGAGCACGGTGCACTTCAAGCCGCGCTCTTTGCACATCTCCTGGCAGAACTTCGCGAAAGACTCGGGATAGAGCTCATTCGGTGGCTCGTTGATCAAGTCCCGCGCGATACCGATGGCTTCACCGATCTTTTGGCCAACCTCCATGTCAACGCGGTCATGCTTGTTGGCTCGGCCGCTGGGGATCAACGTGACCTTCTCGAGCGGCGCTTTGGGCCCACGATCGGCCGTGAAGTACTTTCCGAAGCGATAGGCGCCCAGCACGACGCCCTCCGCCGCAGCGCGAACTCCACCGTCAACCTCCGGTACCTGAAACACGAGACTCGTAACCTTGCTGTTTTGGGCAGCACGGGCAGTCTTTGCGGCGAGCGTCCGCACGTGTGAGGTCGTCAGGGTGCCACTGCCAGCACCGAGCACGAGCACCCGTGCAGGCTTGAGCAAGCCGTTGGTCGTAAACTCGATCGACTGGTCTTTTTTCCCCGTGAACTCGTCGCGTTTCAGCATCTTCGCAACCACGGGACCGAGCGCTTTGGACAAAGTCGCAAGTGGTCCGGACTTGGTGGTTGAGCCTTCAGGCACCACGACGATCGTGAGGTCCGCGGCGACGCTGAGAGGGTCCGACGTGGACAGCGAGAGCTTCAGAGACATGAACGACTCCTCGATGAGCGATAAACGAACCGTGCAACCCATACCGGAGGGAGGCGCACGGCGGGCAGAGCCTAGTACATCCCGCGAGAAGTTTCTTCCCGAACTCCACGCACCTCGTATCCCATGATAAGCGGGGAGGATGAGCCTGAATCCCCCGAACCGAACCGGGATGACTCTCGAGACCTTCATCATGGAGGGCATGCTTGGCGTCCCGGCAGCGACGGGAGCCTTTACTTCGCTGCTTAACCAGATCGCTTTCGCAGCCAAGCTGGTGACAAGCCAAGTACGACGAGCTGGGCTTGCCAACGTCCTCGGCTACACGGGGGGAGTCAACGTGCAGGGGGAGCACGTGATGAAGTTGGATGAACTCGCGAACGAGACGCTCATTACCGCTCTCGCACGACGAGGGCATTGTGCGGCAGTGGCCAGCGAAGAGCTCGAAGACGTGCACTTCATCACGAACGACCAGCGTGCACGCTACGTGGTGATGTTTGATCCGCTCGACGGTTCCTCCAACATCGACGTCAACATTTCGATCGGAACCATCTTCGCAGTGCTGCGGCGGGCAGAGGGCGAGGACGTCAGCGCGAGCACCTTCCTGAAACCAGGACGTGAGCTGGCGGCTGCCGGGTACGTTATCTACGGCTCTTCAACGATGGTTGTGCTTTCGACGGGACGAGAGAAGGGAGTGCATGGCTTCACTTATGATCCTTCGGTCGGCGAGTTCTTCTTGAGTCACGAGAACATTCGTATTCCAGAGCAAGGCTCAACGTACTCGATCAACGAAGGCAACCACTCGCGGTGGAGCGAGCCCGTCAAGCGCTGGAATAGTTGGATCAAGGGCGAAGGGGACGGCCGCCCATACGGCAGCCGGTACGTTGGAACCCTGGTAGCGGATGCCCACCGCACGCTGCTCAAAGGTGGGATCTTCGCCTATCCGGTGGACGCGAAGAGTCCCAAAGGCAAGCTACGCCTGCTGTATGAGGCAAACCCGTTCGCCTTCCTTGTCGAAGCGGCCGGTGGTGCGGCAACCAACGGGACCGAGCGCATCCTTGACCTCGAGCCGACCTCTCTGCACCAACGCACCTCGCTGGTTTTGGGGTCGAAGCTTGACGTAGAAACGTTCGCAAGCTTCATGCGGGGCGATAGATGAGGCGGCGCGCGCTGCTTTTAGCGGCAGCGCTTCTGGCTCGAAACGGCGCCCTCGCGACGGAGTTGGAGCCCGCGCAAGTGCCCGCCGATGCCTCGTCCCCCGCCCCACTCGACGCAAATCCGAGCGAGCCCGTGGCTCCAGCAACGGAAACGCAGTTCGACGAGAGAGCGCTCGGACAAGTCGATGGCGGGCCCGCAAGACCGCTGGAAGAGCGCTTCTGCGGCGAATGCTTAGCAATCGGAACGGGCGTGGGCATCGTCTTGCTAGGCATTCCCTTCATTGCGCTTTCCGAAATAGCGCGGCACCGCAAAGAGTCGCTCGACGCGTGGGTTACGTCCCAAGGCGACAACACAGACCTCGGGTTTGCTCCTGGCTATGGTTTTGCCCGTGCAGACTCCGAACAGACCCGCTTCCTGATAGCGGGCCTGGCGACAGTGGGCCTTGGCGCCGCAACCATTTTGACGACGGTGATCGTCGTTGCGGTGCACAAGCCCGGGGGACGCGGAGTGGCCGCTCAGCCGACCTTCAGCGTAACCCCGGGGCTGTTTCCTGGTGGCTTGGTCCTCAGCGGCCGGTTCTAGTTCAGACGCGGAAGATCGCCGAACCCCACGTGAAGCCTGCACCGAACACGGTAGACAGGATGAGATCGCCCTTCTTTACAGTGCCTGCTTTTCGGTGGTGGTCAATCGTCAGAGGCACGGTGGCCGCCGTGGTGTTGCCGTACAACTGAATGGTGTTGAGCACCTTGCTCGCTGGGATCTCAGCGTACTGAACCACCGCTTCGTTGATTCGCAGGTTTGCCTGGTGAGGCACGAACCAGTTGATGTCGTCCCAGGTCAAGCCCGTCTCTTTGAGCGCACGCTGGGTGGAGACAACCATGTTGCGAACGGCGTTGAGAAAGACCTTCTTCCCGTTCATTTGTGGGTACTTGATTTGGTTCTCGTCGCGGTTGTTCGCGTCGTACCAAACGTAGGGCACGTGGCCGATCTCGAAGACCTTCAGGTACAGGTCCATCGCCCCTGAGCCGTCTGCCTGGCAATGAGTGTAGAGGATGCCCGACCGAGGATCCTCCGAGTCGGTCGCGCCGATCACCGCTGCGCCGGCGCCGTCACCAAAAAGAACCATGACGTCGCGACCGCGCGTCGAAAAATCGAGTGAATGGCTGTGCAACTCGGCGCCCACCAGGAGAATCTTCTTGTAGATGCCGGCCCGAACGAAGGCGTCAGCCATCTGCATGCCGTAGATAAAGCCCGAGCACTGCTGCCGGATGTCGTAGGCCGCACATCCCTCCTCGCCATCGACCTTCAGCTTGGATTGAAGAAACACGGCGCTGCCCGGGAAGTGAATGTCAGGCGACAACGTGGCGAAGATGATGCAGTCAATATCCTTGGCGGTAAGGTTTGCGTCCGCTAGCGCGGCCTGCGCTGCACGCAACCCAAGATCACTGCAGGTGGTCTTCCCGTCATTGTCAACGTAGCGCCTCTGCTCGATCCCTGTACGCGCGCGAATCCATTCGTCGTTCGTCTCGGTCTGAATCGTGTCGCGGCGCTCGTGTTTGTCGTCAAGGAACCGCAACTCGTCGTTGGTGACAATGCGTTCGGGGACGTAGCTTCCGAGTCCGAGAATTTGTGCGCGCAGCATCAGGCTGGCTTACACGAGCTGCAGCTTTGCCGGAAGAGACGGCGAAACGTGAACACTGTTACACACCAGGCTTGTCGCCCCAGACAACCTTGTGCAGCTGAAGATTGAAACGAACCGGGAGGGCATCGGCCAGCAACCAAGCAATCAGATCCTTCGGTTCAAGCGCGCCCCAAACGGCGGACGCAAGCAACTTGCAGCCCACCTCGGCCAGCTTGCGCGTGCGGATCACCTCAACCATCCAGTCGTAGTCGGCGCGGCCAGCAAGGACGAACTTCACTTCATCCCGTTGCGTGAGGTAGCGGAGATTATCCCACCGGTTTCTGTGCGACTCACCCGACAGCGGCGCCTTGAGATCCATGATGCGGTGCACGCGAGCGTCAACGCGGGAGATATCGGCCTCACCACTGGTCTCGAGGAGCACCCTCCGACCCGCATCACATAGTTCGCTCATCAGGGGAATGGCACCAGGTTGAAGCAACGGCTCGCCGCCCGTGAGTTCAACCAAGCCAGGACCCAAGGCGAGAGCTTGCTCAAGCACCTGCTGGCGTTTCATGCGCGTGCCTTTGTAAAACGCCTGCGGGGTATCGCACCACGCGCAGCGCAAGTTGCACCCGGTCAACCTGACGAAGGTGCAAGGCTCGCCCTGAAACGACGACTCTCCTTGGATGCTGCGGTAGATCTCGTGGACGACGAGAGTTTCTTCTTTCACGTGTTTACCGGCTGTTCAGGAGTTGCGATTAAAGTGCTATTCGCCGCGTTTAGCATAGCTTTCGACCGATGGGTGTTGACCCGGCCATCATTGGGTCAGACGTTCCACGTGCCCCGAGCGCACCCATGCGAGCGAACCGTCGTCTCGTCGCAAACGAAGCGCCCCTTCCGCACTAATTCCATCCGCGGCGCCGCACTCCTCACCCACCTTCACGCGAGAGCCGCGCAGCACATCCAAGCGGCTCAGCGAGGCAAGCCACGGACCCAAACCTTCCGCCGCAAACTGCTTCGAGGCGAGCAGCAAGTCCGTGACTATCGTCGCCGCCAAGCGCTCTCGCGAAACTGCCTCAGCACCGAGCAGCCCAAGCGAGGACGCAACGCCTTCAAGTTCTCGCGGCAGGCTCCGCACGCCGACGTTGATGCCCACGCCTACGATCATCGCCCCCAGAAGTTCGCCCCGAACCTGTGTTTCCACGAGTACGCCAGCGAGTTTCAACCATCCGAGCGGTTGCTTCACGACAACGTCGTTCGGCCACTTCACAAGGGCTCGAAACGGAGTGCGCGAGAGTTCGACGTTGAGTTGCGCAGCCACGACCGCACCGACGACGAGCGCAAACGGCGCCGCTTGAGCAGGTGCCACGGATGGTCTGAGAACGACCGAGAGATAGATGTTCTGTCTCGGAGGTGAATGCCAAACGCTGCCTTGTCGTCCGCGTCCTTGGGCTTGCGAGTCGGCGAGCACCGTCGTGCCCTCGGGACAGCCACGGCCAGCCAAAGCCTTCGCGTCGTCGTTGGTCGAACCGGTGGTCTCGAGGACGTGAACTTCACCTCCAAAAGCCGGGCAGCGAGCCGCAAGCTCCAGCATGAGCTGATCTCGAGAGAGCGCTGGGCCAAGGCCGAACTCGGTCACTCGAGCTCGAGTTCGAGAGAGATGTCCGCCGCTTTCGCAGAATGAGTGAGCGCCCCGACGCTGATGACGTCAACGCCTAGCCGCGCGAGTGCGGCAATGCGTTCCAAGGTGATTCCACCCGAAGCCTCGATCATCGGACGAGGAGAGCAAGTGGCAACGCGAGCAACCGCAGATGCGACCCCGGCGTCGTCAAAGTTGTCGAGCATGATGATGTCGGCCCCAGCAGTAAGCGCTTCGTCGAGTTCGGTGAGCGAGCCTACCTCCACCTCGACGCGACTCGTGTGAGGCGCCAACGCTCGAGCTCTCGCGACCGCAGGTGCGATACCGCCCGCTGCAACGATATGGTTGTCCTTGATCATCACGGCCGAACCGAGATCGTTGCGATGATTGTGGGCACCTCCGATCCTTACCGCGTAACGCTCTAGGGCACGCAGGCCTGGCGTCGTCTTACGGGTATCGGTGATGCGGGTGGAGCTGCCCGCTGGAAGCGCATCGACGCAGGCCCGCGCAAGGGTGGCGGTTCCCGACATCCGCTGCACGAAGTTGAGAGCCGTACGTTCGGCCATCAGCAGACTCCGAGCGTACCCGCTAGCGCGCCATATGCACCTGCGGTCGCCGGCCTTCTGACCATCGCTCACGTCGAGGAAGACCTCCGTTCTGGCGTCAACGAGTTGAAAAACGCGACGAAAAACCTCTCCACCAGCAACCACCAATGGCGACTTGGCAAGAGCGCGGGCCTGGGCCCGCCTATCCGGGTCGACACACGCTTCGACCGAAAGGTCTCCGCCAGCGAGATCTTCCCGCAACGCCGTTAAAATAATCTCGTCGAGCAGCGGCTGCAGCAGCATAGGGAGGTTGATCCCACGACCAGAAGGAGGCCGCAAACACCAAGGACATGGAGAGGAAGGGTCGCTAACAAAACTTCACCGGCCACAATTGCCTACAAAAACAGAGGGAAACGCCTCGACGGCTGACGAGCTTCCTGGGGCAGCACCATTTTGTCGAACTGGGAACCATATTTCGGTCGCGTCTCCGTCTAAACCTCTGTGAAACTGTACCGAAGCGCGATCACCCCCTCCTCTGGACTTCCGGTTGTCGAGCTGGCTGAGAACGGTCAAGCTTCCGTGCTACCTTCCACCCCTCCTTCGAAGACCATGCGCCCTCAAGTCGGCCAGCTGATAAACAACAAATACAGGCTCGTGCGCCTGCTCGGAGACGGCGGCATGGGCAGCGTCTTCGAGGCGACCCATGAAGTGCTTGGGAGCAGCGTTGCTCTCAAGTTCCTTCATCCCGAGCTTGCCCGGCGACAGGGACTGGTGCAGCGCTTTCTTCAAGAGGCGCGCGTGTCGGCAAAGATCCAGAGCCCGCACGTGGTCCGGGTGAGCGACGTCGAGCAGACCCCGAACGGGCTGCCGTTCATGGTGATGGACTTCCTCAAAGGGCGGAGTCTGCAAACCTTGTACGAAGACAACTACCGCGCGGGCGTGCGCCTTTCCTATGCGGAAGCTCTCGATTTCGCGATGCAGATGCTCGACGGCTTGGAGGCCGCGCATGAAGAGGGCATCGTCCACCGAGACCTCAAGCCCGACAACGTGATGGTGGTTACTGGCAAGCGCGGTGACCAGATCATGAAGTTGCTCGACTTTGGCATCGCCAAACTCAAGGTCGACGGCGAGATCAACAAGGGGCTCACGAGGCCCGGGGTGATCATGGGGACGCCCGAATACATGGCCCCCGAGCAGGTGTTCTCCGCCGACTCCGTCGACGGACGCGCTGATGTGTTTTCGGCCGGCGTGATGATCTTCGAGATGCTGGCTGGACGACGCCCCGTCGGTGGGGATGAAGCGCACCAAATCGCCGCGGCGTACATCTCCGGCAATACGGCCAAGTTGACCGACCTTGCGCCGTCGGTGCCGGCAGAACTTGCTGCCGTCGTTCACAAGGCCATGGCGGCCGATCCTAAAGATCGCATCGCAACCGTGCAGGAGCTTCGCGCTGGTATTGCCCCGTTCGCGCGGGAGGTCGGGCTGAGGTCTTCGGCTTCAACCCCGCCGCCAGGCCCGACTGGGTTGAAGTCGCACGGCACGGCCGTCCTCGTTGCAGGTGCTGCCGCCAACGAATCGTTGGGTGGGGTGGCGGTCTCGCCTGTCGACTACTCCGAAACCGCCAAGGTTTCCGAGCCCTGGCGTGGTGACGACGTCGCCGCTATCAGCGCAAAACTAGCCGCAGCTGGCGCTGGAAACTTCGAGTCGACCGTGGAGGGGCAACCGTTCTTTCCCGGTTCGACCGAGGCGTACCAGCCGGTGTCACAGCTGAGTGGAACGCCCAATGGTTCGTTGCAACGACCGGGCGGAACCGACATCGGCGCTGCGATGCTTCCGAGCACTGCCGACTTCTCAAACACGCAACTTGCTGGCGGTCCAGCCCCCGCTGCCCCGGTCGTTGCGAGTTACGGCCCAACAGCCATCCCGGGAGCCGCGCCAACCGCTCGACGCAAGAAGGGTGGACTCTCGTTGGTCGGGATTCTCGGGATCGCGAGCGCGTTCACTGCCCTCGTCGTCGGCGGCGTCTACGCTTACGAACAGTACGGTGGCTCCTCGTCGAAGTCTGAGAAGACCAAGACGGTCCCCCTCCCGGCGAAGACCTCACAGCCTGAGCCTGAGCCCGAGCCGCAACCACAACCCCAACCGCAACCGCAGCCCAACTTTCAGCCTCAGCCCACGCCGCAGCCGGTGTCACAACCTCCGTCGACCAAGCCCACCACTCCGGGCCCCCTCCCCTCGACGAGGCCGACGACCACGACGACAAACACCGTTCCGATCCTGCCAAGCGCGTTTCCGCCGGGGATCCCAACCACACTGCCCATTCCAACCGATTGGGGCATTCCGGGGATGGGTCCGCAGCCCCAACCGCAGCCAACGACAAAGCCGTCAAAGCCCGGGGGTCCCAAACTTGAGCCAATCAAGCGAGGGGCGCTTGAGGCGCCGACGGGACCAACCACCGCAACCGCCCAAACCGAAACGCAACCCAGCCGGCCCTCGCGACCGGTGGCTTCGCGCCCGGTTGGCTCACGACCTGTCCTCAAGCCCGCACAGCCCCAGACTGCTCAGGCAAAGCCTGGTCGCAAGGTGAACGGAGAACCAACAAAAACGGCCTCGGAGGGGCGGGTACTCAAGCCCCGATTGAGGTAGGCTGCCGCCAATGGACGAAGGCCTCAATGAGCGGGGAGCGCTGGCCGTCTCAGGCGCGCCTGCCGCCCCGCTAGCCGATCTACCGCGGGCACCGGATGCAGCGGAGCTAGCCGCGCGCGGAGCTCTTGTTGCAATGCAAGAACCACCACCACCTGGTTGGCCGTCAACACCCTCGTCCGCGGCGCTGGCCGGCCCCATCGCTGGCGAGTTTGGCCCAGGGATGACGCAGCCGGGAGCCATGCCCAGCTTTCCATCCGCGGGGCCCGACTTCCCAGTGGGCCCTGGCGCAACTGCGCTCGGCGACGTGCCAATGCCGATGACGGCAGCAATGCCACCACTTGTTTCCGCACCTTTTGTAACCCCAGCGCCGCCACAAAGAACGGCGACTTCGCGGGCCCCGATGTTGGTCGGCGTCCTAGCGTTGGCAATTGCGGGAGTTGGTATCGCGGCTTTTGTGGTGCACCGACAGTCCAATTCGGACGAGTCCGAGCAGGAAGCGGAGCCGGTTCGGAAAAAACCCAAAGCCACCGCAAGCGCAAAAACAACAGCTGCTGCGCCTCCCACGTCTCCAACCTCCGATGAAGAGCCTGAGGAGGCCGTTGCACCAACGGCAACAGCCCCAACTGCAGCGCCGCCAACGGCAACTACACCGCCGCCCACCGCTACAGCTCCTCGGCCCACATCAACGACCCCCAAACCCACCAGCACGGTACCAGGCCCCAAGCCCACCAGTACGGCGCCGAAGCCGCAGCCAACGACTTCCACCACCTCTCCCAAACCAGGGGGACTTCGTCCTGTAGGCCGGCCAACCAAGCCAAGCCCCTCAACGACTGCGCAACCAACAGCGACGACGCAGCCAACTGCTCCCAAGCCGGGCGGACTGAAGCCGCCTGGTCGCAAGATCAAACCTAAAAAAATCGAGAACTGATCTTGCCCATCGCTATCGAACGCAGACCTCCCTCGCGACAAGGGGAGCTTCGGCTCTTGCTTGATTCCAACCGCGCTACCGCAGATGAGGGAGCCTTGCTGATCGCCCGTGACGCTTACCCAGCGTTGCGGCTGGAGACCTATCGAGCGCGTCTAGACACACTCGCTGACCGCGTAGTTTCAAGGCTTCAGCGAGACTCGACGCTGGGCGATCAGCTCAGCGCACTTCGAACCGAGATCTACGAGAGCGCTGGCCTCCGCGGTAACACCACCGATTACTACGACGCGCGCAACAGCTACATCAACGACGTGCTCGACCGAGGTTTGGGCATACCGATCTCGCTTGCGGTGGTGACTCTCGGGGTAGCACGGCGAAGCGGCATCGTGGTGGAAGGAATCGCCTTCCCTGGACACTTCCTGGTGCGCGTGGGCGGACCAGGTGGCCCGTTCGCGGACCCGTTTGCTGAACTGCGTACGCTCAATCAAGCCTCGCTCGATGACCTGGCGAAGCGCGCGGTTGGCGAAGCTGCGGCCCCCATCGAGATACGCCCAAGCCACCTCGAACCGGTATCCACTCGGGTCATCTTGCTGCGCATGTTGACGAATCTTCACGCCATTCACGCGCGACAAAAGGACCACGCGAGAGCGCTTCAGGTATGTGATCGGCTGGTTGAACTCGAGGCCGGCCCATCAGCGCTGCGGGATCGCGGTCTTCACGCGCTCGCGCTTGGCGCTGTCGGAGTCGCCAAGGAGGACCTCAACGCCTACCTAGCTTCCACACCGACAGACCGCGCACGGATCGAGACTCTGCTCAAGAGGCCAACCGTCGCAACGATTCGCTGGAACTGAGCACTGCAGGCCGCAGACGCGGGAGCGGATTGTTCCCTACTTTCAGGCAATTGCCGTGCGGGGTCGCGGGCCCTTTCGGGTAGCTGGAGCTTCGGCTAAGCCTGACGCGCCACATGGAGGTCACTTCGAGATGAAGCGAATGAGTGTTTGGACAGGCATGGTCATACTGAGCGTAGCGACGGGCTGCACGTCCACCGTCTTCTATACGGGTGAGGGGCCGATCGCCATCAAGGGCGAAGCGCGAGAGCTGCTCAAGCTCGACAAGAAGGCGATCAAAGCCAAGATGTCGGCCAAGAAGATCGAGATCGACGACAAGGTTCAATTCGAGGTCAATCAAGCCATCATCAAGTCGGAGTCTCACCAGCTGCTCAACGACGTAGCGCAAGTGATGAAGGAGCATCCGGAGATCACCAAGCTTCGTGTCGAGGGTCACGCCAGCGCGGACGGCGATGACAATCAGAACCTCAAGCTAAGTGACTCGCGCGCAAAAGCCGTGGTCGCCTACCTGATCACGCAAGGCATCGAGGAGAAACGGCTCGTTGGTCAGGGCTTCGGTGAAAAACAACCGATCGCGGACAACAACACCGAAGAGGGTCGGGAGAAAAATCGCAGGGTCGAGTTCAACATTGCCGAGAAGGATGGCAAGCCGATCGAGGACAAGAAATGAAGAGCGCCAAGGGAGAACTTGCCATGAACTCGAACCGAATTAGCGCCTGCTTCGCGATCCCACTGATCGGTAGTCTTCTAACAGCGTGTGGCGGCTTCACGCGTACTCCGGAGCAGTGGACCGAGGACACGTACAAGCTCCTCGAGTCAAAGAGCGGGGACGTTCAGAAGTGTTACAACGAGCAGCTCAAGAAGAACCCGCTTCTCGAGGGCAAAGTCACCGTGGACTTCATCGTTCACAACCGAACCGGACAAGTCGCGAAGGTGCGGGTTGACGCGGCCAAGACGACCGCTGGAGACCCGGTTCGCAAGTGTGTGGTGGACAACGTGGAAGACCTCAAGCTCGGTCCGCCCGATGCCAACACCGGCAAGGCGACCTTCACCTGGGAGTTCACTAAAGAATTCGTGAAGTCACCAGCACCGGAAGGCGACAAGCCCGCTACGTAGTTTCGCTGGTCCCCTGCCTGAAAAAGCCCCTCAACGAGGGGCTTTTTCGCACCAGCAGCTACGACAGCACGCGGCGTCGTGGCAGTTGCGCCGGCAAGAAATGAAGCTGCGAACGCAGGAGCGCCCGATCTGCTTCATCCATCGTCAGTTCAAGCCCCAACGCCGCACCCAGATCGCCGTTGCGACGACCGTGTTGCACGCGGGCAACCACGCCCTCGGCATCGACGAAGCGCCGCGTAAACGGCGCCATGAAGCTCACCAGCAGCTCTTCACCGGTCAGCACCCGGAACCGCGGAAGAACCAACATTCCGCAATCGGAGAGGTCCAACGTCTGGTCCGCAATCAACTTGAAGTCGCGTTGACGGATCACCTGACACGGAATTCGAAGCTGATGCCGAGTCGGCCGGAGCGGCACGTACCGAGCGTGGGTTCTGTTGCGCATACTACATCCTCCGACATTGAGCCTAGCGGGCTTCCTCCCAGCGGCCCAATGTTCTACAAGCGAGCTGTTGAAGGCGACCCAACGGGTTGCATTAGCTAGCGAACGCGTAGGAGTGCCATGGCCAACTTTAAGATCACTCACGAGATCAACTGCAACGAGGCAACGTTCTGGGAGCTGTTCCTCGATAAGGAATTCAATACCAAGCTCTACCGGGAGGGCCTTGAGTTCTCCGAATGGACGCTCGACGAACAGACAGAGACGGACACCGAGGTGAAGCGCAAGACGCGCGGCAAGCCGAAGCTCAAGAACGTCCCGACGGCAGTCGCGAAAATCCTCGGCGATTCGTTTGGTTATGCTGAGGTCGGTCAAATGGACAAGAGCAAGAAGGTGTGGACCTGGAAGCTCACCCCAACCGTCATGGCGGACAAGATTCGACAAGAAGGCAGCCTGCGAATCGAAGCCGTCGGAGACAAAGTTCGCCGCACGGTTGAGATGGTGATCGAAGCCAAAGTCTTTGGCATCGGCGGCATGCTCGAGAGCACCGCAGAGAAGCAGCTCCGCGAGGGATGGGATACCTCGGCGGTCTTCATGAACAAGTGGCTCGAGACCCACAAGAGGTAGCTCGCGGCACTATTCAGCGGTCAAAGCGGTCCCTACAAGGCTCGCGTACGAGACGAACGAATCGATGAACCACAGCTTGAGCTGTGAGGAGTTGGGTTTTGAACGCGAGCAAGGGGCTGCCACACGTAGTGATCGTTGGGGCGGGATTTGCCGGGCTTTTTGCGGCCAAGGCATTGGGCAACACGCCGGTCCGTGTGACGATCATCGATCGAACGAACCACCACACGTTTCAGCCGTTGCTCTATCAAGTAGCAACGGCCGGGTTGAATCCCGCCGACATCGCCGTGCCCATCCGCAAGGTATTGCGCCGCTTTGAGAACATCACCGTCTTGCTCGGTGATGTCAGAAGCATCGACCGCAAGAGCCGAAAGTTGTTCCTCGAAGACGGGGATGCCGTTGGCTACGACTATCTGATCGTGGCCACAGGCGCGACGCACGCGTACTTCGGGCACAACGAGTTTGCGCCATTCGCGCCGGGCCTAAAGACGGTGGACGAGGGCTTGCTCATAAGGCAGCGCATCTTCCTCGCTTATGAAGAAGCGGAGCGCGAAACCGATGAGGCTCGGATCAAGGCGCTGCTGACGTTTGTGGTGGTTGGAGCTGGCGCAACGGGCGTCGAAATGGCCGGTGCACTCGCGGAGATATCGCGAGAAACGCTGGCGAACGAATTTCGCAATATCGACCCTGAGAAGGCCCGAATTCTGCTCGTGGAGGGCGGGGATCGCGTGCTTGGAAGCTACCCGGGCGAGCTGTCCGAGAAAGCTCGTGAGTCGCTCGAAAAGCTGGGAGTCGAGGTACGTCTGAGTTCGCGTGTTACCAACGTGAATGCAGACGGTGTGACGGTGAAACAAGGCGACCGCGAAGAGCAGATACCCTCGCGAACCGTCGTCTGGGCCGCGGGCATTGCGGCATCCCCACTGGCTAAGACGTTGGAGGTTCCACTCGACAAGGTAGGCCGCGTCGTGGTCACGCCGGAGCTGTCGATCCCGGGGGATGAGCGCGTGTACGTGGTTGGAGACCTAGCCCACTTCGAGCAGGATGGTCAGCCCATCCCGGGCATGTGCCCTCCCGCGATTCAGGGAGGTAGACACGCGGTGAAGAACATTCAGGCGCAGATCGCTGGGCGCCCGCGAAAAACCTTCCGCTACCAACACAAAGGGTCGATGGCGACGATCGGTCGCGCCGCAGCAGTTGCAGACTTGGGTGTCACCAAGCTCTCAGGCTACCTCGCTTGGCTCGCGTGGCTGGTGATTCACCTAATGATGCTGATCGGCTTCAAGAATCGCTTACTGGTCGTCCTGCAGTGGGCTTGGTCGTACTTCTCGTACGACCGAGGGTCGCGTCTCATCCACGGGATGATTCTGCCGGAGGCCGCAGAACCGCTGGTGCTACCAAGCAAAAGAGGAGCGGCTCTCCCCGCTCCTCTCGCGCCACGAGCTGTCGACCGCGGCTAGGGCTGGCCGACGCCGGCGATCTTCTCGTCGACGCTGGTCACCGCTCGCTTCGCCCTTCGGCGGAGGTCGACGTGAAGCGATTCATCGAAGTTGATGGCGCTGAAGCAGGCACGCGCTTCCACCGACTTTCCGAGCCCGAGGTAAGCTTCAGCTTCGTTCCAACGAAGTTGCCAGGTTCGTTCTTTCATGTCGCCGAGCGTGGCAGCGTCCTTCAGGATCTCCTCGTACTTCTGCTGTTTCGCGAGCTCACCCCACCATTCGGAACGCAGGTCGTCGTCGCCGGGGTTTCCCTTGACCGTCTTCTCGAAGAGCTCGAGCGAATCATCGATGCGGTTGAGCGCCAAGTAGGCGCGCGCCAAGGTGCGGCTCGCTCCAGGAACGGCGGCATGCGCGGCAGCGAAAGCCTGAAGTGCTGGAAGGGCGTCTCCGAGCTTCTGAATGTCGTTCGGATCCTCGGGCCAGAACTTCAACATCAGCGCCGACAGGTCGCCCGGATCAACCTCGAGGGCCTTGTCGATCAGCGACTCGGCCTCCGCACTGTTGCCGTTCTCCCCCTGAGTACGCGCCAACTCGACCAATACACCGGCGTTAGCAGGCTTCTTTCCGGCAAGTTCGAGCGCCGCGCCCAGCGCCGCTTCCTTCTTACCCATCGCTCGTAGGTTGGAGATGAGCGCAAGCTCTGCTCGCTCGTTGAAGTCATCCCCAGCGGCTTTCTTCGCTCGCAGGGCTGCTTCAAATGCCACCTCGTAGCGCCGCTCGCGTTCGTGGTACGCGAGCTGCTCAAGAAAGAAGTCGACCGATCGCTCTTCCTTGTCCCACTCGCCAACGAGGTAGGCCAAGACCGAGTCCGCGCGCACGTAGATCAGCGAGGCCGCGTCCCTCGGGTTCTCATAGATCTTCGCCAGGTGACCGAGCTGAACCAAGGCATCCATCGCTCCTTGGTGGTCTGGCTTTGCCTCGAGGGCGTTGATGAACTCGTCCGCAGCTGCATCCTTGTTCTGCAGGCGTAAGTGCACATGACCCACCGCAATGTGGAACTCAGGGTCCCCTTTGAACGTTGCGGCGATGGTCTTGAAGATCTTCTGTGCGTTCTCGAACTGCCCGGTGTTGGCGTAGGCCGAAGCGAGGTTCAGCTTCGCCGCGTGGTCCCCCTCGAACGTGACCGTGATTCGCTTGAGCGTGCTGATGGCCTTCTCGAAATCGTTCTCGGCAAAGGCTTTCTGGGCCTTGTCCCAAAGCGGGCCAGCATCAATGAAGGACTCCATCGCAACCACATCGTTGCGGTTCTTCTTTCGCCACGCCGAGTTCTTGCCGACCTCGGAGTTGTTGAGAAAGTCACTGCACCACTGTCGAGCCTGCTTGGTGGGCAGACCGCTCTCCGCGAGCTTCTCGAACTGCGCTTTGGGAACCGGCACCTGCATCGGCAGGCCCTTCTGTTTGGCAACCAGCTCGTCGAAATTGATGATGACCCACTCTTCGCCTTCGCTCATAGGGAGTGAAACGTACAGGGCAAGCCCAGCCCCGGGCAATGGGTCCCGCACTCGGTCGGAGGCAAAGATGTCGGAAGGCCCTCTTCCGCTCGTTCAGCGCAACATCACGTCGACCATGATCACGACCGCCAGCGCGATCAGGAACGCGACGGCCAACGCTACCCAAACGGGGACACCAAACACCTCGCCCGAAAACAGGCTGGTGTTCTCCGGCGGACGGGGCACGTTGAATCGTACGCCCGGGACGGTCGGCTCTCGACGCGGGTCGGGCACTGGCGCGGGCAAGTAGCTCTGCCGATCCCCGGTGGGTAAAGACTGCGAGTGATGCAGCGGCATTCCTCCATGTGCGAAGGGCGACGGCAGATTCGGTAATGGGTCAGGAGCACCGATGATCATCCCATGAGCGGCGCCAGCCAGAATTGGGCCTTGAGGCTCTGGTCGCGGCGGCTCCGATACGAACGTCGGCACGACTCGCAACCGTTCGGTCACCAGTTGTGGCGCGGTTTCCGCGACTACAGCTGAGGTTTGGCGGTCGCCGCGCAGCACCGCGTCCTCCAGACGATGAGCCTCCTCTAGCGTGCGAAGCGCCTCTTCGAGCCCGCCCTGAGACAATAGCCTAACGGCTTCTTCAGCTGCCGAAGCGCCGTCCTTTGCCAGGTCGGCGAGCAAGCCCCGATGGGCGGCCAGGCGTTGCGCGCGCTCCGACTCCGTTTGCATGCGCGCCGCCAATCGTACGAGACGTTCCGCCGCAGATCGAACGTCTTGCTCGTTGCGCGCGACGCCCGTCCGAAGTTCGAGCTTTTGATTCGCACGCTCCTCCATGGCGTACAACGGGTCGACCCGTGTCGCGCCGGCCTCCTGGTCTTCGTCCGGCTCCTCGTCCAGGTCGTCGCGACGTTCGCGCGGTGGAGGAAGACGCGGCAACGGCTTGCCCAGATTCAGCTTTCCGAGTGGCGTTGTGGGCACCTCGTCTTCGGTCGAGGACGGCATACGCACGGCATAGGCCATCGCGGCGCCCTTCGCTTTGATGGTGGTCGTCCGACCATCACTCTCGTCGTCAGCGAAGGATGGGAGCGCGTCCATGTTGGTCACGGTCGGCAGTGCGCCGGGTCGTGGGTTGGTGGGCGACGAAAGCAGCGAGCGAACCGCGTCTCGCGCCTGCCTGTTGGTCTGCACCTGCGTAGGGATCTCTTCACCCCAGTCAGGTGTCTCCGCCGTCTCGTTGGAAGGGCGATCCTCGATCGGATTTCGCTCGGTCTCATCGGTCGGGTCGTCGACGACTTTGCGTGCAGCCCTGCGCCGGCTCGAAAGTGCGGCCGGCTGCGCGATGCGCGCGGCCTGTGGCGCGGACCGCAACTCGAGCGGACCGTTCCGCCCCCGCGTTCCCAGGAGCCTGGCTTTGGCCCGCACCGACTCTGCGACAAATTCGCCGGCGACCGCGCGCTCGAACCAACGCTGTTGTCTCATCGCGTTACGACGGACGAACCGCGCCACCGCCTCTGCGTTGTCGTCCTTGTAGCCGTGGGTATCGAGCCAGCGATCGAGGTAAGCTCGCACTTCATCGGCCGAGCCGAAGCGCCGCGCTGGATCCTTCTCTAGCAACCGGTCGACAACCATCGCCAACTCTTTGTCGAGCTTCGGACGCAGCGAGAGGATGTCCTCGGGCGGCTCATGCGCCATGACGTGAAAGATCTCCAGCTCACTGCCGCCTGACCACGGATGACGACCGGTGAAGAGCTCAAACAACAAGACGCCGAGCGAAAACAGGTCGGCTCGAGCGTCGATCGGAGCATCGGTGGCTTGCTCGGGCGCCATGTAGTGAGGGTGGCCCTTGAGCAGGCCGGTCAGCGTCTTGGTTACCCGCTGCTTCGCTTTCGCCAGGCCGAAGTCGGCAATCTTCACTCGACCATCGAAGCCAATCAGCACGTTTCCAGGCGTCAGATCGCGATGGACCAATCCGAGAGACTCCCCTGAAAGTCCACGAAGTTGGTGGGCAGCCGACAGGCCCGCACAGATCTGCGCCCCCATGAAGACCACCATGCGCTCGGTGAAGGCTTCTCGCGTCTCGAAGACGGTCTTCATCAGACGCGCCAAAGACACCCCCTCGACGAGCTCTACAGCGAGATAGGTGCCCTCATTGTCGTTGCCCCAGCCAACGACATGAACCACGTTCGGGTGATCCAGCGCCGCGGTCATCCAGACCTCGTCGATGAACATGCTCTGAAACTGTGGGTCCTCGGCGATGTGAGGGTGAAGGCGCTTCACCGCGGTGAGCTTGCCCTTCTCCTTCGGCGGAGACTTGACGCGGCAAAGCTCGACGCGTGCCGTCGGGCCCGTCGCGATCTCGGCGAGCAGCTCGAAGACCAGCGGTTTGGGACTGTCTTTCGACGCCTCGCTCATCACACGCCTCGAAAGAAACGGTCAGCTACGAGCCGCGGCGTAAGCCGTCGAAATACCCGAAAGGCTGGTGCGCAAATGAACATCGAGATGGTCGTCCTTCGAGCGAATTGCGCGCACGTGGAGCACCGGCGTAGCGACGGCGAGCGCCTTGCGAATCTTGGGGTTGTCGGCGACCTTCGGGATCTTCAGCGCATCGATCACGATGCGATCGTCTTTCGCGTCAACGATCAGAGCCGGCCGCTTGGGAATGAACGCGACCAGGTTGCCTGGCTTCGATAGGTCGAGCGCCCCAGATTGAACGAGCGCAGCGACGGGCGTTTGAAAGCCATCGAGAACCTTCAGGTTCATCTCGGAGATACGAGTTCCGACGCGCAACTCGTCGGCGGTGATGTTGATCTCTTCGATGAAGAGGCAAAGAGAAACGCGGAGACTGGTTCCACCGGGTGCCTCCACCGTCATCGCGATGCGAATCCCAGGCGGAACACTGTCGATCTGGATGTCCTTCGGCATCTTCTTGCCACCCGCGAGTTCGCGGGCGAAGTAGCGCAGGGCATCGAGCGGAACACCGAACCGCAGTCCGAACGCCCCCTTCACGGCGCGCAGCATCTCTTCCGGATGCTGTTTCAGGTAGGTCGTCGCCGCATTGATGATCGCTTTCTTGTCGAGCCTCGCCATGGTTGTCGAAGGGTCTACTCATCGCGAGCGATTGGCAAGTCAGTCGAGCGGTCTTCGGTGGGTTAACGAGGGAAGCCTGCGCCGAATCGCCTCGACCTGGGCTGGGTCGAGCCGTGCTACGACCACGCCTGGCCCGTCGCTGGCCTGGGCAATCACGTCTCCCCAGGGGTCGACTATGCAGGATTTGCCGTAGGTGCGGCGGCCCCGCGGGTGTGCACCACACTGGCCCGCCGCGATCACGAACATTTGGGCCTCTATCGCACGGGCACGCAGCAGCACGTGCCAGTGGTCCTTGCCCGTCATGAGCGTGAAGGCCGCTGGAACAGTGGCGCACACGGCGCCAAGATCGGCGAGGCGCTGGAAGAGAGCTGGGAACCGCAAGTCGTAACACACGGACAAGCCAACGTTGACAGCGCCCCCCTGCAGCTCAAGCTGAGCTGTTTCGACGCTGGAGCCGGAGCTGGTAGCGGCCGATTCGCGGTACGAAGCGCCATCCCCAACCTCAACATCAAAGAGGTGGATCTTTCGGTATTTCGCTACCACATCGCCTGAGGGACCAACTACGCAGCTCGTGTTAAATGGCCGGTCGGGGTCAGAACTACGCTCAGGCATGCCACCGCCGATAAGAAAGAGCCCCTCCTTTCTGGCAGTCGCTGACAACATCTCGCGTATCGGACCGCACTCAGGCGAGGCGAGGTCCTCAGCAATCAAACGCTTTTCCTCTTCGGTGCCCATGAACGCGAAGTTTTCAGGCAAGAGGACGATCTCCGCTCCGCGAGCGGCTGCCTCGTGGACGAGTTCACGAGCGTGCTTCAGGTTATCTGCCAGGTCGTCTTGGCTTTCGAGTTGAACGGCGGCAACGTTGAAGGGTCGCATGGTGCCGGCCATGCTAGCCTCTTTCAGCGATGGCCGAGCGCCACCCACGAACCACCGCGTCCATGCAGCGCTACGGAGCGCACGCTTCCCCCGAGGGTTCGAGATCCGCTCGAGCGGGGCTGGTGCTCCTGTACGCGCCGCACTTTGACCAATTTTCGCCCGCGTATCTGCTTTCGGAACGAGACCTTGTTCTGGGGAGAGATCCCTCCTGCGGGGTCTGCGTGCCCGAGGGCGCGGTCAGCCGGCAACATGCTCGCATCAGCTTTCGCGGCACGCGCTGGATCATCGCGGACTTGGGTAGTCGCAACGGGACCTTGGTCGACGGCCGGTTCATCACCGAGTTGGCGCTTCAGGACCAGCACGAGATTCGTATCGGCGACGCAATTTTCAAGTTCGTCGCGCAAGGAGCGGAGAGCTTTGCCACCTACAGGATCGATGGCGCCTCCTCAGCGCCACCAGGCGCACCGAGCCTCGCCGGCATTGTTGGAAACTACCAGTTGCGCGTACTGCTTCGGGCGCTCCATCGCGTTGCAGCGAGTGAAATTTCGGTCGTGGTCCTTGGTGAAACGGGGACGGGAAAAGAGCTATGCGCCCGCGAACTGCACTTGGCGAGTGGCCGCAAAGGCGCCTTTCAACCGGTCAACTGCGCAGCGATTCCAGGGTCTTTGTTGGAGAGTGAGCTGTTCGGCTACAAGCGCGGCGCCTTCAGTGGTGCCGAGCGCGACAAGATTGGGCTGATCAAAGCTGCCGACAATGGCACGCTGTTCCTCGACGAGATCGGCGACATGCCGATCGAAGCCCAGGCGAAACTTCTGCGTGTGCTCCAATCAAGGGAGATCATCCCCATCGGCGCGACAGCCCCCGAACGGGTCAACGTGCGCATCGTATGCGCCACCCATCGCAACCTCGCGGCGTTGCAACGAGACGGCAAATTCCGAGGGGATCTCTTCGCACGATTGAACGAATACAGCCTCACGTTGCCCGCCCTCCGCGACCGCAAGGAGGACCTCTACGCGTTGGTTCGCTCGATGCTTCATCGACATGGCAGACCAACGATGAGTACGACGTTCCCGTTCATGACGGGGCTCTTGCATTACGATTGGCCGTTCAACGTTCGTGAACTCGAGGCGGCGATCAAGCGCGCAATCGCCGTCGCAGAGGGAGAGGTGCTCGAGGTTCACCACCTGCCCGACGCGATCAAGGAGGTCATGCTCGAGTACGGCGTCCACCGCGTCGATACGGATGGGTCGCTGCTACTGGGGCCAGCGGCCGCGCAGGCTACTGCGATGGACGTGACCGTACCGCCGATCGATGTTCGGGCGCCCCTCGCCTACCACGGCAGAGCGAGCGAACCTCCTCCTCGCAACCTCGCTTCAGCGGAGGCGGCACCTCGTGCGTTGGTCCCAGGGCGCTTTCGTGCACCGAGCGAGGAGGAGCTGCGTGCACTGCTCGCGCAACACCGCGGCAACCTCGCGGCCGTCGGTCGCGAGTTCGGCAAGGAACGCATGCAGGTCCATCGTTGGCTGCGCAAGTACGGAATCGATGTGGAAGCGTACCGCTAAGCCCTCCAACTCGACGGGCCCGCTACCGCTTCCACTGAGCGTTTACTTCACCGTCACTTCGCAGGAGAACGCAGGAGGGCCGGGGTCACAGGCGGTCCCGCACACGCTTGCTACGCACAAGCATTCAAACACGTCCGAGAGGAGTTTGAGTTCCTCGGCGGTCAGCGTGCCATTGAGGCTGTTCAAGCACGCTTCGTCTGGCGCAGTGCAGTTGTTACTGAGCGTACTCGCGCTTCCCGAACAGCCCACATCACTCGCACAAGCGGCGATCTGCTGCTCGCACTGGGGGTTCAGTGAGGTCACGTTGTCGTCGACGCAGGTCCCGCACGCGTTTTGCCCAAGCACCGTGGCCAAACCGCAAGCGCAACTTGCAACGGCTACCATCGAAGCTCCGCCAGAGGAACTCCCCCCAGTCGACGAGCTCGACGAACTAGCACCACCGGACGCGCCGCCGCCACCGGCCCCACCGCCACCGTTCGACGATTTGTTTTGCTGGGCGGCCGGATTCGAACTCCGCGGGTCCTCGCGGGGCGACGTGCAAGCGGTTACAAGGAGCAAGGCAATAAGTGTTCGGGTAAGCGAGCAGGCCATAGGTCCCCCAGTACGATTGGTCTCGTGGATAAGTCACACTAGGGTACAGCCGAATCGCTCAACTGGCCAACTAGCACTCCGTTACTCAAAAGCGGGGTCTCCTCCGGCGAGCGCGTGGTCCAGAAAGTCACGCATGCCCATAGCCATTTCCACGGGCAGATCCGTGAGGCGAAAAACGCGTGCCTCTCGGATCTCGACAGGGTTCTTGGGAGGCTGAACGATGGGACCGACCTCTGCCTCAACGACGATCGTCACCGCGTGAAAGCGAGGATCCCGATCCGGTCTGGAGTAGACGCCCACCATCCGCTTGAAGGTCGTTTCGCGAATTCCTGCCTCCTCGATCACCTCGCGCACCAGCGTGTCCCGGAGCGTCTCCCCCCACTCGACAGTGCCACCCGGGAGTGCCCAAGTTCCGGTGTCACCGCGGCGGATCAGCACAATCCCTTCGGAGCATCGCGCAACCACGGCCAAGCCCACGACGGGTCGCTTTAGAACGTGCCGAAAAATCTCTTTGGCAACGCCAACCACACCCGCAGGCAACAAATGAAGAGGGGCAAAACTCACAGCCACCTTCTACCAGAGGACGTCCTGATGTTCCGTTACTCCAGCCACATTCTCTAAGAAAAAGGTCGTCTGGCTCTCTCGTTGCTGAGGGGTCGAAACTCGAACGGTGCCGCTGAATGCACCCACTGGTTGCATGAAGTTGGAGCGAACGAACAACAGCTCCTTCGTCTCGCGATGCAACGCGAATGGGGAGAAGCGCAACTCCACGGAGCCGCAGGTGGTCGAGATGCGCCACTCGGACAATGGGCGCGTCGCGTCGTAGCTAAAGCGACCTTCACCAAGTGCTTGGAGCTCACCGTCGATCCACACGCAGCACTCGGCTTCACCGACAAAGCCCTCCACCAGATTCAGCACGACGGTTGCGCCGGAAGTCGTACGTCCCATCAAGAACGCCCAGCGCCATGCTGTTGCGCGCGCCAGCACGCCTCTCGTGTGGTCCGTCCCCATCAAGGCCTTGTCGAAGGTGAAGCTGCGTTGTCCTAACGAAGCGCGACCACGCACCGGGCAATAACGTTTCTCGGTCGCGTTGGCGAAGCCCCCTGCCACCGGTACCACAGCCCCCATCGCCGGGGCCTGCCGGCCGGGCATGGCCGACACCTGAAGCGAAACCTCGCTGCGACGCTTCGTGCGCTCCACCTTCAACGCCATGCCGCGATCTCCCACCGACAGCGAAACCCCCTTGCCTGTGAACGTGGCGTTGCGACAACCGGAGCCGCCGTCCGCAAAGCGTGTGGCGAATGGGCCGCCAACGAAGGACTCATCGAACAGAAAACTCTTGGTCGCGAGATCCGCGACGAAGAGCAAAGCAGTGGACGCGTACCCGAGGGAGACCACCGCGCAGCCGACGAATAGTTCGTCGCTCGCGAGGGCACAGTAGGTCCAGCGCTTGTGGCCAAGAAAGTCTGCGATCCTGCCGCGCGCGGAGGTGCCTAGTTCCAACGCGGGGAGGCCGCCGCGAAAGGAGCCAAAGGACAAGCCGTCGCGATTTCGAAGGACGAGCGGAGCGGGGGCGAAGGAATGCACGGTGGTGGCACGATAGCTCAACCGCGCGCTTTCGCGGGTTCGTTGGATCACCAACAGGCCCCTTCAATCCTGCGAGAAGGCTACCCGCAGTAGCTCGTGCAGAACGCAGAGCCCTTTGGCCGAACAGCACGTAGAATGCGCGCCCATGCCCGTATCCGTCGCTCAGGTTCCCCGCCCTGCCAATGAACCGGTCCGTACCTACGCTCCCGGAAGTCGTGAACGCGATGAGCTGCGCCACGCACTTGCGGAAATGGAGGGAACGCCAGTCGAAGTGCCGATGGTGATCGGAGGCAAGGAGGTTCATACCGCCAACGCCTCTGCCATCGGTTGTCCGCACAAACGCAGACTCTCGCTGGGGACCTTCAGCAATGGTCACAAAGACCACGTGCTAGCAGCGATCTCCGCTGCAGAAGCAGCGCGATACGAATGGTCGCGCATGAGTCAGGCGGCGCGCTCTGCCATCTTCTTGCGCGCTGGAGAGCTCGCAGCGTCGAGCTTCCGCAACCGGCTCAACGCCTCCACCATGCTTGGCCAAAGCAAGACGGTGTACCAAGCCGAAATCGATTCGGCTTGTGAGTTTGCCGACTTTCTCCGCTTCAACGCCTTCTGGTCGCAGCACTTGTTGGAAGCGCCAGGCCCCGCCAGCAACATGTGGAACACGATCGAAGCGCGCCCCCTCGACGGCTTTGTATTGGCAGTGACGCCCTTCAACTTCACGGCAATCGCAGGGAACCTGCCTTCGGCGCCCGCCATGCTTGGAAACACCGTCGTTTGGAAACCCAGCCCACTCGCCATGCGAAGTGCGCACGAGGTGATGACGCTCTTCCGCGCGGCCGGCTTGCCCGATGGCGTAATCAATCTCGTGCAGGGAGACGCGGCCGAGCTCGTAGGCACGGCGCTCGACCACGAGAGCTTTGGCGGACTGCATTTCACTGGCTCTACGTCGGTGTTTCGCGGGCTTTGGCAACGGGTTGGAAACAACCTGAACAACTACCGCTGTTACCCGCGACTGGTTGGTGAAACGGGAGGGAAAGACTTCGTCTTCGCGCACTCCAGCGCAGATCGCGAAGCGCTTGCTGTAGCGCTCGTGCGCGGGGCTTTCGAGTTCCAAGGGCAGAAGTGCTCTGCGGCGTCGCGGGCGTATGTGCCGCGTTCACTTTGGCTAGAGCTGGCGGAGCGGCTGACCGCTGAGGTGAAGAGTCTGCGCATGGGAGACGTCACCGACTTCCGAACCTTCATGGGCGCGGTGATCGATCAACGCTCGTTCGACAAACTCTCGGCGGTCCAAGAGGAGGCCCGAACCGGCTCCCAGTATGAGGTGCTCGTTGGTGGAGGTGGCAACTCGAGCGAAGGCTTCTTCGTCGAACCCACCGTTGTCGTAACCACGGACCCCAACGCTCGGCTGATGCGAGACGAATTTTTTGGGCCGCTGCTCACGGTGTTCGTCTACGAAGACGGCCAAGAGGACGAGGCCCTATCTCTCTGCGACCAAGGCAGCCCCTATGCGCTCACCGGCGCCGTTTTCAGCAATGACCGTACGTTCGTGAACAAAGCGCTGGACCGACTTCGAGACGCCGCTGGCAACTTCTACATCAACGACAAGCCCACCGGCGCAGTGGTTGCGCAGCAGCCTTTCGGCGGAGGCCGAGCCTCCGGCACGAACGATAAGGCAGGCAGCCCGCTTAACCTTCAACGTTGGATCAGCCCGCGTGCGATCAAAGAGACGTACGTTCCGGCGGCGGTCGTCGCCTACCCTTCGATGGCTGAGTGAGTCATCCTCGTTTGCCTTGACTTGAGCTAGGCCGGCGTTGTGGCGGAATGCGCGACGTGGGCCTTGTCTCCGGCCGAACCACACTGTAAGCCGTGACGTCGCCTGCCGAGGCGAGTTCTGGCTGTTCAACCGTTGTGGAGGCACTGTGAAGTCTTATTTCCTTTCGAGTTCCGTCGTTCTTGCCCTTTCGTTCTCGATGGTCGTCGCTTGCGGTGACAGCGGCAATGGTGGTGCTGGCGGTGGAACGGGCGGCAATGATGGTGGAAACGGCGGAACGGGCGGTGACCCCTCGACCGGCGGAGGACCTGGTGGCCCCACGGTTGGCGGCGGTGGCTCCGGCGGAGCCCCCGGGGACGGCAACGACAGCTTCGCCGAGGCCGGAGAGTTCGAAGCGGGCGACGGCTTCATCTTCGTGCAGGACGACCTGGAAGACCCGGCGACCGATATCGACTTCTTCAAGTTCACGGCCGTTGCCGGAGCCTACTTGATTCGCGCCGATGCAAAGCCCACGGAGGACGAGTTCGCCCCCGGCTACATGGACACCGTCATCAAGGTCTACAACAGCGCTATGCAGCAGGTTGCGGCCAATGACGATCCGTACCCGCGCAACTCACAGGACTCCTCGGTGAACACCATCCTCGAGGCCGGTGAGTACTTCATCACGATCGAGGAGTTCTGCAACGCGGTCGATTGCCCCGACGAGCGCGCTTACTACAACGACATCACCGAGACCGCTTACGCGATCAGCGTGTCGGAGCTCAATCCCGAAGACAACAGCATAATTGCAGAGGCTGCAGAGCCGAACAGCACGCTCGCGAATGCTTCCGTCATGGAGTACGAGGCCGTTTCCGCGGCCGACCCGAACAACTACTTCCTCAGCGTAAACTTCGGTGACTGGAGCAACGCCGACACGGTGGACGCAGTCAAGCTCACGGTGCCCGCCAACCTCGAGGTGGATCCGCTCTCGCGTCCGAGCGGCCGCATCATCATTCCGCCCCCCGGCACGAACGGCAACGGTTCCACCAAGAACCCCGGCGTCATTTCGGTTCTTAACGCTACGTCCAACGCCGTCATCGCCCGCTTCGACCTCAGCAACGAGGATGACTCGACCGACCGCGCCGAGCTCACCTTCCCGCTCACGCTGGCTCCCCAGGAGTACCTGATCACGATCGACCAGGGCGGCAACGCAATGGGCGGGACCTCGCCCTTCTACTTCATGCTGCACAGCATCGGCGGCGGGAACCCGCTCGAGACGCAAGAGGCGATGAACAACGCAGTTGGAACGCCCGAAGCGCTGACCTCCGTGGCGAACGGCGACTTCTTCAGCAACTTCGTCGAGGGGGACCTCCCGGACGCTGACGCCGATCACTTCTTGCTCCAGGTCGAGGGCGAGGCGCTCTTCGTCGCTTGCGGCGGCTTGCGCAGCGGCTCCGGCGCGACCGTTCGCGCCACCGTGCTCGACGGTGCAGCGACGATCGCGATGGACACCGAGACCGCGGCGATCACCGGTGGCCTCTTCATCGAGAACGTCGATGTCACCGGCCTCAATACCGTTGTCGTGAAGATCGACAAGACCGCCCAGGACGCAGCTGTTGCGGGCAACTACTACCGCTGTGGGTTCGCCTTCGGCGCCCCGTCCATGCCATGAGTTGTTGACCGAAGTGGAGCCGCGCTGAGCGGCTCCGCTCAAACGAAAGAGCCGGTTCAATTGAACCGGCTCTTTTCGTTTTGTTGGCAACAAGAACCGAGGTCGAACTCAGGCGACAGACAACTGGTCACGGAGCTCGGCTGCAATCCCTGACACCGTGAAGGCAATCAGTTCAGCCTCACGTTCCGCAAGCGAGAGCGCGCCTTTTGACAAGAGCGGAAGACAACGGCGAGCCGCCTCAAGGTCACCAGCGAGCAACAAGCCAGCCCGTAGACACGCCCGATCCACTGCGCGCGCATACTCAGCGAGATCCACTCGACCACCGCCTTGGTCGAACGCAAAGACGGCTGCCTCGAGTTCGCTATCCTCCGCCTCGCGAACCTCGAGGCTGAACGCCGGACTCAGCAGGTCCACGAGCGATTGTAGGGCCGGTGGGGCAACGGTATCCGGTGCAACTCGCCGAACTGCGGTGATGAAGCAAGCAGCGAGATCATCAACACTCGACGAGAGCCTTATCAAACGATGCTCCGGCATGTGGCCAGCAATGTTCCACCCAGCAAGGAAGCTAAGCTCGGCCAGCGACTTGCCTCGGAGAGCTTGAGCGCCAACCACCGTCACGGGTTGCTCTCGCAAAACCGCCGTCATGCCCTCTTCACTCGCATCCTCCAGATACACAGAGGGCAGCGAGGCGGAAAGCGCGCGAGCAGCCCACACAAGCGAACGAGCGGCGCTAACGGTTGAGGTCTCTGGATCCACACGTGAAGACTCGCTCAACGGTGCGAGGCGCCCGGCACGCTGTGCGAGCCCGCACAGGGCCTTGGCAAGGGACCGATCTGCGGCACGAAACACCCGTGCGGTTCGGTCGATGCCCGAAGAGTCGGACGCAGGCACGAGGCTGCGGCGGAGCGTGTCGTGGGCCCGCCCCGGAAGACTACCAACTGGGCGCGCCGAAAGCTCCTCGCGAGAGGCGCCCAGAATCGCTCGTTCCCGGTCGCCGGCGGCTCCCTCGGACATCAGCACCGAGGCAGCTGCGTAGGCCCGCTCCACCCGGTCTTGCTTCACGAACGCGTCAAACAGGCGCCTGTGCACCGAAAGGTCTCGTGGGTTCAATGCAATCACGTCGCACAGAGCGCGCTCCATGATCGAAAACGCGCCCGACTGCTCTGCAACTTGGGCCAAGGTCCGCAGCGATCCCTCATCGGCGGGCGCCAGAGACACCGCGGTTTCGGCCTCTGTAAGCGCCCCTGCGTGATCCTCGAGATGCTCGGAGAGCAGGATGGCCAGTCGTCGATGAAGCTCGTGCTGCAGCCTCCCAGAAAGCTCAGCGTCTTCGAGCAAGACGGCGCGGTCGAGCATCCGACGATAGGCCCCCTCGAGCTCTGCCCACTCCTGACGTTCGCTCAAGAGCGCGCTCAAGCGAGCCAGCGGCTGCAGAGTTCCGGGATGAGCGTCGAGCGCCCGCTCGAGCAGGTCGAGGGCCTCGTCCTCACGCTTGCGGTCAATCATCTCCTCGGCGAGTGCGTTGAACCGAGAGGCTCGTTGGCTTGGCGCTTCGATGGTCTGGGCGAGACGCTTGCGCAGCTCGAGTGAGTCTTCGACTCGTCGCTCGTTCTCAGCTAGTTCCACCAACAACTCCAACGCGTGCCGGTCGAATGGCTCTAGCGTGACAGCGTGCTCAAGCCGCTCCCGTGCGCGAAGGGGGTCCGAAAAATCACGCAACCACGATTGCCCAAACAGCACCAAAAGGCTGGCGCGCTCGGCATCGCTGGTGAGGTTTGCCAGCAGGCGCTCTTCCACAAGATTGACCGCACGTCGGTCACCAACGTTGGTGTGCAACGTGTGAAGCATGCGTAGGACTTGCTGTGCCTCTTGCAAATTTGGATCGACCTCGAGGGCCTTCTCAAGGCTTGCAATCGCTTCTTTGGCGCGCCCCTGACGGACAAAGAGCTCCCCTACCCTCAAATGGATAAGCGCGCGTTCGCTGTTTTCAGCAGAGGCACCGCTTGTCTTCGGGCCAACCAGGGATAGCGCCTTGCGCAACTTCGCAAGCGCAGCTTCATCAGCCCCCTCACTAGCCAGCGAAAGGGCTTCCTCCACGACGGACTGAGAACCTGCGCGCCGCGAAGCTGGTGGGTCGGGAATCACGGCCGGCGCCTCAACCACCGTGTCACGGCCGGATAGGGTGATCCGCACCTCTCCCCCCTCGCTGTCTTCTGGCTCGCTGTGCTCCGCAGGAGCGGCAACAACCTTGGGCAAGAACACGAAACCGTCGGGTGGCGCCGAACAAGCGAGGGCGCCGTTGCTCGCGCCAGCGAAACGCCTGCGCAGATTAAACACCAGATCGTCGGCGGTCATCGCCGCCACTCCAGCTGCCGCGATCTCACTAAGCAACGCGGCAGTCAGCGGAGAGGGCTGTGCACCATCGCCAAAGCCAACGAAGGCGATCACAACCACGCCATCGACTTGACCTGCAGTGAGGGCGAGCCTTGCCAAATCCGCTGGCACCTCGTCCCTTGAACAACGCAAATCGAGAAGTATCAACGGAGGTAACGCCGCCTGCTTGTCGAGCAGCGCCAACATCACATCCGACAAGGAATCCACCAGGTCTGGCGCTGACTCGTCGAGAATCAGTACGACCTCACCACCGATCGCGGTCGTGCGCGCAGAGACGAAGAGCATCAACTCGCGAGGCGGCGCTAACGGCGCGAGAGCATCCTCGACTTGCCCCGCAAGGTCCTCAGTGCAATCCAACTGGAGCACAGAGAAGCCCAACCGCGAAGACCCGATTACCGCGGCGACAAGCCGGGCATCCTCGCTCGCTGGATTGACACTTCCCGCTTGTGGAGAAGGGAACGCCACAAGCGCAACGCGCGAGGTTTTCAGTTTCTCGCCCATGAATTCGTCTTGCTCTGTTGCAACCACTACTCGAGGGGCTCGGCGGCGTAGCAAGCCTCGAGGTCAGCCTGTTCGGCTTCGGTAACGGCGCACACGTTGTCCGTAAGGTCGAGCATACAGATTGCTCGTCGTTCAAGCTCGCCTTCGCACTCTTGCGACACTGCAGTCTCCTCGCTACCGCTGGGACTCAGCGCACACCCGTTGGCCTCCGCTTCATCAACGACTTCGTCGCAAACGGTGCCACAACCAGCGAGTCCCAGTAACAGTGGGAGTGCACCTAACGCCCGCGATTTCACTCCTTGCAAGAGTTCCGAAGCAAACCTCGTAGCAATGCGGCCCATGGGCGGAACTTTTATCAGAAAGGGTCCGCTTGCCGCGGGAAATTCCGCAGCCAGCGTCTGCAGTGCTTTTGCGTCAAGGAGCGCACTCCCCCGTCCCTCGACACTCCGCAAGGGCGGCACCGTACTCAGTGCACAAGTCCTTTTTTGAGGCGAGGATGCAGGAAGCGCATGCTTCCTCGTCGGCGTCGCAGACATCGTTGGTCCGCTCGTTGCTTGTGTCATTGGTTTCGGTTGCACCAATGTCACCCACACAGTCGGCCAAGATAGAGATCAGATCGTCGCAGGTCGACCCGCACCCGCACGCAAGAATTCCGCAGGTGAGCGCAAACAGACGCAGCGTCGACCTCAAGACCATGCACAGCGCCCTACTACGTCCGCGCGAGAAGCTCGACCAGTTTTCTCGCGCTCGGGATCCGCTCGTTTTTTTTCGCCAAGCACGCCGTTGCAATGGCGGACACGCTCTGGGGCCACGGGCTGGAGATTTCGTCGAGATTGTGGGCGGTCAGTGCCTCCTCGATCACTCGTCCAAAGGCATACACGTCGTCAGCAAAGGAGGTGGGGGCGCCCGCGATACGTTCTGGCGACAAATAGGCCGCGCTCCCTCCCGCCTGCGTCTCCCCTTCGCGACGCGCCAAACCAAAGTCAGTCAACACCGGTTCGCCAAGGTGACGAAGCAGAATATTGCCTGGCTTGAGGTCGCCGTGAACAAACCCATGGTCGTGGAGTGCAGCGAGGGCTCGCGCGAGCGGCACGAGCCACGGCCAAACCTCACCACCGAGCGACTTGGCGTCATTGCGGCATTTGCTCACCCAATCTCGCAAAGAACCGAGCTGGACCCACTCCATCGTTACCCATCCCTGCGCCGGGTCAGCGTCAAACACCCGAACGGCACAACGCGGGCCGAGTAGACCAGCCATTGCCACTTCGGTTTTGAGAACCTCGGCGTCGTCAGCCCTGCGGTGGAACACTTTGAAGGCAACGCGGCGCTGCAACACGTCGTCCCGGGCCTCGTAAACCGTGCCAGCGCCCCCACGAGCGACCTCGCGAAGAATCGTGACAGTAGCGGTTTCGGGCGCGGCGGTTGCAACCGTTACTTCAGCTCTGCGCCGCGTGCGCTCGAGTCGGTGCGCTCCTAGCAAACGGCTCCAGTGGGCATGGCGCTCCCAGGCCCCGTGAGCGCCTAAGTCGTGAGCGAGGACCCGCTCGAGCGTCGCCAGCGCGCGCGCGTAGTCGCCGGACTCGGCTACCAATTCGGCTAACAGAAGCAAGTTCTCTGGAGACCTGTTCGTCTCGAGCAACCGTACGGCTCGCTCAGCCTCTCCGCGCTCTGCGAGCGCACGAGCAACTTTCAACGCAACAGGCTCGGCTAACTGCTGATTGAGCGCGGCGGCAAGGAACGCACGTTCTTCCGCAGTTCCGCGTACACGCTCGAGTTCCTGCTCGATCACGGCGGGGTCTAGTCTGCGTGCGGAGATCTCCGTCGACTTCGCCAGCACCGGCAGATCGGTCGCAACAGCGGCCACCGGCTCGGCGGCGGAAGTCGGAGAGGGCTCGGGATCAGCAATGAGCTTGGCCTTGAATCTTTGCCACAAACTCATCCTGCTCTCCCCCCCACCATCAACAGCTCTACCTGGGGAGCCCCACTGCGCTCCGAGGAGAGCTTGTCGCCATGCGCGAGTTCGATCTCAGGCGCTACCTCGAGGCCAGCGAGGAACGCCTGTCGCTTGCCTCGCCGAAGCACGATGTAGTGCCCGCCCTCAACTACCTGGGCGATCTCACCTACCGGAGTGAACAACGGCCCCAGCGATGCAACCATGGAGTGCCCCGCGACCTCGACACGTACGCCACCGCTTACGTGAGGCACGACTTCACACGCCACTTCGCCACCCAACGAAAGCCGAATTCCTGCCCCCACAGGAAGGGCGCCGCCTACGCGTGCTCCGCCAAGAAACGTGCCGTTTTTGGTGTCGAGGTCTCGAACGCATGGCGCTCCGCTGTCGTCGCGAAACAGCTCAAGGTGCACCCGAGATAGCTGTGGCGACGGCACCACGCAGGTCGCTTCCCCACGTCCGATCGTGAAGACAGGGCCAAAGGCGAGTGTTGCACGCGTTCCAGCGATCACGACATCTGCGGTCGGCCCGCGTAGCAGGCGCTGCTCGAGGCGAGTTCGAAAGTCTCGCAGCGTGGAATCGTCAGGAAAGCGGGCAGCAAGGGCCAAGGCTTTGCGGCGCTCGCCACTTCGGTCGAGGTCCTGGGCAGTTCGAATGGCGAGAGCCACTTCATTTCCTTCGCGGGCGTCGGCGATCTCGCGCTCCAGCTTGGCCTCCACTTCGGCCAGGGCACCGGCCTGAACCAAGGCCTGAACCTCACGTTCGTGGTCACCAGCCTCCGCGAAGGCCTCCGCTGCCAAGCGGTATTCCGAGGCCGCGAGAAGCTCCTCAGCAGCGCCCAAGACCTCTGCGCGGAGCACCGCTCCGCGCCCCCGAGCCAGTTCATAACGAAGCTTCGCGGCGCGTGCAGCCGCCTCCCGGGCGGAGTTGCTACCCGGAGCCATCTGCGCTGCGGTGCGCAACAGCAGCAAGCGCTTGGCAGGCTCACGTTCGCCCTCTGCGCGAACCAACTGCAGTCGGCCGGCTTCTTCGGGCAGGCCCGCGGCCAGGAAGGCCTCGACTGCGCCGCTTAGTTGGCCGGCGCGCTCGAGCGCCGCTGCCTTACGTTCGCGGTATCCGCCAGGACCTATGCCTCGAATCCGATCCCACAGTCCCATCCACCGCCATCTGCCTTTCGCGCGAAGTATCGGGCGCAACCCAGTCTTGTGCACCAGTTTTTAGTGCGGAGGCAGTCGACACTCCCAGGACCAGGCGAAGCCAGACTTTCACGCATGCTTCGCGTGTGGGCAACTCGCACACCAAGCGTTCGTGTTGACGGTTGGGCGTTCGATCTTCCACCATGGCTGAAACATGGCAGCCGGAAACAGACTCGGGGAACTTCTCGTCCGCGAGAAGTTGATTAGCCTTCAACAACTCCGTCAGGCACAGGACGAGCAGCGAAAGTCGGGACAAAACCTCGGCTATACGCTGGCAAAGCTGGGCTACATCTCCGATGGGGAAATCACCAACTTCCTCTCGGCTCAGTACCGAGTTCCTGCCGTAAACCTCGAGGACTACGACCTCGACCAGGCGGTGCTCAAGCTGGTGTCGAAGGAGGTTTGCGACAAGCACCGCTGTGTGCCGTTGTCGCGAAGTGGCAACGCGTTGATCGTCGCAATGGCGGACCCAACGAATCTCCACGCCATCGACGACATCAAGTTCCTGACCGGCTTCAACGTCGAACCCGTCGTCGCGTCCGAGGGCGCGATCACTGCAGCCATCGAGCGGGGATACGCAGCCGGTGGTGCCGCAGCGTACGACGACATCATTGCGCAGTTCGGCGAGGAACAAGTCGACTTCGGCGTCGAGGATGTCGACATCAACATCAACGACCTCGAGAAGGCGGCGGAAGACGCCCCCGTGGTTCGTCTTGTGAACGCCCTGCTGCTCAACGCAATCAAGAAGGGCGCGAGCGACATTCACGTGGAGCCCTACGAACGAAAACTCCGCGTTCGCTATCGTGTGGACGGCGTCCTCCTCGACGAGATGGAACCCCCCGTCAAATGGAAGGCGGCGATCGCAAGCCGCCTCAAAATCATGGCGTCGCTCGACATCGCAGAACGCCGCTTACCTCAAGACGGTCGCATCAAGCTCAAAATGGGCGGCGGGCGCGAGATGGACTACCGCGTAAGCGTGCTACCAACGATCTGGGGTGAAAAGATCGTTCTACGCTTGCTCGACAAGTCGAACCTTCAGCTCGACATGTCCAAGCTCGGCTTCGACGCTCAGCCACTTGCGGACTTCAAGTGGGCTATCAACCAACCGTGGGGAATGGTGCTCGTCACAGGCCCCACCGGCTCCGGAAAAACCACGACGCTTTACTCGGCGCTTTCCGACCTCAACCAAACGGACGTCAACATCAGCACTGCCGAAGATCCCGTCGAGTACAACCTCCCCGGTATCAACCAGGTTCAAATGCACGAGGACATCGGCCTGAACTTCGCGGCCGGGCTTCGAAGCTTCCTCCGGCAGGACCCTGACATCATCATGGTCGGCGAGATCCGCGACTTCGAGACTGCCGAAATCTCGGTGAAGGCAGCGCTCACGGGCCACTTGGTTTTGTCCACGCTGCACACCAACGATGCCCCTTCAACCATCTCACGCATGCTCAATATGGGCGTCGAGCCCTTTCTCATCACGGCGTCAGTCAACCTAGTTTTGGCGCAACGCTTGGCCCGCAAGATTTGCCTCGACTGCCGCGCTCCGTTCAAACCCGATATCGAGCAGATGCGTGACTTCGGCTTCACCGAGCTTCAGGCGGCGACACCCGCTTTGAGCAAGGGAGCAGGCTGCAAAAACTGCAACGGCTCAGGGTATCGCGGGCGCGTCGCTCTTTATGAAGTCATGCGCTTCACCGAGTCACTCAAGGAGATGGTGCTTCAAGGCGCCTCGACTGCAGAGCTCAAGACGGCCGCGATCAAAAACGGCATGAAGACGCTGCGAATGGCCGGGATCGAAAAAATCATCGGCGGCACGACCACCATGGAAGAGGTCGGGCGCGTCACAATGGGCGACTGAACTTCGCTGAAGCAAATTCAAACAAGAAGGCACCATGCAATCGACAGAGCTTCGCTTCACGATGCTTCAGCTGCTTCAGGCGGTGGTTGAGAAGTCAGCCAGCGACCTCCACCTGACCACGGGAACCGCCCCCCAGCTGCGCATTGACGGCAGTGTGTTCCCGCTGAAGCTGCCGCCGCTCAAGAACATTGAAGTAAAGCAGCTCATTTACTCAATCCTCACCGAAGAGCAGAAGATCAAGTTCGAGAAAACCAACGAGCTGGACTTCTCCTTCGGTGTCCCAGGGCTGTCCCGATTCCGCGGCAACTGCTTCGTGCAGCGCGGCAGCTCGGCTGGCGTCTTCCGCAGAATCCCACATAAGGTGCTGGGCTTCGACGAGCTGCAGCTCCCGCCCATCGTTCAGGAGATCGCCAAGAAGCCGCGCGGGCTCGTGCTGGTCACGGGCTCTACCGGGTCGGGTAAATCCACCACGCTCGCCAGCATTATCGACAAGATCAACTCGGAGCAGCGCGTCCACATCCTGACGATCGAAGACCCGATCGAATTTGTGCACGACCACAAGCTTGCGATCGTGAATCAGCGCGAAGTCGGAGCCGATACGCACGCCTTCAAGGACGCGCTCAAGCACGCACTCCGGCAAGATCCAGACGTCGTGCTCATCGGCGAAATGCGAGATCAGGAAACCGTGGCAGCTGCGCTCACCATCGCCGAAACCGGACACCTCGTGTTCGGCACGCTGCACACCAACTCCGCCGTCTCCTCGATCACTCGCGTGATTGACGTCTTCGAGCCACACCAGCAGCAGCAGATTCGTGTTCAGCTGTCGATGGGGTTGGTCGCAGTGCTTTCGCAGCAGCTGCTCCCTCGAGCGACGGGAAGTGGGCGCGTGCTGTCGATGGAGGTGATGTTGCCGAACGCCGCAATTCGCAACCTCATGCGAGAAGATAAGATCCACCAGATCTATTCGCAGATGCAGGTTGGACAAGCGGGCAGCGGAATGCAGACGATGAACCAGTCCTTAGCAGCGCTCGTCATGCGTCAAGCCGTGACAGTTGAAGAGGCCTTCCACGCAACGGGTGACCCCGATGAACTCAAACAAATGCTGAGCGGAGCCCGCCGCTAACTGCCTGGAATCACACGATTTCAAAAGAATATGGGCACTGAATTTGACTGGTTCTCACCCGTTCAGTAGCCTACCGGTTATGCAGGGGCTTACGGATCGTCAGCATCAGGTGCTCAAATATATCCGGGATTCGATAACCGACCGCGGTTACCCACCCACGCTGCGCGAGATCGGCGCGCACATGGGGATCAAATCCACCAACGGAGTGAACGATCATCTTCGTGCGCTCGAGCGCAAGGGGTACCTCACCCGCGAAGACATGAAGAGCCGCGCCTTGCGACCGATCAACGTGCCGATCGACGGCGAGGCCACCAACGACGGCGCGCCCACCGTCTCGAGCCGCGAGTCCGAATCGGATTCGATGATCGAGGTTCCCGTACTCGGAAGAATTGCAGCGGGCGTTCCCATTCTCGCGCACGAGCACCAAGAGGGCACCATTCGCGTGGACCCGGATCTCTTGCGTGGTGGGCGTGAGGTTTTCGCCCTTCGTGTGCAAGGGGACTCGATGATCGACGCGGGCATTCTTTCTGGCGACACGATCTTCGTCCGCAAGCAGTCGACAGCAAACATCGGGGAGATCGTCTGCGCCCTGATCGATGACGAGGCCACGGTGAAGTACTACCACCGCGACGGTGACTACATTCGGTTCCAGCCCGCTAACGCGAGCATGGCTCCGATTCTCGTGCGAGCCTCAGACTTCAAGCCGACGATGTTGCTCGGAATCGTCGTGGGCGTGTTCCGCAAGATCTGACGTTGACCGCATGGTCATATGAGGCCGTTGCCCTTCCCAAGGCCGCGGCCTCTTCTGTTTTGTTGGCTTGGTCCAACCGACCTTGAATCACAGTCGCAAGAGGGATTGTGGGCGAGGATGGTTGCGCCAGGCCGAAAAGTTCTCTAAAGCTCCCCCCTTCTTTGAGGAGGCCTCGTGCGTTTCCCACGTTTATCCCAGATCGCAACCTTCGCTGCCACGCTCGTACTCGGGTCTTCGCTCGCGTTTGCCGCAGGAAAGAAGGACAAAGACGCCGAGAAGCTCATCACCCAAGCGATCGACCAAGACTACCTCGACACCAATCACGACAAGGGTCTTGAGAAGCTCAAGAAGGCGCTCGAGCTTTGCAAAAAGCCGGATGCGTGTTCCCCCGAGGTCGTCGGCAAAATCCATATCGCTTCCGCGACCATCAAAGGCGTTGGGCTGGTAAAGCTTGATGACGCCAAGGCGGACCTCGTGCTCGCGCTCAAGGCCGACCCGAATGCCAAGTTACTGGACGGTTTGAATCCGCCAGAACTTGAGGCCAAGCTGAAGGAGGCCCAAGCGGAAGTTGGCGGGGCTGGCACTGGCGGCGGTGGGGACGCAGCTGGCGGCAGCGGCAGTGGTGGGGATGGTGGCAAGGGGGGCAAGGAGCCTGGCCCAGCGCCATCGGGTGACTTCAATCACACCCCGATCGAAGAGTCCGCCATCAACACGCCAGTGCCGATCTTCGCGGAGATTCCAGAGGAACTCGGAGCAACAAAGGTCATCATTCGTTTCAAGCCCTACGGCGGAACGAAGTGGGAGACGCTGCCGCTGACAAAGATCGAAGGCGGGTTTGGTGGAGAGGTCCCCTGCGCCGCGGTGACGACGTCTGGAGAACTGCGTTACTACATCGTCGGAAGTGACGAGACGGGTACACCCGTTGCCACGGCAGGCTCGGTCAAGTCACCCTTCAAGATCTCGATCAAGAACAAGTTGAAGGGCGATGCCCCTAGCCTTCCCGGGAAAGAGCCGCCCCAGAAGTGCAAAGCCAAGGAGGATTGTCCGCCGGGCATGCCAGGCTGCGAGGGTGCCAACAGCGGCAAAGCGGAGGGCGTGATCTGCGACGCAACGAGCGAGTGTATGACTGGGCTCGCTTGCCTCAGCGGCCTCTGCACTAAGGATGAAGACGCGCCCTCGGCTGACGGGAGCGGCACTCAACACGTTATCTCGCTCGGTGCGCAGTTCGACCTCGCTTACGTCTCCGACGGTACGGACGTCTGTTCGGCTTCGAACGCAGGCAGTTACGTGTGCATGGAGCAAAACACGGATCCGGCTCGGCAGTTTGTTGGTAACCCCGACGCTGTCAACGGAACCAACGGCATCAGTGGTGGCCTCGCCTTTGGCGGCGCGCGAATCTTCGCTGGCTACGACTACTTCTTCCCGTTCGGACTCGGGCTCGGCGCGCGAGTGGGTTTTGCGTTCGGTGGTCCGAGCGTTGACGCAGAACAGGCAATTCCAGAGGGCAGTGAGTACGGGCAAGTCGGGAAGTCGTTTTTCCCGGCCCACATCGAGGCGCGCGCCTCATGGAAGTTCCTCCACCCCAACCCCGACGCGGGCGACTTCGCGCCGCACGTTTTCGTTGGTGGTGGCGGCGCCCAAGTGAACGCGTCGGTGCCGGTCACCGTTTGTGACAAGCTCAAGGACGACGGTAATGGCGGGGATTGCCCTGGAGCAACCGCCGCCGACGCTTACCAACTCTCCGGTCTCACGTTCATCACGTTTGGCGGCGGCGCCACGTACATGTTCATCCGCAACTTCGGTCTCTCTGCCGACTTGAAGTTCATGGTGCTCTTCCCGACGGTTGGCTTCACCATCTCGCCGACGATCAGCCCTGTCGTAGCGTTCTGAACGAGTACGACAGTACAACCTGAGGCTGACATTTGAGGCTGGGTTCGTTGAACCTGGCCTCAACTGCTTCGAACTTGGTGACTAGCTCGAGCCGGGCGTTGAGCCGAGAAGCTGGAACAACGAAAACAGGCTTCCCTCTTCTTGGTGTTCGAACCGAATCCCCAGGCGGGCGGGCTTGTCACTTGTCGAGCGCCGCAACCAAGCCACTCGTCCGCGTAGCGTGAGAGGGTCCCAGAGCGTCGGTGCTGTCAGTTGTAGAACGACGGCACCATCGAGTCGTAACAGCTGCCCTTCGGCCGCCGAGTCAAGAGGCAGCTCCACACATGCACCGCCCAGCCCAAGGTTTCGCACGGTGGCCCGTTCCTCTTGGGCGCCGCCATCGTCTCGTAAGGCTGCGGGCAGCGTGACGGCTTTGCGGCCGTGTGCCCTAAAATGATCGCGCACTCTCATTGGCCGGCCCTGATGGCCAGCTGAAAGCTAGCACGACGCGAACGTTCACCGAAGGTCGATGGAGCGTTGGCAGCTTCGTAAGATTGAGAGCGAGTCATTACTTGTCGTTTGGCTCGATTGGTGGGTACCATCGCCGGGTTTTCAACGAAGGTTGAATCAGACCACAACACAGCTGTTACGTTGAATTTCGCGCGCAGCGAGCCACGTCGTAAGGACGACGTGCTGACGAGCTCGCGCCCCCTCGGAGACCGATGGCTCAAGACACTCGAAAAGACCCACGCGCGAAAGTGCTCAGCATGACGGTGCGCTACAAGAGCGCGACCGTTGATGAGTTCATCGAGCACCACGCGTCGGACGTCAGCCGCGGCGGGATCTACATCAAGACCCCCAACCCGTTTCCCCCGGGCACGCTGCTAAAATTTGAAATTCGTATCGCCGATGAACAGGCGGTACTTTCAGGCGTCGGAAGGGTCGTCTGGAAGCGAGAACCCGATCAAGTGCCGGAGGGTGAGCCCGCTGGTATGGGCGTCAAGTTCATCAAGATCGACGACAAGTCCAAGTCGGTGATCTCGAAGTTGGTGGAGAAGTCCGGCGGCAAACCGTCGACTTTCGATCGTGGTGGGGATGGTGCTGGTGAGGCCGCCTCTGAACCCGCAGCAGTTGAAGAAGCGGCCCCCGCAGCTGCACCCGCGAAAGCGGTCGCAGCAGTCCGTCCCGACAAGCGCGCATCAACCATGCTCGGACTCGGCGCGATCGGCACCAAGAAGGCGGTCGAAGCGGCGATCAAGGGTGACCTGCCCGAGAAGGAGGAGAAACCTGCCCCCAGCACCGGTGGCTTCTTCCCGACGTCGAACGATGAGCCGGAGATGCGCCCGCCGGAGGAGCGCACCGTGATGAAGCAGGCTGCAGAGCTTCTGCAACAGGCGCTATCCGAAGCTGGCGGCTCGCTAGACGAGATTGGGACGCCTGAAGTCAAGGCGCCGAAGTCCGTTCCGCCGCCCCTTCCGACGAAGGAAGAGGTTGAGCAGCCGGAGGCGAAGCCCACCGCCGCGGCTTCGGTTCCGCCGCCGATCGAAAAGCCGGTGGAAAAGCCTGCAGAGAAGCCGGTCGAGAAGCCCGCAGCCAAGGCGGAGCCGGCAGAAAAGGCGCCCGAGAAGAAGCCGTCTGTTAGGCCAGCACCCGTCAGCGCGCGCATCGAGCCCGAGGACAAGGGTGGCAATGGCAAGCTGATCGTGGTTGGAGCTGTGCTCGCTGCAGCCGTCGGGATTGGCATCTACCTCGTGAGTTCAGGCGGAGACGGCAAAGCACCGTCAGCCACGCCCACTGCAGCCGCCCCGCCGTCAGCCAAGCCGTCGGCCAAGCCGTCGACAACGTCGGCAGCCCCTGTAAAGACTGCCGATCCAGTCCCGACTGCGGTTGAGACCTCCACCGCTGCCGTCACAGCCGAGCCTTCTGCGAAGCCCTCGGCAGAGCCCTCCAGCAAGCCGACGGCCGAGCCCAAGCCCACGGCCGAGCCCAAGCCCACGGCCGAGCCCAAGCCGACCGCTGAGCCCAAGCCGAAGCCCACTGCAACGGCCGCTCCGAAGCCCACCGCAACGGCCGCGCCGAAGCCCACCGCAACCACGCCGCCGCCCCAACCAACGGGCGACCCCTACGACTGAGTGGGAACGGCGAACGCTTCGCAGGCTGGTGCCGCCTTCGTTTGGGGAGGCGGCGCTGCCGTTTTGTCGGTTGTTGCGCTGGTAGGCGGCGTCGCGCTTTCGCGCTCCGAAGAGGTCACTCGCGCGCTGGAGTTCGAGGCTAGCCCTGCGCCGGTAGACGCTCCAACAAGCTCGAGCTCGACGCAGCAGACCCCGCTGACAACTGGTGCGCCTCTGGCCAGTTCAACGCAGGTTGGCGCGAAACCAAAGACTGCACCTGCCACGCAACTCGCGGGCGCTGGGCTCCCAACCCTTCGACAGTTCGCGCTCGACTATCCCGAAGATCCGGCAGTTTTTGCAGCGCTTGTGCAGGCCCACCTGGGCGCGGGTGCGCCTACAAAACTGGCGCTCGACGATCTCGCTCGGCTGCTCGCGCTCAAACCAGAGATGGCAAGCGGTCGCGAAGTCCTCCAACTTTTGCAAGCTGCGGCGGCCCAGCCAGCAACAGCAGAGCAAGCCTTTCAACTGCTGACGGGACCAACGCAAGCGCACGGGTTCGACACCTTGATCACTATGTCGACGGGAAAAACCAGCGCCAAGACCAGGGCACTTCAGCTTACGAAAGACAAAAGTGTGCAGGCCAACGCCAGCCCCGCTGCTTTAATCATGGTCAAACTCCGAGACACCTCGGGGTGTGAACGGCGTGCGCTTTTCGCCGAGGCAGAACAGCACGCTGACTCCAGATCGATGCCGTACCTGAACCCGCTTCTAAAGACCTCGGGCTGCGGGATCTTCAATCTGGGTGACTGCTACTCCTGCTTGGGAAACCGCGCCGACCTTCAGAAGGCCATAAAGGCCATTGCCGCTCGGTAGGCGCGTCGAAGGGTAGCGAGAGTTGGAGGAAGCCGGAGAGCAAGCCGTTCTCCGAACGGCCGTAATTTTGGTGGGCGCAGCAGGGTTCGAACCTGCGACTTCGACCGTGTGAAGGTCGCACTCTACCGCTGAGTTATGCGCCCGAGAGGCCCGACGTCTTACTCCGTTCGTTCGGGCCTCGCAACATCAACTTTCGATCCTCACGTCAATTGACGAACCGCCTGCCGAATGGCCTCGAGCCCTTCAAGAATGTCGGAGTCGGAACAAGCGTACGAAAGCCGCACGAAGCCAGGAGCGCCAAACGGCGTCCCCGCGACAGTGGCTGCATGCGCCTCGGTCAGAAAGAACTCGGCGACCTGCTGGTCATTCGCCAAAGGTTGGCCGGCAAAGCTCTTTCCGATCAAGCCGCTCACGTTGGCGAAAGCATAGAACGCGCCTTCCGGAG
>CAITIQ010000334.1 GCA_903892415.1 uncultured delta proteobacterium | reverse complement strand
TTGGAGGAGGTGCTCACCTGGGTGCGCGGTTTGCCGGGATCGCAGCGGCTGCGCGCCTTGGTGGTGTTCGACGAGGTGTACGGCTTCTTGCCACCGCACCCCGCGAACCCACCGACGAAGCGACCGCTCGTCGCGCTGATGAAGCAAGCGCGCGCCTTCGGCGTCGGCGTTGTGATCGCCACGCAAAACCCAATGGACCTCGACTATCGATCCCTCAGCAACGCCGGCATCTGGTGCTTGGGCCGACTGCAAACCGACGCCGACCGCGAACGCGTGATCGACGGCATCGTCAACCAAGCCCACATCGGCACAAGCCTCGAGCAGCTCGACCACCTCTTGAAGCACCTCACGCCCCGCTGGTTCGTCACCAGGAACGCGCATGCCAACGCCACAGCGCTCTTGCAACCGAGGTGGGCCATGACGTTCATGCGCGGCCCGATGACGCGGATGGAGATCAAGAGGGCGCGGGGAGGGTAGGCGGCTCAAACCGTGGCTAACCGGTGTGGAACCACTGAAGCGCTGGCCAACGCATTGGGGAGCCACGGTCGGACTGGAAGCTGTACGGGTTCAACCTTTGGGCCGTTTACCTGCATATCGAGGGAGCGGCCTCGGAGGCCGTTGCGCTGATGGGCATGCTCGAATCTGCGCAGCCGCTAAGGCTGGCCGGCTATGGCCGTGGTGAGCGTGCTGCGAATGAGGGCTGAGGCGCGTTTGAGCTAGGGAGTCGTTCTAGCTGGCGCACCGTTGACATAGCGGGGCAGCGCCGCTAGGCCTGCAACATGCGAGCAGCTCTCTCTCTCTCTCTCTCTCTCTCTCTCTCTCTCTCTTAGTTAGCGGCTGTCAACAGGATGATTCGTCCGAGGAGGTTGAGACTACTTCCGACGAGCTGTTGCAAGCGCCTACGGTGAAAGAGGGAGCGGTGCTCAACGGCGATCGCTGGATCTCTAAACTCGACAACCCAACGATGGTTGGGAACCTGCCACTCAAGTCCTGGGAGAGTTCGGGCTCGAGCACCGGCAACGGAGTCAACGGCGACGCCTGGGCGTTCTACTACTTTGATATTTACGGAGCGGTTCATAGTGGCGGCACCAAGGCGACACAACTCAGCTTCACCTCAGGGCCGACGGGGCCAAGCCAGCCGATGAAGTGGACGAGCCCAGGCATGCTCCTACCTCGTCGAAAGACGCTGGCATGGTCGGAGGGGGTCGCAGAGTTTGATCTCTGGTATGACTCACGGGACGTCACCACCGACTACGTGCCGGTCACGGACCGGGCCAAGGTGCAGCTGGATGACAAGGTGCTTTTGGTGCCGGTCCACGTGATCGAGTTGTCGAACAACCTGACGCCTTGGAAGAAGAATTGGGTCGGGGCAGACACTGGCCAGCCGAGCGCAGATTGGGTTGCTGCGCTATTGGACAATCGTCAGACCGAGACCGTAGGCCGCACGACCAACCCCAGTTACAGCCCGCAGACGGTTACCCACGAATGGAGACAACAAGAGGTACGTCGGCCCGGGCGCCCCGATCTGATCTTCACCCAGTGCGATATCCAATTCCGCCTCGTCAAGTTCACTTCGTGTGTGGTGGATGCCAGCGTGCTGGCGCCTCCGGAAGGGCCCCTCTCGTGCGGCTACACGCCAGCGGTAGGCATGCAAGGCAAGGTGCTTGACGCTGTGTCCAAGTGCATCAGCGAGAAAGACGGCGGAGTGCAGCTGATCTTTACTGGGCTTCTCGACAGTGGTGACTTCTGCATCGAAAAGACGCTCGGAATCACCACGAAAGGAAGCACGCAGTCGATCGTTACCGCAAACGGCTCGTATCGAAAGCATGTGATAACGCATGAACTCGGACACATGCTCAATCTTGGTCACGTCGTCGATTCCACTCGGCTCATGCACGAGAAGCTCGAGTTTCCAGCGGGCGAGACGCTCTCGGCTGCCGAATGCGAAACCGCTCGCACCAGTGCTCTGGCCAAACAGGCTCAATGGCCGTAGCAGGAAAGCTAGCGAGCATCGAGCAACGTATGAACGCTACCCATCCCCCTTCCGCTGTGTCCGCCCGGACGCGTCAAGCTGCACTGAAGGCGCTCGCCTTGCTGGCAGCGGGATGGATGGGCGCTTGTGGTGGACGGAGTGAATTGGAACTGGGAGAGCCGATCCCGATCAGCGCTTCCTACAAAGAAATCGTAGGTTGTAGCCCTCCGGGATGGGTGCCGAGTGGCCGCGCTTACATTGGTGGGTTGGAGGTTGGCTCCAGAAAGGCAAAGTCAGAGGGTGAGGACCGTCCCGGCATGGTAGTGCTCCCTGCCCCTTGCGCGGATGGGCATGGGCTGTTGCCACCCGTGTTCGTGGAGGTTCCGGGGTTCTACTTGGACCAAGACGAGGCTTCCTTTGCTTGTGTCAATGCCTGTGTGGCGGCTGGCGCCTGCGACGGCGAGCTTCAGACGAACCTTGACGAACGCTCGCCAGCGGTTGCCACCGAGGCTTTGGCCGAACAGGTCTGCACCTTCCGCGGGGGCCGCGTACCCACCTATCCAGAGATGGCGCGAGCCGGGCAGGATAACCTCTTAAGCATGGGCTCGATTGAGCTTTTTAGACGCTATATTCATTGCCTCGATAACGCGAACCGTCTTGTGGACCCCTCCTGGGAGGGGGAGGCCTGTCAACAAATGCTCTATCGCTCGCCTTACCTTGTGGTGGAGTCCGAGGAAGAATGGCGGGCTCGGCTTGCCTCCGCCCCGACCGACGACGTTGGTCCCTTTGGTCATCGCGATCTGTTTGGCGCCCAGATTGAGCTGACCTCGACTCACACAAACTTCGACGATTTGAACGGTGGAGGCTTCGAGCAAAAATACTGCATGGAATCGGTCGTGGAAGACCAAGACTTTGGGAGCCGGCGGGTGGCCATCTACGCCCCTGCTTTCGCTCTCAGCCGCGGCGAACGATCCTTTAGGGATTTTCAAGAAACGTTCGGGTGGAACCTGTCGCCATTGCCGGTCTCCACGGCGGGCGGTCAACCCTATGCCATTGGCTTTCGTTGTGCGTTTGATGCGCAAGAACTGGATGAGGAGTCGCCGTGATGAATAAGCTATTTGCGCTAGGGGTCCTGCTCTTCGGGTTGGGCTGTGGTGATGCGGACGGCACAGGCGCTAGCGGCGGAGCGAATGGCTCTGCTGGGGCTGGTGGCTCGGCTGGAGCCACCAGTTGTCAGTTCGGTATCGATGAAGACCCGAGCGCTGGCCCCTCCTGTGAGTTCCCCTGCGATGGCGTCGCCGACGACTTCAACAAGCCCGGGGTTTGCACACTTGTCTGCACCGAAGATAGCCAGGAATGCCCTGTAGGCACCGAGTGTGCGATTGCGACATTTTCCTCGTTGGTGGTCTGTTTGCCGCCTTGTGCGGATGGCTGCGCCGAGGGCTTGACCTGCGACACCGAGAACTACATCGACCACTGCGTACCGTGGATCTAGTTGGCTAGCTCTGCTTGAGCTCGAAGCGCCGTATCCAGCGTTGCACCGAGCGCGGCCTGAGGCCGTTTTGCGGGGAGGGCACGAGTCATTCTTGTTGCTGCATCCGCCTTTGGCGGAATAGGCGCGCGCCTTCGGCGTCGGCGTCGTCATCGCCACGCAGAACCCGATGGACCTCGACTATCGCTCCCTCAGCAACGCCGGTATCTGGTGCTTGGGCCGACTGCAAACCGACGCCGACCGCGAACGCGTGATCGACGGCATCGTCAACCAAGCCCACATCGGCACGAGCCCCGAGCAGCTCGACCACCTCCTCAAGCACCTCAAGCCCCGCTGGTTCGTCACCAGGAACGCGCACGCCAACGCCACCGCGCTCTTGCAGCCGAGGTGGGCCATGACGTTCATGCGCGGGCCGATGACGCGGATGGAGATCAAGAGGGCGCGGGGCGGGTAGGGCAGAGGCCCCCTTGTTTGCGGAAGGGGCTTTGCGTTCCGTCGCCAGCTACGCTGAACGAGGCTCCACGCCTGCGAATTGACGAAGTCTACGTAGTCCGACCCTACAGCTAGCGGACTTGAGGCCGAAGATGACGGGGTTTCACCTCCATGGTGTAGAGAGGCAAGATGCAGGAGCTGTTCGAGCAATTGTCTGAAGCGCAGGTTTTCGATGAGTTGGTCGTCATCATGCACGCACGGCTCGCCAAGGCGGCTTACGCGAAGGATCTCGATTGGGAAGTAATCGTCAACGGGCTTGCCGATCGGGTCGGGAGAAGGGGTTGGACAAGTTTTCAGAAGGAGGAGTTTAACCGTCTGCGAAGGAACGAATCGCGATCGAACGACTACACAAAGGTCGCTGCCGCGGTGTGGCGGTTTGTGAACCGAGGTTGGGCTTACCCGACGTTTGTGGGCGGGCATTCGTCTGGTCCGAGAGCTGGCGGGTTGCGGCTTACCGCATTGGGTGAGCAGGTCTGCAGCGTGAGGCCTGATGATTCGCCTTCACGGCTTGGCTTCTTCGAGAGATTGCGCGGAGAGAACACTGGCGTTGACGAGGAGGTTTTTGAGCGGCTGATCGATGCCTCCGCGTGTCTGGACTCGGGACTTGCGCGGCCGGCGGTCGTCATGCTCGGGGTGGCCGCTGAAGTCACGACGGCTCAAGCGTTTCGAACTGTACGGACGTTGAACCTGACCAAGGCGAAGGAACCGGAGTTCAAGGAGCAACTAGTGGCTATTGTCGCTGCGATCGACAGTGTGGCTGGCTTGAACTCGGAGCAGAAGCACCGCCTTCACATGGCGTGCGTCTCGATCGAGACGATTCGAGTGCTTCGGAACAACGCCTCGCATCATGGGAATCCGAATCCTGAGTCGCTACTGGTGCACGATCAAATCACGTCCGCATGCATCCATCTGCCCCTTGTATGGCGGCACCTGATCTTGCCCAATAGGGCTTAAGTACAGCCACCCCCCGACTTTCCTGAAACCCTTCCGAAGAACACGGCGCATCGCGTGGGCGTCAGCTCTAGCGCTGTGAACCAGCGCTACAATCGTACCAACTCGGACCTCTTGCCTAACAACATGAAGCGCAACATTCACGGCATCTTTTGTCTCGAAGGCGACTGGTGGAACGACTTCAACCGCGCCTCCACGGTGAAGCCGATCCTCAAGCTGCTCTCCCAGGGCGTCGGGCTCAGCGTTCCGTTTATTCACCGCGATGTCGGCACGCGCGAGGAGCTGGTTTACTACCTGCGCCGCTGGCGGCAGGCGTCGGGGAAGCGGTATCCGATCCTCTATCTCGCGTTCCACGGTGGTCCCAATTGTCTCTATGTGGGCGACCAGAGACGAAGCGACGCGGTCGTGAAACTCGATGAACTCGCGGAGATGCTCGGTAGCGGGCTCTCGGGCCGCGCAGTCCACTTCGGCTCGTGCGGAACGATGAAGACCGACCGACGGAACATCCAGCGCTTCTTGAAAGCGACCGGCCTCGAAGCTGCCACGGGCTTCAAGTCGGACATCGAGTGGCTGCAATCGTCGGTATTCGATGTTCTGTTCTTCGAGGCCTTTCTCCGCTACGCAATCACCCGAAAGGGCGTGTCGTCGGTAAACCAAGTCATCTCAACGGAGCACCGCCACATGAAGAGGGCGCTCGAGTTCCGGATGGAGATTCGCGATCGGCAGAAGCGGTAGCTGTCATCGACACCCGCGACAGCAGGTGCGGGCGAGGGCTCTCCGCCATTCCCTGTTGGAACGGCATCGACGCTCCGCATCTCGGGAGACCGTCAGCCTCGCTCTCAGATCGGTACTCACGGTGCCGCCGTCGATGACAAATTCGGCACCGTGAATCGCGGCGGCGCGGTCCGAGGCCAGGTAGGCGATGAGGTCGGCGACCTCATGCGGCTCGGCCGGACGCCCAATCGGGATCCCGCCTAGGCCGTCGAGGATGACTTGGCGAGCCTCCTCGATCGTGCCGCCGTTGGCGGCTTGCAGACGCTTCAGCAGTTCGACGGACGATTCCGTCATGATCCATCCGGGGGAGACGACGTTGACCCGCACGCCCTTCGGCCCCACTTCTTTGGAGAGGGACTTGCTGTACGTCTTGAGCGCGGCCTTTGCGGCGGCGTAGGCCGTGGTCGACTCGGGGAGCGGCAGGACCGACTGGATGGAAGTGACGTGCACCACCGCGCCGGCTCCCTTTTCGATCATCTGCGGGACGAGCAGGCGATCGAGGCGGACCGCCGCCAGGAGGTTCAGGCTTAGCTCGGCGGTCCAGTGAGCGTCGGTCAGGGCGACAAAGCCCCCGCCCGGCGAGGACGAGCCACCGAGCACGTGCGCGAGGATGTCGACCCCACCCATCCGATCGAGCGCGGCCTGGGCCAGGACTTCTCCTCCCTCGGCCGTCGTCAGATCCGCTTTCACGAACTCGACTCCATCGATGGGGGCCGGGACTTCACGGGCGGCGGTGACCACCCGTGCGCCGCCAGCCAAGAAGCGGTCGACGGTGGCTCGACCTGCACCCTTGGTACCGCCACTGACGACCACGCGCTTTCCCGCAAACTCGGTCGGGTCCACTTTGATGTTCATGCCTGCTGACGTCATGCGTCTTCTCCTGTGCGTTGGTTCGCATCGAAGACGTAAGCCCGCCGACAAATATTAAAAAGATGCGGAATCGTTCATGCAGTATGTAGCCACGCTAATCAATGCGAGAGGACCTTTCGGGGCTCCGAGCCCTCCTGTGCGTGGCCGGAAAGCGCAGCTTTCGGGCGGCGGCCGTCGAGCTAGGGGTGACGCCCTCGGCGGTGAGTCAGACCATTCGCGCGCTCGAGGAGCGCGTCGGTGTGCGCCTCCTGCAACGAACCACGCGCAGCGTCGGCTTGACCGAGGCTGGAGAGCACTTCGTCGCGCAGCTCAAGCCAGCCTTCGACGGGATCGACGTCGCGTTCGAGTCGCTGATGGCAATGAAAGGTCGGCCGTCCGGTCTCTTGCGCCTCACGATGTTACGAACGGGCTACGCCGACGTCATCAAGCCGAAGCTCGCGGCTTTTCTCGCGGCGTACCCCGACATACGAATCGACATTAGCCTGCAGGAGGCGCTGTCGAACATCGTGGCGGAGGGTTTCGACGCAGGCATCCGCCTCGGCCACAGCCTCGACCGCGAGATGATTGCGGTGCGCGTCGGTGCAGACCAGCGCCTGGTCGTCGTCGGCTCGCCCTCCTACTTCGCGGAGCACGGCAAGCCGACCCACCCCCGCGACCTACAGAACCACGCATGCATTGGCCTCCGCATGTCGAGCGGCGCCGTCGCGCGCTGGCGGTTTGTCGACAGCGGGAAGGACCTCGAGATCGCCGTCGATGGACCCGTCGTCACCAACGACGGGGCGGTCTTGGTCGATGCCGCTGCTGAGGGGATCGGGCTTGCTTACGTGTTCGAAGAGATGGTGAGCTCGCTTGTCGCCGAGAAGCGCCTCGTTCGCGTGCTCGACAAGCACTGCCCGCAGATCCCAGGGTACTTTCTCTACTATCCCAGTCGCTTGAACCTAGCGCCGAAGCTCAAGGCGCTTGTCGACTTCCTGAAGGAAGGCGAGAGGAGGCGGAAGAAGCGGCATCAGCCATGAAGCCGGCGCGCGCTACGGCGAGGCCTCGCCGTGCTCGCGTGGCGTTGAGACTGTTACGAGTGGTTGGTGCGGCGGGCGGAGTCCCAGCCGTGGCGAACGTCCGAGCGGGACTGCTCCCAGGTGCTTCCGCTCTTGAGGTCGTTCCAACCGTTGCGCAAGCGGCTCTCGAACGAGCTGTCCCAGTCCGTCGTGTTGGGGAACTGCATCTGCGCGCCGTACCCGTAGCGCACCGCGGACTCGACCTGGCTCCAGTCGCGCCGGGCCTCAGCGACCTTCTCCTGCTGCTTCGCGATGGTCTCGCTCGCGTCCTTCGCGATCGCGCCGAGCTTCTGCTGCTCCTTGGCGATCTTGTCGAGCGAGTCCTGGCGCTCCTGGGCCACCTTGCCGTCGGCCTTCACCTGCTCCACGGCCATCTTCGTGCGCGCCTCGGAGACCTTCTCGAGGGTCTTGTGCTGCTCCTGGAGGTCCTTCGCGATCCGGTTCGCGGCCTCCTCGGGGGTGTCAGGCCGGGTCTTCACCGTCAACGGCGGAACGACCGCAGCGCCCGCCATCTGCTTCACGGTGTCCCCGACGTTCTGGTTGAGGTCCACGCCCCCTTTGCTCGAGAAATCCGACTTGGTCTGCTCCCAGTCGCGGTGCAGTGCCTCCCGGGCGCGGTCCCAGGCCGAGTTGTGCTTGTCGTTCCACCAGTTCGGGTTCGTGGTGCTCGGTACGGTGTTCTCGTCCATCGGATGCTCCTTGCAGTGGCTGCCACGCCCCGGTGTTGGGGCCGAGGCGGTTGCTGGCGCATGAGCAAGCCCCGAGCCAGATCAGAAACTCTTAGAACACCGCGACCTGCGAGAGATTGTGCGCCGCCCCGGGTGTGGCAAGGCTGCGCACCCGAGGCATCGAGACACGGGGCGCGCGCCCGTGCGGCCTCGTCAGAACTCTGGCCTGCGAACGCCACGAGGACGACGTGGTGGTCGGTGAGCTCGATGCGCTCGAGGAGGCCCCACGCCGACGGCGCTTCGGCGATGGTGAGCGTCGATGATGATCGGCGTACGATGGACGTTCTAGCGGGGCGGCGCGTTGGTGCGCGCGAGAAAAAGGCCGAAGAAGAACATCACGACCTCGTGCGCCGGCGCTTGCGATAGCCGATACACGAGCCACGGCAGGGCGGGCTCGAACCCGTGGATCGCCGCAAGGGTGTGACGCCGATGAGAGACCTGTCGAAACTCGAGCCACCCAGTCGTGGTCG
>CAITIQ010000333.1 GCA_903892415.1 uncultured delta proteobacterium | reverse complement strand
GTTGGCATCGTTCACCGCGACATCAAGCCGGCGAACATCTTCGTTACCAAAGAGCGCGTTACCAAGCTCCTCGACTTCGGCGTCGCTAGAATGCGTGAGGCAGGCGGAGACAAGACCCGAGCAGGGACCGCACTCGGAACTCCGTCGTTCATGGCTCCTGAGCAGGCCATGGGTCTGACCGACGGCGTCGACGGTCGAGCCGACGTTTTTTCGATCGGGGCAACCCTGTACGCGGTGCTGAGTGGTCAGCGCCTGCATCAAGGGCGAAGTGACAATGAGGCGTTCATTCTCGCTGCAACCCAGCCGGCGCCTTCGCTCGCGCGCGTCGCGCCAGACTTGCCGGTCGAAGTGATCGCACTCGTGGACAAGGCTCTCGCCTGGGATCCGCGCAATCGCTTCGAGACCGCCAAGACGATGCGTGAGGAGTGCCTGCGCATTCTTGCGGCGCACCGTCCCGAGGCCGCGGCAGCGCGTGGCGTCGCGCCAGCGGTAGGTCCCGCGGCTGCGCCGGTGGAAGTGTCCACCGTCGGGCCGCCCCCCGCCCGGGAAGTTGTCGAGGCTGCAGCGAACGATCAAGACCCTGCGGTCCTGCGGCTGGTCGACTTCTTCCGTCGCATCGAGCGACTGTTGCCCACAGTGCGCCAGTACGGTTGGCAGCACCCAGAGGCAGATCACAAATTGAGAGCTGCCCACCAGGCGATCAACGACGCCATCTTGGAAGACTCGAAGTCCGTGTACTGGGGCCTCCTGCCGTACTCCTTCGTCCATCGCCAGCAGACCGTGTGGGAACCCACAGCTCCTTTTGACGTTGTGCCGTACAACCTTTTCGCTGCCGGAATTCGCAACTTTCGCATCCAGGCGGGTGTAACGGATCAGGAGATTCGAGCGCTCTGTGAAGTCTTCCTGATTGATCCACTGAGAGACCTAACGCCCGAGGACGACCTCGGAACGGCGCTGTGGGAGCGCCAGCTCAACAACATCAAGTACGAAGCAATCAACGTGTTTGCCGAGGGTGACGCCGCTGACCGAGAGGCGTTCTACGAGGAGTCCGACCAGCTGGAGTCGGTAGCAAATCGAGCCTCCGAGGAGCGGGTCAACCGTGCAGAAGCAGCGGCGATGAACGTGCAGGTTGACCTCCAGAACGTCGAGATTGTGCGTGCGGCGACCAAGGTGTTGGGCATTGACCCAATGGCGAAGAAAGCCGTTGCTGCGCAGCTGGAAACGAGCCCCGAGCGTTGGAGTGAACGCTTCGTGGAGGTTCTAGCAGAGGCACTCATCGACACGGTCAAGCGACGCGACGTCGAGTTGGTCGCCGTCCCGCTCGATGCCAGCGCTCGCGACTTGGTGCTGTCACGACGATTTGACGTGCTTTTCCCCATGTACGATGCGCTGAGGCGTGCCGTTGAGAATGCCGTCTCACGCCATCGCTTCTACGGAGTGGATCCCCGCTCAGTGGGCCCACTGCTAACCCGCTCGCTGTTTGGTCCAGAAACGCTCAGGCTACTCTTGGTCGAGGCCGTTCGCTCCAACCAGCAAGCCGTGTTGCAGGGGCAAGCACAGACTCGCCCTCAAGCCGATCTCGATTGGGTCGCTCAACGTTTGCAGTTCGTGCTCTCGGAGCTCGGTGCCGACCACATCATGCCGGTCGTGTCAGCGCTGGATGAAGTGAACCATCCAAACCTGAAGAACGTTCTATTGCAGTTCTTGCAGCAGGCGATGACAGGTCGTGAGAGCGAGATCGCCGACCGCATTCCGGGGCTCTCGGTTGAGAGTGCACGGCCGCTCTTGCGGGTGCTGGCTGCGGCCAACACGCAGGCGGCGTGGGATTGTCTCCGGCGCCTGGCCTCGCATCAGAATGCCACCGTCAAATGTGAGGCAACGGCCTTCTTGGCTCAGACCCCGGAACAGAAGCGTGAAGAACTGGGGCGTCTTGTCGAGAACCCCAACCCCGAAGTTCGGTCGGCGGCGCTTCGTGCAATGGCCTTCCATCAAGTTCGAACGGCGCTCCCGCTTCTGGTTAAGCGCGTCCAAGACCCTTCGTTCAATCTGATGGCGCACACTGAAAAGCGAGAGATTCTCAGCGCGCTCTATGCACTGAATGCGCAGAAGGGTGAGCAGTTGGCCATGGAGATCGTCCAGAAGCACGGGCTGCTCGTGGATGACTCGCTCGAGCAGACGCGCGCACTTTGTGCCGAGCTACTTGGGGCCAACGCAAAGACGCGAGAGGCGTTGGAAGCCGTGCTGCAAGCTGCCAAGCGTCGTTGGTGGAACACTCAGCCCTTGCGAGAAGCCGCCTTGGCCGCCGCCGAGACGATCGCAGCTCGATCGGGGTTCCGGATCTCAGCGGCTGGTGAGGTGGTCGGATGACGCAGCCCGCGCGATTGGACTTGGTGACAGAGAATGCCGGCGAAAACGTGCGCCGCGTGCAAGCGCGCGACCTCGGAGCCAGCGTGGTTCAGGCCATTTTCCGCCTGGCGAAGCAGGCCACCTTGCACACGCTCGACAATCAGGCGGTCGTTCGCCAAGTCGAAGATACGGCGAAGTTGATCGGAGACTATGGGAACCGAACTGAACAGAACGTCTCCATCCTGTTCGCGTTTGGTTCCATCTTCGTTGGCGGTCAGCTGCTGAAAGCAAGTCGGCAGGTCTACGAAGGTGCCGTTGAACTCGGCGAGATTCTCAAGAAGTACGGCTTCTCTGAGCTGGCCATCGCGCGCAACGTAACCAGTCAAGATCTGTTCGCGTTCGTTGGGGCGATGACCGAGGCGCATAAGACTCAGCGCGCCACCAACCTCGAAAAGCCTTCGCCTAGGGTACGTCTCCGGGCAGTGTCCGATGCAGCGCTCAAGCGCGGCGCCTCCGTTGAGCGGCTCGATGAGAAGCAGGCGGTCGTCCGCATGTACGCCTCCGCGATCGTCATCATGCGGCGTTTCTTCGAACAGCTGCAGCGCGGGCGCTATGAGCTGCCACAGCGCGTAAAGCGCATCTCGCAGATGCTGGTGGACCTCTCCCGCGGCGAGACGCCTTCTTTCTTGGGCGTCACTGCGGCCCGAAACGCCAACCAAGATGAAGCTGGTCGGGCGGTAAACACGGCCATCCTGTCGGTGTCCGTTGCGCGCCAAATCACCGACGACATCGTGGTGCTTGCACGCGTCGGCATGGCTGCACTGCTGTTCGACACCGCGCGGCCGCGGCTCACGGGCACCGTTGGCCCAACTCCCCCGGCGATCATGCCGCGTCTCAGCGACGCTCAAGAGCTGGAGGTTCCCGCTGCCACTGCCGCGGTGCTAACCGCGCTCGGCCACGTGAACGAGCCAACCGTTATGCGTACGGTGCTGGCCTTTGAGGCGCACTGGATACGCCGGTCGCGTGAACTCGGCCCGGTTTATCACGGTGCGCGGCCCGCTACGCTCCAGTCGCGGATCGTTGCCGCCTCCCGGCGCTTCAACGACCTGCTGACCCCTGCTCCCGGAGCGGAGCCGTTGACTGCCGATGAGGCGCTGACTCAGCTCGAAGCCGAGGCAACCGATCAGGCCGACTTCACCGTCACGCGGCTCCTCGTTGCCGCGTTGGGCATCTTCCCCACGGGGACCGTGGTGCAGCTCGGCACGGGTGAAATGGCGTTGGTGATCGCCGCTCCAAGTCACCCTAGCCAGTACGCCCAGCCGCGCGTGAAGGTCATGTACGACGCCAACGGCAGGCCCCTCCCGGCGGCTTTCACCGTGGACCTCGCAGCGCTTCCGCCTACGGATCCCCGGAAGCAAGTGGCGCGCATCATCTCTCCCGCAGATGAAGGTTCTCGCGCTCAAGCAACCCAGGAGCGCGCTGCACAGAAAGCGGTCGCGCAAGCACGTCCTTCGAGCGCTGGGAGTCTCCCGAACACGGGGCAGAGTCGTTCAAACACGGCCTTTACTCCTTCAGGTATGAGCAACGTGGCGCCGCAACCTCGGCCGGCACAACCCGCACCTGCTCCGCCTCCTCCGGCGCCGCCGCAACCAGCTCCCCAGCAACCGCCGCCTGCCTTGCTCGCTCCGCAGGCCGCCCCTTACCAAACTCCCCTTCAAGCTCCACCTCAGGCTCTCAAACCGCAGCCCTTCATTGCGCCTCAGCCAAAGCCAGCCTTCCAGCCACCGCCTCCCCAAGCTTCGAGCTCGGGCCTTCGTGCGGGCGGCCACACCCCAAGGCCAGCCGTTGCACAACATCGAACGCCAGCGCCGCTCGAGCCTGTCTACCAACGAACCCCAATTCCAGTTGCGCCGGTCGCACCTCCTCCAGAGGAAGACCTGATTGAGTTTGATCCCGAGCATGACACCTCCGACGGGCTTGAGTCAGAAGGCGCGACGCGCGCCGTTGCCTGGGGAGATGACGTAGAGGATGAGGCCAGAGGCGCTGATTCCACCAAGATCGCCAACGCTGCGGCGGTGGCGGCAGCAGTCGCAGCCTCCCGCCTTCCGGAGCCACCCGCCCCCGCACCAAAGCCAATTCCCTTGGCGCCCGCACCTCAGCCGCGCCTTCCGCCTGCCGGGAAGTTGGCGCCTGCTCCAGCTCCGGCAGCTCCAGCCCCCGCCCCCGCAGCTCCAGCTCCCGCTCCAGCTCCGGCAGCTCCAGCTCCGGCGGCCCCGACGCCTACAGCCGAGGGCACGCTCACCAAGACGCCGATGGTGCATTTGCTGGTCTACATGCTGGACCAGCGCCTGACCGGTACCGCCCTCTTTCAGACACCAGCGGGCGACAACCATGGGGTCTACTTCGAGAAAGGCGTGCCTTGCAAAGCCAGAACTGGCGGCATGGTGGCACCGCTCGATCGCGTGTTGCTCGAGATGGGGCTGCTCGATGAGCAAACCCTCCGGCAAAGCCTGATGGAAATCGTGAAGAAGAAGGTGCTTCACGGGCGCTACTTGGTTTCCAAGGGGTTGCTCGATGGCGCAACCATTCTTCGCGCGCTCCGGCAGCAGTTAGTACGCAAGCTTGGTCACCTTTGCGAGCTACCGCCGGACACGCGCTACGCGTTCTACGCCGATGCGAACCTACTTGAAAGCTATGGCGGGCCTGAGCTAACGCCCGTCGAGCCCCTCACCGTAATCATGACTGGAATTCGGATGCGCTCCGAAGACCCTCTGATCGAGCAGACCGTAAACAAGCTCGGAAAACGAACGATCGGGCTACACATTGATGCGGAGCTCAAGCGATTCGAGCTTCACCGTGACGAAGCCGCCGTCGCGGACCTGCTGCGCATCAAGAAGACCACCGTCGATGAGTTGCTCAGCGCAAGCGTCGCCCCCGATCGGGTGGTGAAGCTCATGGTGTACGCGCTGACGATCACGCGGCACCTTGAGATCGCCGGTGCCCAGGCGAAGCCTCCGGTGGGTGTCACTCCCAGGGACCGCATCAATCAGTCCGGCGTTATCGAACCCGGCCCCGTCGCGATCCGAACCACCGACGACCAGCGGTCCGCGCCTTCCGCTCCATCGGCGCCTTCCGCGCCTTCCGCTCCATCGGCGCCTTCCGCGCCTTCAGCCCCGCGGTCGGCGCCGCCCGCGGCTCGTGCGCTTCCAAAACGGGTCTCAGCGCCCCCCGACCCACCTCGTTCCAACGACCGACTTTCGTCGCCACCGGACTCAGCTCCGTATGAACGACAGAGTTCGCCTCCTCTGTCGCCCCGCGCCCCCATTGCACTCGGTCCTGAGAGCAGTCGGTCGCGCCCAGCGATCGCCCTATCACCACAGCCGTCTCCGCAGCCACCGCCCGCGGCTCTTTGGGTCCCGCCCAACCCAACGCCGGTGGAGCCCATTGAAGACGAGCCTTCCTTCGAAGACGAGCTGTTCGAGGACGCGTCGGCTGCGGGTGGCACGCTCATCATGACCGACACTTCAGCCGTGCTCGCCGCCGTGCACGACGCTCGTGGCGCCGCTGGACAAGCTGGTCCCTACGATCCGTACGCCCAACAAGGCTATCCGGGCGCATCGGGTGCGCAGCCCGTCCACGGTATGCAGCCGATGGATCCACAACAGGCGTATTTGCAGCAACAGCAGGCTTACCTGCAACAGCAACAAGCGCAGCAGGCTTACCTGCAACAGCAACAAGCGCAGCAGGCTTACCTGCAACAGCAACAAGCGCAACAAGCCTATCTGGAGCAACAGCAGGCGATGGCAGCGCAACAAGCCTATCTGGAGCAACAGCAGGCGATGGCAGCGCAACAAGCCTATCTGGAGCAACAGCAGGCGATGGCAGCGCAACAGGCCTATCTGGAGCAACAGCAGGCGATGGCAGCGCAACAGGCCTATCTGGAGCAACAGCAGGCGATGGCAGCGCAACAGGCCTATGCTCAGCAGCTTGCGCAGCAGCAACAAGCCTACGCTCAAGCTCCGTCAGCTCCGTTTGGGCAGAACTTTCAGGAGCCGTCGTACGGTGCGACTTCAGCTGTTTCCGCGGCGCAAGCCTTCGGCATTCCACAGCCGTCGAAGAGCGTGCCTCCGCGAGAGAGCGCCGCGCCTCCAGGCAGGAAGGGGCCGCCCGCGCACCTGTCTACCGATCACAAACATCGGTGGCAGGAGATCGAAACGAAGGCAGGTCGTATCGCAAACGAGAACCACTTTGAGCTGCTCGGCGTTGGAGAAGACGCCACGGATCCTCAGATCCAAGCCGCATACTTCAAGATGGCCAAGCAGTGGCATCCGGATCGCCTGCCCGCCGAGTTGGCTGACGTAAAGAACACCGTCTCCACGATTTTTGCGCAGCTCAACGAAGCCTACAACTGCCTCAATGATCCGGTTAAGCGCTTCGACTACATCAAGAGCCTCGGCAAGGGCGGAGGAGAGACTGAGGCTGACGTCGTTCAGCGTGTTGTGGATGCGTCGATTGAGCATCAGAAAGCCGAGGTCATGCTCAAGAAGAATGACCTTTTGGCTGCAGAGGGTTTTGCCAAGCGAGCTGCCCTCGCTGATCCGGAGCAGGTTGAGTACATTGCTCTCTTAACCTGGATTCAAGCCCTGCGCCGCGGCGATCCCCCCGTCGTCCCGGAGGGCAAAACGAGCACGTTCTACGACGACCTCGTGAGCATTCTCGATGGTGTCTTGGTCAAAGACCCAATGTTCGAGCGCGCTCTTTACTACCGTGCAGTCTTGCTCAAGCGCAGCGGAAAGGAAGAGAAGGCGATGCGGGACTTCAAGCTTGCTGTGCAGCTGAACCCGAAGAACATCGATGCGGTGCGTGAGGTGCGCCTGAATCAGATGCGCCGAGACAAGAAGCGAAAAGACGAGACGGGATTGCTCGGTAAGCTCTTTAAGAAGTAGCGGCTCAGTTCAGCCCCCACGCTGACGAATTAGACCTTCTTGCGCGGTGGTGGCTACAAGTTGACCACTTCGTGTGAAAACTCGGCCACGAACGAGCCCGCGTGCTCCATGCGCAGAAGGGCTCTCCATCACGTGGAGCAGCCAATCATCTACGCGGAACGGTCTGTGAAACCACATGACGTGGTCGAGGCTGGCTACCTGCATTCCCGGGGTAAGCCAGGTGGCACTGTGAGGGAGCAGAGCCGTCGTTAGGAACGCATGGTCCGACGCGTACGCCAGCAGATATTGATGTAGCGCGAGCTCATCGGGCAGTTTTCCCGTAGTTCGGAGCCACACATGGCGAATCGGGGCAGCCGGCAAAGGTAGAAATGGATCGGATTCAGCCTCAACGGGCTTGAGTTCAAAAGCGCGTTCGGCGACAGCCCGCTCTCTTAGAAACCTCGGCAACCTCATGACGAAAGGCGCGACCCTCTCCTGTTCACTCGGCAATTGTTCTGGCGGCGGAACGGCCGGCATCGCGTCTTCGTGTGAAAACCCTTGTTCGAGCTTTTGAAACGAAGCGGCAAGGTTGAAGATCGGCTGGCCAGATTGGATCGCGACCACCCTGCGGGTGGTGAAGGAACTGCCATCGCGAATGCGATCAACGTCATAAACGATAGGCTTGGAGACGTCTCCTGGCCGAAGGAAGTACGCATGCAGCGAATGGGCATGGCGTTCTTTCGGCACCGTTTGTACCGCCGCAGAAAGAGCCTGACCCAAGACCTGACCACCGAAGACCGTGCCCCAGCCTAGATCTTGGCTTTGCCCTCGAAAGAGGTTCTCCTCGATGCGCTCGAGACCCAAGAGCAATACGAGATCATTGAGGACAGATGACATCGGCGGTGTCCTAGGATGATGGCGCTTCCGGCTGTGCGCGCCCACGCTTTCGCGCGATTACGCCTTTGGCCTGATTGATGAACTCATTGGCGAGTGTTCGCGCAAAGATAAATGCGCCCGCGACGAAGAGGAGCGCGCCCGCGACCACCTCGAGAATCAGCCCAACCCCTACCGGGAGCCCAAGCCACGTCCAAGCGTATCGAGCGGCGAATACTGCGAGGACCATGGGCCCGCACGCCAAGAATGGCCCGACGACAGTCTTGCCTACATCGGCGAGATGTACGTCTTCCGGCTTGAGACGGCTAAGGAGCAGCACTGTATGGACCGAGAATCCTAAGCCGACCCCACATGCTGACACGACCGGGCCGAAGGGCGAAAAGACGGCGATAAAGCCCAAGATGCTAATCACCAGCACAAGCTCGATGTACATCAGCTGTAGCGTGCGCCCAACTACCTGTAAGTACCCCATGGCAAGCCAGCCGAAAGAGCGGAGCATGCTCATGCTAGCAAGCACCGCTAAGAATGGCGCGACTCCCGCATAAGAAGGCGCGTAGAACGTCGCTACAACTGAGTGCGCCACCGCTCCAAGGCCAGCCGACATGGGGAAGACCAGCATAGCCATCAACCCCACGGCACGCAGGAACCCGCGTTTCCGCTCCTGGACGTCATCGATCCGGGCGAAGGTTGGAACGAGCACGTCGGTCACCTGATCCCCGAGCGTAGTTCCGGGCAATTCTGCGACTCGATAGGCTTGGTTGTAGAGGCCCACCGTTGCCGGCCCAAAGAGCCGCGCCATTAGCATGTTATCGCCTAGGGTGGCCGCGACTCCGAGTAGGCCAGCCTGATTGATAGGCATCCCAAAACGGAGAATCCGCGCGAAAATCTCCAACTTCAACCGTGCAGGCTCAAAGTAGTCGCGAACCTGCGTTACCGACGCCAAGAAGGCGAGCGCCAAGACTGATCGTGCCAGGTTTGCGTAGACAATCGAGTAGGCGCCGTATCCCTTGTAGGCCAGAGCGATGCTTGTTCCGGCATAGACGAACTCGCCCAATGCTATGCGCAGCCCTACTAGCTTGAAGCGCATGTCACGCACGAGCACGTTGCGTGGTAGCCAGCTTAGCCGGTCGACGAATCCGGCAAGCGCAACCAGCGGAATGAAGGTCGCCGCGCCCGGCGTGTTCAATAGACCCGTAAGTGGGTGGCGAAGGAGCACTGCAATGAGGCTGGTGATGATGCCCCCACCAATGACCAGCACTCCACCGTGGAACACTACGCCGCGGGTTTCTTTGGGATGCGCGGCGATATACTGCCCAACGCCAAAGGCTGAGGCGGAGCTCAGCAAAGCCACAATGGCCACCGCTACGTTCACCTCTCCCTGAAGTTCCGGCGCAAGGAATCTGGTCAGGATGAAGGTGCTAACGATTGTCACCACGCGGGAGCTTATGTTCGCTCCGGTGGTCCACAGGAATCCTGACAGGGCTCTCTTGGCTAGGGACACGGCGTTCTCCTAGTTTCTGCGAGCTTGCACGAATGCTTGGGGCGGCTGTAACCCACGCTGCACGATTCTGACCATACGAAGGTTTGTTCGTTTAGCGACGATGCTTAACAGCGGCAACCACAACCCACGCTTTCTTCGCATACCAAGCTGTCAAAAGTACAGCCAGAATGTCGCTAATGATGGATTGCTAGCGCCCCTCGTGCGCGCACCTCCCACCTGCCTTAGCGGAAGCTTGTTCTTTTCTGGATTCTCTTGGTCGCTTCCGTCGACAATCGGACCATGAGATCTTTTCTGCGAACGGCGACTACTGCTTTGGCTGCGTGGTTGGTTTGCGGCACATTGACCGCCTGCGGAGATAGTGGTCAGAGTTCTTCGAACCCTGACGGCGACACCACTAGTTCGAGTGGTGGAGGCGGAGCTGGTGGCACCACTGGTACAGCGGGTGGTGGCCAATCCAGCAGCAGCAATGGTGGCTTCAACGCTGGTGGCGAGGGCGGCGCTTCTGGCTGCGTAGGAGACCAGGATTGCGGCCCAGGCACGATTTGCGACCCTTCCGGTGAGTGTGTCGCGGGGTGCTCCGACGTGTCCCCGTGCGCTGATGGATTGTCGTGTTGCGATGCGACCTGCGTCGATACACAAACCGACTTCGACTACTGCGGCTCTTGCACGAATGCGTGCGATGAATTGGCCAATCTGTCGACGACGTGCAGCACGGGTATCTGCACCGTTGGGCAATGTGATGCAGGCTTCTTCGACTGTGACGGTGATGCCTCAAACGGTTGCGAGTCAGCGTCGGAGTGCATCTGTACACCGGGCTCTCAACAGAGTTGTTACACAGGCCCCCCGGGCACCCAGAACGTTGGGGCGTGCGTCGGTGGAACCCGCACCTGCGGCGTTACCGGACAAGGCTACGGGCCCTGTATCGGCGAAGTCATCCCGGACAATGAGCTCTGTGCCAACGGCATTGATGAGGACTGTTCGGGGATGGCGGATGACGTACCGGATCTCGACGGTGACGGCTGGACCGTTTGCCAAGGGGATTGCTGCGACTCTGCAGCGCAAGGTTGCACCGAGCCGCAGAAGGTGAATCCAGGCGCATACGAGGCGACAGGTAACAACCTCGATGACGACTGTGACCCGGCGACGATGGACGCTGCCACCCCGACGAACTGCAGCATGGCGGAGAACCTCGGTGCCATCACGGGGCTGCAGCTGGCCCAGGCGATGGATATTTGCCAAGTCACGGTGGCGAACCCGCCTCAATCCAACAAGAAGTGGGGTCTCATCAGTGCCGAATTGGTGCAGCCGAACGGAACGGCAACTGCCCCAGCTACGGTGCAACTTGGGATATTGCAGACCTTTGGCGTCAATATGCCGCAGCAGAACGCCACGATGGGAGCCATCTCCAGCGGGACGGCGCGAGCACCGAACCACGCAGGGTATATCGTTCCTGATGGCACCGGCTTCACGGGTGGTGCCGTCTCTGGTTGGCCTGCGAGTACACCGGGCGTGGGAACCGTGAATGATGGTGTCAATCTGCGGTTGACCTTGCGGGCTCCCACCAACGCTGAGAGCTTCTCCTTCAAGTTCAAGTTCTTCTCGGCGGAGTACCCTGAGTGGGTTAACTCACAATTCAACGACACCTTCCTCGCCTTGCTCACCAGCGGTGCCGCAAATCTTCCGGCAGACAAGAACATCTCCTTCGACTCCACGGGTGGGCGCGTGGACGTCAACAACGGCTTCTTTGACGTCTGCGTTGGCTGTCCGCTGGGCGACGCAGAACTCGCAGGAACGGGTTACACCTCACCGCAAATGGCCACCAATGATGCGGGAGCAACTGGTTGGTTGACGACGACGGCGCCGATCGTCCCCGGTGAAACCTTCACACTCGAGTACATCATTTTCGACGTCGCCGACCACTCGTGGGACTCATTGACACTGCTCGACGCCTTCAACTGGTCGGTCAACCCGTCCATGGTGGGAACGACACAAGACTGATTCTGTGTCTGGTTCGCGGGCCTACCTCGTCGGTGGGTTCACTCGGACTCGGTCCTTCGCTTTCGCGAGGGACCGAGTCGTGTTGTGACCAGATGCCGCTCTTGAGCGCGTCTGGTGTAAGAGTCCCGGGCGTCGCTCCCAATGCATTCTACCCAGCCAAAGCACAACTCATCGTCACCCAGGGCGACAGGATCTCCGATCGACTTCCCCGAGGAGCTCCCGATCACCGCCAAGGTCGCCGACATTGCCCGCGCGATCCATGAGCACCAGGTGGTGGTGGTGGCGGGTGAAACCGGCTCTGGCAAGACAACGCAGCTACCCAAGATCTGCCTCGCGATGGGACGCGGACTGGAAGGTCGAATTGGTGTGACGCAGCCACGGCGAATTGCCGCCACAAGTGTTGCCGCCCGGGTTGCGGAAGAGCTCAAGTGCGAGCTGGGTAGTGAGGTCGGCTACCAAATCCGCTTTGCCAACCGCACCTCCCGCAACACCTATGTGAAGTTCATGACGGACGGCATCCTGCTGGCCGAGATCCAGGGAGACCCAAAGCTTCTCCAATACGACACAATCATTTTGGATGAGGCCCACGAGCGGACGCTCAATATCGACTTTCTACTAGGGTATCTCAAACGGCTATTGCCGAGCCGCCCGGACTTTCGCTTGGTGCTGTCGTCGGCGACGCTCGAGACGTCACGCTTCTCAGCTTTTTTTGGTGGTGCTCCAGTCATAGAGGTTTCCGGACGGACTTATCCTGTAGAGACCTTCTATCGTCCACCCTCGGATACTGAAGAGGGTCTCGCGGACACCATCGCGGCTGTCGTCGAGGAGATCACGACTCTCGATCCCCGTGAGGATATTCTAGTTTTTCTCCCCGGTGAGCGGGAGATCCATGATGCGATGCGGACGTTGGAGGAGCACGCCCTTCCCCACACGATCCTGTTACCGCTTTATGGCAGACTGTCTCAGGTCGACCAAAAGAAGGTCTTTGCGCCCAGTTCTCAGCGGCGCATCGTGCTCTCCACCAACGTCGCGGAGACGTCCCTTACCATCCCCGGCATTGTCTATGTGATTGACACAGGCACTGCACGAATCAATCGCTACCAGCCCCGAAGCGGCGTTACCCAATTGCTGGTAGAGCCCGTTTCCCAGGCAAGTGCCGAGCAGCGCAAAGGGCGCGCCGGGCGGACTCGGAGTGGGGTTTGCTTTCGCCTTTACGAGGAGGCGGACTTCAAGCTGCGCTCGGCCTTTACAGATCCGGAGGTGCTACGGGTTGGGCTATCCGGCGCTATCTTGCAGATGAAGGCGCTGGGCATTGGTGAGTTGCGCGATTTCCCGTTTGTCGACCCACCACCAAAGCGCGCGGTAGATGAGGGATACCGCGTTCTGGAGGAGCTGGGTGCGCTGGACGAAGCCAATCAACTAACCGAAATCGGGAAGAAGTTGGCGCGGTTGCCCCTCGATCCGCGGGTCGCCCGTATGGTGCTGGGTGGCGAAGCGGAGGGCGCAGTTACGGAGATTCTCGTCATTGCGTCGGCGCTCGGCCTCGCCGATCCGCGGGAGCGGTCGCTTTCCAATCCGGCGGCGGCTGACCAGGCGCATCGACAATTTCGCGAGGAACGATCTGATTTCTTGTCCCTCCTGCGCTTATGGCGAGTCTTCCAAGCAGATACCGCCGGAAAGACCCAGAGTCAGGTCCGCAACTACTGCGCACGTAACCACCTCTCGTTCATGCGCATGCGCGAATGGGCTGACGTTCACGAGCAGCTGCGTGGAGTTGTCAGCGATATGAAGCTAAAGATGAACTCGCGGCCGGCTGACGAGGCCGCAATTCATCGAGCAATCTTGCCCGGCCTGTTGAGTCGTATCGGCCTCTGGAATCAAGACAACAGAGCGTACTCTGGCGCTCGTCAGACCCGTTTTGTTCTCCACCCAGGATCAGGTCTGGCTCGTAAACCACCCACCTGGGTCGTCGTCGCTGAGTTAGTAGAGACCTCCCAGTTGTTTGGTCGGGTTGCGGCGGCGATCGACCCGGAGTCCCTACCGGCGATTGCGGGTCCACTGTGTCGCAGGAGTCACGGAGACCCTTACTTTGCCGAGCGCACAGGCGAGGTGATGGCAAAGGAAGAGGTGACTCTCTACGGATTGCCCATCGTGCGCGGTGACCGTGTTCGTATTGCCAGTTTGTACCCCAAAGTGGCCCGTAAGGTCTTCATCATGGACGGCTTGGTTCGTGAGCAATACGAGCCAATCCCACTACCGCAGTTCATCACCAGCAATCGCCAGATCATGGAGCACGTCAAAGAACTCCGAGCGCGGGCGCGCATGAGCGATATGATGGTCGATGAAGACGCGCTCTTCAGCTTTTTTGATAAGCGCGTTCCAGACGACGTAACGAGCGGAAAGACATTCGACGCTTGGCGAACCACAGCCGAGACAACCTCTCCGAAGTTACTCCACCTCAGTCTCGAAGACGTGCTGCTCGGAGACGCGACGGCGCTATCCAAAGAGCGTTATCCAGAGCAGCTTCGAGTCGGAGCGATAACGTTACCAGTTAGCTATCTGTTCGACCCCAGCGCTGAGGAGGATGGCGCCACCTGCACGGTGGCAACAGTGTTGTTACCGCAACTCGACCCGGCGATCTTTGACTGGACGATCCCCGGTTGGCACGAAGAGAAGGTCGCCCAACTCCTCTTTGGTCTGCCCAAGTCTTTACAGCGCACCTTGGGCGTCGACCGCTCGCTCGCAGCTCTAATCGCCGAGGGGCTACGGCCATTTCACGGCTCGCTCGTCAGTACGTTGTGCAAAGCGCTCCACGACCTCACCGGCGTTCGGGTCAACGAGTCGAGCTTCGATGTGGAGGCTTTGCCTACGTATCTACGGTTCAATTTTCGTATCGTCGACGAAACCGGGCATGCGCTCGCGCAGGGACGCGACCTGGCGGAGCTTCGCTCCAGGTTTGGCAGTCGCGGTCGTGAAACCTTCGGCACCATAGCCAAGGGCTCTTTTGAGCGTATTGGCTTGGTGACGTTTCCCGCCTCGGGGCTACCGCTGTCGGTGCCCATTGCTTGGAAGGGGGGCAAGGTCGAGGCGTTTCCCGCCTTGGTAGCTGGCAGTCGTTCGGTCGACTTACTATTGCTTTCGTCCAAAGAGGATGCGGATCGGGCGACAATCGAGGGGGTGATTGAGCTCTTGCTGCTGGAGCTTCGAACCAACCTCGAGGGCCTTGCAAAGGAGGTCCCTGCGCGTATCGCCGCAAGCTCTCTCTCCGATGGAAAGGCCAACCCGCGGGCCGTGATCGTCAAGCGGGTGCTAAGCGAGCTAGTGTTCGAGGACGGGGCGCTACCGCGCAGCAACGCTGAGTTCTCACGCTTGGTTGAGCGGACCAAACTTACGCTTTCGGCTCGATTGTCGCGACTAGCGACCCTCGTGCTCGCTCTCGTGGAGCCTACCGACAAGATCCGCGCAACGCTCAAGGCGAGCGTAGGCCGACCAGGGTTTCCGCGTGAGGCGCTAGCCGACATCGAGCAGCAGCTCAAGCACCTCGTATCGCTCGAGCGCGTGGCCCACGAACCTTACTCGCGAATCGCTACGCTACCGAGATATCTTGGCGGCATCCTGGTACGCCTTTCCAGGCTGCCAAATGGACCCTTGAAGGATCGTAACAAGGCCCTGGGCGTCGTGCCCTACGCGACCAGTTTTTGGAGTAAGCGCGACGCGCTTCTCAAACGCGGTATTGATGCAGCTGAACTCGAGCAGTTCTATTGGCTGACGGAGGAGCTCCGCCTTGCGGTATTTGCGCCCGAGCTAGGCCCGAGCGTGCCCATCTCGGAGAAGCGCGTAAAGGAGACGTGGGCCTGGCTGACGCGGCCCTAGGACCCCTCGACGCGGATGTATGGGGCGACGCGCTCTCGGAACTCGGGGCTCCACGGAGCGGGCCGCCGACTCTCCTGGTCCACGCATACGATCACACGCGTTCCGCGCGCGTAGTCGACATCTTCATCCATTGGCAAGATCCGGAATCCGAACGTCAGGCTGCTGCTGCCGAGCTTTTCGACCCATACGCGCACGCGCACCTCACCGATCCCGGTGACGGGCCGCAAGTATTCAATGGCGTTCGTGCGCACTAAGTGGAAGCGATCCGGGTTTGATAAGCCGAGCATACCCGACCAACCCATGGCTCGAGTCCAGAACGAGCCGATCGTCCGCTCGAAAAGCAGCACGTAGCGCGCATTGTGAAGGATTTGAAGTGCGTCTAGATCGTCGAAGTAGACGCCGTGAATCGCCTCATGGAATCGCATGGCGCTTCTTGGTTCAGCGAATCTGGAATGTCCACTACCAGCAACGCTTGTGCTGAACTTCTCTCGGAAGTGCGCCTAAGCTGTTGCTCGTGTGGTTGGCCGTTGTCGTTGCCAGTAGCGTCACGGCGCTGATGGTGCTGTGGGCCACGCCTCGTACGCGGGGGCGGGGGTGGCTGCTGGTCAGCATGATCACCGCGCCAGCCGTAGCGCTGCTCTGGGGCGCAGAGGGGCCGGACTCTTCAACTCTACCGCGCGTCAGGCCAACCGGGGCCACTGTCACCTCCGGGGCCTGCAAGGCCTGCCACCCTGCCGAGTACGCGAGCTGGTCGCACTCCTATCACCGGACAATGACTCGTTTCGCGCGCGGTGCGAACATTCTAGCTCCGTATGGACGCCATGAAGTTCCGCTGAATAGTGGCGGCGTCATCCTCGAGCACGCCGAGAATGGGCTCAGGATTACGATGCCTGATCCTGTTGCTCTTGCCTTGTCGCCAGCGGTGCCGGTTCCAACGATCAGCGAGCAGGCCATACTCACGACGGGCTCACATCACTATCAAGCCTATTGGGTTGCGGGCGCCCGAAAGGGTGAGTTGCGCGCCGCGCCCGTCGTCTGGCACTTGGAGGCTGAGCGCTTCATTCCACGACATGATGTATTTCTGCAACCGCCAGACAGTCCAGACCAGCTCGTGCGCTGGAACTCAAACTGCCTTGTTTGTCACTCGACGCTAGCCGAGCCTCGGCACGATGAAGCCTCGGATACGTTCGATACGACAGTGACCGAGCTCGGGATCGCCTGCGAGGCTTGTCATGGGGCAGCTGGATTGCACGCGGGCTACTTTGCTGACCCCTGGGCGCGCTGGGCTGCGCGCGAGTCCGGGGAAGCCAAGTACATCACTCAGCCCGAGAAGCTCTCTAAGGCGCGCTCCTCAGAGGTCTGTGGCCAATGTCACTCATATGCTCTCCCCAAGGACGAAGCGGAGTGGTGGTCTTCAGGCTATGCTCGCGCGTACTCCCCTGGAGCTGCACTGTCTGATAGCCGAACTGTGATTGATGAGGCGGTGCTGACGAGTGACGGCTCCACGATTGAGGCTAGTGCCGAAAGCCTGTTTTGGGGTGATGGTACGATTCGCGTTGGCGGGCGTGAGTTCAATGGCTTATCCGCCTCTGCTTGCTTCCTGCGCGGGGAGGGGGAATCAAAGCTCGGGTGTGGTGACTGTCATCAGCTCCACGGGGATGACCCGGTCGACCAGCTAAAGCCAAAGGCACGCGGAAACGGTGCCTGCAACGATTGTCATGTTGGCTTTGATCAGCCCCAACATACGAAACATACCGAGGGCACGCTTTGCTACTCCTGTCACATGCCAAAAGTGTCGTATGCGCTTTACGCTGCACAGCGCTCGCATCGCGTCGACGTTCCGAGTGTGGAGGTCGCCCTTCAGACGGGGCGCCCACCGGCATGTAATCTATGCCACCTTGATAAGACGTTGGCTTGGACGGCTGCGGAGCTAGCGAAGAATTGGGACGTACCCCTGACAGCCCAGCCCTCCGATGACATTGCGCTCGCGGTGAAGCTGGCCTTGCGCGGAGACGCTGCCTCGCGCGTGATCGTGGCGGATCATCTGCTTTCGCCCGAGGCGGTAGCGGCTTGTGGTGCTGACTTCCAAGTGCCTATTCTCGCAACGCTCCTTGAGGACCCGTACTCTGCTGTCCGTTATGTTGCGGGTCGTGAGCTGACTTCAGCGGGCCTCCTCGAGAAAACGGCGTATGACTTCCTCGGGACGGCGGAGCATTGGCGCCAGGTCTCGGCGAGCCTGCTCGCGACGTGGGCCAAGCGCTCGCACCGTGATGACTCGGCCGTCCTTCATCCAGGCGGAGAACTCGATGCTCGCGCTCTGGCAAACGAACTCAAGTTTCGGGATGACCGCCCTATTTGGATTGCGGAGTGATGGGGAAGGCGCAGGCGAGGGAGCCACATGCTTGACTTGGAGAAGCGGGAGTCGATGGTGCTTCGGCAATTGCGCATCGCGCTGGGCGGGCTCTTCCTGTTTGTCTTACTAGGCGTTCTGCTAGAGGCCTTTCACGCCTTTAAGTGGATGGGTTATCTGCACGTCCAGAACGAGACACGGCGGATGTTGCTTAGGTTGGCTCATGCCCACGGTACGTTGCTATCCATGCTGCAGCTTGGGTTTGCGCTGGCTGGGAAAGCTTACCCTGTGCTGCTCGAGTCTATACGTCCCGGCGCTATGGTCTTGGCGCAAGTCTTGATTCCGCTAGGCTTCTTTTTGGGAGCCCTGGGCGCCGTGGATGGCGACCCAGGTCCTTGGATTGCGTTCTTACCGCCCGGCGCCATTGCTTTGCTAGTGGGCTTGGGCTCTTCTGTTTGGGCCTTGGGCCGCACACCGCACTAGCTCAAAAGCAGTACCTTCCTCAAAAGCATTGCCCGCGGCATGAACCGTCTCCGCACCAAGAGAACGGAAACGGGCATTCAAAACATTCCTGTTGGCAAACGGGACCGCACGGAATGTCTGCACCTTCACATACGGGATTACACTCAAAGACCGGTATACACTCGCCCGCGTCACCGCACTTGACGTTGGGGTCGAGGCACGGGACACCGCGATATTGGTCTAGCTCCGGCAACAGATCCAACGTCCGTTGGACGTACCAATTGCGGATGGTCGCATAGCGCTCCTCATCTCCAGGTCGCAACATGTCCTGCGCCACCAATCTCTCGTGCACCGAATCCACTAGCGCTGCAGGGTCGAGCGCGATGAAGTCAGCGATTGTGTCTTCGCAAGTGGCGATGGTGTCTGCCCAGCACTCTGGGTCCGCTTGGCACCCAAACGCAACGCTGTTCATTCCGTACAGTGGTGTGTTTTGATACCACTCTTGGCCGCCGCTGATGTCGACAGAGTAGGGTAGATAGATATATCGGCCGTCTTCCTTCTCCAGCAGTACGACATTGTTCGTGTTGTGGAACGCATCATCTCCCGTCCATAGAATCCAAGAAAGGCACTGGAAGCGATGAACCGAGTTCCAATCGAGGTAAGCCTCCGTCGCCGCTTTGAAGCCAGCGCCGGGCGGCGTGCTGCTGATGATCGTTCCGAGCTCCTCGAGGCGAGTCCCATCGCAGCTACCGATCTGGCAGTTGTTCGGGTCGTCAAAGTCGGTGAAGGGTATATCGCCAACAAACTCGAACATGTTCGGGCACCCGCCTCCCAATAGCTCGCTATTGGCGGTGCAAAAGTCGGTCTTATAGACTTCGGCTAGCGTGTAAGGGATCTGCACGTTGGGCCCCCAAACGTTGCTCCCAACCCAAGCGAAGCTGGCTCGGGGCGCCGGGTAGCCAAGGCCTCGGTAAACCTCGAAGGCGATTAGCTCTCGAAAAATGGAGCCAACCAACCCGTTGTTGAACCGCAGGTGCTCGACCCCACCGACCTCGAGGCCGTCGGTGAATTGGTCCATGTCGACCCGTAGGTTCGGGATCGACTCGGGAGTCCAAGGACGGAAGGTAGATTCACCGATAACCTTGACCTCCACCTTGCCATAGTTCGCGGTGTGAGGCTGTTCTTCAGCCGAAGTAACCAGCAGGTGATCGACGAACGTTGCGTCATCGGCTCCGGCGCCGGGTGAGTAGATATCGCCGAACCCTCCGCCGTCCTTCTGGTTCATCAGTTCGACCTGCTCGGGGCGAACTGCGAACCAGAAGCGATTGCCGTCTTTTCCAAAGATGTCCACGGTGTGTGCTGCAACCGCGACGTCCGCTTGTGGTGCACCTTCGAGCAGTGGATCGACTCCGCCCGTTCCCCCCTCTCCACCCTCCCCACCGGCCGCTGCGCTAGCGCCCGTTCCGGCAGTGCCACCGTCGCCCCCGGCGCTGCTCGCTTGACCAAACTCAAAGGAGTAGCTGTTGCAGTTTACGACCAGGAGCAGGCTTAAGGTAAAGCGGCGCATAATTGTTCTTAGCGAGGCAGAGCGCCGTATGCACGCCCTTTTTGCTTGCCGTTGCGGCCGCGTCCGATCGCGACGAGCATGCCGAGGGCCAGCAGTGAGAACCGTGAATCGTTGGCGTCGCCCGCGCTCTGCATCGTGCAGGTGCAGCCCCCAGCGACTTGCAGCTCTTTGCCAGGCTCGATCGGCGGAGAGTCGATGCTCAACTCGAGGGCCGCTTCGTTGTCGAGAGTGGAGGCCTCACAGGGGAGCTCCCCGCTGACCGATGCAACCAGCCGAACCAACTCCTCGTCTTCGCTCGGGGACAGGCGAGCGACCACCGTGATGACAGCTCCTGGCTCGAGCTCGCCAAAGCTACAATCGAGCCCTGCTCCGACTGTACAGCTTCCTTGTGAGCTAGACGCTGATAATAAAGTAGCGCCTGTCGTATTGCCGCTCAAACGTGTTTGCGTAGACGTCTGGGAGCCTGAGTAGCTGACAGTAAAGGTAGCCTCGACAATCTCGTTTGGAGCGACGGGTTGCTCGGCATCCTTCACTGTTAGCGCGAGATTCCCAGGTGCGCGGTTGGCAAGGCTAATGACCTCCCATTGCTCACCAGGCGGATTGGTGTGGTGGAGCAGCAGCAGATCGAGCGGCGTCTGCGTCGCCCGCGCGGCGGCGGAAACGTTGACGGCGATCGGCTCCCTTCCCGTGAACATCGGCGAGCGCTCCAGCCCAAAGCTTGTCGAATCGATCGCTTGGTTGGCTGCGTCGAAGGACCCTTTGGCCGTGTCGCTCGAGATCACGAGGTCTGGGCGTTCGGTCGCAACCACCCAGTCGAACGCAGGTGCGTCGGGATTGAGGCCTAGCTCCGCCATACTCGCGCTCAGCACGAGGACGCTGCCATTGAAGGGATTCGTTTGGGCTACGTCCGGCGTCAGTACGTTAATCGGATACCTGGCGATTCGTTCTCCGCTAGCGAGGTCGTAGGTACTGGCGACCAAGACATCACGGTAAGGCGGATCAGGGTTGCGCGCCTCGACTCGGATTTCGTACTCGTCGGCGCCCGCTTGGTCGGCGTCGATGCGGACAGTAACCACGCTGAGCGGACCGCGAGCAGGCGTCGACCAAGCGCCGGAAACGGCGACGCCGAAGAACACCTGCGCATCATCGAAGGTCGGGGCTGTGGCGAGGTTCGTTGCGATACCGACCGCACGAATGTCGGTCATGGCTACGATTGGGTCGGTGAGCGCGTCCTCATCCTCATCGTCCAGTGCCGCGAGCTGGAAGGCGCTGACGACTGGGCTTGGGTGAGGCCCATCGCCGACGAGGGACACTCCGACTGTGCTATCTGCATCGGTGTTGTCGCCGCAGGAAGGTTCGAGCGAGCCATGCAGGTCGACCGCAGCGCGCAAGCTACCGGTGTAAGGCACCACGACGTCCTCGTGGTCAGCCTGGGACAGTCGCACAAGACCGCTCGCCTGATTCAGATAGTGGCGAGGTAACGGCGTTTGATTCCCCTGCAACGCCGGCGTGCCCGGGTCGGGGCCGGGATTACCGACGGCGAAAGGATCGACGACCAGCGTCAGGCTCATCGTGGCTGCCTCGCCCGCGGCCAGCTGAAGCTGCTTGGGAGTTACGCCGACTTGGACCCCGTCGCGGCTGAAGGTAGGAAGCACTTCCGCAGCGATCGTCGCTGGCTCGCTTCCGTGATTGGTTACGGTGAGTTCACGCTCGACCACCGTCTCTGCGAGTGCAATGACCGTCCCAAAAGAAACGCCGACCTCTCCAGCGCTGGGAGCTGCAGCGGCGGTCACCTGAGCCTTTGAAGAGCGCGCGATGTCGACCCGACCAGCGCCAACTACGGAGGTGCCGTAAACAAGACCAGCAAGATCGCGCACACTGGCGGCGCCGTTCATCAGGTTGGCCTTTAGCTCGCTCGGGCCGAAGGTTGGGTGGGCTTGTCGAGCCAAGGCTGCTGCACCAGCAACGATCGGGCTTGCCATACTCGTGCCTTGATTGCTGACGCCTGCGGAGCCAGTTCCCACCGCCGCCGAGTCGATGGCTACGCCTGGCGCGGTAATCTCGGGCTTCAGCCGCCCGTCGGTCGCACTCGGCCCGCGTGAGCTAAAGTCGGCGATGAACTCCGAGCCCACACCCGTAAAGGCGTCGCTAGCATCGAGGACGACCTCGACAGGTCCGGCCTGCAACGCGGACTTGAGAGCAGCGCCGTCGCTCAGTCGCACCATCACGCCTGGAATGGAGGAGGCCCCAACAGCACCATCCATTGAGAAGGGCAACGCCATTGCCTCGTTATCCACGACGATGACTGCTATGGCTCCGGCCGCTACTGCATTGGCAAACTTATCGACGAAAGGACACGTGCCGCGATCGATTAAAGCAATATTGCCTGCCAGCTCGGCAGCGTTGCTAAGCGGCGCGCAGCCCAACGACGGAGCGGCGCGCACCAACGCTGCGTTCACTGGTCCAACCGCGGCGAGGCGCTCGGTGAACACGGCCTCGGCGGCTGGGTAATCTGCAACGGCTGAATCCGGGGAGGTGACTTTAAGATTGATAAGCCGATTATCCACGCTCGCCGCCACCGAAAGGACCTCGGGGAAGGACGCTGGCGAACCAGTCACGAAAAAGCTCTGACCCTCGTTCCCGGCTGCTGCGACGAGTAAGGTGCCAACTCGGTTTAAGCCGGTAACGAGTTCCGCCGTCACCGAGGCACCGAGCGCATAGGGGGTGCCGAGCGACGCATTGACGATGTCGAGGCGGTCCTCGAAGCTCCCGTCCAAGTTCGGATCGGCGGCCCGGTCGAGTGCTGCTCCGAGCAGGGTGGAGGCGCCCTGGCAGCCAAACACCTTTAGCGCGTAGAGGCTGGCTCGAGGCGCCACACCAGGCCCAACACGGAAGGACAGCGCGCCGAGGTTCTGGTCATAGGGGCCAAGGAAGCTTGACCCGTCGTTCGAGACCCCGGTCCCGGCGGCGATCCCGGCAACGTGGGTGCCGTGACCACCGGAAATCTGTTGCCCGATCGTCGTGGCGCAATCGAGCGGATCGGCGTCCGGTTGTGGTGCTGGGGCGTTCTCAGCGTCATAGTTCTCGCCAGCGAAGTCCCACCCGCCAACGACTTTGATGGTCGGGAAGCTGCCCGGTTCGACCACGGCCGGGTCGTTGCCGGAGTAGTCGGTACTGGTCCCGACGCCCCCAAAGTCTGCATGGGTGTAATCGATGCCGGAGTCGATAATGCCTATTGTTACGCCGTCTCCAGTATAGCCAGGTACGCCGGCCCAGACGGTTGGCGCTCCGCTGACGGGGACCGCAGAATTGAGCTGCGGGTAGAAGAGCGGCGCGCGCTCGACTCGAACCACCCCGGCCAATTGCTCGATGGTGTGGGCGCCGCGTTCGTCAGTCAGAACTTGCACCACATTCGCGAGGCGTGAGAGGCGCGCGATGGTTTTGGCCCCAACCGCCTCGAGGATCGGTTCCAAGTCGCTCTGCTGCTTCTCGATCTCCGCGATGCGTCGCCTGGTGATCCTCGTTGCGTCCGCGGAACGCGGATCCATACCCGGCGGGAGCTGAGCCACCGCCCCACCTCCCTCGAGCACAACGTAGTAGGCCTCGACCCTCCGGTGCGAGCCTGCCTGGGACGCAGTCTGCAACGCCTCGGATGACGACTCCGTGGCGCAAGCACCACACGCCAACGCTCCGACGACCAAGAGGGGAGCTTTCGTCGTCATCATCATCCCCTCGAGGTAGAAGACGCGAGACCCGGCAGCAAGCTGCAACGCGAGACCTTGGCGCGACACGCAGGAGTCGAACCTGCGACCTCTGCCTTCGGAGGGCAGCGCTCTATCCAACTGAGCTAGTGTCGCTTGCGCCCAAAGGCACCTCCGCCTTGTCGCACGGTCCAAATTCGTGTGCAAGCTGAGCCGACACCAAGGCCAAAAAATCAGCGGAGGGTGGCTGCAATTGACGCGAGAATGGCACCGGGTAACTGATTGCATGTGTCGGCCGACCACGGGAGATCTCCCTATGACCTCGAGCTCGCCTCCCCATGAGGCCGATGTTCTTTGGGAGTTCGGCTAGCCCGCTGTTCGGAATTTTCGAGGCGCCAGCCGATAAGGTGGCGAAGGGCCATGGCGTTGTGCTGTGTCCACCGGTTGCGCAGGAGCACGTGCGCACTCACAGCCTGATGAGACTGGTTTCAGCCGCGCTGGTGCGCGCCGGCTATCACACGCTGCGCTTCGACTGGTTTGGTGTTGGGGACTCGGCCGGGAGCTATGAGCAGGCTACTTTAACGCGCTGGAACGATGATGTGGTACAGGCGAGCACCGAGCTGCGGGACCTGAGCGGAGTGCGGAAAGTTTCACTCTTTGGGGTTCGGGTTGGGGCAACCATCGCGTTGCGGGCTGCGCGGCAAATCAAAGCCACCCACGTCATCGCACTGGACGCCGTCCTCGATGGTGTTGCTCATGTGCTGAGTCAGCGGGCAATCCACACCGAGGCCCTCGCGAGCTCAAAGCGTTATTGGCAGCGCTCGGCGACCCCGCGTGGTGTCGACCGCGAGCTCGTAGGCTTCAGGGTCTCCGACGAGTTCCTTGCTGAGTTACGCAACATCCGGCGGGATGCTCTTTTGGACTTAACCAGTATTCGAGTGACCTTGCTCGAGTCCAGCTCGCGGCAAGAGGCGCGCGCATATCTCGACACACTCACGGGTGCTGGTGTCTCGACCTCTTTTGGAGAGGTCGAACTCACGTCGTCTTGGGACCTTGCGGCGGCTGTTGAAGAGCGCGTTCTTTCAGCAAACCTTCCGGCCAGTGTGGTGTCCAGTCTCAGCCCGCTAGGCGCCCTATGACTCCGCACGTGGTAAAGAAGCCAGTTGCTGAGGTGGTCCAGCTATTTGGCAATGCGCAGCAGCTATTCGGTATTGTCTCAGTCCCTCCTGGCGGAGCGAGCGCGAGTCCCTATGCACTTATCTTGCTCAACTCGGGGCTGGTTTACCGCACAGGTCCGTACCGAGGGTATGTCGAGCTCGCGCGCCGTGTAGCTGACTCTGGAACGCTCGTGTTGCGCATGGACCACGTCGGCGTGGGCGATGGACCAGCGCCTGACCCGCGCGTTCAACGAATGGAGCAAGTGCGTGCCGAGGCATCCGCCGCCATGGACCACCTGACGAAGGTCTACGGAATCAAGCGCTTCATTCTTGGTGGTATCTGCTACGGCGCGCTCGAGAGTCACAAGGTGGCCCTCGGGGATATGAGGGTGGAAGCTTTGGTTATGCTCGATGCCTACGCCTATCGAACGCCGATCTTTTACCGGCAGGTGCTGTTGCGGAAAGTCTTGCAGCCGAGCGGCTGGCCTTCGCTGCTAGGTCGCTTGGCGGAGGGCTTGCGGGAGCGGCTCGCTGGGCCGCCGTCCGCGGCGGCTGCGACCGAAGCTGATGCGTACTTCACCGACTGGCCTGACGAGCAACAAGCGCGGGCGGAGCTTTCATTGCTCGTCGGGCGTGGGGTTCGCAGTCTGTTCGTTTACACCGGCGGGTGGTCTGATTTCGTCGATGAGCGGCAGTTCGACGAGATGTTTCCCAACTTGCGAGGACGCGGCGTTCGTGTGCAGTTCTTGCCGGAAGCCGACCACACGTACTTTCTCACGGAACATCGGGAAGCAATGATTCGCGCAGTCGTTGATTTTGCCCATGGTCTTGCGACCGACGCTCTTTGAGGCAGCAATCGAATGAACAAACCAATCGAACTATCGGATGAGCTGCACTTTCGTTGTGGGGTAACGTCGAAGAACCGCATGGCTCTCGCCGCGCTCACCAATCAGCAAAGCGGTGATGATGGCTTCTTGAGCGAGGATGAAGCTCGTTGGCTCGAGCGGCGAGCTCAAGGTGGTTTTGGCATCATCACCACCTGTGCGGCCTACGTTTCGGCAGACGGCAAAGGGTTCGATGGGCAACTAGGCGTTGCTTCCGAGGAGCAAGGGGGTCGCACCGAGTCGCTCGCGCGAGCCATCTCTGCGGCGGGCGCGCTTGGCCTGGTACAGCTCTATCACGGCGGAGTGAGGTCGCCTGCTCGCCTTACTGGTGTTCAGCCGAAGAGCGCTTCGGCTTTCAGCTCGACCGAGGAGAACTTTGAACCCCCGCGCGCGCTCACCAGCACAGAGATCCCGGCGGTCCAGCAAGACTTTGTGGAGGCCGCGAAGCGGGTCGTGGCTCATGGCTTCTCCGGCGTCGAGTTGCATGCGGCCCACGGTTACTTGTTGAGCCAATTCCTTAGCAGCACGATGAACACTCGGGCAGACGGCTACGGTGGTAGCGCAGCGGCTCGCTATCGCTTTGTGGGCGAGATTGTTCGGGCAACGCGCTCGGCGATCCCCAAGGCTGTACTCGGAGTGCGCATTTCTCCTGAGGACTTCGGATATGCGCGTGGCCTCGACCTCCACGACAGTCTCGAGGTTGCTTCTCGTCTCGCCGAAGACGGTGCCGATTACGTGCATATCTCGCTTTGGGATATAAAGCGGCTAACCAAGAAAGAGCCCACGCGCCACCCGATCCCGATGTTCCGAGCCGCGCTACCGCCGGAGGTTCCCTTGATCGTCGCAGGCGCGATCGGCACGCGCGAGACCGCGGAAATGGCTCTCGGACTTGGCGCTGACATGGTCGCGATTGGGCGAGCCGCCATCATCAACCCGGACTGGGCCAAGAACGTTCTGACCGCCGGCTGGGTTCCGGATCAACCCCCGCTGACGCCGGAGCAATACCTCGAGCGCGCGGTCAGCCCCACGTTCATCAACTACCTGCGCCGTTTCAAGGGCATGGTCGGCTAGCGGAAACTTGGCCCACCAGGGGTTGCTTGGGCATGAGGGGCCCATGCGTGCCAGGAGGTGGTTTCTCGCGACAGCGCTCAGTTTTGCAGCGACGCTCGCCGTCGGTTGCAAGAAGGCCGCGAAGGAGAACGACAACGGCGGGGGACTGCCTGCGCTGTCGAAGAGTTCAGCGCCCAACCAAGCGTTTGACGCGCCTGAGCTGATTCCTGAAGCTGATGGGCCGCGCTTGGGTGCCGCAGAGTTCGCGGCGCCTATCTTCGCTCAGCCCGACCGCCGCTCGACCAAGATCGGCTACCTGCGTGCGGGTGGCACGATTCCGCGAGGCGCCAAGCCGGTCAAGACCGACGACTGCCAAGGTGGCTGGTACCGCATTATGCCTCGCGGGTTCATGTGCGCGAGCGGCGAGGCGACGACAGACCTCGAGCATCCAATCATTCGGGCGCTGACCTTGCGGCCCGATCCGAGCAAGCCACTGCCCTATCCCTACGCATTCGTGCGGGCCATCGCTCCAAACTACTATCGAATCCCGACGGTGAAAGAGCAGGAGCAATACGAGATGGCGCTCGACCGCCATCTGCGGAGCTACAATAAACTTCACCTCAAATGGGACGCGCTCTCCGTTGGCTCGAATGACCTCGAGTTTGATGCGGACGGCAATACCGTAGGAGTTGCGCCTGACGAGCCGCCTGCCCTCGACTACAACAAGATTTACGGCGGAACCGGGAGTGATGAGCCCCCTTGGTTCTTCGCTGATGGCCGCAAGATCCCGAACATTGCAGCGTTCAAGGTGCCTGACTACGCGGTGATCACAAACCGTATCGCTCGCAAGGCGATGATTGGAGTGATCGGTACCTTCGTCGGGCCGGGGGACCGGCGCTTTGCTTTGACCACCGACGCTCGCCTGGTACCTACGTCCAAGCTGAAGCCAGAACGCGGGTCGACCTTTCACGGCGTGAACCTGCGTGAGGGTTGGTCCCTGCCCGTCGCCTTTGTGAAACATGAGGATGTTTACTCGTATGACCTGAGTCACGCTGCACTCGACAAGGTCGATGAGATTCCGAAGTTGGATCCGGTGCAATTGACTGGTCGCTCGCGCAACCTTGGTGGTCACCGCTTGCTCGAGGCGTCGGGTGGAGAGTGGTACCGCGAGAGAGATATTGCAATAGCGGCGAAGCCCTCCAAGTTGCCGTCCTTCGCCAAGACCGACAAGCGCTGGATCGACATATCGATCCAATCGCAGACGCTGGTACTCTATGAAGGTCAGAAGGCTGTTTACGCCACGGCGATCAGCACGGGCCGAGATGGACTAGGGGACCCCAAAAAGACCCTGTCCACGCCAACCGGCACCTTTGAGATTCGCGAGAAGCACCTCACCACGACCATGGACGCCAACGAGGTCGACAACAAGTTTGAGCTGCGTGATGTGCCGTGGGTTCAGTACTTCAAGGGAGGCTACGCGCTTCACGCTGCCCCTTGGCACGAAGACTTCGGCCGGCCTCGCAGCCACGGCTGCGTCAACCTTTCTCCGATCGACGCCAGGCGGGTCTTCCTTTTCACGACCCCGCTGCTGCCTGCCGAATGGCACGGTGTAACGGTGGAGAAAGAGACCGGAGAAGGCACGACGGTGTTGATCCATCCGTAGCGTGCGCGCGGGCTCTTGGTTGGGATAGTTTGAGCCCAGCTTTGAGTTCCGAATGGTAGGCTCGCGAGGCGGTGCATCGCCGCCCTGGGAACCTCGAACCATGCGAACGCTAAGCCCGCTCACGTCCTTGTTCAACTTGGCCCTTGTTTGCTCCACCGTAGGCTGTGGCGGCAAGGTTGCGTTTTACTCGGACGGAGAAGGTGGGGCTGGCGCCGCTCCCACGACTACGACCAATGGTGGCGGTGGCACCTCGCCCGTTGGCCCCAATGTCACTGTGGACTCGAGTTCAAACTCCACTGGCAATCCCGACTCATCTTCCTCGACGGGTATCTCGCCGGTTGGTGGCGGCGGACCTGGCCTCACCGAGGAGGTGGTGATTGAGGACCAATTCAGCGGCACCGTGTCGCTCGATACGACTCCGGGGACCCTAGGCGTCACCGCCGTCTTGCACGCCAGTGATCCTTTCGCAGACGTTGCCATCAATACGCAGCGCGCCCCTTCTGGCGCGCTAGTAGTCAATGGCTTCAATCCAACCAATCAATACAGCTGGCAATGGTTTGGCGCCGTGGCCATGGCTGCTCCGCAGCTCGACCATCCCGAGACGTTTCCGTTTGCCCAAGGAAACTGGAGCTTCGACTACAGCGCGGGCTCTCCATCTCGAGCGTCTATCTGGAAACGTAGCACGATCGACGGGGGGTTTTACGGGGGTGTCCTGGACATTAACGTCTTCATGCCGGATGGGCTCATCGATGATTCCGAGGTGACCGATACTCTCGTGAATACCTATTCGGATTGGGGGGGGATCACGCTGGGGCAGGTTCGCTATTTTTCTATCCCCGACGAGTTTTTCTTCATCGACGACGTCAACCTCTTCGACGTGCTACCGCTTACCGAACAGGCGCCTACGCGCCCAGCGCTCAACATCATCGCTACGGGGGAAATCGGCGGCGGATTCGAGGGAGCGGCCGGCTTCTCTCTCGGCGTGCCGGGCGTGCCGGTGGTCCACGGCACGGGCGGGAGCGCGATCATCTGGCAGGTCTTTTACGACTCCAACTTCATTGACCCGTTGATCCTGCGGCACGAGGCGGGACACTTTGCGGGGCTGTTTCATACCTCTGAGTTCCAGCCGGGGCTTGGGGACGCGCTCTCGGATACCCCACTATGCATGGACGCCGGTGCGCTCGATGATGCGTGTCCTGACCACAGCTTTGCGATGTTTCCCACAGGCGGCAGCGGTGAAGGGCTATTCTCGGCCAAGCAGCGGACCGTGATTCAGGCCAGCCCGATCTATCGGGGCGTGTACGCTCCGGGCGAAATGCCGATGGAGCCTTATGGCCCTCCGATCTCGACCAAGATGGCTGAACATCGTCAAGTGTCGACCGAGGAGCTCGAGGCGGCCTTCGTTCGGACGCGAGGCCGAAGCTCGCTCGCGCCCGCACCCCCTTGGGGAGTCTCCGCTCCCGAGCCCGTTCGCGCTTTTCTGCAGGGTGTAGGCTGTCCCAGTGGAGCGAACTACTACGAAGAACTTGGACGGGTCCTAGCGCGCACGTCGACCGAGGCCGACACGCTGATAGACATTGCAGGGGATACTGCAGCTCCGACCTCGGCTCGCTATCGCGCAATCGCTATGCTCGAGCACTTGGGGCCTCGACACGTCGACGCTGAGCTCGTGAGCTGGATCGCGGCTGATGAGAGCGAACCGGCGCTTGTTCGCAAAGCAGCCTTGAGCTGGATGCTCGCTGTCCCCACTACGCGGCCTCAGGGCCGAAGTCTTGCGATGCAGCTCAGCGTTGGGCCTGACAAGCAACTTGCAGGGGGCGCACGTCGACTGCTCGCACGCTGACCTTCAGGTCGACCCAAGCCATTGGGATATTGAGGGCGGCCTGCGTCGGACCAAGATCCACATCCCATCTCCCAAGACCGTTCTCTTGAGGTGGATGAATACTCGGGTGGGGTTCATGCGATGGTCGAGGACGTGCTCGAAGAGCGCACTGTCCAACTTGCCATTCCTAACGTCCAGGTACCGCCCTTGAAATTCAACGGTTCTCGCACACGGCGCCAGAACTTCGAAGAAGCGCTGGCCAATGACCTCAACTTTGGGTCGGCCGGCCAGCTTCGATTCAGCTGCGTTGTAGGCTCTGACAACGCCCTGGGAATCGAGCCCGATCACTCCAAACGACAGTTCGTCAAACTCGGTGTCGCCTAGCTGGGCCAAGCGATTGGCGACGTCTTCCCCTCCAAACCTTGCTGTCTTGGTTCGCTCGATCATCGACCCTCCGCCCTGCGCGAAGATAGCGTGACCTCGGGCGTAGGTGTGACAGCGTTTGGGCATTCCTAATCCGCAGCTGCCTTACCGCGACCTCGCTTGACGTCGGCGCGGTGCTTCTTGTCCTGGATTCGGCGCCGATGAGCTCGCGCCGGCGTCTTCGTCGGCTTGCGAGGGGGCTGAACCCGAAGGGCGCACTGAAGCAGCGCAGCGAGCAGGTTGCGCGCTTCCTCGAGGTTTTGGTGCTGGCTGCGGGTGGCCTGACACTCAATCTGAATGAAGCCCAAGCTATCGAGGCGATTGCGCGTTCGGTCCTGAATCAGGCTTCGCTGCTCTGGACTCAACGCCGGGCAGCTTGGAAGATCGAAGCGCAAGACGACCTTGCTTGAAGTCTTATTGACGTGTTGCCCACCCGGTCCAGACGAGCGAACAGCCGAAAAGCCCAGCGAATCGCTGGGCAATACGAGTCCTGGTTGAACGATGAGGTCGAGCATGGAGCCTAGCCTTGTCGAGGATCGCTCGAAGGGACGGGCTTAGGCTCCACTCCTGACGCTACAAAGTTCAGGGGTGACTCAGCGTTTCGCGTGGTCGTTGAGTACCTGCGCCATCGCGGCGGTCAGACGCTTGGCCATCGGCACGTGAAGGAACTCGTTCGGACCGTGTGCGTTGGACTCCGGCCCGAGAACGCCAGTGATGACGAACTGTGCGGCTGGAAAGCGGCGCCCGAGCATGCCCATGAAGGGGATGGAGCCGCCTTCTCCCATGAAGCAAGATTCACGACCAAATTGCGCTTGGGACGCCTGCTCGAGGGATTGCTTTAGCCACGGAGCGAGCGCCGGCGCGTTCCAGCCGGGACCAGGTTCTTCGGCGTGAAAGGTCACCTCGGCTCCGTGGGGAGGGTTCTCGGTGAGGAGCCGAGTGAGCTCTGCCGCCGCTGCGGCTGGTTCAACCGTTGGCGGAAGTCGCAAGGAGAGCTTTAGCGATGTGGACGGGCGCAGGACGTTGCCAGCGCTTGCGATAGGCGGAATACCGTCTGCGCCGGTGACAGCCAAGTACGGTCGCCAGGTGCGGTTGAGGATGAGCTCGGAGTGGTCTTTGGAGACAGGCTGGGTTCCGCCAGCGTAGGGAAAGCGCTCGAACATTCCGTCGCCGAGCACACGGCCCGTAACCGCGGCTTGCTCTTTGCGCTCGGCTGGTATCTCGGCGTGGAAGGCGGCAGGTAGGATCTTTCCCGTCTTGGAGTCTTCCAAGCGATCGAGCAGCTGGCGAGCAATGCGAAAGCTCGACGGGACCACTCCGGTTGCGTCGCCCGAGTGGACGCCCTGATTGAGTACCTTGACCGTGAGCGTGCCACCAACCAAGCCGCGAAGGCTGGTCGTCACCCAAAGCTGGTCGTAGTTGCCACATCCCGAGTCGAGACAGAGCACCAGGCTCACGGCTCCGATGCGTGAACCGAGGTGCTCGAGATAGTGCGGTAGATCGAAGCTGCCGCTCTCCTCGCAACCCTCAATCAAGATGACCGCGCGCTTGTGGGAACCACCGTGCTTTCTCACAGCTGAGAGCGCCAACACCGAAGCGAACGCGGCGTAGCCGTCGTCTGCGCCACCGCGGCCGTACAACTTGTCCCCCTCTCGCACCGGCTTCCACGGCCCGAGGTCCTCTCGCCAGCCGGTCATCTCAGGCTGCTTGTCGTAGTGGCCGTAAAGCAGCACGGTGTCGTCGGAGGAGCCATCCGTCGCTGGCACTTCCATGAACAAGAGCGGGGAACGACCGGGCAGCCTGACGATCTCGGTGGTCAGCCCCGAAAGTCCGTGGTCTTTGCACCAGGACTCAATCAGTTGCACGGCACTTTCGAGATGCCCGGTTTGCTCCCACTCCTTGTCAAACATGGGAGATTTGCAGGGGATCCGAATGTAGTCGGTGATTTTCGGCAGAATGGATGTGTCCCACACTTCCGAAACGAACGAGGCGAGCTTCTCTTGGTCCATCGAAACGCTGCTTTCGCACGCTCCGGCGTCCGATGCAAAGCTGCGGGATCCGGGGAGAAACTTCCTCGCGGATGTACTAGGATGCTGCCCGCCGCATGAGCAGTATCACCCGAGGGGTCAAAGTGGGCTTCATGGCGATCGCGCTGCTCGCAGCGCTGGTCGTCGGCTACCGCTTCATTTCCCGCTCCACCGGTACTGAGGGCGGTTACGAGGTGTACGCCTACCTCCCTGACATGACGGGCGTCGCGCCGCAGTCGCGGGTGATGATCTCGGGCATCCAAGTCGGCGTCGTGCGGCGGATCTGGCTCGACGAGGGCCGCGCCCGGGTGGACATCAAGATGCGGCCCGACATGGTGCTGTACGAGGACGCCGCCATCGGTAAGCGGGCAACCAGCCTGATTGGTGAATCCTACGTGGTGCTGACCCCTGGGACCGAGGGCAACGTCAAGCTCAAGGACGGGGATCAGATACGCAACTACATTGACGAGCCGAGCATTCAATCCCTGCAAGGTCAGGTGTCTGAGATCCTGAAGGACGTTAAGACCGTCACGGAGACCCTGAAGAACACCGTCGGGTCGAATCAGGGTCAGGATCAGATCGCAGCGATCCTCAAGAACCTCGCGGAGGTAACCGAGCAGCTCAACGCAACGGTGAAAGAGAATCGCGAGGTCGTGAAGGGCACACTGGCCAACGTCCAGGGCATAACGGGCGACGCTCGCCCGCAAGTTGCGGCCATTCTCGACAACGTGAAGCAGGTCACGCAGGAAGTGCGGACGATGATGAACAAGGGCGATGAAGCCGGTAAGCCCGGCGAGATTCGCTCTGCGCTCGAACGCATCGATCGTGCAAGTTCAAGTCTGGAATCAGCGCTCGGTCACGCGGACAACATCGCCGCTCGGATCGACAAGGGCGAGGGCACCGTTGGTCGTTTGACCAAGGACGAGACGCTGATCAACGAGGTCGAAGGTGTCGTGTCCGACGTCGGGGACCTCGTAGGAGGCATCGGTCGCGTACAGACCGTGGTTGGCCTCCGCACCGACTACAACTTCCTCGCCAACACCGTAAAGAGCTACGTCGAGCTTCGGCTGCAGCCTTCGACGGATAAGTACTACCTGATTCAGTTGGTGAACGATCCGCGCGGAAGAACGAGCTTCGAGCAAACGACGATCGACACCACCAATCCGAACGACCCACCGAGTTACCGCGAGACTAGAGTCACCACGACGAACGACTTCCGACTGAGCTTCCAGTTCGCCAAGCGGCTCGGGCCGCTGACCGGCCGATTCGGCATCATGGAGTCGACGGGCGGGCTTGGGCTCGACTTGCATTTGATCGATGACCGCTTTGAGCTGAAGCAAGACCTCTTTGGTTTTGGTGAACAGCTGACGCCTCGCTGGCGCATCACCGTTGGTTACGAATTCATCAGCAAGCTTTGGTTACTCGGCGGGGTGGACGACATCATTACCGGGGATCGTCGGGATTATTTTGTAGGTCTGCAACTGCGCTTCAACGACCAAGACTTGAAGTCCATCCTACCGTTCGCACCCGCAGGGCTTTGAAGCAGCTAAGCCGCAGTCGCTCGAACGGTGGCCTTGAAGCGGAGCGTTCGACCGTCGGGCTCGGATTCAGCTGAGCTCGCAGCACGGGGACGCTGTATGTTTGGCCGCGACAATGAAGCTCACCAGGTCTCCCTTCAGGCTCTCGCTATTGGCTTTTGTGTTTGCCGGTTGTTCCAGCGACCCAAGCATTCCGCGCAACCTTCCGGCTCCTGAGTATGAGGCTCCGCGTGCGTTTCCCAGCGCGGCGGTGAGTGCCGAGGTGGAAGAGCCTGAGCAACCCGCTGAGGAGTCTTCAGACGCGCAGCTCGAGGAACTCGGAAAGCAGTTCCTCTCCGACATGTTCGTTCATCTTCCGGTGCGCGCCACAGAAGCTGGAGAACATCGCTTTGACGGTAAGTGGCCGGATGTCTCGGTGAATGGAGAAGCGGCCTACCGCGCGATGTTGAAGGCAACCGCGAGCAAGCTTCTGGCCATCGACGCGAGCAAGCTCTCTGTCGAGAACGCCGTCGACCGGGACATCCTCTCCAATCACATCGCGCTAGCGCTCTTCACCCTCGATGAGCTCAAGCCAGCCGAAACGGATCCCATGTTTTATACCGCCCTGATAGGTGATGGTTTGGACCCGCTGGTCAGTCGCGAGTTCGCTCCTGCGAGTGTCCGGGCGAAGAACCTGGCCCTTCGACTCGAGGGAATTCCGGCGGTGGTTGCTGCGGCGACCGCGCGTTTGAAGGTCGCAACCGAGCTGCATACAAAAACCGCGATCAGTCAAAACAAGGGGCTGATCTCGCTCGTCGGTACTGGCTTCAAGGATTTGGCTGCTCAAGCTGGAGCAGACGGTCAGCGTCTGCCGGCTGCGGCCAAAGCCGCTGAGACCGCGCTGCAGAACTTTCAGACGTTCTTGGAGAAGGACCTGCTGAAGAAGGCAACGGCGGATGTGCGTTTGGGGAAAGACAAGTTCAAGAAGAAGCTTGCCCTCGTCCTCGATGACGAGACCGGCGCCGAGGCTCTGGTTCCCGCGGCGCGTGCCTTTCTGGAAGCGACTCGCGCTGAGATGGTGGCGACCTCCAAAGAGCTTTGGCCCGAGCTGTTCAAAGGCAAGGCTTGGAAAGATCCGAAGACGGTGGAGGAAGAGCGCAAGCTGATTCGGGCGGTGCTCAATGAACTGGCCAAAGAGCGCTCGACGAACGCCACCATCGTCAAGGACGCCGAAGCGACCTTGGTCAACGCCACAGCGTTCGTGCGACAGCACGATCTGGTGCGCATCCCCAATGAGCCCTGCAAAGTGGTGGAGATGCCCGAGTATCGACGTGGCGTTGCTGTGGCTTATTGCGACTCTTCAGGCCCGCTCGAAGCGAACCCGCAGACCTTCTACGCGATAGCTCCGGCCCCGCAAGATTGGCCCAAGAAGCGAGTCGAGTCCCTCTACCGCGAATACAACCGCAGCATGCTCAACGACCTCACGGTGCATGAAGCCATGCCGGGTCACTTCCTGCAGGCCATGCATCAGAACAGCTTCTCATCGAAGGTGCGGGCCGTGCTCGCGCACGGTGCCTTCGTCGAGGGTTGGGCGGTCTACACCGAGTGGCTGATGGCGAAGTACGGTTTTGGTGGCCCGCCCGTTCGTATGCAGCGCCTCAAGATGGCCTTGCGTATGGCCGCCAACACGATCCTCGATCATGGCGTTCACGCCGCCAACATGAGTGAAAAAGAGGCGATCAAGCTGATGACCGAGGAGAGCTTTCAGGAGGAGGGGGAGGCGCTCGGTAAGTGGAAGCGAGCGCAGCTGACGAGCGCTCAGCTAACGACCTACTTCTACGGCTTTACCGAGATGATGCGTCTGCGCGGTGTGGCTGAGAAAGAGGCCGGTTTCAAAGAGCGCGCTTACCACGATGAGCTCTTGGCTCATGGCTCTCCGGCGCCACGCTACCTGCGTCGCATCCTGGGGAAGTAGCGCGTGTTCCGGCCGTGCTTCGCCATCGCCTCGTGCGTCGTTTTCGGGGTGCTCGCTCCGACCGAGCTCCAGGCTCAAGCCGCCGAGCCAACGCGGCCAAGCCAGGTCGGTTACGAGCCGGCGGTGCAGTCTGTCGCGCGCGCGTTGATCCAAGGCCTACCCAAACTCGAGGGCGGCGTGCTTGTTTCTGTAGCAGGGCTGCAGGCGCAACCGAGCGTCGAGCGCGGGAGCCTGCTGGCGCTACGCGTGGCCAGCTTGGCCGCTGGCTTTGGCGGCTTTCAAGCACCGGAAGAGACGAGTCCGCTCAAGACCGCCATCGCGAGAGCCAAGGGCAAGGCCTGGGTGCTCTCGCTGACGGTGGCGCTCGAGGGAGGGCGGTTGCAAGCAACGGCTGACGTTCACCTCGTTCCGCGGACGCGCTGGGCCCGCATCCGCAACCCGCTGCCTGGTTCGGTGGCCCATGCCTTTGCAGACGCTCCGATCGACGCTGAGGTCCGCTCGTTTCTTCCGCCGATTCCGCTGGTTTCGACTTTGACGATCGAGCGCGCAAAGAGCTTCGAGCGAGAGCCGTTGGCGCTCTTGTGTGAGGACCTGGATCGCGACGGCGCTCCGGAGATCGTCGTCGCTGGACGTGAGCAAGTTTCACTCGTGAGGTTGCATGAGCGGCGTGTCTCGCCGATCGCGTCGCGGGCTTGGAAGGAGCTATCGCTCAAAGATGAGACCCCTTGGCGCGAGCCGATGGCGCTCGCCTTTGCGACCCCGCCGACCGCACGAGGAGCCCTTCCCGCCGCACGAGAGCTTGTCGTGGCCAGCACCGACAGAGCCAAGTCGGTACGTCTCAATGCGGCGCTCGAGTCCGTTACCAGCTATTCCGGTTTTGCCCTACCCGACGCCCACCGCTTCTCGTGTGCGATCTTCGACAGCGATACGCTGACGGGGCCGCTTTCGGAGTGCGGCGAAACAACAGGGGCGCCAGCGCGAGCGAGCGTTAGTGGGCGCTTCGACGCTTATGCAGGCGCGGCGTTGGTGGACGGAGGTGGAAGCGCCTATTCCATTTGGGCGGGGAGAGAAGACGGCCGTCTCGAGGTGCGTGATGGCGCGGGCAAGCTTGGCACCGCTGCTTCGGTTGGCGCGCAACTCGCCGTTGGGGATCTCAATCAGGACGGCACCCCGGAGATCCTGGCTAGCCTCGATGTGCCGCGCGGCAGCCCGGACGCAGTGGTCGTCTACTCTTGGGAAGACCGCTCAAAGCAGGCCTTGAAGGAGATGCTGCGGGTTCCCGTCGCGGCTGGGGTGCGAGCCATCGCGGTCTGTCCACCGATCGACCGCGGACGTGTGCCCTTCGTGATCGCCTCCGGTGACGAGCTCATGGTTGCCCGTTGATGCGGCGGCGAGCGCTGCTCTTGGCCGCGTTGTCGGTGGGCCTTCCTGGGCGCGCACTCGCGCTCGGTCGTACCCCACGGGGCGGAACGCTCTCCTTTCGTGTGCCCTGGGCGCTCGGAACGCTCGACCCACACGACTGGGCCAATCCGGTTGCCGGCCTCTGCGCGCCGGCGGTCTTCGACACGCTGTACACGCCCGGCGCAAAGACTCCGATGTTGGCAGAGGAACTACCGCGCAAGGAGGGGGCGAGGGTGTTGGTCCCACTGCGCACAGGGTTGCGAACGGCGCGCGGCAAGGCCGTCGGTCCGGCCGAGGTCGTGGCGAGCTTGAAGCGCGCCTCGGCGATGGGCGCCCGTTTTCTGTTGGAGCCGCTAGGCCCATTTGAAGTGGGGCCTGGTCATTCGATCGCCTTTTCAAAAGCGACGGCCGCTGCGCTGGTGGATACGCTCAGCCTGCCCATCTTCGCGATTGTGCCCAATAACTTTAGCCCCGTAGAACCGGATGGGACTGGAGCTTTTATGGCGCAGTCGAGCGCTAGTCGATTGACGCTAACGCGTAATCTTTCTTCGGCGATGGGACCGGCTTTTTTGGATAGCCTGAAGCTCGAATCGGCGGCCGATCTGCGCGAGAGTTTGCGTGAGTTCGAGGTCGGGCGCGATGACCTCGGTTGGCTCGGGGCTGGCTTGGCAACGCCGCGCCCTTCCGCCCAGCGCTTCGACTTTTCGAGCGTTGGTTCGTTTGTGCTGACGGCCAACGGGGATACACCATTAGCCAAGCCTGGCGCCCTGCAGAAGGTCGTGGATCGCATTCCCAAGGCAGCCTTGTCGCATCTCGCGCTCGGCCCTCTGCCCGATGCCGGTGCCGAGGCCGAGAACCCAGGCGGCCCAATTACCCTGTTCGTGGATCACGGAGCGCACCTCGCCGAGGTCGCCGAGGCGATCGCCGGCGCGATCTCCCAACCCGATCACGAGGTAACGGTTCGCCAAACCAGCCGTGCTGACATCGCAGCGCGGCGTCGACGCAACGAAACCATGCTCGCTCTTTTCACGATGCGAACCATCACGCACGCAGCCGATTCGCTAACGCTCGCCGCCGAACCTGACCTGCGGGTGAAACGCGCAACGTCGTCGAACGTGCGGGAGGCGGCCAGTCTCGCGGCGGCGGCCTTCGTTGGCGATGTGCGTGTTCACGGCGCACGTATGCCGAGGCTGGAGCTTCGGCCGGGCCACGGTGGTCGCGGCTTTGACCTCGCCAATTCGTTCATGCGGCCTCCGAGCTAAAGCGCGATCGTCACTTACTGGCGAGGCGCGTCGCCACGGCCTCTGCTTCGACGGGGCCTCGGATCGGTGCAACTGGCCGTGCGCGGTAGAGCAAACTGCGTTTGGGCGCTTCGGCCATGATGCCCTCCCACGAACGACGGCGCGGCGCCTTCATTTGGTCCGCGAGGCCGGAAGGGAAGCCTGTGATCGGGTCGACGAACTCGACCAAGATGGCGTGTTGATGAATCCGCTCGTCTCGCTTTAGACCGTGAATGGCCAAGATGTCGCCCGCGCGGAAGTCGGCCACATTGTCTTGGATGAACTTGAAGAAGTCGTTGCGTCGGGCGAACTCGATGCGCTCTTTGCCTTTGAACTGACGAACGTCGAAAAGGTCATCCCTCGAGTCGGCGAACTGCATGAAGCCGAGCACCCCGCGGCGGTTGGTTACCCCGAAGGAGTCGATGTCGAGCCGCCCTTTCGCTCGCGCGGGCTGCTGACCGCGTGGCGCGAACCAGCTGCCGGCGGCGCGCTCGTAGGTGTCCAAAACAAAGTCGACGCAAACCTGGGGCGGGGAAGGTCGGCCGTCGGGAAGAAAGACCGGATAGGTGCCACCTTCTGCTTCAAAGGTGGATTGCCCGCGCAAGTAGGCGGCTCTCCAGATCGGCCGTAACTGACCGTCTTTATCAGGGCCCTTCTCGTTGCGCGGCCGGTCGAAGGGCAGGACCTCGTCCGTCTGCTGGCTGACTGCCTCGCGTATTCGCGAATCGGCGAGCCGGCTTGCTTCGGCTTGACCGAGCGCCGCTTTGAACGCTTCCCGCTTCGCTTGCGGCTCTGCGACACAGCCGATCGTGAGGCTCGCCTTGTCAGACTCGAGCACCGCCTTCACGCTGAGTTGGCCCACGCGCAGCTGCGCGAGCAGATTGGTCTCTGTGATGCGCTCGAACGAGATGCGGTCGAGCCCGTGCGCCCAGGCAAGGCCCAGGATGTCGCGGTGCAACCACGGTGAGGTGCTGGCGATGTGCCCCTCCTTGTCCGCTACCTCGATACGATCCCCGAATACGATGGAGGCCTTCTTACCGTCCTTGGGCCCACCATCGAAGACGTACTCACGATACTTACCGGGCTTCAGCCGCAGCTTGGCTTGCTCGTTACCGCGGGTAAGCAGCAGATGCTCCTCCTCAAATAGTTCGGGGAGGGTGACGCGGGCCTCGAGTTCGTAAGCATCATCGGGCTGATCGGCGTACAGGTAGCCCTCGCGCAATAGCAGCGCCCGCAAAGCCTGCTTTCGCTGCTTGTTGCGCGCAATCAAGCGGGTGACGCGAGTTCCAGGTAGTTGCTTATCAAACCATTGCCGTTCGCGCTCCAGCGCAGCATCGCTGAGCGCGGTCCTCTCTGGTTCGCGTACGAACAAGCTCGTGGCTCCGCGCGCCCGACCGAGCATTCGCTCCCTGTTGGTTTCCAACGGACCCTGGCCGTAGGCTCGGCCTTGCTTCGCGATGGCGTTGTAACGCGCCTCGCATGCAGTGTGCTCCGTGTCCTCGGCGTCTTTGCTTGGAGTGGCTACGGCTGCGCTGGTCGCAGTCGCTGCCGCAAGCGGGAGCTGGGCATCGACCTCCCCCGTCTTTCCAGCTTCACCGGAGCAACCGAGGCCTGTCAGCCCCAACGCGAGGACTAGCTGTTGCAACTTCATGGCTCGTTGGTCGGACGCCTCAACAGCGTCTCTCATTCCACCGAAGGTGGAGGTAACCATCGACGTCCCACGGCCCATTTTTCTCGATTGCGATTAAATATGTTGAAAATGAATAGATGCGATCTATTGTGATTCGGTGGTTGAGCGGGCAAAGTCGAGCAAGCCTCGGGAAAGCAAATCTGTTGGAAAAGCGCGCAAAACGCAGGCGCCGCCAGCCGCCTCCAAGCCGAGGGGTGACAAGCCAGCTCGCAAGGCGGACAGCGTTGCTCGGGACCTGCTCCGAAGGATCACCAAGGGCGAATTGCAGCTTGGGGCGGTGCTGCCCAAGGAGGCGGAGCTAGCGACCGATTACGGCGTCAACCGCGGCGTGATCCGAGAGGCGATCAAGCTGCTTGAGGTTCATCGGCTCGTCGAGCCGGTACGGCGACGGGGGACCATCGTGCTCGATCCGCTGCGGTCGATGAGTCCTGAGGTCTTGCTGGTGTTGCTCGTCCCGCGGCCAGGCGACGTGGATCTCGCGGTCTTATCCGGGTTCTTGGAGGTCCGCGCCAAGTTGGACGCCGATATGACTGCAGCGGCTGCCCAGCGACGCAGCAAGCAAGACGTTGAAACGCTGCGAGCAAAGGTCAACAGACTAAGCACGCTCATTGACGAGCCCCGCGAGTACATCGCGAGCGTTCACGAGTTGACGCTCACGCTGGCGCGCTGCGCGTGCAATCCCGTTTACGAAATGCTCGCGGCCTTCAATTCACGCGTAACCGCCGAGCTCGAGCAGAGCCTGGTGGCAACCCGGCCGCCGAGCGCCGAGCACGTGGAAGGCATTCGGATTCTGATTGAGCTGGTCGCCGCTGGGGACGTCGACGGCGCGCGGCAGGCGGTCGTCGGTTTTCATCGTTGGGCCATCCCGAGGATCATGGCGTCCGCCGCGCTTGCCTCGGGCAAACCCCTTTCTTTGGTCATGTCGGATCTCAACCAATCGTAGCGCGAGGAAGTATGCAGCTGCAGCAATCTCTAATGCACAATAGCGTTGGCCCTGAGCGGCGCCGACACGGGCGCGGAAGCCTCCACCAGGTGGCTGGTATGAACGTGCTCAACCTGGTTGGCTCCTTCGCCGAAATGGGGGAACAGCACGGCGCCCTGCTGGCTGAGAAGGTTCGGCGCGGCCCTATTCCGTATTACCGAACGATGGTGGAGCGCCTTTTGGGCAAGCCACTGGGGCCACTATCACCCTATCTAATCGCAGCCATCCAACGTGGTGTAGGCTCGTCGGTGCGCAAGCGGCTGCCGCCCTTTGCCCTTGAAACGATTCGCGGCATCGCCCGTGGAGCTGGGTTGGACGAGGAAGAGTTCATCTTGGGCTGCACCATGCCGGACTCGCTGGTGTGGTCTGCGTCCATGATGGCTAAGTTGCGCGGTGCAGCTCCAGCCGTCGCTCACCGGTTGGAACTTGGGCTTGGTTGCACCAGCGCCATTGCTTGGGGAAACGCAACGGCAGGGGGCAAGCTCTTGCACGCTCGAAACTTCGACTACTTTGGAGTCGAGAACTGGGTGGATAACGCAGCGCTCATCTTCCACACGCCGGAGAAGGGCCAGCGTTATGTTGCGGTGGCCGCGGCTGGCGTCGGGCTCGGCGGCATCACCGCCATGAATGAGGCGGGGCTGACCCTGACCGTGCATCAACACATGTTTACCGATAAGGCGCGGCTCGGCGGAATTCCCATCGGCGTGCTCGGCGATAGGGTGATGCGGGAGGCCAGCACCTTGGAGCAAGCCGCGGAGATCTTGGCTCAGCAACGCTCGATTGGTTGTTGGACCCACCTCGTGGCGGACGGCAAGTCGAAGCGAGTACTGTGCTTCGAGCAGAACCCGGAGCGGCATGTTGCAAAGATCTTGGGAGGGGATCCAACGGCGAGCCCAGAGGCTTCCACCTTCGGTTACGCGAATATCTATCTCGACCCGGAGCTCGGTAACTCCGAAGTGGCGCTTTATGGCTCCTATTGGCGGCACAACTTAGGGAGGCACCAGCGTGTCAATGAGCTCCTGAAGGCGAACGCAGGCCAGCTAATCCCCGCACGAATGGGAGCTATGCTCGCGGATCAAGGCGCGTCACCGAGCTGTCGAATTCGCGATTCGATCGCAATGGTGATGACAGTCGGTTCGGTGGTCTTCTCTCCTGAAGATGGCGCGGTCTGGGTGGGCGTTGGAAAGGCCCCGACCAGTTGCGGGGAGTTCATTCCGTTCTCGTTCAAGGACCTGGGTGAGTCCCGGATCCTCCAACGGTTCACCACCAAATCGGCCGTCGATTCAGGGGCTGATGCAGCGTTCGAGCAGTTTCGTCGGGCGTATGTTGCGTACTTGGATCGCAATGATACGCAGGCGGCGCTTGGTCATATGGAGACCGCGTTGGAACTTGCGCCCAAGCAAGCGATATACGCTTATGTTGCAGGTCTACTGTCGCTCGAACTTGGTCGCTCGCAACGGGCTGTCCTCGCGTTTGACCGCGCTCTTGCGCTCGGGCACGCGGATGAAGAAAGAGTCGCCGCCTTCCATCTTTGGCGGGGACGCGCTTTGGACCTCGAGGGGCGCCGTTCCGAGGCTCTAAATTGCTATCGATACGCGATCGGCCTGCGAGCAGATCAAGCCGTGCGCACGGCTGCGGTTGCTGGTTTGACTAAGCAGTATAACCGGCGAAAGGCGGGCTCCATCCACGTGGAGATGTCGCTCGGTGATGTAGCGATGCCGTGAGCGCCGAGCCGAGAGCTCTGTAAAGTTGGGTGAAGGCGGCGGGGGAGTCGAGCGCGCCGTGATACAAGCGGAGGCATGAAAGCCTGTTTGGACTTTCGTGGTGAGCGGAGAGCCCGCGTGCTGGCCTCTCCACAGTTGCAAAACGGAAGGTTCAGCAATCCCTCGGGGGTCACGCCCGAGCTGCAATCCAACGCTCTACCGCTGCTTGGTGAATACTTCTTTGGCGGGGCCGAGCGGACTCCGCGGGCTTCGTTGCCGCTGTTGCGACCTCACGACCAATGGGCAAAGGCCCCCGACACGCGTTTGCGGCTAACCTGGTTGGGCCACAGCACGGTGCTCTTGGAGTTGGACGGCTATCGCATTCTGACGGACCCGGTATTCGCCCAGCGAGCCTCGCCGGTCTCGTTTGCCGGGCCGAAGCGCTTCCACCCGGTGCCCGCGCAGCTGGAGGAGCTGCCGCCGATCGACGTGATCTTGCTATCGCACGATCACTACGATCACCTGTGCCGTCGCACCATGGTGGAGATCGCACGGATGGGCGTTCCGGTGGTAACTGCTCTTGGGGTCGGTGCGCGACTCGAAGCGTTTGGCGTGCAGCCAGAGCTCATCACCGAGCTCGATTGGAATGAGCACGTGGATGTGCGCGGCTTGCGCTTCTACGCCACCCCGTCGCAGCATTTCTCGGGACGCGCCGCAACCGATCGCAATCGCACGCTGTGGGCTTCATGGGTCATCCAATCGGAGCACCATAAGGTCTTCTTCTCCGGGGATACCGGGCTAACTCCGGCGTTTGCCGACATTGGCCGCCAGCATGGGCCCTTTGATCTGGTGATGCTCGAGATCGGCGCCTTTCACCCAAGTTGGGGTGGGATTCACCTAGGCCCGGAGAACGCACTAACCGCTTTTAAGATGCTGGGCGGCAGGATGTTGTTACCGGTGCATTGGGGGACCTTCAATCTGGCCTTGCATGCTTGGAATGAGCCGCCTGAGACTTTGCTCGAGTTGGCCGGCAAGGCCGATGCGCGGCTCTTGACCCCGCGACTCGGCGCCGTGGTGGAGCTCGCCCATGCTGAAGGTCCCGATACCTGGTGGCGAGAGGTAGGCGCAGGCCGTTGAAGTCCGCGAACTTGGCGAGGCTTGCGCTGGTGGTAGCGGTCGTGGTGGGGCTGCTCGCCGCGTGGCGGTTTGGCGTGTTTCAGCGGTTTGCCAGCCCGTCCGAGCTGAAGCTCACGTTGGTAGAGCTTGGCGCGCTTGGCTACTTGGTATTCGTCCTTTCCTATGCACTGCTGCAGCCGTTCGGGGTTCCGGGGACTGTGTTCATCATGGTCGCGCCACTGATCTGGCCGTGGCCGGTTGCCTTTGCGTTGTCAATGACAGGCACCATGGCTGCCAGTGTGGTTGGCTTCTCCTTCGCTCGCTTCGTCGCGAGAGACGCCGTCGCCAAGCGGATCCCTGCAAAGCTCAAGAAGTATGAAGCAGCGCTCGCGCGGCGCGGCTTTACGACAGTGGTCTTGCTGCGCTTCATCTTCTGGATGCCGCCGATGTTGCATGCGTTCTTCGGCATTTCGCGGGTACGTTTTGGAACCCACTTTTGGGGTTCGTTTGTCGGCTATTTGTTGCCCATCTTCATGGTGAGCTACTTCGGAGAGCAGCTCTATGACGTGATTACGCACTTGCCGCCCGCCGTCTGGGTTGGCCTCTTGGCGTTTACCGCGCTCCTTGGTGTCGCGCTTTGGCGTAGGCGGAGCTTCAGCGTTGATGCGCCGGGGCGCTAAGCCTCCGACCGGCCGCTGCTCTCGCTTTCGTTCAATGCGTGCCATCATGCAACTGTGCTAACGTTCGGCCATGGAGCGAAAGCGTTTTCCGAGTGTCCCTTGCCCGATTGCACGGTCTCTCGATGTGCTTGGGGATTGGTGGACCCAGCTCATTCTCCGTGAGTGTCTCTACGGAGTATCTCGCTTCGACGAGTTTCAGGAATGGTTGGGCATTGGTCGCAACATATTGACCAAGCGGCTCGCCTTGCTCGTCGAGCAAGGGGTGCTCGAGAAGCATGAGTACGCCGCTGGTCGTCACGACTATCGGTTGACGGAGAAGGGTTATGACACGACGAAGGTGCTGCTTGCGACCATGACGTTTGGTGAGCGCTGGTCCTTTGAGGAAGGGCGCGAGCCGGTCATCGTTTATGACCGCAGGACCGGCCGGCGTGTGCGCGCCCTGGTCGTCGACGCTGAGACAGGAGAACCGATTGAGCCGCGCAATCTATTTGCCGGGCCAGGCCCTTCTTTTCCTGCGTCGACCAGCGCGAAAAGGGCTCGTTTTGCTGAGTATTACGCGCGCAACGAGCCAAGCTCTGAGCACAAAGGCTAGTCGGCGGGGAACTCGATGCAGAAGCCCGAGGTATCAAGACAGGCCAGTACCTTGATCGGAGCGGGCTGCTGGTCGAGGTTGCCAACGGCAAAGCTGGTGATGACCTCGTTCGCCGGGATGAAGATCCCGCCCACCGTCAATAGATCGGCCGTGGAGCCCGTGGCGCGCAGGCTTAGTTCAATGTTGCTCTGCGGGTCGGTCACGAGGTAGGGCTCGCCGCCGGCGTCGCCGACCTGGGAGTACGCTACGTCGGTGAACAACGGCACAAAGTTCTTCCCAGCGTTTTGACCGAGGCTGAGGGCGGGAGTTCCAACCAACAGATTGATAAAGCGTTGCCGAACCTTCCCAGTGATCGCAGCTGTGTCATCGCTATAGCGTATTAGCTGGAGGGCCTGCTCCCCAACTGAGCCCGCGACCATCCCACCGGCGACAACTGTTGTGGAGCTGTCTGCTTCCAGTTGAAGGTCGAGCTGAGCAGGCAGCGCTGGTCCGTCGCAATCGGTACCGGCCGCCTCGAGTAGAACTGCCTGGTACCCGCCGGCGGGGACGTCGAGGTAGCTGGTAGCTCCAAGGTAGCCGAGCCCGCCGGGCTCGAGGCTCAGGTTCTCGAGCAGTGGCCCGATTGGAGCGCCTTGCGCAGGAACCAGGCACAGGTCGACCGCGGGGCCGTCGGGAGATAGATGGATAAAGCGAAAGCGGGCGTCTGCGGGCGCCCCACCGCCACCGCCACCCTCTCCTCCCGAGGAGCTGCCGCCAGCGGAGTTACCGCCTGTGGAGTTACCGCCCGAGGAGCTGCCGCCTGATGGAGCCTCTCCGCCCGGATTCTGCCCACCGCTCCCGCCGCTGGGCTCAACAGAGCTCTCTTCTCCACAGCCCAAAATAGCGGCGAAAACGAATGACCAGGACGCTGAGGCACGATGCATGAAGACGCTCCTTGTAGAAAATTCGCAAAGACGAGATGGTCCTTGTCTGACATAGGGTTCTATAATAGAACTAGCAAATGGTGCAAGTGGACATCAGCGTATGAACCTCACGAGCGAAGGGCGTCTATTGGCTTGGGTTGCCTTGCTGCACCTTGCGGTGGGCCTGGTTTGTTTGGTTGCCCACGCGGTTCCGGCTCCCCCGCTGTTAGGGGTTCACCCGGCGGCCAAGCCAATGAAGTTTGGTTTATCCATCGCAATCTATCTGGGGTCGATGGCGATCGTGGTCCCGGCCCTGTCGATTGATAGGGGCAGCAAAGCCGTCATCGCTTGGCTGCTCGCGGTTACCATGGTGCTCGAGATGGTTGGGATCGTCACACAGGCGTTGCGCGGAACCACTTCGCACTTCAATCTGGCGGGGGCGTTCAATGCGGCGATCTGGCGGATGATGGTCCTAGCGATTGTCGTGACCACCCTAACAATGCTCGTGGTCGCGGGGCTGGCGACCGTGCGCCCGTTGCTTGGAGCGGATGGCCTACCTTGGGCTCCGCTGCTGCGAGCTGCATGGTGCGCGGGGCTTTGGCTTTTCTTGGTCGGTATCAGGCTTCGGGATGGGCGGTCGGCTCCAGCACTCGGTCGGTGGCGTTGACGGCGGTTCAGGACTGCCGCTACTCAATTGGAGCACGAAGTATGGCGACCTCAGAGTCCCGCATTTCCTTGGCCTGCATTCGCTCCAGACCCTGCCGCTCTTTGCCAGCCTCTTGGGCGCGGTTCGGTCTCCTGCGTTGAGTACGGGGCTATTCGCTGTGGTACTGGCTCTTCACCTTGGGCTGGCCGGGTTGACGCTGCAGCAGGCGTTCTCGGGTAAGTCGAGCTTCTAGCCCATGGCTTGGAGGGCACGAGCACAGGCGCTGGTTTGCGTTAGCTGCTTGCTACCGGGGATTGCGCTCGCGGAGCCGAGTGAGCCAGCACCGTTTGAACCTCCGACCACGTTCCCTTTTCCCACTGCGTTTTGGCTGGCAACCCAGGCAATCCCCAGTCCAGCCCTGGTCTTGGATCAAGAGCGCGTCTACTTCGGATTGGCGTGGCAGCTAACTCCGCTGCTCTACTCCTGGTCCGCCAACAACAAGGTTTTGGGGCTGCGTGCGTTCGTCGTTGAACCCAATCTCAGGTATGGCGGTTCGCTTGAGTTCTATGCCTCACCCGAGGTGCTCTTCCTCGAGCATACGAGTGTTATTTTGCGGCCCGGGCTGCGAGCCTATTTCCCGTTACTCGAGCACGGTGAAATGTTGAGTAGCTCTTTGGGAGTATCTTTCCAAGAGGTCGCCGGGACCAGTGCTGTAGCAGGGGAGGTTGGAGTTTACGGCTTGTTCGGGATTCTGGGGTTGCAGCTCTCCCACGCCCTGTCTCCTTCGGCCCGCGCTGCAACCATGGCGACCTTGAGGCTGCGTTACTTTTGAAGCCGGGTAGCTTGGTGGGCCTCTTGGCCGCCCTTTTCCTGGTGGGGGCGGGTTGTGTTTGGTCGCAGATCCTCGAGCGCAACGTGGGCGCGCTGGCGACTCAGCCGCGTGCGGTGCCCAATCGCATCAGCGACCCTGCGCGCCGCGATGTCCGGTTGGCCGCGCTTTGGGTAGGGCATGCAACCGTATTGCTCCAGCTCGACGATAAGTGGGTATTGACGGACCCTGTATTCACCGAGACCGTAGGAGCAGGCTTCTCCAGGCGGCTTGTGGAGCCAGGAATCGCTGCAGGCGATCTTCCAGCGATCGACGTGGCGTTGGTCTCTCATATGCACGTCGACCACCTTTCGCTCGGCTCGCTGGACTTGCTGGAGTCCCGGATAAGGCGCTTGCTCGTGCCTGAGTCGGGCCTTGTTTATGTGCCTAATTATCGCTTTCGTACGGAGGAGGTCAGGCGCTTTGAGACCGTTGCTGAAGGCGAATTGCGGGTCACCGCCGTACCCGTCAAACACCCTGGGTTCCGTTATGGCGCCGATGCGGCCTGGATGCGCCGCAGCGCAACAGCCTGGGTGATCGAGTATCACGGTCTCACCGTCTACTTCGGTGGGGATACCGCTTACGATCAGCAGGCGTTCCTCGCCACGGCCAAGCGCTTCCCGTCGATCGATCTGGCGATCCTTCCGATTGCGCCGGTGGAGCCCGACTCATTTGCTCGCGCGACGCATGTGGACGGTGAAGAGGCGTTGCAGGCCTTCATCGACTTGGGCGCCAAACACATGTTGCCGATTCACTACGACACCTTCGCCCATGGCGTCGATGCGCCGGGATACGCTGTTTCGGTGCTCGAGGCCGCTATGGCGCGCGCTGGCGTGGGGCCAGCGCGCGTGCATGTCGTGCCCATTGGTGGTCAGCTGGGTTTGCGCTAAGCACGGGCGATCACGGTGCCTCGGCCGCGATCTCGCCGCTCCCTTCGGGCGAGGCCGCTGCTTCGAGAGCCGATGAGGTGTCTGCAGCTGCAGGCGCGTTCCCGGCGGCCAGTGTTTCAACGAGGGGTGGCGTGGGCTCGGCGGTGGCCACGGGCAGAACCTTCTCCGAGAGCATGACCCGGATGCGCCGGCCCGCAGAGCCCCAGGTGATGGTGGACAGGGACTCGGTGTCCTCGACCACAGCGAGCGAAGGGCGCCAGGAGACTTGCTCCCCATTGTCGCCTGTTTCGGAGAGCTTCATGTTGAGGAGATAGCGGTTTGGGGCAGTGGCTCCAGCTCCGCCGCCCGTAGTTTCCGACTCGAGAAACACCTCCACCGCAACCTCGCCGCCGTCGCGCGAACGGGCCGAGAAGGTGCTCGGTGAGAGCAGCTGCACCGCCGTCTCTGTGGCGGCGACGGGGGTCCCATCGAGGTCTTCGACTGCAACGCGAAGGTTCATGGTTTTGCTAGGCACTCGGTCGGAACTGCCGACGTTGGGCATGGGCGGAGGTACGGGGGCGCAGGCGGCTAGGGCGAGCGAAACGACGATCAGCGATTTCATGGGGCTCCTTCGGACTGAGCCATCAGCAGCCGCGTCCACGGCTTGATTCCAGCGGCGCTGCGCTTTGAAGCTTTGTCGCGCACCTCAGTGTTCCAGCGGCTTCGGCTGCCAGAACGGCAAACCTCGGTCGAGCTTGGGCTATCTTGCGAAGACATGGAACGTCGGACGGCGCTGCATACGATCGCTTCTCTTCCTGTGATCCTGTCTTGCGGGAGCGAGGCCTCGCGCGGGGCTTCGTTGAGCACCGCGCCGGCACAGGACGTCGTGAAGTCGGTGGCGCCGCTCGGCTTCCTTTGGAAGACGCTGGACCCGTTCCTGTTTTGCGCGCACCACAATGACGCCTACCCGGCGGGCAACGGCGCTTTCGGTCCGCAGGCCTCGCTCGAGGGCCGCAATATCGGCAGTGACTTCGAGGCGAAGGACGGCTGGAGCATGTACCACGGCTCTCAGGTACCTGGCTTTCCGCAGCACCCGCACCGCGGCTTCGAGACGGTCACCATCGTACGGCAGGGGCTGGTCGATCATGCCGATTCGTTGGGCGCTGCGGCGCGCTACGGCGGTGGCGATGTGCAATGGTTGACCGCGGGCTCGGGCATCGTGCACGCGGAGATGTTTCCGCTGCTCGAGGTCGGTGGGCCGAACCCGCTCGAGCTATTTCAGATTTGGCTCAATCTGCCGGCGCGCGAGAAGATGACGGCCCCGAACTTCTCGATGTTGTGGCGCGACGTGATTCCGAAGGTGACGCTGCTGGACGAGGCGGGCAAAGCCGTCGAGGTCACGGTCATTGCCGGCTCGTTCGAGAAGTCGATCGCCGCGACCCCCCCGCCCAAATCCTGGGCCGCCGATCCGAGCCATGACGTGACCATTTACACGCTCAAAATGGCGCCGGGCGCACGTTTGGTGTTGCCCGCTGGCAAGGCGGGCTGCAACCGCATGCTCTACTTCTTTCAAGGCAGCTCGCTCACGGTGGGCACGCGCAACTTCGATTCGCATTCCGCGGTGGAGCTGATCGGGGATGCCGCAGCTGCTTTGGTCAACGGCCCGAGCGAGACAGAGGTGCTGGTGCTCTCGGCCATGCCGGTTGGTGAGGCCGTCGCGAAGCGTGGGCCGTTTGTGATGAACACCGAAGCTGAAATCCGGAAGGCGTACGAGGACTATCAGTCGACTCGATTCGGCGGTTGGCCCTGGCCGAAACACGACCCGGTGCACGACAGCAACGAGCGCTTCGCGCGGCACGCCGACGGCCGCATCGAAAAAGCCACCTAGCGCGGGACTCGCGAGGCCGCTCCGAATAACCCACTAGCGCGAAGACTCGGTAGGACGCTCTCTGTTCCGAATAACCCTCAGCGCGAAGACTCGGGAGGCCGCTCTCCGCGCAGTGCCGAAGTCGACCAGCTGAGCGCAGCGCGCCCAGAGAATTGAATCTTTAGCTCTCTCGTTGCGCGGGGCCCCACGCCCGCGTGGGGCAAGCAACGAGAGCCCTTTCGCGCTAAGCGACCTGTTTCGACTTCGGCACTGCGCGGAGAGCAGCCTCCCGAGGTCGACAAGCCCCGTGAGCAACCACACACGGGCTTGGGCGGCAAGGCCGAACACGTCTGTGTGGGGTCGCGTGCACGCGATGTGTACCCGATTGCGGATTGGGGTTACCACCTCGCGCAGTCCCGGTTAAACGCTCCCTTTCGGGTCACCCCCACTCACAAGGGAACAACGCATGACGCTCTCGATTCGCACCAAGAAGACGGAAACGCCCAAGAAGCGCCCCCCGGATTCAGAGCTGAGCTTCGGTAAGTATTTCACCGATCACATGCTTTCGGTGGATTGGTCGGTCGAGCAGGCTTGGCATGATGCTCGACTGCAGCCGTACGAAGCCCTCGCGCTCGACCCAGCGGCTTGCGTTCTTCACTACGGCCAAGCCATGTTCGAGGGGCTCAAGGCGTACAGGCAGCCCAACGGTGGGGTCGCCTTGTTCCGACCCGATGCGCATGCACGACGCATGCAGCAAGGCGCCGCCCGGCTGTGTATGCCCGCGCTCGAGGAAGCAGATTTTGTGGCGTTGGTTCGCGAGTTCGTCAAGCTCGAGGACAGCTGGATTCCGAGCTCGCCGGGGACTGCCCTCTACCTGCGACCGACGATCATCGCCACGGAAGCGTTTCTCGGCGTTCGCCCGTCGAACCACTATCTGTTCTTCGTGATCGCATCGCCGGTGGGCTCCTACTACGGCGGGGATTCGCTCAAGCCGGTGCGCATCTGGGTGGAGCGTGACCACGTGCGTGCAGCTCGCGGCGGGCTCGGTGCGACGAAGGCCGGTGCGAACTACGCTGCGAGTTTGCTCGCGGCTGTGAACGCCAAGAAGGCCGGCTACGACCAGGTGTTGTGGATGGACGCCAAGGAGCACGCCTTCGTTGAAGAGGTGGGCACGATGAACCTGTTCGTGGTGATCGGTGACAAGCTGATTACCCCGGCGCTATCGGACAGCATTCTCTCGGGCGTCACCCGCGATTCGATCATCAAGCTCGCGCCCGAGTTCGGCGTGCAGGTGGAGGAGCGCGCGATCTCCACAGCGGAGCTATTCGAAGCCTCGGAGAAGGGCACCCTGCGTGAGGTCTTCGGCTCGGGCACGGCTGCGGTCGTGAGCCCCGTGGCTGAACTCGCCTTTGGCGACCGGAAGCTCGAGATTGGCGGTGGAAAGCCAGGTGAGCTAGCGCTCGGTCTCTACGATCGCATCTCCAAGATCCAGCGTGGGCTTGGTCCCGATACGTTCGGCTGGTTGTCGCCCGTCTGACGTTGGTCTTCGCTAAATTTTTTCCTCGAGTCTTAGGCCCGTTGCACCGTTGATTCCCTTGTGAAGTCTTCGGTGCGACCGCCGCCCATTCTCGACCCTCAACCCGAGGATCTGCACCACCTCGCTGCCCTTCACGGAATTCTCGGCGCGCTCAATGACCCTGCGGCGGGAATTCATCAGCTGAAGGAGTACTGCGCTCGGCTACCGTCGTTGGGCAATCGCATCTTGGCCGCGGCCGAGATATCGCGACCCGGCCGCGACGTGATGGACCTCCGCTTTGCCCTCGCTGTGTTGGGCAACCGCGGGCTTGGGGAGGTGCTGCTTCAGTATCTGGAGGACCTCACCATCTTGAAGGCCGACCTCGAGGAGCAGCGCATCGCACATGTCATGCAAAGCCCCCACGCGCGGCCCTCTTCGCGGTCACCGCGTGCTGGTTGTGGGGGTCGCGGAGTGGGGTAGCTTCGTTGTCGCGAGCAGCGGGCACAAAAACGAAAAAGGGAGGCGAATGGGCCTCCCTTTCTCGTTCCGGCGTGGCTGCCGATTACTTCAGCAGGCTCTTCAGCGTCGAGCCCATCTCCGCGGGAGACGGGGCAACGCGGACGCCGGCTGCCTCGAAGGCGGCGATCTTCTCGTCGGCGGTGCCCTTGCCACCGGCGATGATGGCGCCGGCGTGACCCATGCGCTTGCCCGGCGGGGCAGTGCGGCCAGCGATGAAGGCGCACACGGGCTTCTTCATGTTGTCCTTGATCCAAGCGGCCGCGCGCTGCTCGGCGTTGCCACCGATTTCGCCGATCACGATCACGCCGTCGGTCTCTTCATCCTTGTTGAAGAGCTCGAGACAATCAACGAAGTCGAGCCCGCCGACCGGATCACCGCCGATACCGATGCAGGACGATTGCCCGATACCGAGCGCCGAGAGCTGGCCCACGGCCTCGTAGGTGAGCGTGCCGGACTTGGAGAGCACGCCGATGCGACCCTTCTTGTGGATGTGCCCCGGCATGATGCCGATCTTGCAGCCGCCGGTGGAGTTGGGGCCGTCTCCGGGCGTGATCACCCCGGGACAGTTCGGCCCGACGAGCTTCGTCGAACGACCTTCCAAGAAGCGACGAACCCGCACCATGTCGAGCACCGGTACGCCGTCGGTGATGCAGATCACCAGGCGAATACCGGCCGCAGCGGCCTCGATGATCGCGTCTGCAGCGCCGACCGGCGGCACGAAGATGCAGCTGACCTCGGCGCCCGTTTGTTTGACCGACTCTTCGACCGTGTCGAAGACCGGCACTTTTTCTTCGAAGGTCTGTCCGCCGCGACCTGGGGTCACGCCAGCGACGACCTTCGTTCCGTAGGCGAGACAGGCGCGAGCATGAAGGCTCCCGCTCTCACCGGTGATTCCCTGAAAAACGACTCGTGTGTCCTTGTCGACAAGAATGCTCATCGGATTTCCTCAGCGTTCAAGCCGCACGGATGGCAGCGACGATCTTCTGTGCGCCATCGGCCATGGATGACGCGCTCTGAATCTTGAGTCCGCTGTCGTCGAGGATCTTGCGACCCAGTTCGACATTGGTGCCTTCGAGCCGAACGACCAGCGGCACTTTGAGGCCGAGTTCCTTGCTCGCCGCGACGATGCCGTTAGCGATGATGTCGCAACGCATGATGCCGCCGAAGATGTTGACGAAGATTCCTTTGACCAGCGAGCTGGACAGGATCATTCGGAACGCCTGGGTGACCTGCTCTTGCGAGGCGCCGCCACCGACGTCCAAGAAGTTCGCCGGCTCGCCACCGTAGTGCTTGATGATGTCCATCGTTGCCATGGCGAGGCCTGCGCCGTTCACCAAACAACCAATGTTGCCGTCGAGTGACACGTAGCTGAGACCGACCTTCTTGGCCTCGAGCTCGACCGGATCTTCTTCAGCCGGATCGCGAAGCTCTTGGAACAAGGCTTTGTGCCGATACTCGGCGTTGTCATCGAAGGTCACTTTGCCGTCGAGCGCGACGACGCCGCCTTGCTTGGTGACGACGAGCGGGTTGACCTCGACCATGGAGCAGTCTTCACCGACGAAGCATTTGTAGATGCCGTCGGCGAACTTGGCGAAGGCGCTCGACGTCTCTTTGCCGCTGATGCCGAGGAACTTCGCCAGTTGGCGGATTTGATAGGGCGCGAGGCCGAGCAGCGGGTCCACATGGAGCGTGAGCAGCTTCTCGGGGTGGGCTTCCGCCACCTCCTCGATGTCCATGCCTCCTTCGGCAGAGGCGATCACAGCGACTCGCCGCGACTCACGGTCCACCAGCAAGGCGAAGTAGAACTCCTTGTCGATGTCCAGCCCTTGCTCGATGTAGAGCCGGCCGACCTTCTGGCCCTCGGGGCCGGTCTGTTTGGTGATCAGGTTCATCCCGAGGATCTTCGACGCGAGGGCGGTGGCTTCTTCAGCTCCGCCTTTTGCGACTTTGACCCCGCCGCCTTTGCCGCGTCCACCTGCGTGGATTTGGGCTTTGACGATAACGACCGGGTTGCCCGTCTTTTCGATGAGACGTTTGGCGATGGGGGCCACTTCGGCGACGTCGAAGGCAGGCTCGCCCTCGGGGACCGGAATGCCATAGCGCCTGAAGACTTGCTTCGCTTGGTATTCGTGGATCTTCATAGGAAGGAGCGCGACGCTATCACAGCTCTTCGCTTGCGTATCTCGCGACCATGGGAGAAAAGGCAGCGTGGCATCGGGCTGGTTTTCGGCACTTTTCTCGGCGGCGCTCTTCGCCTGTGGACAAGCGCCGACGAAAGTGGAAGACCCAGCGCCCGTACGCGTGGCGACCTCAGCGCAAGCGGTTGCTAGCGGGCCCAGCGAGCCGGCGAAGGAGGCCGTTCAAGCCAAGCCGAGCTGTCCGGCGGACATGCAGCTCGTGGACACCGACTACTGCACTGAGGTCGAGCGCAACTGCCTCAACGACGAGTACACAAAATCCAACAACATCACGATCTGTCACGAGTTCGCCCAAGAGCCGGGGCGCTGCGTAGGCACCTCGCGACGCCAACGCTTTTGTATGGATACGTTCGAGTATCCCAACGAGGAAGGCGCGCGCTCCCCGGTGATGGTGGACTTCCACGATGCGATGGGGATGTGCGCCGAGAAGGGCAAACGACTTTGTTGGGAGAGCGAGTGGGTCGCCGCTTGTGAAGGCCCTGACAAGACGCCCTTCCCCTACGGCTACAAGCGTGATCCGCAGGTCTGCAACATCGACAATCCGTGGCGCATCCCCACGCTCAAGAAGATCTACTCCCAACACGAGGTGATCTTTGCGCCGGAGCTGACGCGCTTGGATCAAGCCGTGCCGAGCGGTTCAAAGCCCGGCTGCAAGAGCGGCTACGGCGTCTTTGACCAGACCGGCAACGTCGATGAGTGGGTGCTGCTCGATCCTCCGCGCGGCAAGGGCGGATCGGCGGGGCTCAAGGGCGGGGCTTGGGGACACGTGCGCAACGCTTGTCGACCGGTGACCACCAGCCATGATGCGAAGTTTACGTACTATTTTGTGTCCTTTCGCTGTTGCAAAGACGCAGAGGGTGAAGCGCCGCCAGGCGACCCAATTTGGCAGGCCCCACCTTTGCCACCGCTGCTCAAAACAGGCGACGCCATCGTTCGCGGATTTACCCCGCCGCTGAAGAAGCGGTGAGCGCTCCGAGCTCGGCGTGGTGCTAACCTGCGAGCCTTCAATCACGACGGAGAAGGTCATGAAAGTTCTCGTTACCGGCGGGGCAGGGTTCATCGGGTCTCATATCGCAACGCGGCTCGTCGCCGAAGGGCACGAGGTCGTAGCGTTCGACAACCTCACCAGCGGCAAGCGTGAGAACCTCGAGCACCTGGCCGGCAAGGTCGAGCTGGTCGTCGGCGACGTGCGCGACGCGGCGGCGCTCGTGGACGTCTCACGCGGCTGCGCGGTGGCCTTTCATCAGGCCGCGATCGTCAGCGTGCCCTACAGCGTCGATCACCCGCAGGAGACGCACGACGTCAACATCCAGGGGACGCTCAACGTGCTTCACGCAGCCAAGGCCAACGGCGTAAAGCGAGTGGTGTTTGCGTGTTCGGCGGCGGTCTATGGCGAGGAGCCGGAGTCTCCCAAGGTCGAGACGATGCGCCCGGTTCCGGTCTCCCCGTACGGCATCGAGAAGCTGACCGGCGAGCATTATTTGGACGTCTGGAATCGGCTCTACGGCGTTGAGACCGTCAGCCTGCGTTACTTCAACGTCTTCGGCGAGCGCCAGGATCCTCGTTCTCCTTACTCCGGCGTGATCTCGATCTTCGTCGACCGGGCGCTCAAGGGCACCGGTGTGACCATGTTCGGTGACGGCGGACAAACGCGCGACTTCGTCTACGTGGGCAACGTCGTCGACGCCAACATGCTCGCGGCGTTCACCCCGGGCATTGGTGGCAGCAATTTCAACGTCGGTTGCGGTGGTCAAACCACCCTGCTCGAGCTCTTGGCGATGATTGAAGAGATCGTCGGCGCCAAGGTCGAACGCACGCACAACGCGCCTCGCCAGGGAGACATCCGTGAGTCGGTCGCCGACATCGGTAAGATCCGCGCCAAGCTTGGCTATGAGCCGAAGGTCGGCGTGCAAGAGGGTCTGCGGCGGTTGATCGCGAGCCTCAAGGCCTAGCTCGGTAGCCGGCCTAGCTCGGCCGCGGGCGAATTGGGCCGGGGCTATCGCAAAGCGGGCAGCGGTCGCGTTGCTCGGCGAAAGGGCCGCAGGTCTTGCATGCGGCTTTGGTGCCGTGAAAGCCGGGATCGAGCAGGGCGGTCTCGGTTTTTGCTTTCTCGGCGCGCCTCGACTCGTAGGTCGTGATCGCCGGAACCATTGAGAAGTACGTGACTTCTTGCGTCTCACAGCGCGGGCACTCGAGCGGCACCACGAAGCGATTCTCCGACTCCAGCGCAACTGCGAGCCCGCCCTCGGCGTTGCAACGCGGACACACCTCGGAACGAAAGGCCGTCGCGTTGCAACTGGCGCACTGGATCTCGAAGATCCCGTCGCAGAAGCCCTCCCCGTTGTAAGCCCAGGCGAGCTTGCTCACCGGTTCCCCCTCCATCAGCCCTTGTTTGGCGTCCACGTAGCTTTGAAACGAGAACCGTTTCCCGCCGCAAGCTGAGCACCCGGAGTCGAGCAAGCGCTCGAGATCTGTCGGTTGGAAGAGACCCATGCACAGGACCATAGCGTGTACAATCCTCGCTGACCTAGTCACATGCACCTACTCACGCCAGGAACGCTCTTCGGGGGGCGCTATGAGATCGTTCGCTCGCTGAGCACCGGCGGCATGGGCGCCGTGTATGAGGTGCTGCACCGAGACACCCAGCGCAAGCGCGCGATGAAGGTCATGCTGCCTCACGTGCTGGCCAACGACGACATGCGTCAGCGCTTCAAGCGCGAGGGCCTGGTCACCGCCGGCATCGAGAGTGAGCACCTGGTCGAGGTCTTCGACGTCGGTATCGACGAGCAGACGCAGGCGCCGTTTCTCGTCATGGAGCTCTTGCGCGGTGAGGATCTCGGTGCCCGCTTGGCCCGAGGTGAGCGCACCAAGCCCGCCGAGATGCTCGAGATCATCGAACAGGTGGTGCGAGCGCTCGAGCGAACGCACGCAGCAGGCATCGTTCATCGCGATCTGAAGCCGGAGAACCTGTTCGTGACGCGTCGGGATGACGGCTCTCTGCGCATGAAGCTGCTCGATTTTGGCATCGCCAAGCTGATCGACCGCTCCTCGAAAGATACAGCCAGCGTGGGTACGCCATTGTTCATGGCCCCCGAACAAATGACCGGTCAATCGGCGCGCATTGGGCCAGCGTGTGACGTCTACGCGTTGGCGCAGATCGTGTTCACGCTGCTGGTCGGGCGTGCCTACTTCCAACCCGATGAGGAGGCCGCACACAACCTCATGGGCCTCTTGTTCAAGGTGACCCAGGGCACCACCGAGAAGGCCACCGTGCGCGGCGCAGCTGGAGGCGTCGCCCTTCCGGAAGCCTTCGATGGCTGGTTCGCCAAAGCCACTGCGCTCGATCCGGAAGCGCGCTACCGCAGCGTGACGGAGTTGTTTGCGCAGCTTCGTGAGGCATTGAAGGGCGTTGGCGATGAGCTCCCGACGTCCTCGGCAAAACGGCGAGTGGTCGCATTCCAAGCGACACAGCCCCTGGTAAGCCTCGCTGAACCTAATGTCCCCAATCACGCTGAGGCCAAGTCGGTGGGCCTTACCCCGGCGCGCGCCGCTAGCCCAACCCGGCAATCGGTTGGACAAGGCACAGGGCCCGTCCCTTCGAGTCACACGATCGCCCAAGCCGAAGGAGCTAGCGCGCCACGGAGCAAGCTGATCGGCGTCGTGGCTGTGATCGCCGCGCTTGGCATTGCAGCGGGCGTTACGGTGATGCTCGCGCAGTCCAAGTCGAGTTCGCCGCCTGCAGAGGCTGCACCGGAGTCGGCTTCGCTGCCTGCCACCGAAGCGCAGGGCCAGGCGCCAATCCAAGTCACGCCCAAGAGCGCCGATCGTCCCACCGAGCCAACCTCCGTACCGAGCGCCGCTCCGTCCGCGTCAGCGCCGTCGGCGACAGCCTCGGTCTCGGCGGCGACAGCCTCGCCTGCGACGCCCTCCGTTCCAGCCGTTGGCGCTACGAGCAAGCCGCTGGCGACCGCGCGACCCACAGCTGCTCCGACGAGCTTGCCGACGGGCGTCTCCACGGTTTGGAGCGGACCGCGCCGCTGACTCGAGTACACTGGCCGCCTTATGTTGCGACGAGGGTTGGTGGGGCTAGCGCTGGTGGCGCTTTGGCCGGGGGTGGTTCTCGGGCAGGCGCGCGATTCGGCGGGGGCTGAGAAGCTCTACGACGATGGTGCCAAGCTGCTTGCGAAGGACGATTGGGTTGGTGCGTGTGCGAAGTTTGCTGACAGCTTCAAGCTCGATCCTGCGCCGGGTACGCAGCTCAACCTCGCCTCGTGCTCGGAGCACGAAGGAAAGCTGGCGCTCGCTTGGTCTCGCCTGAAAGACGCTCGCTCGCTCAACGCCGACACCAAGAGCGAAACCCAACGCAAGCAGATCGAGTCCTTCATTCAAGCCTCGATTGCGCGGCTCGAACCGCGGCTCCCTTACCTAACGGTGCGCATCGCCAATGCGCCAGCGGGCGCTGTAGCCCTCCGCGATCAGCAGCCGATGGTGATCGGCGTGGACCTGCCGATCGATCCGGGCAAACACGTGATCGTCGTCGGAGCTCCAGGCTACATCGAACAAACGCGCGAATTGACCCTGGCCGAAGCGCAACGCGAGGTGGTTGAGTTTACGCTGCTACCGCAGCCGAAGGCCGGCCCGGGAGAGGGCCCGATCCCCGATACCGGCGTAAAGCCGAAGCCGGAGGAGCCGCGCCCGATCGATTCGCCACCTGCCTCGGAGCAGTCATCCTTGAGCGGCATTCAAATAGGCGGTTTGATCCTCGGCGGAGTGGGTGTTGCTACCCTCGGAGCCTCGATTGGTTTGGGTGTTGTAGCGCTCAGCAAGCGCGATGAACTCGACGCACTCAATTGCGTCGAAATGGGTGACTCGCTCAGTTGCCCGCCCGGCGTGACTGCAGAAGCCAAGGACCTGTCGGATAGCGGCTCTACGCTCGCGCTCGTGAGTACGGTCACCACGTTTGTGGGCGCTGCTGCGGCTGGCGCTGGGGTTTTAATGCTGATTCTTGGTGGGTCGGATAACGCTGAGTCTGCGGACACGGCAAAGCCTGGCGTTGGGTTTCTGCCGTATGGGGACCAGACTGGCGCGGGGCTCATGATGTTCGGTGTGTTCCAATGAGAAGTTCTTCCCTTCGTTATTGCGCATTCTTCCTCTCCGCCTGTTCCTTCTTTACCGACTTTCCTGATGTCACCGGTAACGGCGGCACGGCTGGCATCGGCGGTACCGCTGGCAATGGCGGCACAGCCGGGAATGGCGGTAGCGGCGGCACAGCTGGGAACGCCCAAGGCGGCGCTGGCGGCATGGTGCAGTGCTTGGATTGCAACAACTGCATTAGCCCGCCCGGGGGTACGTGCCCCAGTTTGATTACCGACTTGTTTACCGTTAAAACGTCTGTTTCCGAGCTGGGGGCAGCGCCGGGGGAGAGCTCGAACGTCGAGATTCGAGACATCGTTGAGACGCCGTCTGGCCAGTTGTGGTTCGTTGGTCACTACGTCGATCGGGTCCAAAATGGGCAGTTTGTGACTGGCAATTCCACCAACATTCAGGCCGGGCCTGGCGCGGGCTTTCTCCTCGGTGAAACTGGCGCGCATACCTTGATCGGTCAGCCCTGCCTGGATGGACCCATGCCTGGCGGGGACGAGGTGTTCTACTTCAGCGGCGCGGTTGTCGCAGATGACGGCGACCCGGGGGATACTCCGAGCCTCGTCGTGGCTGGCGCCATGGAGGCGAGCTTCGTCTCCTTCTTCAGCTCGCCCGCGAGCAACAACTGCGCGAACCCCAATCCTCTTCAGGCTCCAGCAACAACAACGTCACCGTTCTCCCCCTTCCTCATTTGGTTCAATGCCGTCACAGGCGCGCCTCTCGTGAGTCTCACCAGCAACGGACCGGCCTCCAATGATGAAGGCTACCTCTCCGACGTTGCTGCCTTCCCGAACACCACGGACGGGAAGGTGGCTGCCATTGGCGTCGCGCAAGAAAACCCCTTTACAGCGGTTCCCTTCAGCCAAGCCTGGCCGCACTTCTATGTCGTTACCTCTCGGGGAGGTGGTAACGCGTCCTTGCGTGAACTGCCGCGTGGCCCGTGTGAGGTCAACCACTTCGAGACGTTAGCGGGTTTGCGTTCCTCGATCGCTGTGGATGAAACAGGCGGCATTTGGGCTGCTGGGACGGGCTGTGGTCAGGGTGATACCGCGGAAGACAAGAGCTTCTTGACTCAGCTTCCTGAGGACCTTTCGGATCAAGATACGCGCGTGTTCGGCTCCAACGAAAACCCAATGAGCATTACCGAGGTTGCGGTAACCGACGACACCATCCTCGTCGCGGGGACCTACAGCGGTACGCCCAACGTCGGCCTGGACAACGCACCAACGGGCAGCGCCGACGGCGACGGCTTCGTCATGGCCTTCTTGCGAGAAAGTTATACGAATCAGAGCCCAGCCCTCTGGTTCCAACGTATTGAGTCGGTGCAAGGGCGGGGTGAGGTGGAGACGCTCGTGGTCGATGGGGACCGCGTCTTTATTGGGGGCAAAGTTGGAGTCGACGGAGGAATACCGCCTTACACGAGCTGCACCTCAAGCAACACGCCGGGGCGCGGCAAAGCCTTCGTTGCCATGTTAAACGAGGGCACGGGCAGCCTGGATTGGTTCCGTCAGGACGGCTTCGAGCCGAATGACCCGCTGCCTTTCCTCAATGCCTATGCCAAAACTACAGCGATGGCCTTCCGTGGCGATGGCTCTTTGGTGACGGCGACGGGCTCACACGGCTACATGCTTCTCGATTGCAATAGCAACTCAACCCCGATGGAGCTCGCCCCGCAGGTCAGCGTGCGGCAGCTTTCGCTTTAGAGCCCTCCGCAGGCTTTCTCAACTTCCGCTCCGCCGGGTGCTGGGATCTCCTTTTTTACCGTCCCCCAACTGTCGAGTAGCGTGACGGTCAGGCCGGCGTTCCCGAGCGCACGTTGCCGGACCCGCCCGCCGATACAGGTGAAGGCGGCGGTAACTTCGGCTTTGTTCCAAGAGCCCTCTTGCACGAAGAACCCCAGGGTAAACCCCTTCTTGTCCTTGGCCAGCGTCACGGTCTTGGGGCCTGGGTTCTTGGGGCCGAAGAACTCTTGCTTCGTCAGGTCTTCACCGACCTTGCGAGCCTCGGCCTCGGTGGCGTCTCCCTCCCACAAGATCTCTTGCTCTTCACCGAAGGCCACTTTGTTTTGCAGAGCGGCAGCGCCGACGAAGGCGAAGACGGCCAACGGAATGAGCACGACCAGCGCAACCAGGCCAGCCCACCAGGCGCTGCGCGGTTTGACTCCGTGCGCCTGCGCTTCGCTCAGCACCGCGCCGAAGCGGCGTTGTGCGAGGGCCCGCACAGCGAACACCATCCCAAGATTGACCCCGGTCATCAGGCTTGTCGCCGACTCCGGAAGGGCGAAGGCGATCGCAAAGATCGCCGCCGTGGTCACCACCCCTGCGGCGAGCGCGATGGGCACCTGCGCCCCAGCCCCCATTCGGCGGAGGTTATAGGCGTACAAAATTGCGCCGCCGAGCGCGCTACCGAGGAAGGCAGCGAGCGCGATGATATTGGCGGTAAACAGCCGAGGTGGTGCGGCGTAATAACCGGGGACCGGCTGAGCCGGGGCGAGATAGGGATTTACTTGCATGAATCACCAATGGCGAGAACGCCTAAGTCGGCTTCACTGAAGCCTTTATCAATCAAAGCGTCCATTCGCTCGGCGATGGCCGGCAGCACCGCGAGCGGGGCCTCCCCGGTCGAAGCGAGCATCAGCCGTACATCCTTGCGAGCCATCGCCAGGGTGAAGCTCGGCGGCATGAAGTCTCCCTGGGCCATGCGTTGGCTGCGCGGATTATTCACCGTCGGGTTGAACTTACTGAACAGCCCGAGCGCGTCCACCGGGTCAAAGCCGTTGGCCCGCGCGAGCGCGAACACGTCACTCAGGCCGGCGCTCAACGCGATAATCATCGCGTTGCCGAAGAGCTTGTAGGCGGCCGCAGCATCTTCACGATCTCCGAGGTCAATCACTTCTCCCGTCATGGTGCGAAGGGCTGGCGTGGCGCGCTCGCGTAGCGCAGCCGGTCCCGCTAATAGCATGAGGCCGCTCCCGCTCAAACACATGGCTGGCGACATGAAGACCGGCGCATGGAGGAACGAAAGCTGCTGTTCGAGCAGCCTAATCGCACGTGCCTTGGTTCCGGCCGGGGCGGTTGTCGTGTGGTCGATGATGAGGGCGTCGTCTCGAATTGAAGATTTGTCCGAACAAAGGTCGGCCACGACCTCATCGACCGCTGCGTCGTCGGAGACAGCAAGGTGAATACGGCTGGCACCCGCTGCCGCCGCGTGCGGCGAGTCGAACGCCTGCGCCCCCTTCTCGACGAGCGCTGCGAGCTTTGCTGGCGAGCGGTTCCACACGTGTATGCGGTGGCCCTGGCTGAGCCAGCGCAGCGCCATGTTGCCGCCGATCATGCCTGTGCCCAACATCGCCAGGACTCCGCTCGGTTCGCTCATGGCGCGACGATAGCGCCGCCGAATCATGGGTTGTCGCTTTTGTGAGCGCTCGTTGTCGCCAAAAGGAATGTCCTTGG
>CAITIQ010000332.1 GCA_903892415.1 uncultured delta proteobacterium | reverse complement strand
AGTCCGTGATGCCGTTGACGGTGCTGCTGTAGGCGATCGTCTTCTTGCTCGTCGCGGAGCCTTGGTAGGCGTAGGTCGCGAGGGTCGCGCTGCTGCCGGTCGGGTTCCAACTCACGGTGCTCATGCGGCCCAGGAGGTCCGACGTGTAGCCCATCGCCAGGTTGGCGGGGTTCGAGGCGCCGTAGCTGTACTCCAGGCCGCTGCGGAACGGGTCCGCGCCAGTCCAGGTGTGCTTCACGTCGACCGTGACGCCTGGCAAAGGACTGGCGGTGATCGGGTTGTTCCAGAACGACTCCGAGTGCACGCGACCGAGACTGTCCTCGACGCGATCGACTCTCGTAAGGTCGATCGGCCCCGACAGCGGTGCGATACTGCTCCTGCTCTGCGTCACACGTCCCAGGGCATCACGGGCGTAGACATCCCACGTCGACATGAACGAGACGTCCGTGTTCACCGCCGGGCTATCGCTCATGCGCGCGATCAGCCGTCCCGGGCCGTCGTAGAACAAGCCCGCCTGGATGCGCTTCCCGGCAGCCGCTTCGCCGCTGTAGATGCGGTTCACGCGCGAGGCCGAGTCGTACTCCATGTAGCGGCTGAAGGCCTGGTGCTTGGCAGCTGCCGTCGGTTCCGTTGCGGCACCCGGGTCCATCACCACGAACGGCCGGCCAGCGAAGTCGAAGGCCGTCTTGGTCAGGCGGCCACGGCCGTCGGTCCGGAGCAGTTCGGTCCTGCCACTGGAGTTGGTCCAGTCGCGATATTCGGAGCCGTTCCAGATCGGCTGCGTGCCTGGCAGGTAGTGCTCGACCAGTCGCGACCGCGCGTCGGGCAGGTACCACTGCACCTTGCCGCTCGGGTCGATGTGCGACTCGGTGGCGCCAGTCGAGTAGTAGGTGAAGCTGTTGACTAGAGGGTTGGATGACCCCGTGCCGTAGTCCTTGACCTGCAGAACGCGACCGAGCGCGTCGTACACGTAGTCGGTCCGGTAGGTGACGATGCCCGGGCTGCCGGTCGTCGGCGCCGCATCGAACATGTCGCGGAAGACCTGCTCGACGAAGTTCGTGTTCGGCTTGTAGACGTAGCGCGTCTTGTCGGGGCTGGTGCCTTGCGTCCGCACCTCGACGATGCGGCCCAGGGCGTCGTAGCTGTTCTCGGTGGCGCGCACCGTCTGCGAACCGCCGGGGTTGCTGATCTGCTCCACGCGCGATCGCTGGCTGATGCCTTGCCAGAACACGCGCGCTTCGAGGATGCCCGTCGAAACGCCGGTCGGCAGCAAGCTGTGCTCGTCGACCTTGTAGGTGCGGCCGAGCTGATCGAACCAACGCTCGGTGCGTGCCAGGACGGTCCCGCCGGGGCCAGAGCGAGTGAGCACCTCACGGACGCGGCCTATCGAGTCAAGGGTCAGCGAGTGCTCGGCTCCGCCCAGGCTGCCCATGTAGAACGAGCCCGGGGAGACGCCCGTGGGCTCGGTGACCTTGGTGATGGCCCCTGCTGCGTTGCGGTTGTACAGCGTCCACAGCTCCATGTTGGTGTCGCCATGGAACCGACTGATCTCTTCGAGTGCAGCGTTGACGTAGGACTTGAATCGCAGCACCGACCCGGTGCCACCGTCGGTCTCCTTCACCATGTAGAGCGTGCCGTAGCCGTCCCAGGTGAAGTTGCTTTCCGAACCGTTGGGGTTGGTGATCTGCAGGACCTCGCCGCGCGGGGTGTAGGTGAAGTCGGTGCGCAGGTAGCGGGCATCCAACGCATCGGCCAGCGTGCCTGTGTCGTTGCGGTCGAGGGACCGCCGATCCTCGAACATCACCCGCAGCCGGTCGCCCTCCCAGTGGAACTCGTCGCGCAACCACTCGCGGGCCGTGTCCGACCGAGGCGGCGTACCGAAGTCGTTCGGGGCTCCGCCGGTGCTCGACTTGTTGGAGCGGAGCGCCACGCCGACATGCCCCCAGCGGTCCTGGTAGATGCGGGCGTTGTTCGTCACGCCACCGACGGTCGCCGTGACCGAAAGCGGGTGGCCGCTCAACTGCGAGCTGTAAGTGTAGGACTGCTGCAGGGCCGAGGACTGGTTGACCACCACGCTGACCAATCGACCCCAGGCATCCTGCGTGTACTCAGTGATGACCCGATCCGCCGCCGCGCCGGTCGGGTTGACAGTCGACTTCGAGAGCATCCCGTTCGCGTCGTAGTCGAACGAGGTAGTGACGCCGTTGCCGTCCGTGGTAGAGAGCACCTGCCCCACCATCACGAGTTGGCGGTTCATGCCGCCGCTGTTCACGATCGTCGGATTGGTCACGTCGTTCACCGTGGTCATCGTGACGACCGGGGACACGCCTGTGGGACCAGTAGCAGTGATGTGCGACGGCTTCTTGCCGTACGGGGCGATCGCCAGACCACCAGGCCCCGTGGGCGTGAAGCGGTCCACCCAGGTGTAGGTCCACGTCCAGGTCCCGTCCGGGGTCGTGATGGTCCCGGGATACTCGGCGGAATAGCCCGATGTTGTGCCCTTGACCCAGGTGTAGGTCGTGGTCACCCCAGCACCGGTTGGGTTGCTCGGGTTCGGAATCGTGCGCGTCAGCGGGCGTTTCGAATTCGGGTCGTAGGTCGCTTCGTAAACGCGGCCCAGATTGTCCGTGATCTTCGTCGGGAGAGTGCAAGCGCTGCAGCCAGTGTTGTACTCGTACGTAGTGGTGACATCGGCTGGCTCTGCGGTCGCGTAGCCGGCGCTCTGGTTCAGCGATGCATCCTCACCGCTTGCCATCGACGTGGCGCGAGGGGACTGATCAGCACCTAAGCCGGAAGTCGGCTGGACTTTGATGGTCGCAGGCCGGCCCTTCGCGTCGAGCCCGCCAAGGACCTTCTCCATCTTGCGAGGGTCGAGCTCGACGACCTGGGTCAGCGCATTGCCGCTGAATGAGTAGATGTAAATCCGCTGGCGGTCTCCGTTGTTGGTCGGCGAAGGCGGCATTTCCCACTGCGAGGCGACGCGCACGACTCCATCCGGACCCGGTGCGCCATAGGCGATTCGCATGACGGTGACCACATTCGTCAGGCTGGTGCTAATCGTTATTGAATCCGAGCGCCCGTTCCGAATCTCTGTGACGCGCGCCTCAGCGCCGGACTGGTTGTCGTACTCAAACTCCAGGAATGTATGCTTGCTCGAGTAGCCCGTTCCCAGAGTCAGGTCGTGCAGTGTCGAGTACATGCCTGATGCTGTCAGGTCGTGCAAAGCCTCCGTCTTGGGGTAGAAGATGCGCCACAGGCGCGCCTGGGAGAAGTGCTCGCTCTGGCTCGATGATGAGTAGCTTCGGCAGACCATGCCCCACTTTAGATCACCTGCATTGAGTTGCGAATTCGGAGGCAGCGTGTACGTAATCTCGATGCCGGAGTAGTACGGAGCCGCACTCTGGTTGGCCAGAAACGACCAGTTCGGATCCTGCGCGTCAGGGCTGTAGTCCCAGTGCTCGACTATCCCATTGGGGTATGCCACATGCTCCACGCGTCCGCTGCTGTCGTAGTAGAGGAAGACGGTGTTGTCCATCGGATCCGTGATCCGGGTGGCCATTGCGACGCCATCAGAACCCTTGACCTCAAATACGACCACTGTGCCATCCGGATGCCGGACGTCGTACTGCGATCGCCGCGACCAATTCTCGCTCGTCCCGACGCGGTCGTAGTAGCAGTTCAACGTTGCGCCGCCGCCGTCCTGCGCCTTGTGGAGCGCGTAGCAGTCATTGTTCAACTGCTCCCAGGTGCCGCCCGCTGGAAAGGACATGCCGCGCCCACCATTTCCGCCTCCCCCGCCGACGTCGATGGGGCAATCACACCCAAAGAACGTGGTCGGATTCTGCACGGATGGCGGAATGTAGACGGGGCTGCACCCGCACGGGGGGCAGTTGCCTGGTTCCCCCTGATTGGAGCAGGGATTCGGATTCTGAATCACACAGAGCGGTCTGGGCGCTGGGCCAACAATGTGGACGCGACTCTTCGCACATGCGTTTGTCGGATTCTTGCCCGGTCTCGATGTAGACGGCGAGCACGTCAGATAGCCCTCTGCGGTTTCCCCGATTTCCCCTGCGGCAAGTGGACTCGGGAAGTCCAGCATTAGGGTGATGTCCCCCGAACTCTCGACCGTCCCTGTCCCTTCCACCCCATTAGAGAAGGGCCGAGCCACCTCAGTAGATGCACCAAGGGGGATCTCAGGGCATCCGGGCGTCGCGCAACCGGGCTTTTCGGTACTGCCACTCGCCTTGCTGGAACCACCACTCGCGGTAGGGGTCCCGGCCCAACCCTGGGGGACGACTGGGCCACCGACCGCTGGAGCGAGCAGAACGGCGAAGGCGAGAACGCTGCGGAACTTCGGGGTGCCCATCTTTTCCCTCGGCGCTAGAGCCGAGCCTCTGCGAAGAACGACTGCCCCGCCCTTAGCAATTCCGAGACCCCAACGCAACGTAGCGGCCCACAGATTTTCGAGAGGAGTGCACTGCCGCAAGCGCCGACCCGCAGCAACCACGCGGCATCTCGTTAGTTGAGGCCAACTCGCCGCCGCTTCAGATTCGCGTGAAGGTTCGCGACGACGCGGGACCGACCGGCCATAGGTGGCCGCTACGGCTCGCGGGCGACGTCGTCAGTCCGCCAACTGTTGTCGGATCGCCGTCACCGCCGCCGCGTCAGCAACCGCTCGGACGCTCTGCTATGCTGCACTCCGCCCGAGCCCCCACTCCAAGCCCGAACTCCAAGCGGCTCACCACCTTCCGCTTCCGTCTGGAGTTCCGATGCCGCAGCCCTTCGCGCCGCCGGTCGAGATCGTCCCGACCTGCAAGCTCTTCTGCTCCCCCTCCAACCCGCGTCAGAACGACGCCTCGGTCACCACGTCGCCGCGAGCCTGCGCCGCTTCGGCTGGCAGCAGCCCGTCGTCGCGCGCCGCACCGGCGAGGTGATCGCCGGCAACACGCGGTCTGGTGGTTAGACGGCTCCGACATCGACGCCGTCGCCTACGCGGTCGCCGACAACAAGACGCACGAGTTCTCCCAGTGGGATGACGCCGCGCTGGCCCGCCTGCTCGAACAGCTCCGCGAAGAGGACTCCCTCGACGGCGTGGGCTTCGACGACGAGGAGATTGACCGGCTGATCGCTGGCCTCGCCGCCGAGGAGAGCGCCAGCCTCGACGACCCCGGTGCCGAGCCGCCCCAATGCGACCGGCAACCGAGCGGCACCCAGTCACCCTCGAGTCCTAGGACGACGAAACGATGCGAGCCGCAGTCGCTCAGATCCTCTTCTCGTACACCGGCCCCTTCTCGAAGTACTCATTCTCGCTGCCAATGGCATCGAGATCGT
>CAITIQ010000331.1 GCA_903892415.1 uncultured delta proteobacterium | reverse complement strand
GACAAGACGCTCGGCCGCAGTCCCTCGGTGGAGAGCGAACGGCGGCTGTTCTACGTGGGCATCACGCGCGCGCGAACGGCGTGCTTCGTGGGCTGCGGCAACGACGAGGAGCGCTCGCGCTTCCTGCGCGACGCGCTGGTGGAGCCTGAAAGCAAGGCAAAGCCTGCAAGGCGGGCGCGCGCGGCGAAGGGCTAGCGCTCACACCGGCCAGCGCGCGCTGTCGGCGTCGAGGTGCCAGCGGAGTTTGCCGCTCTCTGCCGACGCAGAATTCGGGGAGTGACGTCGCATACGGAGGACTTCAGGCTCTCTCTACGGAGTTCGTTACCATGGAGAATCCGTATGAGCGATTCGAATGTTAAGCAGTACTTTGTCCGTAGCCCGCGCGGCGATACGCACGGACCCTACACCGCACAATCGTTGGCTCGATACATCGAAGAGGGACGCATCGCGTCGCCTTGGATGGTGAAACAGGGCCCGTCGGGAGCATGGATGGAGGTGTCTGATGCGCTTCGCAAAATGAGGGCGTCGGATACGCAGTTCGAGCCGAAGACACTTCGGACTCAGTTGAACGATCCGCCTCCCAGCGAGGCTCTGGACAAGGCCGCTCGAAGACGGGACAGCCTATCTCCATCGGATTGGTTCACCCGGTTGTCGGAAAGGCAAACCGTCTGGACGCTCCGCAGGTATGCAACGATCGCTGCGTTCAGCGCGCTCGGGCTTGCGATCCTGCTCGGACCGATCCTGGGCTTCAGTAGAAACGCAGTGCTCCCATTCGCCCTTCTCTTTATTTTGCTTCTCATTCTCAGAGTGTTTCTCAATCTCGCCTGCATGGCCGACCCCGATTCAGATTGGAATCGGCGAATGCGCGAGGACAACAAGCCGTGGAAACCACGAGTCGCACCGAGTTCGGAGCCACTCTTCAACGAGAAGGCTGGCGTGAATCAGGACTCGCTTCCTACGGAGAACCCGCCGATGCCCTCGGCGACCACGCAGACCGAGACAGACTCGTACTACCAAAGCGGCGATGCGGCCTGGGACATCATCAGGGGCGCCGTGGCGCTGGTGATCAGCGTAGTCGCATGGTCATTCTGGTGGAAGGACTTCGGAGCCAACTGGCGGCCCGGAACTCTCAGCTTCCTCATCCTGTTTGCATTGCCAATCGCGGGCATCTTTTACCTTGGTCGAGGTATCGTCTTTCTGGTTCGCGAATGGTGGCACGATAAACGAGCGAATCGGTAGATCTCACTTGCTCTCGTAGAACCAGCTCTGGTGTCAATCGTTGCTCCGTGACCGTCTGTTCTCGCGGTGACGACCACGCGTCGCAGTCGAGCAAGACCGTAGCTCACACCGGCCAGCGCGCGCTGTCTGCGTCGAGATACCAGCGGAACTCGCCGCCCACGGGCGCGATGCCCTTGATGGGGATCTCGCGCGGAGTCTCGATGCCGTTGATGATGCGGTGGATCATCGGCGCCTTCTTGCCACCCGTGACGAGCGCGCCGATGAAGCGCGCGCCGTTGATCAGGTGGTAGGTCATGGTCACGCGGTCCGGCGGCGTGACCGCGGGACCGCGGTTGAAGCAGACGAGCCGATCGTGCGCGTGCAACGCGTCGGAGTGCGGGAACAGGCTCGCCGTGTGGCCGTCGTCGCCCATGCCGAGCAGCACGAAGTCGAGGCGGTCGTGGCCCTTCTCGCGCCAGCCGAGCACCTCGCGCAGCTCGGCCTCGTAGCGCCTGTCGGCGTCGGGCTCGTAGGCGTGGATCGGATGGACCTGCGACGGCGGGATGTCGGAGTGTCCGCAGATGAGCTCGCTGATCTGGCGGAAGTTCGACTTCTCGTGGTCGAATGGCACGCAGCGCTCGTCGACGATCCAGAGGTGCGTGCGG
>CAITIQ010000330.1 GCA_903892415.1 uncultured delta proteobacterium | reverse complement strand
GCGATGATCGGCACCCAGTTGCTGGGCCTGCGCGCCGGGATCCTCGTCCGGTTTCTCCCGCTCCTCGCGCTGCTCTACGCGGTGGGCGCAGCCGAGGGTCTGAGCCAGCGGGCGATTCGCCGTGCGCAGACCGCACGGGAGTCGGCGAGCCTGTACCACCGGGCAAAGTACGGGCAGGTGGTGGTGCTGGCGCTGGGTGGGTCAGCCCTGCTGGTCTGGCCGGCGCCGGTCGCGTGGGTGCTGTGTGCCGGCGTCGGTGGCGTGCTGGTCGGGGTGCTGGCGGCGGGGCAGTGGGCGTACTACAAGAAGCATGTTTAGCTGGCCCCGCTTGCGGGCGGAAGCAGCAGGAAGGCAACGAGTGCGGCTGGCCTGCAGGATTTCACTGGTAGTAAACTCTCGGATGCGGCGTTGCGGACTCGTAGCCGCCGTTGCTCGGTGCACGTTGACGGTAAGACGGGGTCGGTCGGAGGATGCGCAGTGAATGTTGGCAGTGCGATCAGGTTGTGTAGGAAGCGTCGTGGTGTGTCGCAAGCAGACGTTGCGACCCGAGCTGAGTGCTCGGTTTCATACCTGTCGATGCTGGAGAACAACAAGCGGGATCCAACTTTGTCGATGGTCACGAAGATCGCGGATGCCCTTTGTGTACCCGTCGGGGCGCTCTTTGTGATGGCGTCGGAGGACAAGGATCTTGGCGCGATAGACAGCCGGCTGACCCGCCGACTGCACCAAGCGGCCATAGCATCGATCGCATCAGCAAGTGGCAGGTAGTTGCAGGGTGGCCAGTCCGTCCCTTGGCCGCAATCGTGAGAGGAGATAGTCATGGCAAGCGCGGATCAGCTCAAAGCACTCGTGAAGTCCCACATTAGTCGGGACGACACGCAGTTCTATTCCGTTGCCATGCAGGTCGCCGCTCATGAGGCGAAGGTGGGGCATGGCAGGCTCGCCGAGGAACTGCGCGACATGATCGATTCAGCCAAAGCTCGAGCGGTACCGGCTGATTCGGGCAAGCTGGTGCCTCTTGCACGGCCCCGTGGCGAGTTGGCGAATCTGCTGGACGTGTCTTATCCCAAGAGCCGGCTCGCCGACATGGTGCTTGATACAGGCGTTGTCGAGCAGTTGCAGCGCGTCATCACGGAACAGCGGCATCACGCACGGATCCGTGAACACGGACTGTCTCCGAGGCGAAAGCTATTGCTCGTAGGACCGCCTGGAACCGGCAAGACGATGACCGCAGCGGCACTGGCTGGAGAGTTGGGGGTACCCCTGTTTCTTGTGCGCCTGGATGCCCTGATAACCAAGTTCATGGGGGAGACTGCGGCCAAGTTGCGACAAGTCTTCGACGCTGTCGCTGACGTCCGCGGTGTCTATTTCTTTGACGAGTTCGATGCCATCGGCTCCCAACGTAGCCTGACAAATGACGTTGGCGAAATCCGTCGAGTTCTCAACAGCTTCCTCCAAATGATCGAGCGTGATCAGTCCACGAGCCTGATCCTTGCTGCGACGAACCACCCTGAAATCCTGGATCACGCGCTGTTCCGTCGATTCGACGATGTTGTCGAGTATCACTTGCCGACCCCGCAGCAGGCCACCGCGCTCATACGTTCTAGACTCGGGTCATACGCTCCGAAGCCCCTTCCAGTGAAGGTCCTGTCTGAGAAAGTAGTTGGCTTGAGCTTCGCCGAGATTCGCCGGGCAGTTGACGAGTCCATCAAGGAGGCGGTCATGCAGGAGGCGGCGAGGGTGGATGCGGATGCACTGGGCCGAGCGCTCCTGGAGCGTCGCAGGCTGAGTGAGAAGCTGGAACAGCACAGTAGACCCGTGAGCCATGCCGGATCAAGCAGCCGATAAGCGCGCGCACCTTCTCCTTCGCGATACGTCCCAATCGCACGCTTTCACGGCTCATAGCCCGGGGGGCGGCAAGAAGAAGCTGCCCGATCGCGACAGACAAGCCCACGGGCAGGCCCTGTGGGGAGCGTTGCAAGAGTTGAAGCCGGCATCGGAGGCTGCAGTGGCGGCCCAACGCCAGCAGCACCTTGAAGCCGGACTGGGTCTGCAGATTGAGTTCGTCGGTCAACCCGACGTCGAACTGGCGTTCGAAAGCCTTGCGAACGATCGTCGGAAGATCGAACTGCTGAGCGTCCGCCGGGAAGGTGATGTCACCTTCGCGAACGTCTTCGTTCCCGATGGCGCACTTGATCACTTCGAGGGTTATGTCGCTGCCTATCTGGAGGATCGCAGGGGCAAGTCAGGGAACTCTCTCGATCACAAGAAGCTGCTGAACACCATCGCCTCGATTCGAGTGGCTGGGCTTCGCGCGCTCTGGACCGACGATCCGGTTCTACTCCCGGCAGATCTCGACGAGGAGTTCTGGTGGGAGGTATGGCTCCCGGTGCGTGGCGCCCGGCATGCAGTCGTGGCCGACTTCAGAAAGCTCGCAACGCTTTCCGGCTGCGAAGTCGGCGCCAGTCAGGCGGACTTTCCAGAGCGCACAGTCCTTGTGATGCGCGGATCGCAGCGGCGGTTCATGCAGTCAGTAATGCTCTTGAACTCCGTTGCCGAGCTTCGTCGGGCCAAGGAGACAGCGGAGTTCTTCGACAGCATGGGAGTCGAAGAACAGGGTCTATGGATGAACGACATGCTCGCGCATGCGCAGTTTCCGCTTCCCGGGTCGAATAGTCCGCACGTCTGCTTGCTTGATACCGGCGTGAATCGGGGGCATCCGATGCTCGCTCCTCTCCTTGATACGCCGGATCTTCATTCCGTCAATCCGGGGTGGGGTGTCGATGACACAGCGAACCACGGCACCGGGTTGGCGGGCCTGGCCGCCTACGGTGATCTGACGCCCATCCTTGCCGGCACCGACCCCATCAGTCCTGGGCATCGGCTCGAATCGGTCAAGCTGGTTTCAGCGGAAGGCTCGAACGAAGGTGACGACAAGCACCACGCGCACAAGTTCGCTGAGGCAGTGAGCCGGCCCGAGATCACAGCCCCTGAGAGGCGAAGGATCTTCACGACGGCCGTCACCGCATCCGACTACCGCGACCGCGGGCGGCCGTCTTCCTGGTCATCAATGGTCGACAGTCTCGCCGCCGACATCGATACCGCCGGACAGGACCCACGGCTTTTCGTTCTTGCCGCAGGCAACACGCGCGATCATGGAGCCTGGGTGACGTATCCAGACAGTCTTTCGACTAATCTGGTTCACGACCCGGGCCAGGCATGGAATGCAATTACTGTCGGCGCCTGCACAGCCAAAGTCGAGACCGAGCATCCGTCCGCAGTGGCTATCGCACCCGAGGGAGGGCTGAGTCCCTACACAACCACGTCGATGACTTGGGACTCGGCGTGGCCCTTGAAGCCTGACGTTGTTTTCGAGGGAGGGAACGTAGCCAAGGACGAGCTGGGAGCGGCTGGTATGCCAAGCCTCCATCTGCTGACGACCGACAACCGCCCGAATGAGCGGCTGTTCACGACGACCAATGCCACCAGTGCTGCATCGGCGCTTTGTGCCCGCATGGCAGCGCAGATCATGACCGCCTATCCGACGCTGCGCGCCGAGACGGTGCGGGCACTGATCGTTCACTCAGCGCGTTGGACCCCTGCGATGCGGCAGATGTACCTGCCAGTCAATGGGAGGCCTGGCAAGAAGGACTACGTTCGACTGATCCGGCACTGCGGCTGGGGCGAACCCGACCTCGATCGAGCACTTTGGAGCGCGGGAAACTCGCTGACGCTGGTTGTCGAGGATCAGGTTCACCCGTACGCCAAAGATGCGAAGCGCGGGGTCGTCACGCGGGACATGAACTTGCATGCGCTGCCTTGGCCGAAGGCGGAGTTGGAGGCGCTTGGGGACGCGCCCGTTGAGATGCACATCACGCTGTCGTACTTCGTTGAACCGAACCCTTCGGCCAGAGGCGGGGCTTCGAAGTACCACTATCCGTCTCATCGACTTCGGTTCGACGTACAGCGCCCACTAGATGCCACAACGGAAGACTTTGTTGCGCGGGTGAACGCTGCCGCGCAGCGTGAAGACGAAGGGGATGTCGCAAACCCAAAGGACTCGGAATGGTTCTTGGGTGAGCGGCAGCGTCATCGTGGATCCCTCCACAAAGATGTCTGGCAGGGGACCGCCGCCGAGCTAGCCAGTCGCGGATTCGTTGCTGTCTATCCCTCAGCGGGTTGGTGGCGTACGCGCCCTGCGCTGGATCGATACGCGCTATCGGCGCGATACAGCTTGGTGTTGTCGATCCACACGGAACAGACGGAGATCGACCTGTACTCGGTCATCGCGAACAAGGTCGCAGTGGTGGTGTGACGCGAGAGGTCTTGCCCATGAGAGACGGCGACCGCAGACATCCTTTGCCAACCTGAGTGGCTTCTCCGTGTGAGCCAATTGTCCTGACACCCTGTCGAGCGGTTGCGACTCCCTGACGGTAGCGGATTCCGTAAAAACGATATGTAAATCAAGGTGATAGCTACTCGGACGTCGGTAGAGCCGAACGTGCTCGAGCTGGTCGCGCGATCAGTCAGCAGCGATGTCTCTGCACTGCGGCGGAGCCGATAGTCCCCGATAGACTCCGACAGGTGGCTTTTCCCTCAACCCTCGCTAAGTCCTTGTTCTACTTGGACCACGTCAAGATGACGGTATTTTCGACGGTATCTGACAGCTCCTTGTCCGCGAACTCCATGTGCGACAAGGACTTAGCCGTGCAATTGATGACTGAGTGGGAGTGATTCGGGGTCTTTCGAGGTCTATCGAAGACAGTCGAGAAACAGCATAGGTTGTTGATCTGCATGGGTGAAAGTCTGTCGGAATCTATCGGGGACTATCGGGGGGATGAGGTTCATCCAGCTTCGAACTGATCAAGTTTTCCGGGGGGACGCCACGACGCCCTGGCGGCCTGCCGGAGCAGGCCGGCCGGTATAAGGGCAGGGCCCGCAGGGGCATCGCGTGACGCCGTCGCAGCACGGGCCGCGCGCATGATTTGGCGGTCATCTTCGCTGGCCCAGCGCGGTCTGGCGTCCATCGACGCTCGGGCGGTTTCGACGTATTCCGGATTCGACGAGAGGATCATCGGCATGAACGTTATCCGTCTGGCGACGGTGCTCGTCGCCTGTCTCCTGTCGGCCACCGCGTTCGCCCAGACACGAGCGGACATGTGCGGGCCCGACGTCTACGAGGCGGTGAAACGGCACCTGCAGATCGACCGCTTCGCCCCGAAACGGGATGACGGCAATGTCATCGCCGCGGCGTGCCGGATCTGGCCGCATCAGCCCGACTCGCTGCTGGCGGCCTTCGCCTACGACGAAGGCGTCGAATACGAGAAGCACCTGATCGTGCTGATGCTCGACGAGAAGACGAAGCGAGTCATCAGCAGCTTTCGGGATGTCATCGGGGAAGATGCGGTCATCGAGGTCGGCGAGGGGAGCCTCGCGCTCGATACGGCACGCTATCAGTTAGGCGAACAGGCACGCGCGTTCGGCGTCCGGTTCCAGAGCGCGGCCCGCGGGGCCAGTTGCGGGCAGGGCTATTGGGGCAACGAACTGACCCTGTTTCTTCCGGAGGGCAGCACCCTCCGCCCGGTGGCGGTGCTCCACCTCTACTTCCAGCGCTTGCTGGAAGGGTGCCCCGCGGCCGCGACCTATCGCGCGCTCTGGGAGGATGCACAGCTCACCGTGCGCGTGGGCACCACCCGCACCAACGGGCTGTTCGACCTGATCGTGACAGCCAGCATCGGCGTCACCGCGATGAACGTATCGCCCGGACGGCTGAAGAACCGCGCCGAGCGGCATACCCTGCGCTACGACGGCAAGGTCTACACGAGGGGCAAGGCGGTTCCGTGGTGGTTGTACTGATCGACACGCGTGCATTCGAGCACGGCGGGACTGTTCGACGGTTGAGGAGGGTCGATCGGCTGGCGTGACGGGCTTTCCCGCTGCGCGGTGGCGACCGGCTCGTGTCGCCTCCGCGGTGTGCGCCGGGGAGCCTTTCTCTCTCGGGTCTTCAGGGGCACGAAGACCCGGGGCTGTTCGACATCGACATGCGGCGCTGCCCGAGGTGCGGCGGCGTGCAGGTGAAGATCATCGCGGCGAT
>CAITIQ010000329.1 GCA_903892415.1 uncultured delta proteobacterium | reverse complement strand
TTGGCGTCGGTCCAGCGGCTCTTGGCCTTGCTGGGGATGACCTCCCACTCGCCGGTAGGTTTGCCCTTCGGACCCACGGGCCCGAACGACGGCTCGATGTATAGGCCGGGGAAGAAGCGCGCGTCCCACACCGTCGTCTCTGGGCCGCCCCAAAACGGCTTTGCCCGGCTCGGCGACGCAAGTGTCAGCTTGAAGCAGGCCATCTTCATGCGGAGCGCGTGGCAGGTGCAGAGCGTCGCACACACGATGGCGAAGGCGTTCTCGCTGAAGAGATTCTGCCACCACTCGATCGGCGGCGTGTTTGCGGGGCTGCCGTGGTTCTGTACCGTGAGGTCGAGGGCGCGTGGCACGGGCTCGCCCTCGATCAGTACGTCGCAGGAGTAGGTGATCCACGACGCCTTGCCGAGGTTGCAGCCCGATACGATACCGCCCTCGGTGCCAGGCTCGTCGCCGCTGGACCGGCCGATGAACGACGACGTCTTGGCGACCCGATGGCCATCGACGAAGACGGTGACGGCGCCGTTCTCGAGATCGGCCGAGACCGCAAGGTTCATGTAGGGCACGGGGCTGCCGCTCTTCGGGGTCTTGCACACGTCCGGCGATCCCAGCGCCATCCCCTCGGAGCCGCGGTGGATCACCGTCCTGCTGTTGACCGAGACCGTGACGGGCATCAGTTCACCTTCACGGTGGCGCCCTGGAGGGACGCCACCCCGCTCGAGACCACGAGCACGTCTCGACCCCGCAGCGCGATCCGCCCGTCGGCGCGGAGTTCGATCGAACTCTCCCCACATCCGAGCGTGATCGCCCGCTCCCCCTCGATCTCCACGTGCTCACCGGCGAGCGCTCCCGCCTGAGATCCAGGCTGAGCCACAGACATAGGCGTAGCCCCGATGCGATCGCGCAGCAACGCGAGGAGCACCCAGCCCTCGCCCTCGACGTAGGTCACAACGCCTCGGCGACGCTCTCGCACCGCCTCGAGCAGGACCTGGTCACTCACGGCTAGGCCGATGGTGACCTCGCGCTCGAGACCCCGCACCAAGACGACGACTCGGCCCGTCTCGGTGACTGCGTGGAGCGCCGCCGGTACGAGCTCATTCTCGCGCGCGGGGAGTTTGTGAAGCCCTGTGGCCCTGGGAGCCCCAGCCGCAGCAGCGTCGTGGCCGGACCCCTCGAGCACCTTCCATCGTGCGTTCGATTTCTTCATGCGCGCTACTCCAACCTTCGCCTAGTTCTCCGTGATGACGCCGCCGTCGACTCGTACGATACCGCCCTTGATGGTGACGGTCCCGCCGCTTCGCACCGTTATGACGCCGCTTCCTTCGACCTCGACGACGTCAGCGGTGATTGTCACGAGTGGAGCCGTTAGGCGGATTGTGCCTCCGGCGGAGAGGCTGATGTCCCCCGCTGCGTCGAGGGACGCGTCACCCCCCGACAGGCGGAACGTCGCGCTCCCTGTCGTGGCCTGAAAGGTGCCCTCGCTCATCGAGGTCCCCGTCTCGGATCCTCCGATCGCGCTTGTCTGGCGTTCTCCCACCACGCTCTCGTCGAACCGGCCGATCTCGCTCTTGCGGTCTTGAGCGATCTGACTGCGCTGATCGCGGCCGACCGTCTCGGCATCATCGCGACGAACCACGCGCTCGGCGTCGCGCTGCGCGTGGATGAAGAGGCGCTCTTCGCCGGCTCGGTCGTCCATCGAGAACTCGTGGAAGCCCGCGCCTCCGGGAGTGCTCGAGGTACGAAGGCCTGACTTCGTAACGTCGGCCGGTAGCGGAAACGGCCACGGGTGCGTGGCGTTGTAGGTCGCGCCGGTGACGATCGGTCTGTCCGGGTCGCCGCCGAGGAAGGTGACGAGCACCTCCATCCCAACACGCGGGAGGAACTGCGCGCCCCAGCTCACGCCGGCGAGGCTCTGCGCTACGCGCAGCCAGCAGGTGTTCGAGCCGTCGTAGGTCCCAGCGAGATCCCAGTGGAACTGGACCCGCACGCGCCCGTGAGCATCGACGTGTTGTTCGATGCCCGCTGGCCCGACGACGACCCCCGTCTCGGCGACGAGGACGGGGCGGCGGGCGGGAGCCGGGGGCCGCACGAGGACGGTGGCAGGTACGGCGCCGAAGCGGTTCTGATACGGCGGCGTGTTGGGTGGGCAGGCCGCGGATGCGTACCCGACGTGGCGTACCCACTCGACCACGTAGGCGCCGTCGAGCGCGGGGTGGGGATGCCCCGCGAGGGTGACCGATCGCCCCGGCGCCAGGCGCGGGCACACGCTACGCCCTTCGCCGCCGAGGGCGTGGACGCGGTCCTGCTCGAGTCGAACACGTGCGTGCTCATACTCCGGCACGGACTCGTCGCCCTCGCCCCCGTACGTGTAAACGAGCGCGGCCTCCTCCTTCACGTTGAGGCGCTGGGCGTCGATAAGTTGGACCTGAGGCCGCTGAAAGTCGTATCCGCGGACGAGGCGCGCGTTGGTACCAGGCCGCACCTCCGACGAGAAGTCGATGACCGCATTCTCTGGAAGCTCGAGGCCCGGCGAGACCGCTCCGATCCGCACAAGCAGCTCGGTGCCGCCTTCGAGCGGCGAGTAGTACTGCGGGGTGTCGATCAGAACGAGGACCTCGGACTGCCCAAGACCGGTCTCGTTTGAGTCGCCCGATGAGAAGGGGTGCTCGAAGAAGAAGGCGATCCCCACCTCCGCGAGCAGCCGCGTCATGAACTCCCAATCGCTCTCGTGGATTTGGACGCTGTACGCGCGAGTCGCGTATTGCTCGACGAGCCGCGTGCGGAACACGACCCGATGCTCGGCAAGCAGCGTGGTTACGATCTGCACCACGGTTTGATCTTGAAAAACGCGGCAGTGCCGTCGCTCCGCGAGCAGGTGGGCGCGCGGCCGCAGCGTTATCCGATGGATGGCCCGATGCCCTACACTCCCGGCCTCGGTGACGACGGCCACGACGACGCCGTGGAACACGCGTGTCGACTCCCCGGACTGCTTCACGAGGAGCGCCGGCATGTGCAGTAGCGTGCGATCCGTGGCCAGCTCGTCCCGAGCGTCCAAGGTGAAGCGGATCTTCACCTCATACAGTGACTGAAACGCTTCCTCCGCCTCGAACGACAGTACCTCCGGCGGCGCGGCAAAGAGCCTGCCGGAGACGTGGAGCGAGAGGCCCACCCCTTCAACCGCAACCGCGCTCCCCGCGCTCATCCGCATCATCGAGCGCCGACTCATGGGCCGCCTCTCCGCGCTCGATCGAGCGCGCTCTCCAGCTCACGCGCGAACAGGGCGTCGCCCAATGACCTACGGAACATATCCCGACTGATCGCAGCCCAGTCGCGCATCGTCAACCCACTCGCGTCAAGGAGCGCCGTCGGATCCCAGCCGCGCTCCAGCGTGACGACGACCCGCGCGAATTCGTCGATCGAGAGCGGCCGGAAAGGCGTCGACGGAGCGAGCGGGGCTCGACTGGGCGCGAGCGTGAAAGGGACGTTGGGTGCGTTCGCGCCAGCAAACCCCGAAAGGGCCACCGTCGGACGCGCCGGTGGTGCGGGCTGGGGCGAACTCGGCGCGGGTTCTCCAGTCGCTCCGCGATCGAGCCACAGCGTGCCCGTGTCGACGCGCGGCGCTCCAGGAGTCACGGCGGGAAGCACGGTTGGTGCCCACGGCCGAGTCTGTTGAAACGGAAGCGCCGGACCCACGACGACCTTCGTGCCGAGGCCAAGCGTGGTGTCCACGTCGACCGCCGGAGGTGCCGCGGGGCTGGGCGCAGGGCCGGCCGGCCGAAACCACGCAGGGTCGACGCGAAGTGGCCCAGGCATCGTGTCGTCCAGCTCCACTCCCGACGGCGCGACGCGAGAGGGCGGGATAGGCAGCGGCGGGGATTCAGTCGGTGCCGGCCCAGGTGGCGCTTCCGGCTCCACGCGAGACTCCCCGTCGTTCCGTGAGCAACCGTACGCCTCCGCGTACGACCTCGAAAACCGCTGGACCTCAGCGAAGGTCGCGCCAACAGCATCTGCCTTCACCACAGGCAGCGAGCCGGCACGATGCATGCCGGCCCACTTCCCGAGCCAGGCGGCCTCTAACTCCCGCATTTGAGGGCGATGCTCGCGCGGCAATGCAGGTTTCGCAAGCGTTCGTTGGCGAGCTCTCCGTCACGGCGTCCGTCCACTCACGGCGGCTTCTTCGGACCCTTCTTCTTCTTGGGCTTGGGGAGTGGGACCTCGAGCTCTTGCACCGAGGGCCGAGACGGAGGCAGTGCATCGAAGCGCTGCATCCAGCGCAGGGTCTCTTCGTCCCAGCCGATCACCTGGTCGCGGTACGGCGCGAGCGCGCGCGAGACCTCGGCGTAGGCGCCGAAGTCGTCGGCCTCGTAACCAGGTCCACCGACGAGCGGCCGCTCCCCCGCCTGGAACAGCCAGCCCTCGCGGACCTCGTGCAGGACCACCCGAGAGGAGAGCTTGTTGCGCACGTCGGCGATGCCGCCGACCTTCTTCAGGAGCTCGTCGGTGACGAGCGTGAGCCAGTTGGTGTCGCGGATGCCGTGTTTGGCGCGCCAAATCTTGTAGCCCACCGTACCCCCTTCCAAGAGTTCCAACGTCTTGACCTAGCCTCCGCATGACGCGCCGCGGTGTTAGTAGGGCCCTCGGTGGGGGATACAGCAGGCTGATCGGTAACAAATCAGACCGGCAGTACGCCGGGTTTTGCCGGTCACTTCACTCGTGACCGCTCTCCGCTAGGTAGTCGTCGACCAGGTAAGCAAGGGCGTCGGCTACGGTTTGGCGTTGCTCGGGCGTGGCGTCGCCCGTGCGCACGGCGCTGATGTAGGCTCGACCGCGGCTACTGCTCAGCAGGTAGTCGCGGAGGAGCGCGACCAGGCCGTTGCGATCGCGCACGGCTTGGCAGCGAGGATCGCGGTCGACGGCGTTCGCGGCGATCAACCACCCTGCGGCCTCGTCCTCCGCGCTGGCATCGTCCTCGTCTGCCGTCTCTACGCCCACCGATCCGAGCGTAGCCGAGGGCGTGCCTTGAAACGCGTTCGAGAAGCTGATTGACTGACAGAATGGAGGCCGCTGCTCCGGGACGCACGATCGAGGATCTCGCTGACGAGGCGATGGAGGGCTGGGACAAGCTGCTGGGGCCGACGATGCTGGCCACCATCCGTGAGTACATCCTGGAGCTGTACGAGACGCACCCGGTGATGCGGCAACTCGCGCAGGAAGCTCTCCTGGAAAGGCGGCAGTCCACCGACGAGTCGGGGCCCGTCCTCGCCGGACCGGACCCGGCGATCATCCGTATGCGAAAGCTCCTCGGCGGAGACTAGCGTGTCGCGCAAGGGAACCGAGAGCCTCGTCGCTGCGCTGGAGCCAGACGTGCGACGAATCGCGAAACAGCTCCTGCGCTCTCAGCCATCGCGCGTCGACGAGCTGACCCAGGTCGGCATGGAGGTCGTTTGCGAGAAGGCCCCGCTTCATATCGGGCTGACGCCGCAAGACATCTTCCAGCGCGTCTTCACGAGCGTGCGCGGCGCCATGATCGATTCGCTCGCGAAGGAGTCGCGCGAACAGAAGCTGAAGGCCGCGCTCTTCGTAGCGACCGCGTCGGTCGTCGATGAGGTTGAGCTTGGCAACATCCTCGCCAGCGTGCCCGAGCGCGACGCGCACCGCCGCAGAACCACCGACGCGCTCGTCGCCTCCGCAGTCATGACCCTCGTCCCGCTCTTCACCCGAGCCGAAGACCCTGCGCTCGCCGCGGAGGCCCACGCAGACCAAGCGCGCCTCCACGACGCCCTGGCGCAAGAGCTACCCACCATCCCCGCCGAGCAGCGCCAAGTGGTGGAGGCCGTGTTCTTCGAAGGCCTCGACTACGAGCAGGCCGCTGCGCGGTTTGGGATCTCGAAAGCCACAGCGTGGAGAAGAGTCCAGGGTGCGCTGGTTGAGCTCGGGAAGCGGTTGGGGGCTGTGCGGTGACAGGAAGTCTCCAAGGCAGGCCCCTCCGCGCTTCGCTCAACTGTCGCAACGGGAGACTACGAGAGTGGCCAATCGTGTACCGACCTTCGTCTCGATGCTGGCGGTCCACACGTTCTAGTCACCAACAGGCCGAAGGTATCTTCGTGAGTCCTTGCTGTGGTAATCGCCCCACGATGCTCAGCAAACAATCCTCCCCGATCGTATCTGCTCTCTGCTGGTTCATCCTAGGGTGTTCTGAGCCAGCGGCCATCGTTCAAGAAGACTCCAAAGCGAGAGCACAGCCGTCGATCAGCGACGACTCAACGAGACAAAGACTCTCCAACGAGCCGCTACGAGTTCCGTCCGTGCTCACGCCCAGTCCAACGGCTGAGAAGGTGCCCGCACCTACGTTAGCGAGCAGTCCGCCGGTCCCGGCCGCTCCAACCGAGGCCCCGGCTGCACCCACACCTTGCAACAAGTGGAAAGTAACCAAGACAGACTTCAAAGAGGCACTCACCGGTTTTGACGTCGACGGCGGTGAGCCGTTTGCGGTCGTACCGAGATCCGACCCAAAACAATTTGTCGTCTTCGTTCGGCGATGCACTGAGTGAGTTGTCGGCAGCGGCCTAGATTCCAGCCGCTTCGTCGGCTTTGTCCGACGCGCCGACCGCCGCAGATTCGGTCGATGCACCAACGGCCCTGCCAGCTGGCTCTGGCGTCGCCTTCGACTCGGCGCCTTCGTGTTTCTGCGCTTCCTTCGTTGGTGGGTTTTGTGGTGTGCCTTGGGGTGTCTGGTCGTGACCTCTGCGTGGTCGCGCAACCAAACTCGGCACGACCAGCCCGAGCCCAATCCCGAATAGCAGCAGCCCGCCAGACATGAACATCGGTCCGACCGGAATCTTGGTGGTCCCCATATGTCCTGCGGCTGCTGCGAAGAGTCCTGCGACGAGGAGCAGGACGAACACCGTCGGTCCGCTACCGGGACGGCGAACTTGGCCAACAGTCATCCCGACGATCAAGATCGCCACGGCTCCAAGCCAGATACCTCCGCTGTCCCAGGTCATTGGCCTACCTTTACGGATGTGGTGGGCGCGGCGCTCGGAATCGAGCTTGGCGCTGCGCTCGGTGCAGCGCCGCCAGAGCTACTGCCGTCTGGGAACAAGACGCCTACTGCGAAGATTGCAACGCCTGAGACCATCAGGATGGCGCCCACCATCACACGCCGCGGGTGCTCATCCGCAGCACTGTCTCTCCCTATCTCGGAAGGATGTGGCGCGACCGGTTGAACCGCCGCAGCGCGCTCCGCCACGTTGTCGGGTATTGCCCCTTGGGTTGCAGTCGCAATTGAAGATCCGACCCGCTGCACGCCGGCTTGGCGCAACTGTTGGCCGAAGACGTAACCCGCGATCGACCCCACGATGGCCGAAAGTGCAGACTTGTCTATCCGATCATTCACGCCAAGCACGATGATCGTCATCAAGAGCGCGGCCAAGCCGACGATCTCCACGATGGTTCGCGTCTCGAACAGCTTCTCCTGAACGCTCCGTGAGAACGCCATGCTTACGACGAAGACCAGGAGAACGAAGATCGGCATCGCCACGAGCGTCCAGCGCACGACCTCCTGCATAGTGAGTCGCTCATTCTCCTTCTCCTTCACTTCGTCCTTAGCGACTTTGTCGAGCTTCGACGCTACCGAAGCAAGCTTTGCGCGTTCACGGTCTAACTCTTCGCGCAACGTCTTTGCATATCGGTCCAAGAGCACGATTGCTTCCTTACGCGCCGTCTCATACTGACTCTTCCGATTAGCCGAGCTGGGCGGATCTGTCGGCAGAGCTTTGCAAGTATCACTAGGCATAGGCTCGCCCGCTGGTTGGGACTGAAACGCTTCTTGAGTCCGAAGTGGAGCGAAGTCCTTTGCAACGGGCTTGCGTACCCATTCGTACCAAAGGTCTCTACAATCTTTCGCTCGCTTCGCCTGCGTAACTTTTTCGGTCCAGTCGGACTTCTCCATTTCACCATCACCAACGTTCAAACTGTCGTCTCTCAGCGCATGTGCGCCTGATTCGACGGTTTCGACTTTGGCTACCAACTTACTAATCTGAGCCTTTAGTTCCTCCATCTGTGCCTGCAAGAGTGACGGGGAGCCATCGATGGCCGCAGCGTTTGCGGAACTAGCGGCCATGGGCTCGACCTTGCCTTGTGCAAACGCGTCGGAAGCAGTCGCGAGCCACGCGAACAAACCGAGCCATAGCATCCAGAGCGTTCTCACCTCAGCTCTCTCCCTCAGCCGACTCTTCCTTCGTGCCGGCTCGCGATAGGTAGCGCTCGTACGCCGGGCCGTATGCGGCAGCCCGCGCGTCGCGCGCTGCACTCAGCGTTGTGTTGGCCGTGAGCGCTTCATCGAGTTCTTGGACGACGCGGCTCGCGCTCTGGCCGAACTCACCAGCCCATGCCTCGCCCGTGTGGTCATCGAGGATGTCGAGCATCGATGCGATCGCGTGCTTCCGATCCGTGTCAGTGGGCTGGGACTTCTGGGTCTCTGGCAAGCTCGTGTCAGGATGGTAGTCGACGACGACTGCCCGGGCTTGCCTGGAGGGTTGGTCAAGTAGCGCTTCCGCGCCCTCCCGGACCTCCTTCTTTGCGTTCGTCTCAGCCGGACCGAGGGCGGCGTTTGCTGCAAGATAGGCACTTACAGCTGCCCGTACACTGTCTTCATAGACGTTCTTCACGATCGGCGAGAGCTCAGCATCCGCCAAGCGTTCACCCATGCGCGTGCGCAGCCTTGTCGTCCGTCCGTAGTCGATGGTCGCCATTGTCGTGCCTTCGTTGGTCGCGGGTATGGCCCTGCGCCCCCGCCACGGAGCCAGGCTACCTACCCCAAAAGGAGCGTCACCTGAAATCTGGCGATGTCAGCTCGCGTCGAGCCAGAGATGAAGCACGACAATTTCGGGCCGCCCACTACGCTGATGCGTCGAGCGCCAGCCGTTCGATTCGGGCGGACGGATGAGGGGCGACAACCACGCCAAGGTCGAGTCGCTCTTCAGCTTTCGCTCGAGCGTTTTCGGTAGCACGTACTTCCCGCGCGTGTACGCGAGCATCATGCCCTGCCGAACCGCCGACGCGTACTTGCACTCAACGAAGCGCGATAGTCCGTCGCTGAAGTACCTACCAATCGGGTGGACAGGATCAACGACTTTGCACTCGATGAAGAGGGCCCAGTGCTCCTTGGAGTGACTAGGTTTCGCGCTCGGGACAACCGTGATGTCCGGTCGTTTCTCCGGCTCCGTCCCGGTCGCATCGCTAACTTCGCCACCGCGGACGACATGCACGACCGATTCTGTGAATCCAGGCACGGACTCATCCGCAAGGACTTGATGTAGTTCGCTCACCATGGCCGCGTTTAGCTCGACCTCACTAGCCGAAGCTGTTGCCGTGCTCGCGCGAATGGTTGTCCAGACATGGTTCAGCGCAGCCTCTATGGCGAGCAGCTGTGAGGCTGAGAACGGATCGGTTGGGTGGATCGGCGTCACACGAGGGCCGCCCATGAGACCGCCCGCCGCCAAGACTCCGCTCACGTGCCCACCAGTACGGATTCGTGCCGTCGCAGGATGTCGTGCGCGAGCAGCCGCGCCTGGGTCATTGTCCAATACCGATATTGCGCAAGCATCGCCACGGTCACCGCGGGGGCCGTGTCGTCCGGGAACACGATTCTGGTAGAACCTTGTCGGTCCGCTTCGTCGATCA
>CAITIQ010000328.1 GCA_903892415.1 uncultured delta proteobacterium | reverse complement strand
TGTTACCGCCGGGCTCCGGGGGTCCCATTTCCACCAGAATCACCGGTGCCCGGGTCCGCGGCGCGGTCGTGGGGCGGGGTTTGCGCCGGAGTACGGCGAGGCGTGACGGTCAGGCTCGGACTTCGAGCTCTTTGATCCGCAGGCGCATCAGGCGTCGGGTCTCGTCGTCGTAGACGTGTTGGCGGGCGTGGGCGATGTCGCTCGCCTGTCGGAGAAGCGCGAGAGCGCGCTCTCGCTGCCCGCGCTCTTCGTAGACCATCGAGAGGAGATCGAGTCCTTCCGCTTCGCCGGGGAAGTCGAGGAGAAAGTCGTGGCAGAGGGCCTCTGCCTCGTCGATGCGCCCCTCGAGGAGCACGTCGAGGATCTCGTCTGCTCGATCATCGAGCTCCTCGTCACCGTCGTTGCCGCAGTAGGCGCACTCGGTGAGCGCGGGCTCGATCGGCGAGGCGGCGCTCGGTGGGAGCGAGTCCGCTGCCAGGCAACACTTCTTGTGCTTCTTGCCGCTCCCGCAAGGGCAGGAATCGTTGCGCCCGATCTTGGCCATGGCTCTGCGTCCCAGGATCCTTCGCGTTCATGAGTGGGACAAGTTCCTCGCTACCGGGGTGTCACCGGCGGGGGGACGCGCAGGATCTCCGCCTCTTTCTCTGCGCCCGCTGCGGGCTCGAGGTGGGGGTCTGCCGCTCCTGTGATCGCGGGCAGATCTACTGCGCGGGCGGCTGCCGGGAGATCCGTCGTCGCGAGTCGCGTCGACGCGCTGGAGCCACGTACCAGCGTTCCAGGCAGGGCGCACGCAAGCACGCGGCACGGCAGTGCGCGTGGCGTGCGGCCAAGTCTTCGGCGGAGAAAGTGACGCATCACGGATTCCCCACCGCCCCTTCAGACGTCATCGTGACGACGTCGGTGCCTGTCGCCGATACGGAGGACCGCGATGGCGCTCTGGTCGACGACGCTGCGGATCGGCAGCGAGGTCAAGCTGCTCGTGACGAGCCAGGAGGGCGATCATCTGATCAAGGCGCGCCTCCCGATCCGGGCCCCGCACCCGCGGGCGCTCCTGACGATGCTCGAGGGGATCGCGCTCTACAGCGGAGAGCCGCTCCACGCTGTGATTTCTGCAGGCTGTCGCCGCGACGACCGCCTCGGCGCGGAGGCGTGGTGCGAGGATCTCTGGCCCACCGCGAGTCCGCTGGTGCAGTTCGACTTCGCGGTGCCGGCCGCGCGCGCCCGCCGCCGGCTTCGCGGCGTCGGTGACTTCCGCGACGTCCGCCCCCAACTTCGCCTCTTCAGGTCCCGATGACCGAGCTCGACGCCGCCGGGCGCGTCGCCGAGGTGCTCCGTCTCGGCCTCGTCGAGGGGATCCCCGTGCGCCAGATCGCGCGCCGCCTCCGCATGGCGCGCAAGACGGTCCGAAAGATCCTCGGGCGCGAGCGGGCGCCAGTGAAACCCGTTCTGGAGCCGCGCAGTTCGATCCTGGATCCGTACGAGCCTGCGATCCGCGCCGCGCTCGACGACGCGCCGGAGTTGCTCGCGCCGGCGGTCCTCGAGCGCCTGCGACCGCTCGGGTACACCGGAGGTGTCACGATCCTCCGCGATCGCCTTCGCCGTCTTCGCCCGCGCGATCGCCGCGCGGCATTCCTGACGCTTGACTTCGCGCCTGGCGAGGCGATGCAGGTGGACTGGGCCGACTTCGGCTTCGCGTTGCCCGGCGTCCCTCGCCGCGTGAGCGCGTTCGTGGCCGTACTCTGCTACTCGCGCCGACTCTACATCGAGTTCACGCTCAGCCAGAGGATGGGCACCTTCCTCCGCTGCATGGAGCGTTGTCTAGCCTTCAATACCGGAACGACCCTCGTCGACATCTTCGACAACATGAAGACGGTCGTGACCTCGCACACCTCGACGGCCACCGCCTTCAACCCGGCGTTCCTCGAGTACGCGCGAGCTCGCGGCTTTGCCGTTCGCGCGTGCAACGTCAGAAAGGCCAACGAGAAGGGACGCGTCGAGAGGCCCATCGGCTTCGTCCGACGGCGATTCTGGCCGGGCCGCCGCTTCCGCGATCTGCTCGATCTCAATACGCAGGCCCTCCGCTGGCGCGACGACTTCGCCAACGGCCGCGTCCACGAGGTGACCGGGAAGGTCCCTCAGCTCGTCTTCGAGCACGAGGAGAAGCAGCGGCTCAAGCCCATCCCCCAGACGCCCTTCGACGCCGACGATCGCGAGGGGGTCGGCGTCACCAAGATGTTCCGCGTCTCGTTCGACCGCAACCGCTACTCCGTCCCCTGGCGACTCGCCTCGCAGCAGGTCATCGTCCGCGCGAACGACGACCTCGTCTCCGTGTTCCTCGAGACCAAGAAGGTCGCCGAGCATCGCCGTTCATGGGACATCGGCCAGGACATCGAGGATCCCTCCCACAAGTTGGGGCTGCTCGAAGAGCGCCCCCGCGCGGCAGGCCTCCTCCCGCCCCCGCTCGTCGCCCTCGGTGAGACGGGCCGCGCCTACTTCAAGCTCCTTGCCGCAGGTTCTCGCTCCGTCCATCGCGAGACCCTCCGCCTCACGCTCCTGGTCGAGATCTTCGGCGCGCTCGTCACCGCGAGCGCGATGCGCGAGGTGATGCAGACCGGTCACGTCGGCGCCGAGTACGTCGAGCACGTCATGCGCCACAAGCGCGGGCTCGTTCCACAGCCTCCGCCCTTGCGCCTCGGCAACGACGAGCTCGATGGCATCTCGCTCCCCGAGCCCGACATGGCGATCTACGACGAGCTCGCCGCGCCCGCCCCGATGACGCGCGACCCCGGCGAGCCACCCCCCACGACCGAGGCCCGTCATGAAGAAGAAGGATGACGGCGGCTCCTCCAGCGACGAGGTCGACCTGCTCGTGCAGAAGCTCCGCTGGCTCCGGCTACCCGGGATGGCGAAGCTCGTCGGCGCGGTCCTCGAGCGCGCGGCCAAGGAGAATCTCTCGACCACCGAGGTCATCCATCGCCTCTGCGACGAGGAGAAGCAGAGCCGCATCAAGAGCGCCGTCGAGCGACGCCTTCGCGATGCCCGCTTCCCCGAGGTCAACACAGTCGACGCCTTCAACTTCGACTTCGACCCCGCGCGCAAGAAACTCCGCGCTCGCTACCTCGCGCTCCATGATCTCGACTTCCTCGACAAGGGCGTCAACCCGCTCTTCATCGGCACCCCGGGCACGGGCAAGACGTTCCTCGCGCGCGCGCTCGCGTACAAGGCCTGCCTCGCGACGAGGCGGGTGGTCTTCGTCTCTGCGCCCCGCATGCTCAGCGAGCTCCATGGCGCCGAACTCCACGGTGCGCTCGAGCGCGCCCTTCGGCGCTTCGTGCGCGCAGACCTCCTCGTGATCGACGACTTCGCCGTCCTCGCCATGGACGCCGCCCAGGCCAAGCTGGCTTTCCAGGTCATCTCCGAGCGCTACGACTACCGACGCTCGACCTGCATCACCACCAACCGGCCCTTCAAGGATTGGCCGAAGGTCTTCCCGGACGCCCTCAACGCGCAGGTCATCGCGGAGAGGCTCACCGAGCGCGCCGAGCACTTCGTCCTCGAGAAAGGCTTCCGCATCCCGCGCCCGTGACGCACTCGCTGCCTCACCGGAGAGGATCGCCTGCACTCCGGAGCGCCTCGAGCGTCCTGCCTCACGCCGCTCTGCGCGATGATGGCCGCGCACACCTCCGCCCTCGCTTCAGCGGGCGGGTCCCAGGGCTCCGGTGATTCCGCTGGAAGTGGGCCCCTTCTTCGCCGGTGGCGACACCGTTCCGCGATGTCGGTGAGAAGCGAGCGCGACGCCGCAAGCACGAGGGCCTCGCAGTCTGCTGGTTCCGCGAGGACGCCATCGAGCACATCGCGAAGGCACGCCTCCTCGTCGAGATGCTCGCGCGCGCCGACATCCCGTTCGTCGAGAGATGGAGCGACCGACTCCCCGGAAAGCTCTGCGCCGAAGATGACGTCCAGGTCGCCGTCGTGCCGTTCCGCGACCTCGCTCGCGAAGGGGACGGCTAACCCTGGGCAGCACGTTCGAGATGTTCGCCGCCGAGGGGAAGCCTCTCGAACCAGGCGAGCGGCGTCCAGCCAGGGGGTCGCGCGGAACACGAAGTACACGATTCACCCCGAAGAGGTCCTCGCCGACAACTTCGCGCTGCTCGTGAGGCGCCGGCTCGGCCACGGCGTAGCGGTCGCGGACCCCATGTTCCTCGGCGCCTTCGAGGACGCGCTCGCTTCGCGACACGAGGGCGGGTGCTGATACCGCGGCGACCCCGCGGCGCGGGGCGGCTGCAAGAAGCTCGACGACCAGACGGCGTCCACCGGGCTAGACCGAGAGCACGTCGACTCCCGCGAAATGGACCCTGAGGCGCTCGAAGTCGGTCGGTTCCTGGGTGACGAGCACGGC
>CAITIQ010000327.1 GCA_903892415.1 uncultured delta proteobacterium | reverse complement strand
GCCCCCGCCGAAGAAGAGCGTTCGCCCCGTCCCACCTCAACCCCCGCCGCCGGCCGCACCGAAGCGATCACCGCTCGCGCCGCGCCTGGGACCGCCTGCTGCACCTGTTCGACCGACCGCACCCGCGCGCCCGCCTCCGCCTGCCGCCCCCCCCGCGCCCAAGCGATCACCGCTCGCGCCGCGCTTGGGTCCACCGCCGGTACGGAAGCAAACCATGGAGGTCGACGTCTCGTGGCTCGAGCCCGAGGCGCAGTCGGTGAAGTCGGCCACGAATCCGAACGCCAAGCGTACCAGCCGCCCGCCGATGGAACGCAAAGAGACGATGGAGGTTCGGCTCGAGTGGCTCGAACCGCCTGCCGAGTCGGAACCGGCCAAGCGCACGCGCTCGAGCCGCCCACCTCAGCGCAAGACCTCGACCGCCAACGCTCCCGCCGCCAAACGCAAGCCGGGCCAACCCCCCACGCTTCCGCCTACGAAATCCGGGAAACCAAAGCGGGTAGCACCACCTCCTTTGCCGCGCGAGGAGCCGGAAGATTAAAAATCTGTTTGACAGCGCCGCGAACACAAAGTATAAGGCCGCCGTCATCCTAAGGAGGATTCATGTTCAAGCAATCGGTTGGCGTCGCGTTCCTGCTGGTCTCTCTGCTCGGTTGTGGTGATGGTGGAGCCGGCGCAGGTTCGGCTAGCGCGTCCGCCAAGCCCGCAGCCTCCGGCTCGGCGAAGCCCGCTGCCTCAGCGAGCGCCAAGCCCTCGGCAGCCCCCGCCCCGGCCTCGGCTTCCGCCGCTGCCCCCGCTGGCGACGTCACGCTGGACGAGTACGTCAAGGCCTCGAGCGCCGTGCTGAAGGCCGTCGCTGACAACGCAGCTGACTGCAAGAAGATGGCTGAGGCGATCAAGGCCGTCCTGCCGGACGACGCGAAGATCAAGGCCATGGACGAGTGGGAAGCCAAGCAGAAGGCTGATCCGGAGCTCAAGAAGGCTCTCGACGCTGCCATGGAGAAGGCCATGGAGCCCCTCGGCAAGGAGTTCATCGCTGGCGTTGCCAAGTGCGAGAAGGATCCGGACGTCAAGGCGCTCATGGACAAGATGAAGAGCGACGACGACAAGAAGGACGAAGAGAAGAAGGACGAAGAGAAGAAGGAAGAGCCCAAGAAGTAAGCTCTGCCACTGTCTCGTAACGCAAAGGCCCGTTGGTTCGAAAGGACGCGGGCCTTTCGCCTTTTGTCGCTGCGAGCGAGCGCTACGGCGCTTCGTACAACGAACGCTGATGCGCACCGGCCGGTTGCAACACCACGCCAATCGTCTCGAGCCGGGAGCGCACGCGCAAAGCGACCTCGGGCTCGCCTTGGTTGCAGGTGAAGTGATCGAGCAGCAGCGACAGGAACTCCGCCGTGTTCACGGCGAGCACGGTCAGCCCGTCATCCTCGTGCGAGTAGAGCGCCCATGGCAGCGGCTCGGTGGACGTCCCGTCGTTCCAAAGGCCAAAGGCGTTACCGAAGCCGTCCATCGCCACGATGGTCAGAGCGTGATGGTCGCAGTCGATGTCAGCGGCGGCCATCGGCTCCACTTCGAAGGACATCCGCTCGAGATCCGCGAGCAGCGTCGCGTCCTCGTCCACCGCTCGTAAGAGCGCCAGCAGCGCCGGCTCGGCAGCCACGCCCAGCGCCTGCCATTGAGCCAGCCTCGACGTGCGAGCGGGCGGCGCCGGCGCAAGCGGCGGAGCAGGCGCGCTCTCCTCCACCGCCCTCGCCTTCAGCACCCCGCGAAAGCCCGGCTCGGTGCCGATCACCTTCACCCGCAAGCCCACGGTCGGAAGCGCAAAGCGACACACCGAATAGCCGAAACGAACGTGCTCCCCTTGATCGAGCTCGATCGTGCCCACGCCCCCGCTGCTGTCGAACTCGATGATGGTGCCTTCCCGCGGAACGAGCATGGGCGTCAGTTAGCACGAACGCGCGGGGAGCCATGAGGCGAAGGGCGTCGGAATGTGGGCCCACCCTGAACGCCGTCGCTAGCCTTCGCGCATGCAGAAGTTTGGCGTTGATTCGGGCTCTCACAACCTTCGGCTGGGGCTGCTCGCAGCGAGCGGCTTGGCCACGCTCTTGTCCTACGGATGCGCTGCGAATGAGCCGCCGGCCGCACCCGTCGCAGCGCCCCCGGTCAAGCAGGCCCAGCCTAGCGAAGCCGCCGTGATCGACGCTCCCAGCGAGCCCGCCCCGGCGTTGATCGCCGATCGCGGTCCCTCCACGCCGAACGATCCGTCCTGCGTTACGACCACCGCGTGCGGCGGTGAGTCCTGCTGCGAAAAGACGCTGGTGCCCGGCGGACGCTACCTCGACAAACAGGCCGGCATGGTCGAAGTGAAGAGCTTCTTCTTCGATAAGTACGAGCTGACGGTGAGTCGGGTGCAAGAGTGGGTTCGCAAGGGTCGGCCCACGCCCTCGGAGGGCGCAACGTTGGGCGTCGATTCGCGCGGCAACCCGGTGCGCTGGAACTCGAGCTGGAGCGTGCAAAACGAGAAGTCGCTCATCGGTTGGGCGCGTTACGACACCTGGCGCGTCGGGAGCGCCAACCTGCCGAAGAACTTCATCGATTGGTACACCGGCGCCGCCGTTTGTCACTTCGCTGGAGGACGGCTGCCCACCGACGCCGAATGGCGTTACGCCGCTGTCGGTGGCGAGGAAGGCCGGCCCTACCCGTGGGGCAACGAGCCGCAAACGCCCGAACGCGCGGTGTACAACTGCAGCGGCGACGGCAATCAGAGCTGCTCCCTCGCCGATGTTCTACCGGTCGGTTCAAGGCCGAGCGGCGTTTCTCGCTGGGGTCAATTGGACCTCGCCGGCTCGATGTTCGAGTGGACGATGGACGCTGGCGGCACCGACCAGGTGGTCTCGCGCGGTGGCGGCTTTTGTTACATCGGCGGCATGGATCGGCGAGCGAAGCAGGTCGCTGCCACCGAGAACGTTCGGCACGACACGCCCTCGACTACGAGCCATATGGTCGGTGCACGGTGTGCCTTCGATCTGCCGAGCAACACCGAGCTGGCCGCGCGATGAGAACGACCGTCCTCTCCACCGCCGTGCTCGGCCTCTTGCTTCACGTCGGCTCGACCGGCTGCGACAGCGCCCAGGCCTCGCCTTCCGAAGCAGCGACGCAGCAAGCAGAAGACTTGGTGCAGACCAACGAGTCTGCGAGCAACGCAGCTGGGAGCAACGCCGCTTCGCAGCCAGCCGCCGCACCGGCGATGAAGCCAACTCCCGCCTCAACGCCGGGCTCCGAAACCACGGCCACGACCGCTGCAGCCCTCTCCTGCCCGCCGACGATGGCGCTCGTGCGCGGCGGAGAGCTTTCGACGTTGGAGCGAGGGAAGGACGTGAAGGTCGCCGACTTCTGCATCGACGTGCGCGAAGTGACGGTCGCCGATTATCGCGCCTGCGTAGTCGAAGGTCGCTGCCAACGTCAGTGCGCCTCCGCTGCCGACTGCCCTGCGATCCCAACACACACCGCCTGGAAGAACCCCGACGTGGACAACGAAGTGAGCCGGCTTTGCAACGGCCAGCGCAACGACCGTGAGGGCCATCCGGTCAACTGCGTCTCCTTCGAGGAAGCCAGCGGCTACTGCGCCGCGCTCGGACAACGACTGCCGAGCGGCGATGAGTGGGAGTGGGCCGCGCACGGCGGCAGCGAGCACGCCGTGTCCCCTTGGGGCACCGCCGTAGCGACGAACCAAGTCTGTTGGGGCAAGCCGAAGAAACGAGCAGGCACCTGCGCCGAGGGCAGCTTCGAGAGCGACAAGACCCCGCAAGGCGCACTGGATATGGGTGGCAATCTCAGCGAATGGACCTCAGCGCCAGCCCGCAACAAAGCCACCCGCGGCGTGCATTGGGTCTATGGCGCTTCGTGGTACGCGATCGACGACGGCTACGCGCGAGCCGCCCTCGGTGGCGTGCAGATGCCGGCCGACCGCGCCGAGACCGTCGGCTTCCGGTGTGCGGGCCCGACCAAGTAACGACGCGCCCGCTCGTTCGAGGTCGCTTCGAGGCTCTCGGCACCTCCAACCACATCGGCGCCGGTTCAACCCTCTGGATCAACGCGGACTCAGCGAACCACTCGAACTCGTTTTCTGCCTGGATTGTCAGCCTTTCATGTTGGCACGCGGGGTGCTGCATAGCGAACGATGCTCGCCAAGCTCCGTGCCTTGCACTTCGCTCCACTGACCGCCGCTCTCGCTCTCGGCTGTGCACCCGGCGGCCTGCCCGAGGAAGACGACGAGACGGTGGTGGAAGACGACATCACGCTGAGCAACCAGGACCCGTCGAAGATCCTGATCTACACCAGCAACATCGAGAATCTGTCGAAGGCGGCAGCCGGTGAACCGGAGGCCTGCCAGGGCGATTGGCAAGACCTGCTCTACTTCCTTGCGAGCGGCGACAGCGTGCCCGACATCGTCCTCTTCCAACAGGTGAGCGATAACGATCAGCTCGACAACGTGCTGGTCGCGCGCATGGAGGAGCTCTTTGGCGAGGAGTACGGCACCATCATCGCCGAGCGCGATCCGGCCTCCTGGGATGAGGCGGATTGTGCAGCCAAGCGACATCAGACCAACGCCATCGTCTACCGCAAGTCGCGTTTCAGCTACGTCGACGGCACCAAGAAGACCTGGCGATCACGCGTGGGTGAAGGCTGCGGCGAAGCCAAAGCAGCGCGTTACGTGAACGTATCGGCCAAGCTCGCAGACCGACTGCGACCGCACGGCAACGGCTACGCCGAGATCGCCGTAGGCTCGATCTACTGGCCGGTCGTCGACGGTTGCGGCGTGACCAACGCGCGCGCCGCCGACGAGATCATGCAGAGCTACAGCGGTGCCCAGATGTACGTGTTCGGTGGGGACGCCAACCTCCCCGAGCTCGTGGAGCCGAAGCAACCGGGCTCCGGCTTCCTGCCGTGGTACCGGCGCACCAACGTCGGCCTCGGCGACGCCAGCAACCTCGGCTACGTCGATCCGGTGTTCGCCGCTTGCGCAGCCGGCGCGGGCTCCGAGCTCGATCGCGACGCTTGCCTCGTGAACAACGCGACCATGCGCTTCGGCAGCCGCTACGACTTCCTGTTCGCGAAGTACAAGCCCGAATACAACGCCAAGCCGGTGGGAACCTCCGGCGCCATCACCGTCGACTTCGACGCCGCCGGCGCCGCCGACGCCGCCCTCACCGGCAAAGACAATCCCAACGGCTACTCGATGCACAAGGCCGTGGGCGCCTACGTTCATTGGTGAGCGCCACTTCAATTTTGATTGAACGTTGAGCTTGGCTCGACCAAAACGGCGACGATGAAGCGCGCAGCTCTGCTTGGTTGGACGATCTTGATCTCGGCTTGTAGCTCGACGCCGGAGGCCGCCGAGCCCGCGGCGAAGGAGCCAACCGCAAGGTCGTCGGCGGAGCCCGCGGTAAGCGCAGCGACCGCCGAGCCGGTCTCGACTCCGACGGCAACGGCCTCTGCCTCCGCGCCGGTTGCGGCGGGCGCTCCCAAGTCCGTCTACTTGGTCGGCGGGCAAAGTCTCAGTGACGTCGATTTTGCGACGCTCCAAGCCGAGATGAAGAAGGCCGGCTATGAACTGCCCGGCCCGTCGGCTGCGAACGTCTGTGGCGGGCTCGAAATCATCCAGCTCGGGATCGTCAAAAAGGGCAAGCCGGTCGGCGTCGTGGCTATTCATCGCCCAGCCGCGAAGCCAACCACCGATTGCCAGCCCACCTCCATCAAGGAGTCCCTGGCCGCGTGGCAAAAGGGGATCGACGACCCGAAGGGCACGACCGCGGTCGTGCTGGATGAGGCGGCCGGCGTATTGCTGATGGTCAACCTCATGGCCGAAAACAAGGCCGCAGCGAAGAAGCTGCTCGAGTCGCTCGCGAAGAAACCCTGAGTCTGCGACGAGGCCACGAGGCTCCCAATGCGACCTTCCCTTTCTTCCTTCGCCAAAGACGACGCGATCGAGCTCTTGGGCCTGCGCCTGAGTACGATGGAGTTCCTCAAGCAGCACCGCATCCGCACCGCGCGGGCGCTGATCGACTTGCCGTGGACGCTCTT